>NZ_JBIAVF010000021.1:0-188168 GCF_042893755.1 Streptomyces sp. NPDC001568 | reverse complement strand
GACCTCGCCCAATGGCTCCCCAACGGCCACCTCCACTACCTCGGCCGCACCGACGACCAAATCAAACTCCGCGGCTTCCGCATCGAACCCGGCGAGATCGAAGCGGTGCTCGCCTCCGCGTCCGGCGTGGAGCAGGTCGCCGTGCTGGTGCGCGAGGACGTTCCCGGGGTGCACCGCCTGGTGGCGTACGTCGTCCCGGCGCCCACGGCCGCCGTCGATCAGGACGCCCTGCGCGCCCTGGCCGCCGCCCGGCTCCCCGAGTACATGGTCCCGGCCGTGTTCGTACCCCTGGAGCGGCTCCCGTTGTCGCCCAACGGGAAGCTCGACCGCCGGGCCCTGCCGGCGCCGGTGGCGCCGGCCCGACCCGTGGCGGTCGCGGTCGCGGTGGAGCCGTCCGGTCCGGCCGGCAGCGCCGAGGACCTGCTCGCCGCCCTGATGGCGGAGGTGCTCGGACTGCCGTCGATCGGCGCCGAGGAGAACTTCTTCGAGCTCGGCGGTGACAGCATCGTCTCCATCCGGCTGGTGGGCCTGGCCCGCAGGGCGGGCCTGACGGTGTCCGCCCGGCAGATCTTCCAGCACCCGACGCCGGCCGCTCTCGGTGAGGTCGCCACCTGGCGCGCCGACGCGTCGGCGGCCCCGGTCCGGGCCGCGGACGGCGGCCCCGGCCCGCTGCCGCTGCCGCCGGTCGCGCAGTGGCTGGCCGCGCGCGGCGGCCCGTTCGCCTCGTTCGGGCAGGCCCGGCTGGTGCTGCTGCCCGCCGGGGTGGCGCACGCGCACCTGGCGACCGCGTTGCAGTCCGTACTGGACCACCACGACGGGTTGCGGCAACTGCTGACCGTGCCCCGGCCGGGGGTGTGGAGCGCCGAGGTGCGGCCGGCGGGCTCGGTGACGGCGTCGGTCGTGATGGAGCGCGTGGACGCGTCCGCGGCCGGCGACGCCGAGCTGCGCGAGCTGGTCGCCGGGCAGTCGGCGCGACTGTCGGGGCTCCTCGACCCGGTGGCCGGGACGCTGGTGCGGGCCGTTCACCTCGACCGGGGTCCCGGCGCCGCCGGGCGGCTGCTGATCGCCGCGCACCACCTGGCGGTGGACGAGGTGTCCTGGCAGATCCTGCTGCCCGATCTGCGGTCGGCGTACGAGCAGGCGGTCGAGGGCCGGGTGCCGGTGCTGGAACCCGTCGGGACCTCGCTGCGGACGTGGACCACCCACCTGCTGGCCGAGGCGCAGCACCCCCGACGCACCGCGGAGCTCGACCGCTGGCTGGCGGCGGCGCCGGGCGGGCCGCTGCTCGCCGACCGGCCGTTGGACCCGGCCCGGGACACGGCGGCGACCGCCCGGGCGCTGACCGTACGCCTGTCGGCGCAGCGCACGGCGCCACTGCTGCAAGCGGTGCCGTCGGCGTTCCACGGGACGGTCGGCGACACGCTGCTGACGGCGTTGTCGTTGGCCGTCGGCGAGTGGGCGGCCCGCCGAGGGCGGTCCGGTGGGCGGGGGTTCACCGTCGACCTGGAGGGTCACGGCCGGGAGCAGGAGCTGCTGCCGGGCGCCGACCTCACCCGTACCGTCGGGTGGCTGACCAGCATCCATCCGGTGCGGCTGGCGGCGTCCTCCTACGATCCGGCCGCCGTGCTGGACGGGCGGGAGGACGCCGGGACCGCCCTGAAGGAGGTCAAGGAGCTGCTGCGCGAGGTACCCGACGGAGGCATCGGCGCCGGTCTGCTGCGGTACGGGAACCCGGCGACCGCCGCGCTGTTCGCCGCCACGGGCAACGCCGAGATCCTCTGGAACTACCTGGGCCGGCAGACCGGCGCGGACCCCTCGGCGTGGGGTCCGGCCGCGGAGGCGCGGGCCCTGTCGGGCCGGCCGCATCCGGAGCTGCCGCTGTCGCACGCGTTGGAGATCAACGTCGAGATCGTCGACGGCGCGGACGGTCCGGAGCTGGTCGCCGTGTTCGTCAGGGCCGGTGAGGCCCTGCCCGAAGAGACCGTCGCGCTGATCGCCGACCGCTGGTCGGTCGCGCTCGACACCCTCGCCGCCTGGGCATCCGGCGGCACCACCGCGGGGCACACCCCCTCGGACCTCGACCTGGTCGAACTCGACCAGGACCAGATCGCCATGCTCGAAGAAATGTGGAGGGCCCAGCAGTGACGCAGGCTCGTATCGAGGACATGCTTCCGCTGTCCCCCTTGCAGCAGGGCATGCTGTTCCATTCCGTGTACGACCGCAGCGCCCCGGACGTGTACACCGTGCAGGTGTCGGTGTCGCTGGGCGGGCCGGTCGACGCCGACCGGTTGGAGCGGGCGGCGACGGCGCTGCTGCGCCGGCACCCGAACCTGCGGGCCGGGTTCTGGTACGAGGGCGTCCCGCAGCCGGTGCAGTTCGTACCGGCCGAGGTGACGTTCGCCCTGGACCGGGTCGACCTCTCGGACGACCCGTCCCCGTCTGCGGTCCGTCGGGTCGAGCGGGCCGAGTTGGCGCGCCGGTTCGAGCTGCACCGGCCGCCGCTGCTGCGCCTCGCGCTGGCCCGGCTGGGGCACGAGGAGCACCGGCTGGTGATCACGGTCCACCACATCCTGGTCGACGGTTGGTCGATGCCACTGCTCGTGGCCGATCTGCTCGCGCTGTACGACCGGGACGGCGACGCGGCCGGGCTGTCTCCCGTACGCCCGTACCGGGACTACCTGAAGTGGCTCAAGCGGCAGGACTCCGGCGCCGCCGAGTCGGCCTGGCGCTCGGCCCTGGCGGGGGTGGACGGGGCGACGCTGGTGGCGCCGGCCGACCCGGCGCGGACGGCGGTGCGGCCGGGTGTGCACCGGTTGGAGCTGAGCGAGGCGGCGACGGCGCGGCTGACGGCGACGGCCCGCAAGCTGGGCACCACGCCGAGCACCGTGATCCAGGCGGCGTGGGGCCTGCTGCTCGGGTCGTTGACGGGCCGTCAGGACGTGCTGTTCGGGCTGACGGTGGCGGGCCGGCCGGAGGAGATACCGGGCGTCGAGTCGATGGTCGGACTGTTCATCACCACCGTCCCGGTGCGTCTGGCCGCGCGCCCCGGGGAGAGCGTGGCTCAGGTGCTGCGCCGGTTCCGGGACGAGCAGAACGCACTGTTGGCCCACCACCACCTGGGGCTGCGGTTGATCCAGAAGCAGGCCGGTGGCGGAGAGTTGTTCGACACCCTGGTCGTCATCGAGAACTACCCGGTGGATCCGGCGGCCCGGCCGGCGCTCTCCGACGGGGTACGGGTGACGGGCGTCGAGGCCCGTGACGGCACCCACTACCCGCTGACGCTGGCGGTGTCCCTGGACGAGCGGGCCGAACTGGCCCTGGAATACCGGCCCGATCTGCTCACCGGTCGTACCGTGACGGTCCTCGCGGAGCGGTTCGCCGACCTGTTGGAGCAGGTCGCGGCCGATCCGGAGCTGCCGGTCGGCTCCCTGGAGCTGCTGACGCCCGCCGAACGGGCCGAGCTGGTGGCCGGTTGGCACGGCGCCGTGCGCGACGTCCCCGCGGGGACGGTCGCCGACCGGTTCGCGGAGCAGGCGGCGGCCACGCCGGACGCCTGCGCGGTCGTCGCCGGGGAGCGGCGGCTGACGTTCGCCGAGCTCGACGAGCGGGCCGGTCGGCTGGCGGCGCTGCTCGCCGCGCGGGGTGCGGGCCCGGACACGGTGGTGGCGCTGGCCGTGCCCCGGTCGGTGGACTCGGCCGTGGCCGTGCTCGCGGTGCTGCGGGCGGGTGCGGCGTACCTGCCGCTGGACCTGGACCATCCGGCGGACCGGCTGGCGCTGATGCTCGGCGACGCGCGTCCACTGTGCGTGGTGACGACCGGCGCCGCGGTGGGGCTGCTGCCCGCCGAGGACGGCTCCGGGCCGGACCGGATCGTGCTCGACGCGCCGGGCGCGGAGCGTGAACTCGGCTCGTACGCAGCGGATTTCCCGGTGGTGGCGGTGGACGGGGCGCACCCGGCATACGTGATCTACACCTCGGGTTCCACCGGTGTGCCCAAGGGTGTGGTGCTGACGCACGGCGGCCTGTCGAACCTGTACGCGAACCACCTGGCCGAGATCCTCGGGCCGGTGGTGGCGGCGGCCGGCGGCCGGCGGCTGCGCGCCCTGCACACGGCCTCGTTCAGCTTCGACACCTCCTGGGAGCAGCTGTTCTGGTTGATCGCGGGCCATGAACTGCACGTCCTGGACGAAGTGGGTCGCAGGGACGCCGAGTTCACCGTGGAGTACGTCCGCGAGCGGCGGATCGACGCCATGGACGTGACGCCGACCCACGCGCAGGCGCTGCTGGAGTGGGGGCTGCTCGACGCGGCACACCACCGGCCGGGTCTGCTGCTGCTGGGCGGTGAGGCGGTGCCGGAGTCGGTGTGGAGCGAGGTGCGATCCGCTCCCGGGGTGATGTCCGTGAACCTGTACGGTCCCACCGAGTACACGGTGGACGCCCTCGCCGCCGACCTGTCCGTGTCGCGGACGGCGGTGGTGGGACGGCCCATCGGCAACACGGCGGCGTACGTCCTGGACGGGGCGCTGCGTCCGGTGCCGGCGGGCACGCCGGGTGAGCTGTACCTGGCCGGTCACGGCATCGCCCGCGGCTACCTGGGCAGACCGGCGTTGACCTCGCAGCGGTTCACGGCCGACCCGTACGGGCCTGCCGGCAGCCGGATGTACCGCACGGGCGACCTGGTGCGGTTGCGGCCGGACGGGGAGCTGGAGTTCCTCGGCCGGGCCGACGACCAGGTCAAGATCCGCGGGTTCCGCATCGAACTCGGTGAGGTGGAGGCCGAGTTGAGCGCCCTGGACGGGGTGGCGGGTGCGGCGGCCGTGGTCCGGGAGGACACGCCGGGGGTGAAGCGCCTGGTGGGTTACGTCACCGGGGACGTCGACCCGGTGGAGGCACGGGAGCGGTTGGCGGCGCGGCTGCCGGATTACCTGGTGCCGGCGGCGGTGGTGGTCCTGGAGGCCCTGCCGGTGAACGTCAGCGGCAAGCTGGACCGGGCCGCGCTGCCCGCTCCGGCGCTCGGTGGGGCGGCCCCGTCGCGGGCGCCGCGCACGCCCGCCGAGGAGCAGCTGTGCGCGGTGTTCGTCGAGGTCCTGGGGCTCGAATCCGTCGGGGTGGAGGACGACTTCTTCGCGTTGGGCGGTGACAGCATCGTCTCGATCCGGCTGGTGGCGCGGGCCCGCAAGGAGGGCCTCGTGCTGACCCCGCGGGACGTGTTCGAGCACCGTACTCCGGCCCGGCTGGCGGGTTCGGCGGGGACCGCCGGGCAGCCGGCGGTGGAGCTGCCGGCCGCGGACGGGCCGCTGGTGGAACTGACCTCGGAGCAGCGCGCCGTGCTCGACGGGGTGTTCCCGTCGGGCGAGGAGGTGTTGCCGCTGGCCCCGCTCCAGGAGGGCCTGTACTTCCACGCGGTGTACGACGACCACGCCTTGGACGTCTACCTGATGCAGAACTTCGTCGAGCTGCGGCACGCGGTGGACGAGGGGGCGCTGCGGGCGGCGTTCGAGACGCTGTTGGGCCGCCATCCGCACCTGCGGTCGGGGTTCTGGCACGAGGGTCTGCCGGGTCCTGTCCAGGTCGTGCCCGGCCGGTGGGAGCTGCCCTGGCAGGTCGTGGACCACACCGGACTGGATCGGGACGGGCAGGACGCGGCGCTGCGCGCCTTCTCGCTGGCCGACGCGGCCACCCGGTTCGACCTGGCGGCGCCGCCCCTGATGCGGGTGAGCCTGCTGCGGTTCGCCGAGGACCGGTGGATGCTGTGCGTGACGCAGCACCACATCCTGACGGACGGCTGGTCGGAGTCGCTGTTCTTCGAGGAGTTGTTCGCGCTGTACGGGGCGCGCGGCGCCGCGCTGGAGGAGGCCGCGCCGGTGACTCCGTACCGGGAGTACCTGCGGTGGCTGGCGGCCGTGGACACGGACGCCTCGGTGGGGGCGTGGCGCGCGCACCTGGCGGGTCTGGAGCAGGGCACCCTGGTGGCGCCCGCCGACCCGGCGCGGACGCCGGTGACGGCGGAGGTCGTGGACCTGTCGCTGGACGAGGCGACGAGCGATCGGCTGCGGGTCTTCGCGCGGGGCGCCGGGGTCACCCTCAACACGGTGCTGAGCACGGCCTGGGCGATGGCGCTGTCGGGGATGACGGGCCGCGACGACGTGGTGTTCGGCGCCACCGTCTCGGGCCGCCCCGCCGACCTGCCCGGTGTGGACCGCATGATCGGCATGTTCATGAACACGCTGCCGTTCCGGGTGGCGCTGCGGCCGGGCGAGCGGCTGCGGGACCTGCTGGTGCGGGTGCAGGGCGAGCACGCCGCGCTGTTGCCGCACCACTACGTGGGGTTGGGTCCGGTGCAGCGGGACACGGGCATCGGGCAGCTCTTCGACACCCTGTACGTCTTCCGGAACACGCCGCTGGACGACGCGGCCCGCGAGGCGGCCGTCGCGGAGCACCAGATCGGCTGGACGCACAGCGTGGACGGCACCCACTATCCGCTGACCCTGGCGGTCACCCCGGGCCGGTCGCTGGAACTGACCCTGGCCTACCGCCCCGACCTGTACGACGAGGAGACCGCGCGCGGCCTCGCCGGGCGGCTGGGCCTGCTCGTGGAACAGTTGGCCGACGGCGGGGCGCTGCCGGTGGGCCGGCTGGCCACGCTGACGCCCGAGGAGCGGGCGGCCGAACTGGCCCGCGGTGACGAGACGGGCCGGCCGGTGCCGGACACCACCGTGATCGACCTGTTCGCGGAGCAGGCGGCACGGACCCCGCACGAGACGGCGCTGGTCTTCGAGGACGAGCGGCTGACCTACGCGGAGCTCGACGGTCGGGCCAACCGGCTGGCGCGCGCCCTGGTGGCGCGGGGAGCCGGCCCGGAGCGGGTGGTGGCCCTGGGGCTGCCCCGCTCGGCGGACTTCGTCGTCGCGCTGTTCGCCGTACTGAAGACGGGGGCGGCGTACCTGCCGCTGGACCTCGACCACCCGGTGGACCGGTTGGCGACGATGGTCCGCGACGCGGGCCCGCTGTGCCTGGTGACGACGGCTCCGGTGGCGGGCCGGGTCCCGGTCGTGGAGGGTGCGCCGGCCCTGGCGCTGGACGACCCGGCGACGGTGGCCGAGCTGGCGGCGCTGTCCGGCGCCGGGCTGTCCGAGGAGGAGCTGATCGGCCGCCGGGACGGCAGGCATCCCGCGTACGTCATCTACACCTCCGGTTCCACGGGACGCCCCAAGGGCGTCGTGGTGCCCTACGCGGGTCTGACGAACATGCTGCTCAACCACCGGGAGCGGATCTTCTCGCCGGCGGCACGGCTCGCGGGGACGCGTCGGATGCGGGTGGCGCACACCGTGTCGTTCGCCTTCGACATGTCGTGGGAGGAGTTCTTCTGGCTGGTCGACGGGCACGAGGTGCACGTGATCGGCGAGGGGCTCCGGATGGACCCGGCCGCGCTGACGGCGCACTACGACCGGGTGGGCATCGACGTGGTGAACGTGACCCCGTCGTACGGGCAGCAGCTGATCGAGGCCGGTCTGCTGGACGCGGACCGGCACCGTCCCGCGCTGTTCCTGCTGGGCGGTGAGGCGGTGCCCGATTCCCTGTGGGCCCTGCTCCGGCGCACCGAGGGCACCATGGGCTACAACCTGTACGGTCCCACCGAGTACACGATCAACGCGCTCGGCGCGGACGTCGCCGACAGCGACTCCTCGTGCGTGGGCGGTCCGATCCGCAACACCCGCGCCTACGTGCTGGACGGTGCGCTGCGTCCGGTCCCGGCCGGGGTGTCCGGCGAGCTGTACCTGGCGGGTGCCGGGCTGGCGCGCGGGTACTTCGGGCGGCCCGCGCCGACGGCCGAGCGGTTCGTCGCCGACCCGTTCGGCGAGCCGGGCACGCTGATGTACCGGACCGGCGACCTGGTGCGCCGGCGGCCCGACGCCCGGCTCGACTACCTGGGCCGGGCCGACGACCAGGTGAAGATCCGGGGCTTCCGGATCGAGCTCGGTGAGATCGAGTCGGCGGTCTCCGACCTGCCGGGCGTGTCCGCCGCGGCCGTCGCCGTGCACACCGGGGCATCCGGGGTGAAGCGCTTGGTCGCCTACACGGTGCCCTCCGCCGCGGGATCGAACGATGCGACCCGACTGCGGGCCGAACTGTCTTCCGCACTGCCGGAGTTCATGGTCCCGTCGACCTTCGTCGAACTGGCGGCGCTGCCGCTGACGGTGAACGGGAAGGTGGACCGGGCGGCGCTGCCCGCACCGGACTTCGGGGACGCCGGCGGCCGGCCGCCCAAGGACGCCCGGGAGGAACTGATCGCCGCCGTGTTCGCGGAGGTGCTGGGTCTGGAGCGGGTCGGCGCGGAGGACAACTTCTTCGAGCTGGGCGGGCATTCGCTGCTGGCGATGCGACTGGTCGGCCGGATCCGCGCGGAGCTCGGCATCCCGATCCAGGTGGCCACGGTGATGTCCGCCCCGACGGTGGCGGACATCGCCTCCCGGATCGGTGACGACGCCCGCCGCGACGCGCTGCGGATCCTGATGCCGCTGCGCGAACGCGGCACGGCGGCCCCGCTGTTCTGCTTCCACCCGGCCTCCGGCTTCAGCTGGCAGTACACCGGTCTGCTGCGTCATCTGGACGCGGACCGGCCGGTGTACGGCCTGCAGTCGCCCGGCCTGTCGGGTGCGCAGCCGGACGTCACGGACGTGGCGGGGCTGGCGGAGCTGTACCTGGAGCGGATCAGGACGGTCCAGCCGCAGGGCCCGTACCACTTCCTCGGGTACTCCTTCGGCGGGACGGTGGCGCAGACGCTGGCCGCGCTGCTCCAGGAACGCGGTGAGGAGGTCGCCTTCCTCGGGCTGCTCGACGCGTACCCGCCGGAGACCGACGACTGGGCGTACGTCGACGAGCCGGGCTGGCAGGAGCGGTTGGAGCGGGAGGAGAGCGGCTTCCTGCTGTCGGTGGCCGGCCTGTCGCCGGACGCCGCGCGGGGCGCCGACGGCGCCGCCCCGGACCGGTCCGAGGCCATCCGGGCGATCCGCGACAGCCAGGGCCTGCTCGCCGGCTTCGACGAGGCGCTGCTCGACTCGATCGTCGCCACCAACATGCACTGCGTACGGCTGCTGTCGCGCAGCCGCACCCGGCGCTACCGCGGTGACGTCCTGTTCGTCACGGCGGGCCGCAGCACCCCGGCCGCCGAGGCGCCGGGTCGGGTGTGGCCGCCCTACCTGGACGGGCGGATCGACGAGCACGTCCTGGACTGCGAGCACGACGAGCTGATGTCCCCGTCGGCGCTGGACCGGATCGGTCCGCTCGTGGCGCGGGCGCTGAACGCCTCCCGGCCCGCGTAACGCCCCCCGCGCCGGCGGGGGCCGGCCGGCCTGCTCGGACGGCCGTCCCCGCCGGCGGGGACGGGACGTCCCGTCCCCGACCCTCAACCTCCCGCTTCATCTCATCCCAGGAGGATGGACCCATGTCCGCTGCCACACCGACCGGCCGTTCCCGGCTCGACGGGCGGATCGCGCTGGTCACCGGCGCCGCGCGCGGCATCGGCGAGGCCGTCGCCCGCACCCTGGCCGGCCTCGGCGCCGAGGTCGCCGCGACGGATCTGCTCACCGACGGTCTCACCGCACTCGCGAACGACACCGCCCGGGAGGCGCGGGCCGCCGGCGGGGAGCGGGCGGGCCGCGTGCACGCGTACCCGTTGGACGTCACCGACCGCACGGCCGTCGACCTCACCGTCGCCCGCGTCGAGCGGGAACTCGGACCGGTGGACATCCTGGTCAACGTCGCCGGGGTGTTGCGCACCGCGCCCGCCGCCGAACTCACCGACGAGGACTGGGCCCGAACCTTCGCGGTGAACGCCACCGGCGTCTTCCACACCACCCGGGCCCTGGTCGCCTCGATGGCCCGGCGCGGCGGCGGCAGCATCGTCACCGTCGCCTCCAACGCGGCCGGCATCCCGCGCGCCCACATGGCCGCGTACGCCGCCTCCAAGGCCGCCTCCGTGATGTTCACGAAGTGCGTGGGACTGGAGTACGCGGGGAGCGGGGTGCGCTGCAACTCGGTCTGTCCCGGCTCCACCGACACCCCGATGCAGCGCGCCCTGTGGACCGACGCGGACGCGCCCCGACGGGTCATCGAGGGTGACCTCGCGAGCTACCGCACCGGCATCCCGCTGGGGCGGATCGCCGACCCCCAGGACATCGCCGACTCCGTCGCCTTCCTCTGCTCCGACCTGGCCCGGCACATCACCATGCAGGACCTCTACGTGGACGGCGGCGCCACCCTGCGCTGACCGCGCACCCGGCCCACCGCCACAGCCCACGCGTCCCGCCGCACGCCCCGTCCCGTCACCGCCGCCCGGCCGCGCGCACCGCGCGACGGCCGCCGCCCCGCGGGCCCCTCACCCCCCTTCCCCGAACAGGAGTCACCGTGCCGACGGTCCACCCAACCGCCAGCCCCACCGCAGCCGGCGTGCCCGCCCACCCCTCGGTGGGCGCCGCCACCAGCCTTCTCGACGCCTACCGGCCCGGACGGCGCTTCCTCGCCACCCCCACCCGCACCCTGCTCGCCGAGGGCGTGCACGCCGAGGTGCCCGACGACGGGCGGCCCCTGCCGGAGCGGGTCCGTTCCGCCGTTGCCCGGGCCGCGGGCAGCGGCCACGTCCGCCCGCTGGTGATGGGCAGCATCCCCTTCGCCCCGGACGCGCCCGCCGCCCTCGTCGTACCGCAGTCCGTGTCCGAGGGGCCGCCGCTGGTCGCCGACCCGCTCATCGCCCTGCCGCCCGAGCCCGCGTCCGGCGCCCAGTGGACGGTGACCCCCGTGCCGGAGCCCGAGGTGTACGGCAGGGGCGTCGCGGACGCCGTCCGGCGGATGCGCGCCGGCGAGTTCGACAAGGTGGTGCTCGCCCGCTCCCTGGAGCTGGCCTCCGACGCACCGCTCGACCTGCCCGCGATGCTCCAGCGGCTGGCCCGCCGCGACCCCGGCGCCTACAACTTCGCCCTGCCGACCGGCGCCGGGCGCACCCTCGTCGGCGCCAGCCCGGAGCTCCTCGTGTCCCGTCGCGGGGAGCGGCTCGTCGCCAATCCGCTGGCCGGGTCCGTCCCGCGCAGCGCCGATCTCGCCGAGGACGTCAGCCGCGCCGCCGCCCTGCTGCGGTCGGCGAAGGACCTGCACGAGCACGCCGTCGTGGTCGACGCCATGCGTCGGGCGCTGGCTCCGTACACGACCGACCTGGACGTGCCGGAGCGGCCCACGCTGATCCGTACCGCGACCATGTGGCACCTCTCCACCACCCTCACCGCCACCGTGGCGCACCCGGACCTGACCGCGCTGGAACTGGCCTGCGCACTCCACCCCACCCCGGCCGTCTGCGGTACGCCCACCGACGTCGCGCGCCGGGTCATCGGTGAGACCGAGCAGTTCGACCGGGGATACTTCACCGGGATGGTCGGCTGGCAGGACGCATCCGGCGACGGCGAATGGGTCGTCACCATCCGCTGCGCCGAGGCCGAGGAGGCCGGCGGTCCGGGTGGTGGCGGACGGCTGCGGCTGTACGCCGGAGCGGGGATCGTCGCCGACTCCCGGCCCGAGGAGGAGACCGCGGAGACCGCGGCGAAGTTCCGTACGTTCCTGCAGGCCGTGGGGGTCGCGCTGTGAGCACCGAAGCAACCGGGCCGGCCGCGGGAGCCGGCGCGCCCGAAGCGCCCGGCTGGCCGGCCGCGTTCGCCGACCGCTACCGGGCGGCGGGCTGGTGGCGCGGCGAGACCTTCGGCGGCATGCTCGCCGAACGCGCCGCCGCGCACCCCGACCGGATCGCGGTCGTCGACCCGCAGGGCGGCCCCGACGGCGGCCGGCGGGCCTGGACGTACGGCGAACTCGACGCGCGGGCGCTCCGGATGGCCGCCGGGTTCGCCGCGCGCGGCATCGGCGCCGGGGACAAGGTCGTGGTGCAGCTCCCGAACACCGCCGAGTTCTTCGAGGTCGTCTTCGCGCTGTTCCGCCTCGGTGCGCTGCCCGTCTTCGCGCTGCCCGCCCACCGCCGGTCCGAGATCGGCTACTTCTGCTCCTTCACGGAGGCCGTCGCCTACGTGATCCCGTCCGCGCACGCCGGTTTCGACTACCGCGAACTGGCCGCGCAGGTGCGCGAGGACGCGCCGCGGCTGCGCCACGTGTTCGTCGCCGACGGGGAGCCGGGCGCGTTCACCGCCCTGGCCGAGGTGCCCGAGGAGCCGGGTCCGGACTTCCCCGCGCACCGGCCGGGACCGCAGGACCTGGCGTTCCTCCAGTTGTCGGGGGGCAGCACGGGCGTGCCCAAGCTGATCCCGCGCACGCACGACGACTACCTCTACTCCCTGCGCGGCTCCAACGAACTCTGCGGGGTGGACGCGGACTCCGTCTACCTCGTGGCCCTGCCGGCCGCCCACAACTTCCCCCTCTCCTCCCCCGGTTCGCTGGGCGCGCTGTACGCGGGCGGTCGCGTGGTACTCGCCCCGCAGCCCGTGCCCGACGTGGCGTTCCCCCTCATCGAGGCGGAGGGGGTCACCATCACCGGGCTCGTACCGCCGCTGGCCCTGGTGTGGACGGACGCAGCCGGACGCACCCCGCACGACCTGAGCAGCCTGGAGGTGCTCCTCGTCGGCGGCGCCAAGTTCAGCGAGGAGGCGGCGCGCCGGGTGCGACCGGCCCTCGGCTGCACCCTCCAGCAGGTGTTCGGCATGGCGGAGGGCCTGGTGAACTACACCCGGCTCGACGATCCCGAGGAGCTGATCGTCACCACGCAGGGCCGGCCGATCTCCCCGGACGACGAGATCCTGATCGTCGACGACGAGGACCGTCCGGTCCCGGAGGGCGCCGTCGGCCACCTGCTGACGCGCGGCCCGTACACGATCCGCGGCTACTGGAACGCCCCGGAGCACAACGCCCGTTCGTTCACCGCCGACGGTTTCTACCGTACGGGCGACCTCGTACGGGCCACCCCGAGCGGCCACCTGGTCGTCGAGGGGCGGGCGAAGGACCAGATCAACCGGGGTGGGGAGAAAATCGCCGCGGAGGAGGTGGAGAACCACCTCCTGGCCCACCCGGCCGTGCACGACGCCAACGTCGTCGCCGAACCCGACCCCTACCTGGGCGAGCGGACCTGCGCGTACGTGATCCCGCGCGCGGACGCCGAGCCCGTCACGGGCGCCGCGCTGCGCCGGTTCGTACGGGAACGGGGGCTGGCGGCGTACAAGGTGCCCGACCGGGTCGTGTTCGTCACCGCCTTCCCCACCACGGGCGTGGGCAAGGTCTCCAAGAAGGACCTGCGCACCGGCGCGCCCGCCGGCGCCTGACCCACCGGACGCCACCGGATCCGCCCCACTCACCGAACCGCTTCCCGCACACCGATCGGAACTCCCATGGCCCTGCCCTCCATCGCCCCCTACCCGATGCCCACCGCCGCCGAGCTGCCCGCGAACCGGGTGGACTGGAAGCCGGACCCGCGGCGTTCGGTCCTGCTGGTCCACGACCTTCAGAACTATTTCCTGTCCGCCTACGACACCGCCCAGGAGCCCGTCACCGGGCTGCTCCGGCAGGTGTCCCGGCTGCGCGAGGAGGCGGCCCGGGCGGGCGTCCCGGTGTTCTGGACCGCCCAGCCGGGCGGCCAGAGTCCGCGGGAACGGGGCCTCCAGCAGGACTTCTGGGGTCCCGGGCTGCCGGCCGACCCCGAGGCGGAGACCATCGTCGCGGCCGTGGCCCCCGGGCCCGGGGACACCGTGCTGACGAAGTGGAAGTACAGCGCGTTCGTCCGGACCGACCTGCTGGAGCGGATGCGCGCCCTCGGCCGGGACCAGCTGGTGATCACCGGGGTGTACGCGCACATCGGCGTCATGATGACGGCGTGCGACGCCTGGATGCAGGACGTGCAGGCGTTCGTGGTGGCCGACGCGGTCGCGGACTTTTCGGCCGGGGAGCACCGGATGGCGCTGGAGTGGGCGGCGGGCCGCTGCGCGTACGTGACCACGGCCGACGGGGTCGCCGCGGCCTGGTGACGTTCGGCCGGGCGTTCCGGTGACACACGAAGACCTCCGCCGCGGTGGGTGCCCGGGCAGCTCCCACCGCGGCGGAGGTCTTCGCCGTGTCGCCGTGGCGCGATTGCGCGGTTGCGCCCGCGCGGCGGCCCGCCGACCTCACACTCCGGGGTGGTACTTCGTCGGACCACCCGAGAGCGGAACAGCTCCGCTCCGCGAGCACCGCACCGGAGACGCCCGACATGCGCATCAGACCCGTCCACGCCCTGGCCCTGCTGGCCACCGGCCTCCTCGCCGGTGCGTTCGGGTACGGGGCGGTCAACCTCGTGCCCACGTTCCGTGCCGTACCGCTCGACATGCGGCTGTCGTTCCACGCCGAGTTGATGAGGATGAACGGCATCACCATGCAGGCGGCGATGGCCGTCTCGGCACTGAGCTCCTTCGGCCTCGCCGCCCTGACCCGCGGTCGTGCCCGGCTGCTCGCGGGTGCGGCGGGCCTGTTGGTCGTCGCGTCCTTCCTGATCACCCGGCTCGGCAACGTACCGATCAACGGCCGGATCAAGGAATGGGCGCTCACCTCGGCCCCGGCCGATCACGCCGAGGTCCTGGGGCGCTGGGAACTGTTCAACGACATGCGCGCGGTGACGGCCCTCGTGGCCTTCGGGTTGCTGATCCTCCTGGCCGTCCGCCGGCCGCCCGCCGCCGCCCGCCCCGCGGCGGACGCGGCGAACGAGTGAGGGCTGGACTAGCCGCTGCGGAGTCGGCCGGCGCGGCGCAGGGTGGCGGGGGTGGTGCCGTACCAGCGGTGGACCGCACGGCGCAGGGCGCGGGCGTCGGCGTAGCCGCTCCGGGTGGCGACCGCGTCGAAGGTGAGGTCGGTGTCGTGGAGCAGGTGGGTGATGTGGTCCCGTCGTACGGCTTCGACCTCGGCGCTCCAGGTGGTGCCGTGTTCGTCGAGGCGGCGTTGCAGGGTTCGGGTGCTGAGGGCCAGGCGTCGTGCGACGTCGGTCAGCGTCGGCGCGCCCTCGTCGTGTGCGGAGACCAGGGCGGCGCGGAAGAGGTCCAGCCAGTCGCGCAGGGGTATCGCCGAGGCGAGGGTCCGGTCGGCGTGGTCGCGCAGGACGGCCGAAAGGCCGGGCTGGGCGTGCGGGTTCGGGGCCTTGAGGTCGGAGGCGAGGAAGGTGATCGAGCTGACCGGGGCCTCGAACTCGATGGCGCGGGTGCCGTACATCCGGGTCAGGGCGTCGTGCCGGCGGGGTGTCTCGGCGGCCAGCGCGACGTGGACGGGGACGAGGTCGCGGCGGGCGGCTTCGCCGAGCCGGCGCTGGTACACGCCCAGTGCGTACGAGCGGACCGCGCAGGCGGCCGGGTGGGACAGGTCGGACTCGTTGATGTGGCTGAGGGTGATCCGGTCGCCGTCCTCGGTGATCCGCAGGTTGTCGGTGCGGGTGTCGAGGACGGTGGACAAGTAGGTCGCCGCGTCCCGGATTCCTTCGAGCGGGGTGGCCGCGGAGGTGATCAGGTAGTCCCAGACCCCGAGGGTGCCGATGGCCGACTCCCGTGCCATCAGCAGGGACGTCTCGGTCCAGGGAGCCTGCCCCGTCGTCAGTTCCAGGACGCGGATGATCGAGGCGGCGGGCGTCCGGCACGCGTCGTCGTCGAGGTGCTCACGGGCCAGTCCCAGCAGGTGCGCATAGGTGTGCCGGGGTACGCCGACCAGTTGTGCGGCTTTGACGTTCAGTCGGGTGAGGGCGGACGAGGTCGTCCCCTGGTGTGCGTGTGAGACCACGAGGGCTGAGCATAGACCAGCGGGATTCGGCCAGTTCACGCCGGAGGTCGGCGCCCGGTGTCCCCTTCGTGGCGCGATCGGTCCCCCGTGGCGCGCGCGGTCCCCCGGCCGGCGCGAGCCGCCCTCGACCGGAGCTCGTTCGCGGTCCTAGCGTGGTGGTCGTTCGGATCACGGCGCCGGCCCGCGCGAAGGGCGGCACCGGCGGATCCGGTGAGGTGGATGGCGACGGTCCTGCCGTACGGGGGTCGGACGGACCGCGCCATTGCCCACGGGTTCAGGAGGACTGACGGGTGTACGAGCCCGGCGTCTCGCCGAAGTAGCGACGGAAGGCGGCTATGTAGCCGTTGACACTGGTGAAGCCCACCCGGGCGGCCACCGTGCCCACCAGGAGTCCCTGGGCCAGCAGTTCCAGCGAATGGTTCAGCCGCAGCCGGGTGCGCCACTCGGAGAAGGCCAGTCCGGTCTCGTCCCGGAAGGAGCGGCGCAGGCTGGTCGAGCTGGTGTAGCAGTCCCGGGCCCATTCGGTGGCGGTGCGCGGGTCGTTGGGCCGGCGGGCCAGCTCCCGGGCGACGGAGAGGGCGGCCCGGCTGACGGGTTGGGGCAGGGGCAGGGCGTCCGGGTGTCCCCCGCTCAGTGCCGCGAAGACGGCCGGATCGTTCGCGACGGGGTCGGAGCTGCGCATCCGGGCGAGCAGCAGGGTCCGTTGGGCCCCGGTGACGTTGATGACGGCGGGCCCGGGGTAGGGCAGGTGGTGCTCCGCGGGGTCGAAGGCCTCGACGACGATGAGGGAATCCGGTTCGAAGCGGGCGCTGTGCCACACCCCGGCGGGGATCCACAGGGCGACCGACGGGTCGAGTTGGTGCTCCTGCCGGTCGATGGTCACCTCGATCCGGCCCAGGGGAACGTAGAGGAACTGGTGGAACTCGTGCACGTGCAGGGGGTGGCCGCCCGCCGCGATGAAATCGTCGTCCACCACGGTCGCGGGCGTCCGGCCCGCGACGGGATCCCCGAGCAGAGCGGTTGTGGCCACGGGCCTACCTCCAGCACTGAAGCGCCCGGCCGTTCCGGGTCTCCGGGGACCGCAGCCGCCCCCTGGTCACGGGCGGGCCGGGCTCTCGACACCGAGCCACCCCCGCAAGTAAGGCTACCCTAAGTTCCGAGTTGGGCGGGGTGTCGTGCGGCCCCGGGCCCGGGCCCCGCCGGCCGCCACGGCCCCCGATCGAGGACATGGCCGCCGCGCCGGGCGGCGGCGTCGGGAGCCGGACCGCGCTCATCCCCCTGGACGGCGCCGACGGCTTCAACGAGGCCCGCTCCGGGCCGCCCGGGCATGCACGGTGAGCCGCCGGAGCGGAGCCGACACCCATGGGCACTCCCCGGCACGGCGGGAGACGACCGAGGCGCCCGTCACAGGACGTTCATCAGGATGATGGCCACGAGGTTCAACAGGATGACGGCGATGACGCCGCCCACGGCCATCCAGGCCCGTTGCGATTCGTCCATGCCCACGAGGCACCTCCCGGCTCGGGCGTGTCACCACGCGCGGCTCCGGCGGCAGCCGCTCGGAGCCGGTCCGCCCCCGGCCATCATGCCCCGGTTCCGCGCGGAGCACAGTTCGGCCGCCGGGGGCCGATCCGCCCGGGTCCGGCCCGGCCCGACTCCGCCGGGCCGCTCGCGGGACGGCCGGTCAGGAGACCCAGCCGGTGGTCATGCCGAGGACGGCGGAGCCGTCCCCGTCGGCCAGCTTCGTACCCGTGAAGTCCCGGGCCCACCGAGAGGTCTGGATGCGGAACGCGGGACGCTCCTCGGTCAGGGCCTCCATGACCGCCTCGGCCGCGCCGGCCGGGGTCTGGGCGCCGTCGAGGAACTGGCCGACCGTACGGTCGACGTAGCGGCGCATCGCGTCGGCGTACGGGCCGGCGGCCGCGATCCGGCCCTCGACGTCGAGTCCGATGTTGTTGACGAACTCGGTGGCCACGGCGCCGGGTTCGACGACGGACACGCTCACGCCGACGGCGCCCGCGACGGGCGCCAGGCTCTCCATGTACCCCTCGACGGCGAACTTCGCGGCGCAGTAGGCCTCGTTGAAGGGCTGGCCGACGACGCCGCCGACGCTGGTGACCGTGATCAGTCGACCCCCGGTGGCCCGCAGGTGCGGCAGGGCGGCCTTGGAGACGTTCAGTACGCCGAAGAAATTGACCTCCATGACCTCGCGGACGTCGGCGACGGTTTCGAGTTCGAGGGTCCCGACGTGTCCGGCGCCCGCGTTGTTCACGACGGCGTCCAGCCGGCCGTGGTCGGCGATCACTCCGTCGACCGCGGCGGCGACGGACCGCTCGTCGATGACGTCGAGCTGTCGGATGTCGATGTCCACGCCGGCTTCGGCGGCGGCCTCGCGCAGGGCGCCGGCCCGACCGATGTCACGCAGCGTGGCGATCGTACGCCAGCCGGCCCGGGCGGCCGCGATGGCGGCGGCCAGGCCGATACCGGAGGACGTTCCCGTGATCAGGACGGTGCGACGGGTGGCGTCCGGGGTTGCGGAAGCGGCTCCGGGAGTGGCTTCGGGGGTGGTGGGGAAGGACGACATGACGGTCACCTTTCACGGAACGTGATTTATGTGCGTGCACACACACCATAAAGTTATGTGCGTGCGCACGCAACCTCTAGACTGCCGACATGCCGAAGAAGCTCACCGAAGCCGAGATGTCGGCGGCCGACCACGCCTTCTACGGACTGGTCTGGGCCGGCACCGTGATGACCGACCGCGTCGACCGGGCCCTCATCAAGGCCCACGACCTTCCCGTGTCCTGGTTCGAGGTCATGCTGTGGCTGGCCTCCAGCCCCGAGCCCGTGCCCGCGTCCGTCCTGGGCAACAGCACCCTGCTCAGCCGCAGCCAGGTGTCGCGGGTCGTGGACGCCTTGCAGGCGCGGGGCCTGGTGACGCGCACGCCCTCGACCCGCGACGCCCGGTCGGTGGAGGTGTCCCTCACGGAGGCGGGGCGCACCGTGTTCGCCGAGGCCGACGCCACCCGCCGCGAAGCCCTCGCACCGGCCTTCACGGAACTCCTCGACGCACAGGACCTGGAGGCGCTGGGCACCGTGTGGCGCAAGCTCAAGGCCGCGAAGGGCGCCGAGGGCGCGTAGACCGAGCCCTCGGGTCCCGGGGCCGCCGGGGCCCCGGTGACGTCCGGGACCTAAAAGGCCTCGGAGCCGCCGGCGTCGGCGACATCGACATCGGCATCGGCATCGGCATCGACATCGGCGGTCGCGAGTCCCGCGGCGGCCGCGAAGAGTCGGGCGCAGCGCCGCGTCATGGCCTCGGGGGTCTGCTCCGGATGCTTGACCCACCAGCGCACGAGGGTGGCGACCAAGTCCCGCCAGACGTACTTGAGGGCGTCGGCGTCCAGCGGGTCGGTGGATCCGGTCGCGCGCAGCAGTTCGGCGGTGCCGCCCGCGGCGAGCCGGTCGATGGCCGCCCAGTACCGCGAGGCCCGCCGCACGGCCTCGCCGTCGGGCGGCAGGGTGGTGTCGTAGAGCACGAACCACGCCTCCCGCTGCCCCTCCAGGGCCGTGAACAGGGCGCGGAGCACGCGCAGGGGGGTGCTCGGCGAGGTCCCGTCGGGGCCCATGGCCGCACGGATGGTGGCGAGGACGCGGTCGCCGACGGGGACCAGGCAGGCGACGTAGAGGTCCTCCTTGGTGCCGAAGTACTGGTGCAGCAGCGTCTTCGTGACGCCCACCCGGGCGGCGATGGCGGGGAGCGAGGCGGCCGCGTAGCCGCGGGTTCCGAACTCCTCCGTGGCGGCTTCGAGCATCTGCTGCCGGCGGTGCTGCCGCGGGACTCCCTTGGTGCCGGCTTTCGATGGAGGGGTTGCCATGAACGGATATTATCAGTAAGTAATTTACCCCTAGGTAAATTCCTGCCACCTCCGGAGCGCATCCATGGCCGGCACCACCGTTCAGCCGACGTCCCGTACCCGCTCCTGGTGGGGCTGGGGCTGGGCGGACGCCCACCCCGACGACGCGGAGTGCGTGGCGATGGGCGCCCTGCTCCCCGGCACCCTCGCCCGGCCGCTCCCCGTGCCCCGCGTACGCGACCTGGACATCGCCGCTCCCGCCGTCGCGGCGCCGTCGAGCCTCGCCCATCTGGTCCGCGACGACCCGGCGGACCGCGCGGCGCACGCCATGGGCAAGGCGTACCGCGACGTCGTACGGGCCCTGCGCGGCCGGCCCGGCCGCATCCCGGACCTCGTCGCCCGCCCGACGGACGAGCAGGAGGTGGCCGACCTGCTGGACTGGGCCGGTGACCGGCAGGTCGCCGTCGTCCCGTACGGCGGGGGTTCCTCCGTCAGCGGGGGCGTCGAATACCGCGGCGACGCCCACCGCGCGGTGCTGTCCTTGGACCTGACGGCCATGGGCCGGGTCCTGGAGGTCGACACCGAGGGTCGGGCGGCCCGCATCCAGGCCGGCGCGCTGGGCCCGAGCCTGGAGGACCAGTTGCGGCCCCACCTGCTGACCCTGCGGCACTTCCCGCAGAGCTTCGAGTTCTCCACCCTCGGCGGCTGGCTCGCCACCCGGGCGGGCGGGCACTACGCCACCGGGCACACCCACATCGACGACTTCGTGCAGTCGCTGCGCGTCGTCACGCCGGCCGGCACCAGCGGCTCCTGGCGGCTGCCCGCCTCGGGTGCGGGCCCCTCCCCCGACCGTCTGTTCCTGGGCTCCGAGGGGGCGCTCGGCGTCATCACCGAGGCCTGGGTGCGCCTCCAGGAGCGGCCCCGCCACAAGGCGTCCGCCTCCGTGACCTTCACCGACTTCCAGGACGCGCTGCGGGCGGTGCGCGCCCTCGCCCAGTGCGACCTCTCCCCCGCCAACTGCCGGTTGCTCGACGCCGGTGAGGCGGCGCTGGCAGGGGCGGCTCAGGGTGACCGCGCCGTGCTGGTGCTGGGCTTCGAGTCGGCGGACGAACCGGTGGCCAGGCGGCTCGAACGGGCCGTGCGTCTCGCCCTCTCCTACGGTGGCCGGCGCGGCGGAGCCGGCGGCGGGTCGCCGGCGGCGACCCCGGGCGGCGACGCCGCCGTGCGCGCCTGGCGGTCCGCGTTCTTGCGGATGCCCTACCTGCGCGACGGCCTGGCCCGGATGGGAGCCGTCGCGGAAACGTTCGAGACCGCGGCGACCTGGGACCGGATACCGGGCCTGATCGACGCCGTGCGCACCGAGGTCGGCGCGGCTGCGCTCCGGGCCACCGGTCACCCCGCGACCGTCAACTGCCGCCTGACGCACGTGTACCCGGACGGCGCGGCGCCCTACTTCACCGTCCTCGCCGCCGGCCGCGCCGGTGACGAGGTGGCCCTCTGGGACGACCTCAAGGCCGTGGCGGGGGAGGTCCTGCACCGCTACCGCGCGACCATCACCCACCACCACGCCGTCGGCCGTGACCACCGCCCCGGCTACGACCTCCAGCGCCCCGAGCCCTTCGCCCTCGCGCTGCGGGCCGCGAAGGGGGCGCTGGACCCGCGCGGCATCCTGAACCCCGGCGTGCTCGTGGACTGAGCGGGGCCGAGGGGACCGGGTGGGGCCGAGGGGCTTCGCGGTCCGGCCGGCGGTCGCCCGCCGGTCGGGCCGTCAGTCGTCCGTCACCACGCCGACCAGGGCACGTGGCAGGTGTGGGGGCCGGCGCCTTCCGGGCACAGCCCCCTGATCACCGCCTTGCGGACCGCCCGGTAGGTGCGCAGCGAGCAGACCAGTCGGACGTGCAGTTCGACGGCCCGCCGCTCACCGGGGTCGGCGCCGGGATGCTCGATGGCCCACTGATCGACGAGGAACGAGTACGCCTCGGCCATCGACGGCTCACCGGCGGGGGACGTGCGTACGACGGCCTTGTCCGTGATGCGGGCCGCGCGGGAGGCGACGTGCCGGTCGATGATCTCCCCGACCCGGGCCAACCCCTCGGCGTCCGCGTACAAGCCGAACTTCACCCTGCGTGTCGCCACCGACCGCACCCTCCCCTTCTCGACGTCCCGCCAGGTCTTCACGTCCTGCACTCGACGCGCAGCGCCATGATCCCTCGGATGTTTCGTGGCGTCGACACCATTACGCAGCTCCGCGCAACCGCTCAGATCCCCCATCACCCGTCCGGTCCATCAGAATCGCCCGTCCGGCAGCCCTGCCGGATCGTGGCCCGTGGAATGCCGGACAGATCGGAGGTCTGCTGTGAACCGCTGGAGCAGTTCCCTCGCCGCCGTGACGGTGGCCGCGGCGTGGACCCTGTGCGTCGCGGCGCCGCCTGCCGGCTCCTCCGACGTCCCCGAGGGCGCGGCGCGCGCCGCCCGTGCCGTGCGCGCCGTCAGCCCCGAGCCGTCGGCCGCCGCCGAAGGAGCGTTTCTCGGCGCGTACGCGCCGATCGAGCAGCCGGACGAGGGCGCCGCGGCGCGCGGCCGGGAAATCATGCGGGGCGGCCGGTACCTGGAGGAGTACACGGAGCTGTCCAACGCCCTGCTGGCCATCCCGCAGGACATCACCGTCCGTGCCGCGCAGTGCGGCCACGCCAACGCCTCCTACCAGCAACGTCGGATCGTCCTGTGCTACGAGTACGCGGCCGAACGGGAGCGGATCTTCACCGAGGCCAACGCGGAGAAGGACGCCACCGCCCCCGGCTCCACCCACGACCCGGTACTGGCCGACGTCGAGGGGGCGATGCTGGGCACCTACTTCCACGAACTCGGGCATGCCGTGATCGACGTGTACGACCTGCCGACCACCGGCAACGAGGAGGACGCGGCCGACGAACTCGCCGTCCTGCTGCTCCTCGCGGTCGACCCGAGCGGCGACACCACGCGCAGCACCCTGTGGGCGAAGAAGCTGGCGGCCCGGGAGGAGGCCGGGGCCACCCCCGACTACTCGGACGAGCACGCCCTGAGCGGCCAGCGCTACTACAACCAGCTGTGCATGCTGTACGGCTCCGACCAGGTCAAGTACGCCTGGATCGTGTCCGAGGAATGGCTGCCGGAGCGGCGCGCGGGCCGCTGCGACGGGGAGTACCAACAGGCCCTGCACAGCTGGGGCCAGCACCTCGCCGGCCACTGGAAGAAGCAGCCGCCCCAGGAGTGACCGGCCTCCGCCCCCCGCCCGCCCCGACCTGCCTGGAGGCATCGTCGTGCGCCGTTCCAAGTCCCTCACGCTCGCCTGCCTGCCCCTGCTCCTCGGCGCCTCACCGGCCGTCGCGCCGGCCGTCGCCCGGGCCGCGGCGGCCCCCGCCGCGGCGTGCCCGGCCGGCCAGTCCTCCGTGCGCGGTACGTGCGTTCCCGCCGATGCGGCGGCGTTCGTGCGCGAGCGGGTGCGCGACGCGCTCGCCCGGTACAAGCTGACCGCGGCCATGGCCGAGGTGTGGATCGACGGCGAGCGCGTCACGGAGGCCGCCGCCGGTGAGGCGATGACGGGCGTGCCCGCCACCACCGACATGCGTTTTCGGATCGGCGCCGTCTCGATCCCCTACCTGACGACCGCGCTGCTCCAACTCGTCGACCGGGGCAAGGTCTCCCTCGACGACAAGCTCTCCCGCTGGCGCCCCGACGTGCCGCACGCAGACGAGATCACCCTGGGCATGCTGGCCTCGACCACCTCCGGCTACGCGGACTACGTCCGGGACCCGAAGTTCATCGCGGACCTGTACAAGGATCCCTTCCGGAACTGGACGGCGTCCGAACTCGTGAAGATCTCGGTGTCCAAACCCCTGGTGCGCGAGCCGGGTTCGGGCTTCGCCTACTCCCACGCCAACTGGGTGCTGCTCGGCGATGTCATCTCCCGGCTCAAGGGCCGCCCACTGGCCGAGGTGATGGAGGCGGACGTCCTGAAGCCGATGGGTCTGACCGCGACCGACATCCCGACCACGGCGGAGATACCCGCGCCCGTCCTGCACGGATTCGACAACGAGCGCGGCGTGTTCGAGGACGCCACGTACTGGAACCCCTCGTGGACGCTGGCACCGGGCGCGGTCATGACGGGCACCCTGGGCGACATGGCGAAGTCGTTCACGGCGATCGGCGAGGGTGAACTGCTGTCCCCCGAGTCCCACCGCGAGCAGCTCGCGCCGGTCTCGCGGATCGATCCGAACACGTCCTTCTCCCTCGGTCTGGCCCTGCAGAACGGCTGGATCGTCCAGAATCCGTCCTTCGCCGGGTACGCGGGAGCCGTCGCGTACCTGCCCTCGAAGAAGATCGCGATCGCGACGGTGGCCACACAGGGGCTGGGCAGCACGGTGCAGAACGCCGCCGCGTCCTTCCTGGCGGACATCGCCGGCCATCTCGTCCCCGAGGCCGCGCTGAAAGCGGAATGACCCGCGGACCGATCGGGGGCTCCGCGTCGCGTCCGGCCGTCGGAAGGTGGGCGACGGCCACGGATCTCACGGTGCGCCGGAGGGTGAAATGCCGCAGACTCCTGTAAGAGGCTCGACCGGGTAGGGCCCGTACGTCGCGTGCGGGTCGCCGTAAGGGTGTGTTCGGCGTGCTCGAAGTCCCGTTGTGGCTGTGGGGGACGTTCGCCGCGACCGTGGTGGTGTCGCTGGCGATCGACCTGTTGGCCCACCGCACCGCCCATGTGATCGGCTTCAAGGAGGCCGCGCTGTGGAGCGGCCTGTGGGTGAGCCTCGCCCTGGCCTTCGGGGGGCTGGTCTTCCTCGTCCTCGGTTCGACGGCCGGTACGGAGTACACGACCGCGTGGCTGCTGGAGAAGAGCCTGTCGGTCGACAACCTGTTCGTCTTCGCGGTGATCTTCGGCTACTTCAAGGTGCCCCGCGCCTACCAGCACCGGGTGCTGTTCTACGGCGTGATCGGGGCCCTCGTGTTCCGCGGGATCTTCCTGTCCCTCGGCGTCGCCGTCGTCACCCGCTTCACCGCCGTGCTGTTCGTCTTCGCCGCCGTCCTCTTCTACAGCGCGTACAAGCTCGTCAAGGACGAGCAGGACACCTTCGACCCGGGCAAGAGCTTCGCCGTGCGGCTGTTGCGCAAGGTCGTGCCGGTCCGGGACGAGTACGCGGGGACGAAGTTCTTCGTGAAGGAGGCCGGCAAGCGCGTGGCGACGCCGTTGCTCGCGGTGGTCGCCGCGATCGAGGCGGCCGACCTGATCTTCGCCGTCGACAGCGTCCCCGCCGTCCTCGCGGTCAGCGACGACGCGTTCGTCGTCTACACGAGCAACGCGTTCGCGATCCTCGGCCTGCGGGCCCTGTACTTCCTGCTGGCCGGACTGTTGGACCGGTTCCACTACCTGAGCAAGGGCCTGGCCGTCATCCTCGCCTTCATCGGCGTGAAGCTGATCTTCCAGGCCTCCCACAAGATGATCAGCCCGAGTGTTCCGGAGATCCCCTCGCCGGTCAGCCTGGCCGTCATCGTGGTCGTCCTGGCCTTTTCCGTCGTCCTCAGCATCCGCCGACCGCCCGACGCAAAGGAGGACGAGCCTTCGCGGTCGTCGGACGGACCGCACCCTTGACCTCCCATTCCCGGACAGACGGGTCTATTGTTAAAAAATGAGTAAAACCGAGCATGAGACCGGGCCTCAAGGCGCGCTTGCGTGCCCGGCCTGCAAGCAGTCCGTGAGCACCGCCGTCAAGAGGCGGCACAAGACGCTGGGGGTCTTCGTACCCGTGTGGGTCCCCGGCCCCTGCCACAACCCCGAGTGCCGCGAGTACCTGGAGGACACACGTCGCGCCGAGTACGGCCACGAGGCCCGCTGAGCGCACCTCCCGCGCACGACCCGACCGGCCCGCCCCCGGTGGACCGGTCGCGTCGGGCGCGGCTCCGTCAGCGGC
Organism: Streptomyces sp. NPDC001568; assembly: GCF_042893755.1. NCBI lineage: Bacteria > Bacillati > Actinomycetota > Actinomycetes > Kitasatosporales > Streptomycetaceae > Streptomyces > Streptomyces sp. NPDC001568. Next base: position 162,595 of record NZ_JBIAVF010000021.1, on the reverse strand, counting down.
CCCAGCGCAGGGCGGCCGTCTGTACGGGGGCGTCCCACAGTCGCAGCAGTTCGTCATCGGCCCGGCACAGGGTCACCGAGCAGCCCGCCATGTCCAGCGAGGTGACGTAGTTGCCCACGAGGGTGCGCGCCACCGGGACGCCCCGGGCGGCCAGGATCCGCGCCACCTCGGCGTGGAACCCGTACAGCTCCAGCAGCGGCGTCGCGCCCATGCCGTTGACCAGGGCCAGCACCGGCCCGTCGGCGGGGGCGACGGCCGCCAGGTCCTCCAGTACGGCGGCCACCGCCACCTCGGCGATCTCCCGCGCGGGCATCATCGGGCGCCGCTCACGGCCGGGTTCACCGTGGATCCCGACGCCGAGTTCGAGTTCGCCGTCCGGCAGGTCGAAGGTCGGGCTGCCCTTCGCGGGGGTGCTGCAGGCGCCCAGCGCCACGCCGAAGCTCCGGGAGGACGCGTTGACCCGGCGGGCCAACGCGGCGACCCGCTCCAGCGGGGCACCCGCCTCGGCGGCCGCGCCGGCGATCTTCTCCACGAAGAGCGTGGCCCCGGTGCCGCGCCGTCCGGCCGTGTACAGGCTGTCGGTCACCGCGACGTCGTCGTCGACCAGCACCCGCTCGACGCGGATCCCGTCCTCCTCGGCGAGTTCGGCCGCCATGTCGAAGTTGAGGACGTCGCCGGTGTAGTTCTTGACGACGAAGAGCACGCCCTGCCCCGAGTCGACGTCCGTCGCCGCCCGCACCATCTGGTCGGGCACGGGTGAGGTGAACACCTCGCCGGGACACGCGGCCGACAGCATTCCGTAGCCCACGAACCCGGCGTGCAGGGGCTCGTGGCCGGAGCCGCCACCGGACACCAGGCCGACCCGGCCGCCCTCCCGGGCACCGCGCCGTACGACCACCCGGCGCTCCACGTCCACATCGAGGTCGGGGTGGGCGGCGGCCATCCCCCGCAGGGCGTCGGCGACCACCGTTTCCGCACTGTTGATCAGCATGTTCATGGAGTACCTCCCGGGTGGCCGATGGCGGTCGGCGGTCGGTCGCGACCGGCCGCCGGGCCCCGCCGTACCCACCAAGTGTGCCGCCGCGCCGGGGAGATCCGCGAGGGTGGCGCGCCCGCCGACCGCCGCCGTCCGGCACCGCCGGGGGCGGGCCCGACGTAGGGGTGGCATATGTTCCGGTTCGCGGGGAATACGTCGATTATTGAACTGTGTGCGCAGAGCGCGGGGCGCAAGACGACCGGTTCCCGGCCGTCGGGAAAGGGACCCCCATGGTCAAGCGACTCAAGGAATCAGGGCTGGTCGGCGAACTCTCCGCCGAATTCGCCGGCACCATGATCCTCATCCTCTTCGGTTGCGGCGTCGTGGCCCAGGTGGTCGCCGGCGGAGGTCTGACGGACCCCGCGGGCGGGCTCGGGAACCACGACAGCATCGCCTGGGCGTGGGGCCTCGCCGTCACCCTCGGCGTCTACGTCGCGGCCCGGCTGAGCGGCGCCCACCTGAACCCGGCGGTCACCGTGGCCCTCGCCACCTTCAAGGGCTTCCCCTGGAGCAAGGTGGCTCCGTACGCGCTGGCCCAGACGGCCGGCGCCTTCGTGGCGGCGCTGATCGTCCGGTGGAACTACACCGAGGCCCTGGCGAAGTTCGACCCGGGCCACACGATCAAGACCCAGGGCGTCTTCTCCACGCTGCCGGCCAACGGCAACACGAACCTGCCGGTCACCGAGTGGGGCGCGCTGCGTGACCAGATCATCGGCACGGCGATCCTGCTGCTGCTGATCCTGGCGGTCACGGACCTGTTGGGCACGCCCCCGGGCGCCAACCTGGCCCCGTTCATCGTCGGCCTGATCGTGGTCGCGATCGGCATGGCCTGGGGCACCAACGCCGGCTACGCCATCAACCCCGCACGCGACTTCGGCCCCCGACTGGCCAGCTTCCTCACCGGCTACGGCGGGGCGTGGCGAGATCAGTACGGGCACTTCTACTACTGGGTCCCGATCATCGGACCGCTCATCGGCGGCGTGCTGGGCGCGGGCCTGTACAAGGTCTTCATCGGCCGGTTCCTGCCGACCGCCGAACCGGAGCCCCCCGGCCGGGTACCGGCCCCGGACGAGAGCTGACACCGGCCCGAGAGAGTGACCGACCCGAGAGGAGGCCCTCCCATGGCTGACTTCGTCGGCGCGGTGGACCAGGGGACCACCAGCACCCGTTTCATGATCTTCGACCATGCGGGCAACGAGGTGGCGAAGCACCAGTTGGAGCACTCCCAGATCCTCCCCCGCTCGGGCTGGGTCGAGCACGACCCCGTCGAGATCTGGGAGCGCACCAACTCGGTGATGCAGAACGCCCTGCGGCACGGGAACCTCTCGGCTTCCGACCTGGCGGCGATCGGCGTCACCAACCAGCGGGAGACGACCGTGGTGTGGGACCCCCGCACCGGGCGTCCCTACTACAACGCCATCGTCTGGCAGGACACCCGTACCGACTCGATCGCCGCGGCCCTGGAGCGGTCCGGTCAGGGGGACGTCATCCGGCGCAAGGCCGGACTGCCCCCCGCCACGTACTTCTCGGGCGGCAAGATCCAGTGGATCCTGGAGAACGTCGACGGGGTCCGCGCCGCGGCCGAGGAGGGCCACGCCCTCTTCGGCAACACCGACTGCTGGGTGCTGTGGAACCTCACCGGCGGCCCCGACGGCGGCATCCACGCCACCGACGTGACCAACGCCAGCCGCACCATGCTGATGGACCTGGAGACCCTCGACTGGGACGACGAACTCCTCGGCTTCTTCGACGTGCCGAGGGCGATGCTCCCGAGCATCCACCCGTCCTCCCACCCGCAGGCCTACGGACAGACCCGTACGTCCCGGCCGCTGCGCGCCGCCATCCCCATCACCGGGGTCCTCGGCGACCAGCAGGCGGCCACCGTCGGGCAGGTCTGCTACGCCCCGGGCGAGGCGAAGAACACCTACGGCACCGGCAACTTCCTGGTCCTCAACACCGGCACCGAGCTGGTCCGCTCGCAGCACGGGCTGCTCACCACCGTGGCCTACCAGTTCGGTGACGAGCCCGCCGTGTACGCGCTGGAGGGTTCCATCGCCGTCACCGGATCCGCGATCCAGTGGCTGCGCGACCAGTTGAAGATCATCAACGACGCGGCGGACAGCGAACGCCTGGCCCGCACCGTCGAGGACAGCGGCGGCATCTACTTCGTACCCGCCTTCTCCGGCCTGTTCGCACCGTACTGGCGCTCCGACGCCCGCGGCGCCATCGTCGGACTCGCCCGCTACCACGACAACGGCCACCTGGCCCGGGCCGCCCTGGAAGCCATCTGCTACCAGAGCCGCGATGTGGTGGAGGCCATGGAACAGGACTCCGGTGTGCACCTCGACGTGCTGAAGGTCGACGGCGGCGTCACCGCGAACGACCTGTGCATGCAGATCCAGGCCGACGTCCTGGGCGTACCGGTCAGCCGCCCGGTCGTCGCCGAGACGACCGCGCTGGGCGCCGCCTACGCCGCGGGGCTGGCCACCGGCTTCTGGCGGGACACGGACGAACTGCGCACCCATTGGCAGGAGTCCCGGCGCTGGGCGCCCCAGTGGTCCGAGGAACAGCGCGCGCAGGGGTACGAGGGCTGGAAGAAGGCGGTGGAACGCACTCTCGACTGGGCCAAGGTGGAATAGGCCCGGCACCCTCGGTCCGCGCACATGGGCCGTGCGGCGGCGGGTAGGCGCAGCCCATGAACACGACGCTCGCAACCTCGATCACCACGGCCGCGGAGACCTCGGGCGGCGCCTGGCTGCTCCCCCTGATCGGCATCGTCATCGCGGCGGTGCTGATCGGCGCCGTCTGGTGGGGGATCAAGCGGCGTCGGACGATGCGCCCCGGCCGCACGGCGCCGGCGGAATCCACCCCCGGCACCACCGCCACCCCGCCCCCGGCGGACCCCGGTGACTTCGCCGGCGACCACGGGCGGCACCGCGGACCGCACGACTTCCCCGGGTACGGGAACATCGGCGACGGCGGCGAGAAGCGCGACGGCTGACCGTCCCGGTGGTTTCCCCTTGGTGGGCCCGCACTCATGAGAGTGCGGGCCCACCAAGGGGTCGAGAACGGGGTCGAGTCGTCCGTGATCGGGCCGAGGGGTCGGCTATCAGGCCTGACCGCCGGTGATCAGGCCGAGGAGCCCGGGCAGTCCGCCCTCGGCCAGGGCGCGGCGCTGGCGGTCGGCGGGCGTGCCCTCGCGCAGGAGCCGGGTGACGAGGGCGCTCACCTCGCGGTGGTCGCCCGCCTCCTCCAGGGCCGGCCCGATGTGGCGCAGCAGGGCGCACATCACGTCGCCGCCGCTGTGCGGCCGACCCGCCGGATCGAGCAGGGTGCCGCTCAGGCCGTACCGGGCCGCGTGCCAGTTGCCGGCCTGGACGAGTTCCGGCGCGGTGACGGCGAGCGGGGCGCGGGCCCGCTCCTCGGCGATCGCGGTGGCGACCAGGGCGCGGATGATCCCGGCCAACATCACCGCCTCGTCGGCCTGGAGCTGTACGTCCGCGCAGCGGATCTCGACGGTGGGGTAGCGCTCGGAGAGCCTCGCCTGCCAGTACACCTGCCCCCTGTCCTCGATCACGCCCGACTCCAGCAGGGCGTCGAGGCGGCGTTCGTAGTCGGCGAGGCCGTCGAAGTGCGGCAGTGGCCCACTGACCGGCCACCGGCCGAACACGATGGTGCGCCAGCTCGCGAACCCGGTGTCCTCGCCGTTCCACAGGGGTGAGTTCCCGGACATGGCCAGGATCGTCGCCAACCACGGCCGGATCCGGTTCAGCACCGCCGTGCCGGTCTCCCGGTCGGGCACCCCCACGTGCACGTGCATCCCGCTGATCAGCTGTTCGCCGACCAGGTGCCGGGCCGTCCCCTCCATCCGCCGATACCGGGCGTTCGCGGTCACGGGGACGGGAACGGCCCCCCGCAGGGGTGCGGCGCCCGTGGCGGCGATCCGGCAGTCGTTCGCCTCGGCGGCCGAGGCCAGCGCGTGCCGCAGGCGCAGGAGGTGGCCCCCCACTTCCTCCAACCGGGTGCACACGGGCGTGGCCACCTCGATCTGTGCCTGGAGCAGCTCGTCCTGGACCTCGCCGCGTTCCGCGACGAGCCCGAGTCCGGCCGTACGGCGTACGTCCTCCACGCGTGGCGCGGGGAGCCCCGTAGTGGGGTCGACCAGCAGGTATTCCTCTTCCACACCGACAGTGATCACGATCTGCGGCTACCCGGAAGCGCCATGATCACCCCTGCGGGGTACGACGTACCCGCCCCCCGGACGCGTCGGAGACGTTCAGGATCCGAGGGCGTCCTCGACGTTCTGCTGCCAGTAGCCGACGGTCAGCGAGCTGTCGTAGTGGACGCCGGCGGCCGGCAGCGAGGGCGTGGCGGACGCGCCTCCGCTGCTGTGGGGCGTCATGCCCTGGAAGGCGACGGTGAGCCGGTGTCCGGTGGTCCCGCCCTCGCCGCTGCCGTCGGCCGCCGACAGCAGGGCCGCCGCGTAGCCGGACTCGCCGGGCGCGAGGGACACGACGGCCTGCGGCTGGGTCTCCTTGCGGGCGGCCGGCGCCCACTGCATCTCGTCGAAGCGGAGCACCGGGTAGTAGGTGAGGTCGCACGGCTTCGAGCCGGTGTTCTTCACCGTGATCAGCAGGTGGTTGAGGGGCCGCGACACCGGCTGGGCGGTGACGGCGGTGTTGGAGCCGTTGCACAGGACGCGCTTCCCTGCGGTCGACGGCTCCGCCGGGCCCTTCGATGCGGCGGGGCCGGTGCCGCTCTGCCCGCCGCCGTTGCTCTTCGCCCCGCCGGCGGTCGTCGCGGGAACCCGGTCGGGGGTGCTCGGTGTCCCCTGCGGGGTGGACGCGCCGCCCCGGGGGGCGCTCGTGGCGCTCGTCGGGGTGGCCGCCGCGGTTCCCTCGTCCTTGAGGCCCGTGCCGTCCTGACAGGCGGTGAGGGCGAGCGCGGCCACGACGGCGGCGGCGGCTCCCGCGAGCCGTCGGTGGGTGCGGGTGACGGACGTCGTGGTGGGGCTGGGACGGAGCTCGAACACGGCTGACTGCCTCTCATGCGGGGTGCCCACGGCGGCTGTCGGGACCGGCTGCCGGGGGCGGTGTGCTTGGATGGCAGCAGCCTGCGGGGTGATCCGTCCCGGGCACCACATCCGAGCGGCAATCAGGGATGCTGGGACGCTCACACAGGCTCTGAGCTGCTGAAACAACCCGTTCCTGGGATGCGGGACGGGATACTGGGGTGGGAGGAACAGTGTCGTCCGACACCGCTGGGTCCGAGTTCGCCGGGCTGCTGCGTGAGTTGAAGGACCGGTCCGGCCTCAGTTACGGGACGCTCGCCAAACGGCTCCACATGAGTACGTCGACCCTGCACCGGTACTGCGGCGGCGACGTCGTCCCGCCGGAGTACGCACCGGTCGAACGGTTCGCCCGGCTGTGCAAGGCGTCGCCCGACGAACTCGTCGCGCTGCACCGGAGTTGGGTGCTGGCGGACGTGAACCGGCCCCGCAAGGGCGGCGATCCGGGCAGCAGGACACCGGCCGGGCCGGTGGCGGCGGCGGCTCCCGAAACGGTGGCAGGCGAGGCGGTCGTAGGCGAGGCGGCGGCTCCGGTGGACCGGGTTGACGGGGAGGCCCCGGCTACGTCCGGGGCCCGGCCGCCCGAGTCGTCCCGGCCGTCCGAACGGTTGCTGGACGTGCCTGCGACGCCCTCGGAGGTGACCGGGCCGTTCGCTGCTCCGGCTGAGGTTTCCGTGGCGCAGGCGCCACCGCGCCGGCCGCGCAGGGCCGTCCTCGCCGGGATCGCCGTGGCCGCCGTCGCCGGGGCGGTCGTGTTCGCCCTGAGCCTGAACCTGTCGGCGGACACCGGCGTCCGGGGCCGCCCCGTCGGCGCGGCCTCCCCCGCGCCCGGCGAAGCCGGACGTACGGGGGGCGGGACGGCAGCCGCCGGCCCGCCCGCGGCCTCGCCCGCGCCGGCTCGGTCGGCGTCCCGGGGCGTGTCCCAGGGCCCTTCCCGGGGCGCGGGCGGCGGCCCCGCGGGCGCCGTTCCCGAAGCGGCCGGTACGGGAGCCGCCGCCGGGCCCTCCGCGCCCTCCCCCGGCGGCGCGGGCGCCGCCGGCGACCAGGCGTCCGCCGCGCCGTTGACGGTGGCGGCCCAGCCGCACACCTGGGAGTCGCCCTGCGGCCAGCACTACCTGATCGACAAGCCGCCGACCGAGGTGGGCCCGCCGCCCCTGGAGCGGGACGCGCCCGCGTGGGTGGCGGCGTCCGGAGCCGTGGCAGCGGGCGAGCAGTACGTCACGCTCACCCTCCAGGGCACGGGCAAGGAGACGGTGGTGCTGGACAGCATGACCGTCCGTACCGCCGGCAAGCGCACACCTCTGCCCTGGAACGACTACGCCATGGGCTATCCGGGGGTCGGCTGCGGCTCCGGCGTGCCGACGCGTTCCTTCACCGTGGCTCTCGACGCCGCGCGGCCGGCCTTCGCGCCCGTGGCCGGGGAGCGGAACTTCCCGTTCATGGTGAGCGAGTCCACGCCCGAGGTGTTCTACGTCAAGGCGGACGCCTCCGCGTACGACGTCAGCTGGTACCTGGAGCTGGCCTGGTCCAGCGGCTCCCGGCACGGCACCGTCACGATCGACCACAACGGCAAGCCCTTCCGTACCAGCGGCCACAACGGGCGGCCCGGCTACGAGTTCCCCCTGGGCGGAGAAGGCTGGGTCCCGGCGGGATCGACCTCCTGACCCGGCGCCACCGGCGTCCGCGCGTCTGACCGGGAGCGACCGGGGGTGTACCCGGAGCGCACGGTGGGTGGCGTCCCGGAGCGGTTCCGAACGATCGAACATACGATGGGCGGGAACCGGCGCGGACGGCTCGCCGTGCCGCCCGCCCACTGCACTCGGGGTGGAGACGACGTATGGCACAGGCCGCCGACACGGCGCGGACCGTCATCCTGACCGTGGACGACGACCCGGGAGTCTCCCGCGCCATCGCCCGTGACCTGCGGCGCCGCTACGGAGCCGAGTACCGGATCGTGCGCGCGGAGTCCGGGGAGTCCGCGATGGAGGCGCTGCGCGAACTGAAACTGCGCGGCGATCTGGTGGCGGTGATCCTCGCCGACTACCGCATGCCGCAGATGAACGGCATCGCGTTCCTCGAGGAAGCCATGGTCGTGTACCCGGGCGCCCGGCGCGTGCTGCTCACCGCGTACGCCGATACGAACGCGGCGATCGACGCGATCAACGTGGTCGACCTCGACCACTACCTGCTCAAGCCCTGGGACCCGCCCGAGGAGAAGCTCTACCCGGTCCTGGACGACCTACTCGCGGCCTGGCGCGCCAGCGACTACCGGCCGGTACCCGCCACGAAGGTGGTCGGGCACCGCTGGTCGGCGCCCTCCTCGGCGGTACGCGAGTTCCTGGCCCGCAACCAGGTGCCGTACCGCTGGTACTCCTCCGACGAGCCGGAGGGCCGGCGGCTGCTGGACGCTGCCGGGGCCGACGGGCAGCGGCTGCCGCTGGTCGTCACGCCCGACGGCGGCGTGCTCGTCGAACCGGAGCCGGCCGAACTGGCCGCCCGCGTCGGGCTCGCGACGACCCCGACCTCGGACTTCTACGACCTCGTGGTGATCGGCGGCGGCCCGGCCGGGCTCGGTTCGGCGGTGTACGGGGCGTCCGAGGGGTTGCGTACGGTCCTGGTCGAGCGGTCGGCGACCGGTGGGCAGGCCGGGCAGAGCTCCCGCATCGAGAACTACCTGGGTTTCCCGGACGGCGTCTCGGGCGCGCAGCTCACCGAGCGGGCCCGCCGGCAGGCCGGCCGGTTCGGCGCCGAGATCCTCACGGCGCGCGAGGTCACGGGGCTGGAGGTCAACGGCGCGGCGCGCGTCGTCCGCTTCTCCGACGGCTCGGCGGTCGCCGCCCACAGCGTGATCCTGGCGACGGGCGTGTCGTACCGGCAACTCCACGCGCCGGGCTGCGACTCCCTGACCGGCTGCGGGGTGTACTACGGCTCCTCGCTCACCGAGGCCGCCTCCTGCCAGGGGCAGGACGTGTACATCGTGGGCGGCGCCAACTCCGCCGGGCAGGCGGCGATGTACCTGGCGAGGGGCGCGAAGTCGGTGACGCTGCTGGTGCGCGGGGAGTCCCTCGCCGCGTCGATGTCGTACTACCTCATCCAACAGATCGAGGAGGCACCGAACATCACGGTGCGGCCCCGGACCGTCGTCGAGGAAGCGCACGGCGACGGACACTTGGAGCAGCTGACGCTGCGGGACGTGGACAGCGGGGCGACCGAGCTCGTCGATGCCCAGTGGATGTTCGTGTTCATCGGCGCGGCCCCGCTGACGGACTGGCTGGACGGGACGGTGCTGCGCGACGAACACGGTTTCATCCTGGCCGGCCCGGACCTCACGCCGGACGGCCGACCGCCGGCGGAGTGGCAACTGGACCGCTCTCCCTACCATTTGGAGACCAACGTCCCCGGTGTGTTCGTTGCGGGCGACGCGCGCGCCCAGTCGGCGAAGCGCGTCGCGTCCGCCGTCGGAGAGGGAGCCATGGCCGTGATGCTCGTCCACCGGTACCTGGAGCAGTCATGAGCGGGCAGGTCATGCCCTGCGGACCCCAGGAGATCGCCTCGCTGTTCCTGTTCGAGAAACTCTCCCCGGAGCAGCTCGGGCGGCTGTGCTCGCAGGGGCGGGTGGAACGGTTCGAGGTGGGGCCGGTGTACACCGAGGGCGACCCGGCCACCTGCTTCTACGTGATGATCGAGGGCACCGTCGTACTGGCCCGCCGGGTGGGCGGCGACGACGTCGAGGTCAGCCGTACCTCGCAGCGCGGCGTGTACGCGGGAGCGATGCAGGCGTACCTGGGCGACCGGGTGCCGCAGACGTACACGAACTCGATGCGGGTGACCGAGCCGACGCGGTTCTTCGTGCTGCCCTCGCAGTCCTTCGCGGACATCATGCAGGAGTGGTTCCCGATGGCCGCGCACCTGCTGGAGGGGTTGTTCTTCGGATCGAAGAACACGCAGCGGGCGATCGGTCAGCGCGAACGGCTGCTGGCCCTGGGGTCGTTGTCCGCAGGCCTCACCCACGAGCTGAACAACCCGGCCGCGGCGGCGGTACGGGCCACCGCGGCGCTGCGGGAGCGGGTGGGCAAGATGCGGCACAAGCTGGCCGTCATCGCCCAGGGTCCGTATCCGCGCGAGGTGCTCGCCGGCCTCATCGACATCCAGGAGCGCACCGCCGAACGCGTCGCCAAAGCACCGGCGTTGAGCCCACTGGAGGCGTCCGACCGGGAGGACGAGCTCGCCGACTGGCTCGACGACCACGGCATCACGGAGGGCTGGCGGGTCGCACCGACCTTCGTCCAGGCCGGCTTGGACACGGACTGGCTGGAGCAGGTCGCGGCCGCCGTGGACCAGGACATCCTGCCGGGGGCGATCGGCTGGCTCAACTACACGGTCGAGACCGAACTGTTGATGGACGAGATCAACGACTCCACCACCCGCATCTCCCACCTCGTGGACGCGGCCAAGCAGTACTCGCAGCTCGACCGCGCCCCGCACCGGGTGGTCGACGTCCACGAACTCCTCGACAGCACCCTGTTGATGCTGTCCGGCAAGATCGGCCCCGGGGTACGGGTGGTCAAGGAGTACGACCGCTCCCTACCGGACGTGCCGGCCTATCCGGCGGAGCTCAACCAGGTGTGGACCAACCTCATCGACAACGCCGTCTTCGCCATCGGGAGCACCGGCGACGAGGGCGTGTTGACGGTCCGTACGGCACGGGAGGGGGACCGGCTGCTGGTGGAGTTCCGCGACACGGGGCCCGGTATCCCGGCGGACGTCCGCAGCCGCATCTTCGACCCGTTCTTCACCACCAAACCGGTCGGTGAGGGCACCGGGCTCGGCCTGGACATCTCCTGGCGGATCGTCGTCAGCAAGCACCACGGCAGCCTCCAGGTCGAATCGGTGCCGGGCGACACCCGTTTCCAGGTGCTTCTCCCGCTGACCGCTCCGGAGGTCGAGGCGGTCCCCGAGGGTCCCGAAACCGACACCACCGAGGAGGACTCCGCATGACCGGCATTGACGGCATCGACGGCATCGACCCGAGCGTCCCGCCCACCGGCACCGGCTGCGCCGACTGCGACGAGGCGGGCGGCTGGTGGTTCCACCTGCGGCGCTGCGCCCAGTGCGGCCACATCGGCTGCTGTGACTCCTCGCCGGGCCAACACGCCACCGCGCACTGGAAGTCCAGCGGCCATCCCCTGGTGCGGAGCTTCGAGCCGGGCGAGGAATGGTTCTGGAACTACGCCACCAACGCCATGTACGAGTCGGGGCCCGAGCTGAAGCCGCCGGGCGGCCACCCGCCGGACCAACCGTCGCCGGGGCCGGCCGACCGTGTCCCGCAGGACTGGGCGGACCGGCTGCACCGCTGAAACCGCGATCCCGCCCCTGCCGTCGGCTCACGGAACCGGGACGACGGCAGGGCTCAGCGGGAATCAGGGGGAATCAGCGGGAATTCAACAGCTGGGAACGCGGGGGCCCCGATCAGCAGGAGCGGACCGGCTGGAGGTTGTGCACGAAGCGCGCCGAGACCCAGCCGTTGTAGCCCTGGATCCGGTACCAGAGAGGGTTGCCGTCCACCCACCCGCCCCGCTTCTGGCAGTTGAGCTGGATGCGCTGGTGCGGACGCAGCACCTTCACGACGTCCGAATACACGGTCGGCTTCTGCCGGACGTGGAGCGGGGCGTCGGAAACCACCTCCCCGACCGGGTAGGCGGCCTTGGGCGCTCCGTGCGCCGCGGGGACGGCTCCGTACGGCCCGGCAGCTCCTGCCGTGGCGGCTCCGGGGCCCAGCAGCACGGCTGCCCCCACCGTGCACACGAGTACCGTTCTCTTCATCCTTGCACCGCTCTCCACGAATCCGTACCGGCACCCGAGGGACCGGCGGCGCCCTTCAGGCCCCCCACGACTATCCGCGCGGACGGCCGTCCCGGAGGCCGGACACGCCCGCCCTCCTCCGGATGGCCGAGGGCCGGGAGGCCCGGGCTCACGACGCGGCCCGCGAACCCGGGGCCACGAACCGCCACCGGCGGCCCCGCGCGGCAACCCCGTCGCAGGCGCGGGTGGGTTTCCTGACAGGCGTCGGCACGGAGGGGGCGAGCAGGTGAAACCCGTCGAATGTCGAATTCGGTGCCAGCGCGCCGACCGGCTTCAACTGCGGCAGGCGCAGGGCGGATTAGGCTCGGCACGATGACGGAGAATGAGATCCAGCTCAAAGCGATCGCCGCGCTCACGGCCATCAGGTCCGGCGCCGACAGCCAGTTCGTCTCCGACCTGCTGGGAGAAGTGATCCCCGCCGAGTTCGTGGTGCCGGTCGACGCCGGCTTGGAGGAGACGGGGCTCGCGGTCCTGCGGCAGGTCTCGCAGCCGCTCAACGCCCTGGTGAACGGCTTCATCCTCGCGTTCGACGTCGTCGCCACGGCCCTCGACGCCGCGGGCCTCGACACGTCCACCGAGGACCTCCTGCAGACCCTCGCCCTGAGCCTGGCGGTCGAGGACACCGAGTGAGAACGCCGGTACGGGCGCGGACCGGTGACAACCCGTCCGCGCCCGCACCGCGCCGGCCGCTAGTTGTCGATCTGGAGCGTGGCCATCATGCCCGCGTCCTCGTGGTTGAGGATGTGGCAGTGCAGGACGGTCCTGCCCGTGTAGTCCAGGAACCGCGACCGGACCACGATGTTGCCCCGGGCCGGGACGTCGACGGTGTCCTGGAACCCGTAATTGACCTCCGGCTTGCCGTTGATGCTCATCACCTGGAAGTCGTTGGTGTGCACGTGGAACGAGTGGACCTCGTCACTGTCGTTGCGGATCGTCCACTCCTCAACCGTGTTGAGCTTGACCCGGAAGTCCGTGCGGTTGTGGTCGAACTGCTTCTTGTTGATGTAGAACTGCGTGCCGTCCGCGTTCTCCGTGAACACGATCGTCTTGCGCCCCGCGACGGTCGCCGTCCCCAGGTCGTCGATCGGCGCGAACGTGGTCGGCAGCGTGGCCGGCTCCACCGGGTCGCCGGAGGTCTCCACCGTCGCCAGGGTCGCCTGCGGGAACTGGTTGCCGGCCTTGCCCGAGTTGTACGGCAGCGTCTGCAACTCGGCGGTGCCGGCCTTGCCGCCCTGCACCAGTACGTCGTAGCGGGCGCCCGCCGGGATCACGATCGAGTCGGCCGAGTAGACCTTGTTCACCGGATAGCCGTCCTGGGCCACGACGTGGAACTTGCTGCCGGGCAGGGCCACCTTGTAGAAGATGTTCGCCCCGATGTTGGCCAGGCGCCACAGCTGCGTCTCCCCCGGCTTGATCCGGATGCGCGGGTTGAGCTGGCCGTTCACGGTGCGGGTGGTCGGCGCGCCCATCTTGAGGTCGGCCGTCTTGATCTGGTCTCCGACGATCTGGAAGTCCTTCAGCGCCACCACGTGCTGGGTGATCCCGTGCAGCTCCGGCGGCAGGTACCGGTCGAGGCCGTCGACCACGATGATGCCCGCCATTCCGCCCGCCGTCTGCGCGGCGGACAGGGTGTGCGGGTGCGGGTGGTACCAGTACGTCCCCGGTTCCAGGCTCTTCGGGAATTGATAGGCGAAGTCGAAGGTCTTTCCCGGTGCGATGTTCAGGAAGATGTTGTCGGAATTCCCGGTCGGTGAAACGTGCATGCCGTGCACATGGAGATTCGTCTGCTGGTCGAGCTTGTTCTCGAAGGAGATCTCCATGCGGTCGCCGGGCCGCAGCCGCAGGGTGGGCGGCATGTACAAGCCGTTGTACGTGAGCGCCCACAGGTTCCGGCCGGCCAGCCGGACCTGCTTGCGCTCGACCACGATGCGTGTCTTGAGCAGGCCGTTCCGGCTGACGACCTGGGCGGGGTCACGGAGGTCCTCCGTGGCCGCGGCGGTCAGCGCGGGTGAGGGCGAGACCGTGGAGGCCGGCGAGGCGGCGGCGGAGGCCGTGGGCGCCGATTGGCCGTGGTCGGTCCGCGCGGTACCGCAGCCCGATGCCAGGGCGAGCGTGCCGAGCAACGAGGCGACCGCGGTCCACCGGGCGAATTGATGTCTTCTCATCCGGACTCCGAGATTTGGTGGGCAGCAGCTCCACGGCCCTGTGGGGCCGCCTTCGGGAGATCATGCCGCTCCGGGACCGGGAATCAATTCAATGACCCGCACTATGAAGGCAAAGGCGGATCATTTCCTCCCGCCGGAATTAATGTCGTACCGGACGGAAATGACCCGACCCATCGCCCGTACGTCGTCGTCCAGGCGCTGGAAGTGCCGCAGGAACCGTACGGTGTCCCGGCCGGCGCCGAGTGCGGCGACGCGCGCCCCGAACTCCGGCCCGAGGACCGCCGTGCGGGGACGGACTCCCGCCGGCGCGGCGGCGGTGCACACGGAGCCGTCGTCCCGGGTGTCGTCGGTACCGCCGGCGACCCGCTCCGTGAGGTGGGCCAGTTTTCCGTTCACGGCGCGTACCGATTCCTCCAGCAGCGGCCCGGCCGGTGACCGGGACCAGGCGCCGGGTTCCATCCGCTCCGCCTCCACCGCGAGCGTCCGCGCATGGTAGGCGCAGGTCTCCAGCAGGCCCATGACCCGGAGCGCCGCGCTGCGGCGGTTGCGGTGCGGCGCGACGGGATGGACCACGGGCGTCACCGAACCGGCCAGCTCCGCGACGGCCCGGTCCAGGGCCCGCACCGCGCGTACCGGGTTCGTCGGCTCCTCCGGGGCCCGCCCGGATCCCGGCCCGGTCACCCTGGCCGCGGTCGCCTCCAGCGCCGCGGCCAGGGCCGCCAGGGCCGCGGCGAACCGGGCGTCGGTCTGCCGTGCGGTCGCCCGGGGCAGGATCGCGACGGCGGCGAGCACCCCGCACAGCACCCCGAACCCGGTCTCCGCCATGCGGATCAGCAGCAGACCGCTGGTGTAGTCCCCGAGCAGGTCGGACAGCAGGGCGATCATCAGCGTGATGAAGCAGGTGGCCACGGTGTACGACAGGGCCGCCGTGTACGCCATGCCGAACACGCAGGCGAGGGTGAGCACGAAGGCCGGCCAGGGATGCCCCGCGAGGCCGGCCGCGGCGACGATGCCGACCAGCATTCCGGCGGCGGTACCGAGCACCCTGCGGTAGCCCTTCAGCGCGATCTCTCCGGTGGTGGAGGTGTTGAAGAAGACCATCCAGCAGGCCAGGACCGCCCAGTACCAGTGGTCGACGGAGATCAGCTGCCCGCCGACCGTGGCGAGGGCCGCGCCGCAGGCCACCTGGACGGCCGCGCGGGTGGTCGGACGGCGCCACCCGGCCGGTCCCGGCGACGCGACCGGGGCGGCCCGCGCCCCGGGGCCCGTACCCGCCCCGGGAACGGCCGCGCCCGGGTCGCGGAAGGCGTCGCGCAGTGCGACGGCGGCCCGCTCGAAGTCCTCCAGGGCCAGGTACGCCTCGGCTCGGACGGGATCGGTACCCGGTGGCACCGCGGAGCGCGGCGACGGCGGCCCACCGGCCAGGAACGGCGCAAGCGCCCGTACCCGCGCCGTCAGCGCGGGCAACGGCGCGGTCGGCGGGGCCGGCGCGAGGGATCCGGAAGGCCGACCGTCGAAAGCGGCGGGGCCCTCGTCGGGCCGCGACACGGCCTCCGGCAGGTGCAACCGGTGCGCGAAATCGGTGGCGGCGGTGCCGCCCTCGACGGACCTCAGCACCATCACCACCATGCGTTCGGCCCGTACGTCGATCTCGGTCATCCGGGACCGGACGAGCTCGGCGACCGGCGGGGGCGCGCACACCTCGACGCTGTCCTGGAGCATGAGGGCGCAGGTGTGCAGGCGCCCCAGCCCGCGCCGCACCGCCCTCAGCCGTGCCTGCGCCCTGGGCCCCGGGGTCCCGTCGCCGACGAGATCGACGAGGGCGGAGGCCAGGTCGGTCAGGCAGGCGCGGACGGACCGCTGGAGCCGTACGAACGACCGGGCCGGGGTCGTCCTCAGCAGTCCGAACCGGACGACCGCCCCGCAGCCGAACGCCACGGCCACGGCCGCCCACAGCCGCGGGAGCTGCGCCGTCGTGAACGTCACGAACTGCATCACGAAGTACATCTGGAAGGCGTTCATGCCCAGCGCGGTGCCGCGGGGACCGTAGCGGCGCACGTACACGGTGACGAACAGCAGGGCCACGAACACCGCGCCGGACACCTCCGGGTACGGCCCCAGTAGGACGGCGACCGTCGCGGAGGCCAGTGCCACCGGCAGGCTCAGGGCGTGCGTGACGGCCTGTTCGCCGGGCAGCGGTCCGGTGAGCACCATCGACCACACCAGGGCCGAGGAACCGGCCGCGACCAGGTACGGGGTGGCGAAGCCGAGGGCCCACAGCACCGCCAGGGTGAGACAGATCGCGACGACGGTGTTGGCGGCCCCCACGAGGCGGACCGAGCCGGGATCGGACGCGTTGAGCGCCTCGCGCACCGCCCGAACCCTCTCGCGCACCGCGCGCGGTCCCGCCCGCGTCGCGCCCGGTGTCTCGTACGCCACGTCGTCCACGTCGTCCACGTCGTCCTTCCCGGCCGCCCCTTCCAGTGAACAGCCGGAGCGGGGCGGGCACCGTTCGGGATGTGCTGCGGGGGTCTACTCGCGGATTGGTCACCGTCGGGTCTTCCACCCGAGTGAGCGGTTGCCGTCGCAGCCGCGCATGCTCCTCATGTCGCGGACTTCCCGAACTTCCGGCCTGCTTGTTCCGTTGTCCTGCCCTGTGCACGCGACCGACCCTACGAAGTCCATCGGCTCCTGTGAGCCCTCGTTCGGTCGGCGCACCGATGCGGCGTCGTTCCTCCGATCGGTCCCCCCGCACCGAACCCCTCGACCACCCGGACCGACGACGCCCGGTCCACGGCGCGCCTTCGTCCGGCTGGTCATCCGTTCGTATGACCGGTCCGAGCCCCGTCGCTCCTAACGTCGTAGGAAGAACCCCCACCGAGAGGAGCACGACGATGGTGAAGACCAATACGACCCCCGTCACGGGTCGTGGCGCACCGCTGGGAATCGAGCTGGTCCCCGCGGCCGCCCGCCGGTACGCCGAACCGATGACGCGCTGTATCTCCTGCGCGGGCCCCCCGCCCCCGCCCCCGGGCTGCAGCACCCGCGTCCGGTTCTGACGGACGGGCGAACGAACGGTCGACGGAGGCCGGACCCCGACGAGGGGTTCGGCCTCCGCTCCGACTTCCCCACCCGCCGGGCACCCCCCGGCGGGTTCCGTCACGCACGCGTCCGGACACCTCGCCCCGACCGCGCCCGGTCCGCCTTCGCCGGCACGACCGAGGGGCCCGGAGCCTCGTACGGCTCCGGGCCCCTCGGCGGGACGCCGTCAGGCCACGGACTTCTCACCGGCGGGAAGGGAGCTGATCGCCTTCTCGGTCGGCAGGGACCTGATCGCCTTCTCGGAACGCAGCGAGCCGATCGCCTTCTCCGAGGGGAGAGCGTTGATGGCCTTCTCCGACGGCAGGGCGCTGATCGCCTTCTCCGTCGGCAGGGTCCTGATGGCCTTCTCGGTCGGCAGCGCCGTGATGGCCTTCTCCGTCGGGATCCGGTGTGCGGCGGTGGCGACGGCCGGGTGCTTGCCTCCCGACGCCTGCAACTGCGGCCCGGTGTCGGCCTGGGCGGTGAAGGCGGTGACTCCGGTCAGGGCGAGCACGCCGGCGGTCAGGCCGGCGGCGGTGAGGGCACGGGTGGAAAGCATGGTCTGGTCCTCCAGCGGTTTCGGGGATTCGGGGGATGTGGGGATCGCGGGGACAACGGGGATGCAGCGCGGTGACGGTTCCTGTGCGGTCCCGGGGAGGGGGTGTCCCGAGCGCCGGGTTCCAGTGAAAGCCGGGGCGCCCGGGCGTCGCGTCCCTCGATCGGTCACCGGGTGGAGGAACGGCGGCGGCCGGCCGGACCGCGAGCCGTCGTACCGCCAACGGGCGGACCGGGTGCGTCGGCGCGTCATCCCCGCCGCCCGCCGAACGGATGACGAGCGGGGACGGCCGCGCTGCCTAGCGTGAAGGCGCGGTGGATCCACCGTCCCATCCCCCTCCGACGAAGGAAGCGCCATGCCCACCTCACACGTCGCCCCGCCCCGCCTGACCGCACCGCTGCTGGACCTCCCCGAGGTCAACTCCGACCTCGCCGAGGAGCGCGACTGGATCCCGCCGCTGGTCGCGCCGGCGGCCCGGTGACCGGGGGCGGTCCCCGGGCCGGCGTCCTCGCCGGTCCGGGGACCGCCCGCCGAAGCCGGAACCCCCGACCCGACCCCGCTCCCCCTTCCCCTCCCACTCCCCCGCACAGCAAGGTGAATCGCATGCCCCGGAACCTCACGGAGATCGACCGGAACCTCGGTACCGACCCGCGGTTCGGCTCCGCCGACACCATCGACGACCGCAACACCGCCCGGTTCCGCGTCGGGTTGCGGATCCTGGCAGGCCGTCATCCGCGCCACGCGGCGGAGTTCGGCCGCGTCGGGCGGCTGCCGACCGCCGACCTGCGGCGCCTCCTGTGCGATCCGGTGCTCCGCAACGCCTTCGAACGCGATCTCGCCGTGGCCCTGAGTCGGCCCGGGGAGCCGAGCACCCTGGCCCTGATGCTCCGGCAGGCGGGCTCCGTCGCCGACGGACTCGGCCCCTGCGAAGGGCTCATGGACACCCACCACCAGCCGTGGCCGGCCCTCGGACCGGCCTGGGTGTGGACGTCCAGCCTGCCGGAGGAGGCACACCCGCTGCTCACCGCGCTCGGGCGGCGGCGCGACGACGTCTTCGAGGAGATGGGTGTCAGCCGCCGGGTCGAGCCCGACGACCAGGCCCTGGCCGCGCTGTCGCGGGGCGCCGAGCTGCTCGCCGAACTGCTGCCCCACACCGGGGCGGGAGCGCTGCGGCACGTCGCGCTGGTCGGGTTCGCCGAGGGCGAGGACGAGGACGGCAGCGTGCACTCCTTCGCCTGTGGCGACCGGCTGCCCTCCGCGCTCTTCCTGTCGCCCCACGCGCTGACCGACCCGTGGAAGGCCGCCGAGCTCCTGTTCCACGAGTCGCTGCACCTCAAGATGTTCGACATCATGCGCACCGGCGCCCTGGTCTCGGACATCGGCCGGATGACGGGGACACCGCCCTGGCGGGTGGTGGACTGGAACCTGCGCCGGGTCTACAGCTCCCTGCACGTCTACGCCCACATGGTGCTGTTCTTCGCCGCCGCGGCCGACGCCCCGGCGGACCTGCGGCGCCGCTTCGGGGAGCCGCCCGCCCGCGAGTCGGTCGGTGCCTGCACGCCGGGCAGCGTGGCCGCGGCGGAGGGTACGTACGCGACCAGCGAGGAACGCACCCGGTACCTGGCCTGTCAGGCGCTGCACGCCCACGGCGACGCGCTGACCTCGGACGGCCGGGCCATGGTCGTGCGGCTCCTCGACGCCGTGGCGCCGCTCGTCCCCGGGCTGCCGCCCACGGACCGGCAGCCGGAATCCCCTGCGCCCCGATCGGCGCCCGAGTCCGCGGTCCTCGCGCACCCGGACGGCTACCAGCAGCGCCGGCCGATCACGGTCCTGCCGATCCAGGAGCAGGGCACGCTGCTGGCCGTCGCCCCCGGATCGAGCCGGATGGTGTGGCTGAACGCGCACGCCTGGTTCGTCTTCGCCCTGTGCGACGGCCGGGACCTGCGGGCCATGGAGGCGGCGTACCTGCGGAAGGCGCCGGGCGGGCCGTCCGGTCTGGGGAACGCCCTCGACGCCCTGCTGTCCGCCGGCCTGATCTCCCCCAACGCCATGCCCGCCACCGCTCCGGCCTCCGCCGGATCCCGTCCGATCGAGGAAGTAGCGCGATGAACTGTCACATCTGCCGGAAGGACTCCGGACAGCACCGGTCCGCCGAGGCCGTGTGCCGCGTGTGCGGCGCGGCCGTCTGCGAGGCGCACGTCCGCGTGGCGCGCCGCGAACTGACCCAGGCCCGGGGCATGGGGACGAGCAGTGTCCGCGTCGTCACCGCCATGCACTGCGCGAGCTGCGGCGGCTGAGGAACCACGGCGGCCCGACGCCACCGGCCCCCGGGACGGAATCGTCCGGGGGCCGGTCGCATGCGCGGGGCCGGTCACTCCAGCATGTGCGTCCGCATCGCCTTCGCGACCGCCGCGCCTCGGTCGGAGACGCCGAGCTTCTCGTACAGCCTGCGGATGTGCGTCTTGACGGTGGTGGGGGCCAGGTAGAGCTCCTTGGCCATGTCGGGGACCGACAGGCCCTGCGCGATCATCTGGAGGACCTGCCGCTCGCGGGCGCTGAGCAGCGGTTCCTCCGACCGGGCCCGCAGTCGGACTTCCGAGGCCAGGCCGGTGACGAGTTCCGGGTGCAGTACGTTCTCGCCCTTGGCGCAGGCCATCACCGCCGCGATGATGTCGTCGCGGTCGGACTCCTTGGAGAGGTAGCCCGCTGCTCCCTCCTGCACCGCCCGGTACACCACGTCGCTCTCGGTCGAAGCCGACAGGAGCAGCACGCGGGTCGCGAGCTCGTCCCGGGCGACGGCGTGCGCGACCTCCAGGCCGTCCAGCTCGGGCATGCGGTAGTCGAGCAGGGCCACGGCCGGCAGGTGTTCGCGGATCGCCTCCAGGGCGCTGCGCCCGTCGCCGACCGCCGCCACCACCTCCACCCGGCCGCTGCCGTTGAGCGCCGAGACGATGCCGTCCCGGTACACCGGGTGGTCGTCGCCGACCACGACCCGCACCCTGGGCTGTCCGTAGGTCATGGTGCCTCCACATCGGCGCGGTCCGGCTCGGGCAGGGTGACGCGCACCCAGGTGCCCCTTTCGGTGGGGACCAGCTCCATGCGGCCTCCGAGGGCCTCCACCCGTGCCCGCTGGCTGGCGAGCCCGATGTGTCCCTCGGCTAGCCGGTCGGCGCGTACCTCCGCGTCCATGCCGACCCCGTCGTCCCTCACCTCAAGAATCACCGCTGCTCCGGTGTCCCGCAGCCCCACGCGGACGTGCTCGGCCGCGGAGTGGCGTTCGACGTTGGCCAGCAGCTCCCGTGCCACGCCGAAGGCGACCGGGTCGACGCCGTGGCGCCCCGGGTAGTCCAGCTCGCACTCCACGGTGATTCCGGTCCGCTCCGAGGTCGTCCGGGCGAGGGACCGCACCGCCGACGCCAGCCCGGCCTGTTCCAGTACCGACGGGTGGAGGGTGACGCTGACCTGCCGCAGTTCCTGCGATACGACCCCGAGCAGCTCGAAGGCCCGTTCGACCAGGTCCGGGGCTCCGTCCGGGGCCTTGCGGGCCTGCCCGAGGTCCTGGCGGACGGCCAGTACGGTCTGCAACGGCCCGTCGTGCACGGACTCGGCGACGGTGCGGCGCTCGCGCGCCTCGGCGGACACCACGTCCCGCAGCAGGATCGACCGGCTGATGGTGAGGGCGGCGACCCGCTCCAGCCGGCGGTCCTGCACCCGGGACACGGCCATCGCCACCACGCAGAGCAGGATCAGCATCGCGAGCAGCGTCAGGCCCTCGGGTCCGGTCAGCTCCCGGCGGAAGGCCGAATCGGTCAGTACGGAGCCGCCGGCGGCGATGGCGGCGACGGACAGGAGCAGCGCCCGCCGGCCGGGGTGGGTGGCCGTGAAGAACGGCAGGAACGCCAACAGGCCCAGGGAGAGGTAGCTGCCGATGGACAGGAACTGCAGGGCGGACACCGCGGCCACGTCGACGATCGCCATGGGGGCCAACCGGCGGATGCGCTGGGCCCGCTCGGGGCGGTGCCGCCACATCCACCAGGTGAGGACGGACAGCAGCCCGTACCCGCCGACCAGCGCGAACTGCGCGGGCCACTGGTCCGGCGGCGTGCCCGCCCAGGCCACGAGCGCCATGACGCCCACCAGGGCGAGCCGCAGGATGCTGCGCAGCCGCTGGGCCTGCCGGTCGAAGTCGAGGTAGATGTCCGCGACCGCCCGGGCCCCGGGAGCATCCGGCTCCACCGGCGGCCAGTGTCCGACCGCGCGTTTCGCTGCCATGTCGCTGCCGCTGTGGCGCACACGCCCAGTTTAGGTACCTTCGTACGGATCCTGCCGTGCGTGGGGTCCGTGCCCTGCCGGCGGCGCGGGGCGGGTGGGGGACGTCGCCGGCGCGCTCAGCGCGGGACCGCTCCGGCGGCGTTCAGGATCCCGCGGGCCCGGCTGAGTTCGGCGCTCAGTTCGCCGAAGTCGTCGGGGAAGTCCTGGTCGCGTTCGACGAGGGTGGCGCGCACCGACGGCGTGCGGTTCACGAGTCGGCCCAGCAGGTGCCACACCGCTTCGGGTACGGGGGCACTGTGCGTGTCGGTGGCCATGTGGTCCTCGTCGCCCTCGGTCCCGCCCGCGAGGTGCACCTGGACGACGCGTTCGAGCGGAATCGTGCCCAGGAACTGCTCTGCGTCGTAGCCGTGGTTGCGGGAGTTGATGTCGAGGTTGGTGAGGTCGAGCAGCAGGCCGCAGTCGCAGTGCTCCATCACTTCGGTGATGAACTGGGCCTCGGTCAGGGGCGACGGCAGGTCCAGGTAGTAGGTGATGTTCTCCAGGAGGAGCGGGACTCCGACGGCGTCCTGCACCCGTTGCGCGCGGCGTCCCACGTCCGCCGCGATGCCCCGCAGTCGGGGCAGCGGCACGAGCGTGCCCAGGGATATTCCGCCGGCCCGGGTGAAGCAGAGGTGGTCGCTGAACCAGGGCGCGTCGATTTCGGCCACCAGGGCCGCCAGCGCGTCGACGTAGCCGGTCGCCGGTTCCTCGGGGGCGCCGAGCGACAGTTCCAGTCCGTGCGGCACGAGCCGGTGGTGCCGCCTGAGTTGACGGAGGCTTTCGCGTGCGTCGGGCGGGGCGTCCAGGTAGTGCTCGGTGATGATTTCCAGCCAGTCGGCGGCCTCGGGGCAGGCGTCGATCTCCGCCGAGATCTCGGTGCGGTAGCCGAGACCGGAGCCGAGGTACGGAAGGTCGGCAAGCATTCCTGGTCCTCCTGTCCGTGGGACGGGCACCGGGGAACCGGCGCTGACGCCACGCTAGGGCGGGCCGGGAACGGGGCCTGTCGTGCGTTCGGATGAGGCGGTGGCGGAACGGGCCGTCGCCCGCGCGGACCGCCGGGAGGACACCGCCCCGGCGCTCCCCCGGGAACAGTCGAGGCAGCACACCGTCCATCCACTGCCGCGTCACGGAGCTCACCACGATGAACAGAGCTTGCCTTTCCGAGTTCGCCGGAACCGCCCTGCTGGTCTTCTTCGGCGTCGGGGCCGCCGCCCTCGGCGCCCCCGTCATCGGGCCGACCGGCGTCGCCCTCGTCTTCGGTCTGGTCCTCGTCGGACTGGCCTACGCCCTGGGCCCGGTCTCCGGCGCCCACCTCAACCCCGCCGTCACCCTCGGCATGCTGTTGGCCCGGCGGATCGGCCCCCGTACGGCGGCGGCGTACGCGGTGGCCCAACTGGCCGGCGGCGTCGTCGGCGCGGCCGTCCTGTACGCGCTGGCGCACACCGTTCCCGGGGTCGTCACGCACGGGGCCTTCGGGTCCAACGGCTGGGGCGTCCGCTCCGAGGTGGGCATCAGCGGCGCCGGCGCCTTCCTCACCGAAACCGTCCTCACCCTGCTGCTCGTCCTGGTCGTGCTCGGCGTCACCCGCCGGACCGCCGCGCCGGGGGTCGGTGGCGCCGCCGCGGGGCTCACCCTGGCCGCCGTGGTCTTCGTCGGCTTCCCGCTGACCGGCACCGGGGTGAATCCGGCGCGCAGCCTCGGCCCCGCCCTGTTCGCCGGCGGACCGGCCCTGTCCCAGCTGTGGCTGTTCCTGCTGGCCCCGCTGGTGGGCGGCGCCCTCGCCGCGGGCATCGACCGGCTGCTCCACCCGGTGGGCGTCGCCGCCCTCCGGTCCGCGGAGCCCCTCCGGGGGAAGCTGGAGGTCCCGGCGGCCTGACCTCGGGCCCGTGTCCACCGGTACGCACCACGAAGGTCCCGCCCCCCGGCGCCGGGGGGCGGGACCTTCGACGGCCCGGTGCGCGGACGGCCGGGGCTCAGCGCGCCGGCGCCTCGCGGAGCAGTTGCGCGGCCAGGGCCAGCGCGGTGCCGTGCGGCGAGGACAGGTCGAGGCCGGTCAGGGCCGCCAGCCGGGTCAGCCGCTTGTCCACGGTGTTGGGGTGGACCCCGAGCGCCGAGGCGGTGGAGCGGCGGTCCAGGCACAGCTCCAGATGGGTCCGCAGGGTCGCCAGCAGCTCGGGCCGGTCGGCCACCGGATCGAGCAGCGCGGCGATCCGGTCGCCGCTGGGGCCGGGCCGCGACAGGTGGAACTCCAGCAGGACGTCGTCCAGCCGGTGCACCGTGCCCGCCGGCAGCCCCCGGGCCCGCGCGATCCGGACGATCTCCCCCGCCGTCCGGGACGCCTCCGGGATCCCGGAGGCGTCGCGGGCGACGGCCGCCGCCACCCGTACCGGCGCCCCGTACCCCTCCTCCAGCAGCCGGGGCAGGTCCTCGGGCACCTCCTCGCACCCGGCGACGAGGGCCTGGCCCCAGGCTCCGCCCCCGTCCGGCGCCTCGTCCGTCAGGGCCGGTACGTCCGCTCCGAAGGCCGACTGGAGGGCGGCGCGGATCCGACGCTGCCGGCGCCGCTCGGCGACGGGACCGTCCGGGGCGTCCGCCCGCCCGGCGCGGAAGGCGAGGAGCAGCAGCGGGCCGTCCAGGACGAGCCCGGCGCGCCGTGCCTCGTCCGGATCGAGCACGCCGTGCAGCAGTGCGCGCACCAGCCGGATCCGGTCCGTCCGACGGGCGGCCTCCAGGGCGTCCCGCTGCTGGAGGTAGTGCTGCGTGACCGCTCCGACGACCTCGGTCTGGGATCGGAACAGCAGGTCGACCAGCTCGGCGAGGGCCGATCCCTCGTCCGGCCCGGCCTCCTCGCGCATCACCTGCCACAGGCCGTACACGCCCAGGGCGTAGGTACGGAGCAGCAGGTCGAGCGGCACCCCTTCCTCGGCGCGCTGCGCGGCCCGCTCCCGGAACAGCCGGTACCCGTCGGGGGCGGGGGGCGGGGAGATCACGCCACGGAGGAAGAGGCGCACCCCGTGGCGTACGGTCGCCGCGATCTCCAGGTCCTTGACGTCCGCGGGCAGGGTGCCGTAGCCCGGTACGCTCTCGAAGAACTCCCTGCTCATCCGCCGCGCAAGGGCGTTGGTCCGGGATTCGCAGCGCACGGCCAATGCGCGGGCGGAGTCGGAAACCACGCGTCCCCCCGAGTCGCGAGATGTGACCCGTCACCCTAATGGCCGTGGCCGGGTGTGACGAGGGCCGGTGTCGCCGACCGGCCGGCGCGCCCAGACTCGGCTCCCGGGGCGCCGCTCCGGCACCACCCCCGACCGGCGCGGCGCCCCGACCACCCCGCCCGGCCCGCTGGTTCGGAGCGGACCACCCCCACCCGACCGGACCGTTGAGGAGCCCCGCGCATGACCGCACCCTCCGCACCCGCTTCCCCGGAGCCGCCCACCGGCCGTACGACGCACGAACGGTCGCGGGAGTACCTCGCGTACGCCGACCGGGTGTGGCACGGCAAGGCGGACCTCGGCGCCCACCTGGCCGGGGAGTTCACCGGGAACCGGCTGGTCCTGGTGGCCGCCGACATCGGCTTCTACCCCGGGTTCGCCAACTCGATGGCCTTCGACACGGGCGAGGGTCTGGTCCTGGTGGACTCCGGCGACGTGATCACCGCCGCGGACCGGCACGCCGCGGTGCGCGCGTTCTCGGCCGACCCGGTGCACGCCGTCGTGCTCACCCACGGCCACGTCGACCACGTCGGCGGTCTCGCGCCCTTCGACGCCGAGGACGGGCGCCCCGAAGTCGTCGCCCACGAGGCGCTCGCCGCCCGCTTCGACCGCTACCGGCGGACCGCGGGCTACAACACGTGGATCAACCGCCGCCAGTTCGGCGTCCCGTGGCTGGAGTGGCCCACCGACTACCGCTACCCCGACACCACCTACCGCGACCGGTTCACCCTGCGCCGGGGCCGCCTCACCTTCGAGCTCGTGCACGCCCGCGGCGAGACCGACGACCACACCTGGGTCTGGGTGCCCGAGGCCCGGACGTTGTGCACCGGCGACCTGTTCATCTGGCACGCCCCCAACGCCGGGAACCCGCAGAAGGTTCAGCGCCACCCCGAGGAATGGGCCCGCGCCCTGCGGGACATGGCGTCCCTGGGGGCCGAACTCCTGCTCCCCGGCCACGGCGTACCGATCGTCGGGGCCGAGCGGATCCATCGGGCCCTCACGGACACGGCCCGACTGCTGGAGACCCTGTGCGACCAGACGCGCGCACTGATGAACGAGGGCCACCGGCTGGACACCGTGGTCCAACGGGTACGCGTCCCTGCCGAGTTGCTCGCCCGGCCCTATCTGCATCCCGGGTACGACGAGCCGGAGTTCGTGGTCCGCAACCTGTGGCGGCTGTGGGGCGGCTGGTACGACCTGAACCCGGCCCACCTCAAGCCCGCCCCGGAGGCGGAGGTCGCCGCCGAGCTGGCCGCCGCCGCGGGCGGCGCCCGCGCGCTGGCCGACCGGGCCGTGCGGCTGCTGGAACAGGGGCGGCTGCGGCTGGCGTCGCACCTGGCCGAGACGGCCGCCCTCGCCGCGCCGGAGGACGCCGCGGTGGCCCGGATCCGGGCCCGCGTCTACACCCATCGGGCGGGCGCCGAGCAGTCGACGATGGCCCGAGGCATCTTCGCCTGGGCCGCCGCCGAGTCCGCCGCGCAGGCCGAGGGGACGGACGTGGCGACCGAGCTGGCCCGGACGCCCCAGGGGGCACGACGCGCGGCGGGCCGGATCGGCGTGGGCCTGACCGACGGGGCCGAAGCGACCCCCGACGCCGATGGCGGTACGGACGGCACCCCGGCATGACGCCCGGTGCCGGCGGGCCGTCCGGCGGCGCTCCCGCGTCGCCCGGGGCCTGGGCCACCGCCTGGATGCTGCTGCTGTTCATGGTCGTCAACTTCGCCGACAAGGCGGTACTGGGCCTGGCCGGGCCCGAGATCATGCGCGAACTCGGACTGAACCGGGAGGAGTTCGGCGCCGCCCAGGCCGCGTTCTTCGCCCTCTTCTCGCTCTCGGCGATCGGCGTCTCGCTGCTCACCCGCAGGGTGGGCACCACCGTCCTGCTGCTGGTGATGGCAGTGGCCTGGTCGGCGGCCCAGCTGCCGATGCTGGCCGCGGCCGCCGGCTTCGGGACGCTGATCGCCACCCGAATACTCCTCGGCGCGGCGGAGGGCCCGGCAGCCCCGGTCGCCGTGCACCACCTCTACGGCTGGTTCCCGCAGCGCGAACGCACCCTGCCGACGGCCGTCCTGTTGGTCGGCGCGGCCGTCGGCGTCGCGGTCGCGGCCCCCGCCCTGTCCCTGGTGATCGCCCGGTGGGGATGGCGCTGGGCGTTCGGCGCCGTCGGCCTCGCGGGCCTCCTCTGGGCCGCCCTGTGGGCGGTGCGGGGCGCCGACGGACCGCTCGCGCCGCGGCCCGACCGCGCCACGGGCCGCGGTCCCGCCGCCGGGACCGACCCCGCTGAGCCGTCGCCGCGTCGGATCCTGCTGTCCCCCACCGTCCTGGCCGGGAGCTTCGGCTGCTTCGCCGCCTACTGGCTGATGAGCTCGCAGCTGACCTGGGTCCCGGACTACCTGCACACCGCCTTGGGCTGGGACGCGCACCAGGTCGGTGTCGCCGTGGCCACCGGGGCTCTGGCCAACGCCGCGGTCCTGCTCGGCCACGGCGCGCTGAGCCGGCGCCCGGCCCGCCCCGGACGCCGACGCCTGCCGCCCGGGGCGGGCGCGGGCCTGCTGATGGTCTGCTCCGCGGCGGCGGTCGCGGTGTTCGCCGCCGCGCAGGTCCTGTGGCTGAAGCTGCCGATGATGCTGGGCATGGGCCTGTCCATGGTGATGATGACGGTCGGCCAGACCGCCTGCGGCCGCATCACGACGCCCCGCGTGCGGGGCGTCGTCCTGGGCACGGTGGTCGGCGTGTCCTCGCTGGGCGGGGTGTTGTCCCCGGTGCTCCTGGGTCGGGTGGTGGACGCGGCGCCGACCGCGGTGGCGGGTTACGCGCACGCCTGGTTCCTGACCTCCGCGCTGCTGGCCGTCGCGGGCCTGGTCACCGCGCTGTTCCTGCGCCCCGAACGGGACGCGCGGCGGCTGGGCGTGCCGGATCCGGAGTCGCCCGCCGTGGTCGCCGCACCCTCGGGCCGACCGCCGCGCGCCGGTCCGGCAGGGACCCCGTAGGGCCCGGGCGGACGAGGGGAGGCGGGGGCGCGGGGCGGCGGGGCGGCGGGGGCAGGGAGGCGACGGGGCCGCAGGGACGTCCCGGCGGCGGCCGACCGGTCCCCGGGCCGGCGATCGGTGGCGCCGTCCACCCGCCGGCGCCACCGCCGCCGGCCACGGAGCGCGGCCGCGGGCGGGCCCGTCGGGCCGATCAGGCACGCCCGCGGTCGCTCCGCGGGGCCCGCGCGGCCACCGGCCGCCTCCCGGTGCGGAGAGGACCGCCCCGCAGGGCCGCGTGAGAAGGCGCACGGGCGTCGTCCCCCCACGGACCTCCCGCGCGCTCCGCCCGCGCCACGGCGCGCCCGGCACCCTGCCGCCGATCGCGACCACTCACATCCACCGGCGGCCGGACCACTCGGCGCCCACCCCGCGCTCACCCGATCGCAGGACACGGGCCCCGTGCTCGAGATGGCCTACTCGGAGAAACCCCCACGTCCGCCAGCGGGGCGGCGTCGGGCCGAAGGCCGGAGGGCCCCAGCCATGACCAGTACTCCCACCACCGCCACCGGTGCCGCCGGCCGCTCCCGCGGTCCGCAGGCCGCCCGGGGCGTCCTCGACTCCGTCGAGCACGCCGTCCGGGAGATCGCCGCGGGCCGCCCCGTGATCGTCGTCGACGACGAGAACCGGGAGAACGAGGGCGACCTGGTCTTCTCGGCCGCGCTCGCCACGCCCGCCCTGATGGCCTTCACGGTCCGCCACACCTCCGGTGTCATCTGCGCCCCCATGCCGGCGGACGACCTCGACCGCCTGCGGCTGCCCCCGATGACCGCGGTCAACGAGGACCCGAAGGGCACCGCCTACTCGGTGTCCACCGACGCCCGTGACGGCATCACCACCGGCATCTCCGCCGCCGACCGGGCCCGTACCGTACGTCTCCTCGCCGATCCCGCCACCGGGCCGGACGAACTCACCCGCCCGGGGCACGTGTTCCCGCTGCGGGCCGTCGCGGGCGGGGTGCTCGTCCGGCCGGGACACACCGAGGCCTCCGTGGACCTGATGCGCCTGGCCGGTCTGCCGCCCGTCGGCGTGATAGCGGAGGTCGTCAACGAGGACGGGACCATGGCCCGGTTGCCGCAACTGCTGGTGCTGGCCGCCGAGCACGCTCTCGCGGTCATCTCGATCGAGGACCTCGCCGCGTACCGGCGCCGGACGGAACCCGCGGTGGAACGCGTCGCGACCGTCGCCCTGCCCACGGCCTTCGGCGAGTTCACCGCGGTCGCCTACCGGGCCACCGGCACGGACTCCGAGTACGTCGCCCTGGTCGCGGGAGGTCTCGACGAGCACGGCGAACTGGCCGGAGCCGACGCCGACGTACCCGTCCGACTGCACTCCGCCTGCCTGACCGGGGACGTCTTCGGCTCGCTGCGCTGCGACTGCGGCCCGCAACTGGACGAGGCCCTGCGGCGGATCGCCCGGCACGGGCGGGGCGTGGTCCTCTATCTGCCCGACCACGAGGGCCGTGGCATCGGCCTGGTGCAGAAGCTGCGCGCCTACGAACTCCAGGAGGCGGGCCGCGACACCGTGGACGCGAACCTGGACCTCGGTCTGCCGGCCGACGCGCGGGACTACGGGGTGGCCGCGGACGTCCTGAAGGACCTGGGCGTCCACGCGTGCCGGCTGCTGACGAACAACCCCGCCAAGACGGCGTCCCTGGCCGCCCACGGCGTGCGCGTCGGTCGTACGGAGCCGCTCGCCGCGCCCGCCGGCGACCACAACATTCGCTACCTGGTCACCAAGCGGGACCGGATGGGCCACGACCTGCCCTGGCTGGTCTCGTAGCCACCTGCCCGCGACGCACCGGCGCGGCCGGTGCGACGCCGGTGGTGCTCAGGTGTCGCGGTCGCAGGCCGCGCAGATCACCGCGCCGCTGATGGGCGGCCACCAGGACTCGCCGGCCTCCCCGGGCCGGTCGCCCGGTGCGGGGCGCAGGTCGGCGGTGCTCATGCCGCACAGGGTGAGCGGTCCGGGGAGCGTTCCGGAGTCGTCGATCTCGGCGGCGTGCACCGTGCCGATCCGGTCGGGGCCGGTGCGGTCCCTCGCGATTCCGTCCGTGAAGACCTCGTCCGTGAGGGTTGCGTCCGTGCCGCTGGAGCGCACCTCGTAGACCGCCGCGTATCCGTTCACGCGCCCCACGCTAGGCGGTGCCGGTCGCTCCCGCTCCCCGACCGGACGGAGCAGGGGCCGTCAGTGGTGCCCGAGGAAGCGGGCGGCCACGGCCTTGCGGGCCAGCAGCACGGCCACGCCCGCCCCGACGGCGACCAGCACCTCCACCGCCACGACCGGGAGGCCGTTCAGGTTCGCCCCGGCGATGGCGGCGAGCGAGGTGGCGCAGTCGCCGGCGGTCACCGCGAGGAACCAGACGCCCATCATCTGGCTGCCGTACTTCTCCGGCGCGAGTTTCGTCGTCGCCGACAGGCCCACCGGCGACAGGCACAGCTCGCCCAGGGTCTGGATCAGGAAGATGAGGGCCAGCCAGAGCGGGGTGACCTGGGCTCCGCCCTCCGCCGCTGCCAGGGCCAGCAGGAACACCGCGAAGGACAGTCCCACCAGGATGAGTCCCATGCCGAACTTGGCCGGTGTGGACGGCTCGCGGTCGCGGCGGGCCAGCCACTGCCACAGCCAGGCGAACACCGGGCCGAGCAACATGATGAACAGCGGGTTCAGCGACTGGAACCAGCTGGAGGGGAAGTCGTAGCCGAACAACGTGGTGTCGGTGTTCTCGTCGGCGAAGATGTTGAGGGTGGAGCCGCCCTGGTCGTAGACCATCCAGAAGACGGCCGCCGCGACGAACAGCCAGATGTAGCCCGACACCCGGGACTTCTCGGCCGGGGTCAGTTCCGGGTCCCGCCGGATCCGCGTGAGCGTCCACGCCGGGAAGACCAGCCCCAGCACGGTGAGCGGGACCATCACCCAGTTCAGGGTGTAGTGCCCGGAGAGGCCGACGACGAGGTAGAAGACGACCGGTACGAGCAGCCAGAGCAGCCCCTTGCGCAGCATGGCCCGCCGATCGGCCGCGCCCATCGGGGAGGGGACGAGGTCGCTGTGCGGGCTCAGCGAGCGCCGGCCCAGCAGGTACTGGGCCAGCCCCAGGGCCATGCCCACGCCGGCCACCGCGAACCCGAGGTGGTAGCTGACCTTCTGGCCGATCGTGCCGATGACCAACGGGGCGAAGAAGGCACCGAGGTTGATGCCCATGTAGAAGATCGTGAAGGCGCTGTCCCGGCGCTCCTCCAGCGGCCCCTGGTAGAGGTGGCCGACCATCGTCGAGATGTTGGCCTTCACCAGGCCCGAGCCGACCGCGACGAAGAACAGGCCGGCGAAGAAGAACGCGGTGGTGGGCACGGCCAGCAGGAAGTGCCCGATCATGATGATCACGCAGGCGGTCGTGACGGACCGCCGCGGCCCGAGGAAGCGGTCGGAGACCCAACCCCCGGGCAGTGTCAGCAGGTACACCATGGAGACGTACACGCTGTAGATCGCCACCGCCGTGCCGGTGGAGTAGCCGAGGCCGCCCTCGGCGACCGGAGCCGCCAGGTAGACGGCCAGCAGGGCGCGCATTCCGTAGTAGCTGAACCGCTCCCACATCTCGGTGAGGAACAGCGTCGCGAGTCCTCGTGGATGTCCGAAGAACGTCCGCGGTTCGACTTCCCGGGCCTCTGTGCCCACGGTGCCCCCGTACTCCTGGTTCCGGCCTGCGCGATGACAGCTGCAACGTACGTCGGTGCGGGGGCGCGGGGGCGGTGGCCCGGCCCGGCGGGACGCGCGGGTCCGGCCGAGTTCCGCCGTTCGGGGGCGTCCGAACCGGCGGAGGACGCCGTCGCGGGCGCGGGCGGTCGGTGCGGGTCAGCCGCCCAGTCGGCGCACCTCGCCCGTCACCACGTCGGCGACGCGCTGCGCCTGCACGTCGGTGATCACCAGCGGCGGGGTGAGCCGGATGACGGGGTGGGCGTGCGGGATGAGGACCCCGGCCTCGGCGGCCCGCCCCGGCAGCAGCCGGGCCCGTTCGGCGACGGCGGGGTCCTCCGTGAGTTCGACGGCCAGCATCAGGCCGCGGCCGCGCACCGCGCGGACCCAGGGCAGTTCCTCCAGCGGCCGCAGGGCCGCGAGCAGCCGGGCGCCGGTCTCCGCCGCGCGCTGCGCGAGCCGCTCCCGCTCGATGATGTCCAGGTTGGCCAGGGCGACGGCCGCGGCGGTGGCGTGCCCGCTCGCCGTGAAGCCGTGCAGCAGCGGGAAACCGTCCAGCATGCGCAGGGCCCGCGCTCCCGTCAGGACGGCTCCCATCGGGATGTAGCCGCTGGTCAGGGCTTTGGCCGTGACCACCAGGTCGGGGTGCATGCCGAACCGGGGCGCGGCGAACCAGTCGCCGGTGCGGCCGTAGCCGGTGGCGACCTCGTCGGCGATCAGCAGGATGCCGTGCTCGTCCAGGACGCGGCGGACGCCGGCCCAGTAGCCCTCGGGCGGGACGATGTTGCCGGCGACGCCGAGGACGGGTTCGCCGATGAGGGCGGACACCCGGTGCGGGCCGGCCCGCCCGAGGGCGCGTTCGAGTTCCGCGAGGAGCGCGGGCACGGGAAGAGGACCGAGGCGCGCGGGATCCGGCCGGGTCAGCCGGATCACGTGCCCGGGCGGCGGCCCGAGGCCGCGGTGGGCCGCGGCCAGGGTGGTGACCGCGAGGGCTCCGGCCGTCATGCCGTGGTAGCCGCCGTCGAGCGCCAGGACCAGGGGGCGGTCGCTGCCGTCGTGCTGGAAGTGGGCGAGCCGGGCGAGTTTGAGAGCCGTCTCCACGCCCTCGCTGCCGGAGCTGGTGAAGGACACCCGGCTGCCGGGGACGGGCGACAGCTCGGCCAGTCGCTGGGCGAGGAGCAGCGCGGGTTCGTTGACGGGTCCCGCGTGCAGGGGGAACGCGGACAGTTCGCGCATCTGGGCCGCGGCGGCGTCGGCCAGTTCCGCGCGCCCGTAGCCGACCGCGCACTGACCGAGGCCCGCGAGGGTGTCGATGAGCTGCCGTCCGGCGCTGTCCCACACCACGGCGCCGCGCCCGCGGACCAGGCACAGCGTCTTCGCCGGCTCCCTGCCGATCACCCCCCTCGGCAGCAGCACCGGGTAGGGGCGCCGCTGCGGGGCGGCGCCCCGGCCGGCGCGGAGGTCGGCCCCTGCGGCCCCTGCGAGGGTTCTGGGCTTCATCGCGTTCTCCTTCGGCGGGGCGCCGCCGTCGGGTCCGTCGGTCGGTCGCACGGGACGCCGATCCCACGCTAGGAGCGCGGCGGCGGACGATCGGTCATGCAGTCGATGGATGGTGCGGAGGAGCGGTCGGTGCGGTGCCCGCCGTGCTGCCGCTCGTCCGACCGGACGACAGGGGCGGCGCCGACGCGGTGGGACGGTGGCGTCATGACTCGCATCGCCGGCCCCGTCGGCCGTCCGCCCCCGGCCCGTCCGCCCCGCGGTCGCCGGACCCTCGGTCGTCGGTTGGCGGACGCCGTCGAGACCCGCGGCCTGGAACCGGTGCCCGACGCGGAGCGCACGGCCCGGGTCCGCGGCCTGTTCCCCACCTGGATGGCGGGCAACACCAGCGTGTTGCTGCTCGCCATGGGCGCCGGCCTGACCGTCGCGGGCCGGCTCTCCTTGGCCCAGGTGCTGGTCGTCGCGGTCGTCGCGCCCGTGCTCTCGTACGGGATCGTCGGCGTCGTCTCCGTCGCCGGCAGGCGCGGCGGGGCGCCCGGAATGGCGCTCGCCCGCGCCGTGTTCGGTACCCGCGGCAATCTGCTGCCCGGCACCGTGATCTGGGTGGCCCGCTGGGGTTGGGAGACCATCAACGCCGTCACCGGCGCCTACGCGCTGCTCACCGTCCTGCGGCTGCTGACG
Organism: Streptomyces sp. NPDC001568; assembly: GCF_042893755.1. Classification (NCBI taxonomy): domain Bacteria; kingdom Bacillati; phylum Actinomycetota; class Actinomycetes; order Kitasatosporales; family Streptomycetaceae; genus Streptomyces; species Streptomyces sp. NPDC001568. The sequence goes on along the minus strand of NZ_JBIAVF010000021.1, from coordinate 128,416 downwards.
GGGACCGGGGAGAGCACCGTACTGATCGTCGCCGCGCTCGCCCTGTTCGTGACGGGCAGTTTCGTCGTGTCCGGCCTCGGCCGGGCGACCCTGCTCCGGGCCGGCCTGTGGGCGGCCTGTCTGTTCGGCGGATTCAGCGTCCTCGTCATCGCCCGCGTGGCGGCCACCACCGACTGGTCCGTCGTGTGGCACCGTCCGGGCGGCTCGACGGCCGTGCTCATCGCCGGGATCGGCACCATCGCGGCGGGCGGGATCAGCTGGGTGCCCTCCGCGCCGGACTTCACCCGGTACCTGCCCCGGACCGCCTCCACGACCGCGATGGTCGCCACCACCGTCGCCGGCGCCGCCGTCGTGGTCACGCCGCTCGTCACCGTGGGCGCGGTCCTCGCCGTCGGCAACCCGGGCCTGGCGGGAGCACCCGACCCCGTCGCGTTCATCGGCGGGCTGCTGCCCGAATGGCTCGCCGTGCCCTACCTGTTGACGGCGGTGGTCGGGATGGTCCTGATCAACGCGATGTCGATGTACTCCGCCGGGTTCACCGCGCAGACCCTGGGCGTACGGCTGCCCCGGGTGTGGGCGGTGTCCCTGAACGCGGCCGTGAGCCTGGTCCTCGGCACGCTGATCATGGCGGTCGCCCGGAGCTTCCAGACCACCTTCGTCTCCTTCCTCACCCTGCTCGCGGTGGCCTTCTCCGCGTGGACCGGGGTGTTCGTCGCGGACATGCTGCGCCGGCGGGCCTACGACCCCGCCGGGCTGCTCGACGTCCGCCGCACCGGCCCGTACTGGTACCGCGCCGGCTTCGCCCCCGGCCGCCTGGTGGCCTGGGCCGTGGCCGTCGGCGCCGGGCTGCTCTTCACCCGGGTCGCCTGGTTCGACGGCCCCCTCGCCTCGACCTGGGTGGGCCGTTACGGCCTGGGCTGGGTGGCCGGCATCGCCGTCGGCGCCCTGCTCGGTTCCCTCACGCACCCGCGCCCCACCTGAACCCCCCTTCCGACAGGAGAGAAACCATGCGCGCCTCACTCATCCAGCTCCGCGTCGACGCCACCGAGAGCGCCGAGGACCGCCGCGCCCGGGCGGTCCGTACGATCGTGCGGCGGGCGGGCGACGACCTCGTGGTCCTGCCCGAGCTGTGGACGGCGGGAGCGTGGGCGCACGACACGTGGGACCGGGACGCCGAGGGTCTGGACGGGCCCACCGTCGCGCTCATGGCCCGGGCCGCCCGGGCGGCCGGCGTGTGGTTGCACGCCGGGTCGATCCTGGAACGCGGCCGCGACGGCACCCTCTACAACACGGCGCTGGTCTTCGACCGGGACGGCGAACTGCGCGGCCACTACCGCAAGATCCACCGCTACGGGTTCGACAGCGGCGAAGCGGTGCTGCTGGGAGCGGGGGACGCGGCCACCACCCTGCCCACCGACTTCGGCACGTTGGGCCTGGCCATCTGCTACGACCTGCGGTTCCCCGAGCTCTTCCGGGCCCTGGTGGACGCCGGCGCCGAGCTGATCGTCGTTCCCGCGGCCTGGCCGGCCGGACGCCTCGAACACCTCCGACTGTTCGCGCGCACCCGCGCCGTCGAGGAGCAGGTCTTCCTCCTCACCTGCGTGGCGGCGGGCGAGCACGGCGGTGTGCGCCAGGCCGGGCACAGCATGGCGGTGCACCCGTGGGGCGGGGTACTGGCCGAAGGCGGGTCCGGCGAACAGGTCGTGACCGCGGAACTGGACACCTCCGAGGTCGGGCGCGTCCGCAAGGAACTGCCGGTGCTCCGCGACCGGGTCCTCGGCATCCCGGCGCCGGTCCGCGCCTGAGCCGTTCCGCTCCGTTCCCCGCATCAGGACCCGTCCCCTTTCCCTTTTCCTCACCCTTCGCCGGCCGCCGGTGCCGTCGCAAGGTTCGTCCTGCCAACGGACCGGTCGGAGGACGGGGCTCGGGACGGATCGGCGGTGTGCTGGAGCTCCGGAGAGCTCCACGGAAAGGTCCATGTCATGTCCGCACCTCACCCGTTCCGGTCCTTCCGCGCCTCGGCCGCCGACCCGGACGCCACCGCCGGCGATGCCACCGGCGCGCCCGCCGCAGCGGGCAGGACGCGCGCCTCGTTCCTCGCCCTGCGGCTGCCGCGCGTCACCGGTTGGCCCGCGCCGGCGGCCTCCGGCGACGCCCGCCCCCTTCCCTGCTCCCACCACAGTTGACCGGCGCGTGGAGCGCCGATCCGCGCGCAGGCCCGGAAGCGCCCGCGACCTTCGCGGGCACCGCCCCGCCGCACCCGCCCCACCGCACCCGCCCCTGGAAGGAATCCCATGTCCTGGAACACCCGGCTGTTGCCCGACCTCCGCGGCAGGTCCGCCGTCGTGACGGGCGGAACGTCCGGAATCGGCTTCTTCGTGGCCGAGCAACTCGCCTCGGCCGGTGCCCACGTGACCCTCGCCGGACGCAGCCCCGAACGGACCCGGGCCGCGGTGGCGGCGCTGGCCCGCTCCGCGCCCGACGTCCTGTTCACCTCGGTCCGCCTCGACCTCGCGGATCTGGAGTCGGTGCGCGAGGCGGCCGACACCATCCGCGCGGCGGGCCCCCTGGACATCCTCGTCAACAACGCCGGAGTCACCGCGGCGCCCCGGCGCGCCGAGACCCGCGACGGTTTCGAGCTGATGCTCGGCACCAATCACCTCGGGCCCTTCGCCCTGACCCTCCAACTGCTGCCGGCGCTCGTGAGCGCCGGGCCCGCACGCGTGGTCTCCCTGGGCAGCCTCACCCACACCCCGGCCCGGATCGACTTCGACGACCTGCACGGGCAGGGCGCGTACCGTTCGATGAGGGCCTACGGGCGTTCCAAGCTCGCCGCCCTGCTGTTCGCGTTCGAGCTGGACCGTCGGCTGCGCGCCGCGGGCAGCGCCGTGTCGAGTCTGGCCGCCCATCCCGGTTGGGCGGTCGACGGCCTCACGCCCGCCCGGCCCCCGATGTGGGAGCCGTCACCGTGGCTCCGGCGCCGCGGCCGACCGCTGGCGGTGGTGGCACAGGGCAAGGACCGGGGGGCCTGGTCCGTGGTGCGGGCCGCGTCGGACCCCGACGCGCAGGGCGGGCAGTACTTCGGGCCGAGCGGCCCGGGCTCCCTGCGGGGGCTCCCCGCGATCGAGCACGCGGCGGACCACGCCTACGATCCGGCGGCCGGCGCCCGCCTCTGGGAGGTCTCCGAGGCGCTGACGGGCGTCCACTGGGAACAGTCGCTGTCGGCCTGCTGACCTGCGCCTCGACTCCCGTCGTACCGCCGCCGTACCGCCGTCGTCCCTCCGTCATCCTCCGGATGGACCGATCGCAGGACAGGGGCCGCGTCCGCCCCGTGGTGTTCTCGTGGGGAAGGCGCGGACGGACCGCGCCGACCACCCGAACGGAGATGATCACCATGGCAGAACTCGCGGCGGAACTCCCGGTAGGCCTCGCGACGGAACTCGCGGCGGAACTCGCCCGCGCGGTGGAGCAGGAATTCGGCGCCACCTCGGCCAGCACCTTCGCAAGCCGGTAGCGGGGAACCGCCGAGCCGCGTTCGCGCCCCGACTCCCGGCTGCGCGCCCGCCGCCGGCCGGGGCACCGCCCACCGGCGGGGCCCCGGCCGGTCCCCCTCGCACGGGAAGCCGTCGCTCGCCGCCCACCGCCCGCGGACGGCCTCCCTCCACCTCTCCCGAAAGCGACCCGCCCCGATGACGTGCCAGCCCTGCCGGACCGTGACCCGCCCGCCCCTGGCCCCCGCCCCCGCCCCCGCGGCCGGCTCCTCCCCGTCGACTGCGCGACGGAGCGTCGAGCGGCTCGGTACCCACCGTGTCGTCGCCGCCGAGACCACCTGGCAGCGGCTGCGCCCGCTGCTGGCGGACGCCGGGATCACCCGCGTGGCCGACCTGACGGGCCTCGACGACATCGGCGTACCGGTCTGGCAGGCCGTCCGCCCCAACTCCCGCAACCTGTCGGTGTCACAGGGCAAGGGGTTCACGCACGCGCTCGCCCGCGTATCGGCGGCGATGGAGTCCTACGAGTCGTACGCCGCCGAGCAGGAGCGACCCGACGCGATCACCGCGAGCACGGCCGGCCTCACCGGGGAGCTCACCTACGACCCGTACGCCCTCGGCTCCGCCCCCGGCCACCGGCCGCGGCCCGACGCTCCCGTGCGTTGGTGCCCGGCCGAGGACCTGATCGACGGGCGCCGGACCTGGCTGCCGACCGCGGCCGTCACCGTGGACCTGCGGGTCCACCGCACCTGGATCCCGCCGACGGGTTCGGGCTCCTCCAGCAACGGGCTCGCCGGCGGCAACACCCTCACCGAGGCCACCCTGCACGCGTTGCTGGAAGTCGTCGAGCGGTCGGACCTCGCCCGCGTCCACGTCTCCGGGAGCCTGTGGTCGGGCGCCCTGCCGGTCCGCCCCGGCCGGGCGGGCGCGGCCGCGGCCGTGCTGCGCAGGTGCGCGGGGGCCGGCGCCGTCGTCGAGGTGGTGGACTGCACGGGCCCGTGGGGGGTGCCGACGTTCGCCGCGCGCCTCTGGTCGGCCGGCGTGCCGGCCTGGTTCTCCGGGTCGGGCACCCATCCCGACGCCGACGTCGCCCTCTCCCGGGCGGTCACCGAGGCCGTCCAGTCCCGGCTCACCGCGATCGCCGGGGCCCGCGACGACCTCCCGCCCATCCGTTGCCCCGTCGACCGTCCGGTCGCACGGAGCGGCCCCGCATCGGACGGTCCCGACAGCGACGCGCTCCTGGGACGGCACCGGGACGCGCCCGCGGACGACCACCCGGCGGCCCGCGACCTCCACGCGGACCTCGCCGGGCTGGTGCGCTCGGCCGAACGCCACGGCCTGCGCGTGCTGCGCACGGACCTGACGCCCCCCGGCTCGCCCTTCGCGGTCGTCCGTGTAGTCGTCCCGGGGGCCTCCTTCGACCACACGGCCTGGAGCTGACGTGATGACCACCGCCCTCGCCGAACACGACGTCCGCGCCGCAGGCGCCCCCCGCACGGCCCGCACCGTCGTCACCATCGGCCCCACCCTGACGCGCGCCGAAGTGCTCCGGCACCTGCCGGACGCCGAGGTCCGCGAGCCCGTCGCGGCGGGTCAGGTCCTGCGCTGGGACCTGCGGCGGGGGGACCGCCTCCTCGTCGTCGACGGCCTCTTCCTCCAGTCCCGCGCCGTCCGCCACAAGGAGTTGCTGGCCCTGCTCGACCTGGGCGTCGAGGTCTACGGAGCGTCCAGCATGGGCGCGCTGCGCGCCGCGGAGCTCGCCCCGTTCGGCATGGTGGGCATCGGCTCGGTGTTCCGGGCCTACCGGGACGGGGAGATCGTCGCGGACGACGAGGTCGCGCTGGTCCACGCAGACGCCGGAGCCGGCCACCGGCCCCTCGGCTGGGCCCTGGTGGACCTGCGGCACGCCGTGCGCCACGCCGTCCGTACGGGGACGGTCGGCCGGGCCACCGGCGACCTGGTCGTGGAGGCCGCCCGGCGGCTGCCCTTCTCCCGGCGGGACTCCCCCACCGTGCTGGAGGCCGCCCGCCGCGACGGCGCCGACCCCCGTGAGCTGGCCGCCTTCGTCGCCGGGTACGCCCGCGGCGGCCCCCGGATCAAGCGACGCGACGCGCTCACCGCGCTGCGCTACCTGGCGGGCCGGCCGGGGCCCCGACCCGAGGGCCGCTCCCCGGTGGGCGGCGGAGGTCACCTCACGTATCGGGGAGCGCCCACCCCGCTCGCCGAAACCGTTTTCCTGCGGGCCTGGCGGTCCACCCCGTTGCCGCCCGTGGCCGCCGCGCCGCAGGCCGAGCACGCTCCGGCCCGGGCCGCCGACACCGGGGACGCCGGCCTCGCGGGCGTGGGCTGCGAGCAGGTCGTCGAGGCGATGGCGCTGACCTGGCCCGGCTTCCCCGCCTTCCTGCGCGACCTCGCCGCCCGGGAACTCCTCGCCACCCTGGCGGCACCCGCGCCCCGGCAGGGCGACGTCATGGCCGAACTCGCGGCCGGCCTCCGCGAACTGTGCCTCCCCACCGACGGGTTCGAGGCCGCACCGTACGCGGCGCTGCTACGCCCCCGCGAACGGGCGCTGCCGGCGGCGCGGACCGGCGCCCTGCTGGCCACCCGGATGTGGCGCGCCACCACGCTGCTGGACTGGCGCACGCCCGTCGTCGCCGCCCTCGTCGATCACCCGGCGTTCACCCGGACCGCCGCGGACCTCGTCGCGACCGGCGGCGCCCTGGTTCCCGCCGAGGAGGAGGAGTCGCAGACCGCGGCGCAGTGCGCGCGGCTGTTGCGGGCCTGGCGGGTCGCCGACGCGACGGAGGTGGTGCCGGCGCTGCGGGAACGCGGCTTCCTCGACCTCGCGGAGTTCGTCAGTACCGTCCGCGCCCACCTGTCGTTCCTCGTGGCGTCCGACGCCGAGCCCCTGCCGCTCGACCGCCTCGCCGCCCACCGCGTAGGGCGGTGACCCGCCGTCCCGCGGCGCTCAGCGGGTGGGTACCGTGGTACATCCCACCCGGATCGGACGGACCTCCTCATATCGGCGCTGAGCTGCGGTTTCCCGTACGGACGGGAGCGCGCGGCAGCCGCCTCCCCGGCCGACCGGACCCGCCTCCTGGAGATTCCCCATGACCCTCACGACCGTGGCGACGCCCCAAAAACCCACCGACGGCTTCGCGGGCTGGGCTTCCGGCCTCGTGGAAACGTTCGGCGGCCCGGGGGCGGGCCTGGCGATCGCCCTGGAGAACCTCTTCCCGCCGCTGCCCAGTGAGGTGATCCTGCCGTTGACCGGATTCGCGGCCGGGCAGGGCGTCCTCAGTCTGAGCTCGGCGCTGTTCTGGACCACCCTCGGCTCGGTCGTGGGCGCCGTGGCCCTCTACTGGATAGGTCTGCTCCTCGGGCGCGAGCGGATGCACGCGATCTGGGCGAAGCTGCCGCTCGTGAAGGCCTCCGATCTGGAGCGCACCGAGAAGTGGTTCGCCAAGCACGGTACGAAGGCCGTCTTCTTCGGGCGGATGGTGCCCGTCTTCCGCAGCCTCGTATCGGTGCCGGCGGGCGTGGAGCGGATGCCGCTGCCCACGTTCCTGACGCTGACGGCGCTGGGCAGCCTGATCTGGAACAGCGTCCTGGTCATGGCCGGTTACTGGCTGGGTGACCAGTGGGACGTGGTGGGGACGTACGTCGGAGTCCTGTCCAAGGTGGTGCTGGTGCTGGCCGTCGTGGCCCTGGTCGCCTTCCTGACCGTCCGGCTCCGCGGCCGCGACCGGGACCGGGACCGCGACCGCCGTACTCGGTAACCCCTCCCCGGCTCGTCGCCGCCCTCCTTGTCCGGGTGCGGCGTTGGCCCGCGCCATGGCCTCCCGGGACCTGTCGGGCGAGTTGCCCGCCTGCGACGGGGTGGGTACGGCCGCCGGGCGCCGCTGCCGACGGACTCCCGGCCACGTCCGAAAGGCGTGCGCGCGGGGCGGAGGAGGAACCGGATCCTTCCCGAGGGCCTCTCACTGGTCGGACAGGACGACGAGGAGGCCGAGGATGACGGACCGGGTGGGCGGCGCGGACGGAACGGGTGGGACGGGCGGGGCGGATGCCGGCCCGGCGGGCCGGCGGCCCCGGGAGGTCGACGCCGCGTGGAGGCTCACCCTCCTGGCCGTCGTGGCGGCGCTCCTGGTCTGGGTGTTGGGCTCCTTCCTGGTCGCGCCGACGGGTCTGGACGAGCTGAGCGAGGTCTCCGGTAGGGCCGGCGCCTACCGTCAACTCGCCGTGTCGGCCGGCATCACGGCCGTGCTGCTGGCCGGCTGGTTGACCGTGGGCCGGTACATGAGGGCCGGCCGGGGGTGGGCCCGGACGGTACTGACCGTGCTCACCCTGCTGAGTCTGCTGTTCACGTTCGCCGACTCGGGCATGGACGGGCCGTGGCCGGATGGTTGGGCGCTGTTCTCGGCGCTGCCCGACCTACTGGCCACGGCGGCCGTCGTGTTCATGCACCTGCCCGGGGCGCGCGGGCACTTCCCGTCCCGCACGCGGCAGCCGGCCTGACCGGCCGCCCTGCCCCGTCGGGCGGGCCCGCTAGGCGGTCCCCGTCATGCGGGCGTAGACGACGACGTTGCTGTCGTAGTAGTGCTTCTTCGGGTCGAAGTCGCCGCCGCAGGTGACCAGGCGCAGGCCCGCGTGGTCGAGGTTCTTGTACACCTCCAACGTGGGGAACTGCGCCTTCGGATACTCGGCGACCTTGTTCACCGTGAACGTGACGGTCTTGTTGTCGCGCCGCGTCACCTTGATGGTGTCGCCGGCCTTCATCGTCCGCAGCTTCTCGAAGACGGCCGAGGCGCCGTTCCACGTGACGTGGCCGGCGATCACGGCCGGACCCTGGGAGCCGGGCGTCGGCCCGGGCTCGTACCAGCCCGCGAGGCCGGGGTCCTTCGGAGTCTGCATCGTTCCGTCGCCGTTCAGCCGCAGCGTTTCCAGGGAGCTGGACAGGCCGAGGGACGGGATCGTGATCTTCTGCGGTTCCGAACGGGCGAGGGCGGGTTCGGCCCGCCCCGCGCCCGCCCCGTCAGGGGATCCGCCGCCGGAGGGCGCCCCGTGGCCGGCGGACGCCTCCCCACCGGGCGACTTCGCGGCGGGCGCCTTCGCCGCCCCGTCGGCCGGTGCTCCGCTCCCCGCCGCCTGCCCCTGGGGGGCCGGCGGCGCCGGGTCCTGGCCGGCGCATCCGACCAGCAGCGACGCCCCCAGGGCCGCCGCCGCGACGGGTCCCGCGATCCGGCGGGACCGGCGTGTCGGTTCGACGACCGCGATGCCCATCACGCGGCGCCGTCCTCGGTCTTCGTACGGCCGGGGGCCACGGTGGCCCGCTTGCGCGCGAGCGTCATCGCGCCCGCCATCGCGACGTACGCGAGGACCGCCGCTGCGGCCGTCGTCGCCAGCGGGACCGCCGCGTCCGTCGCGGAGTCCCCGCCACCGGTTTCGATGGCGCCGACCGGGATGGACCCCACGGCAGCGCCCTTCACCTCACCACAATTCGTCGGAGCGGTGGCCTCCTGGGGCAGCTTCGGGTCGAGTTCGCTCTTGCCGGCGCCGTCGAAGTCGTACTTGTCGTTGTCGTTGCGGTCGATGCCGTGCTGCACGACGTGGAGGTCCTTGATGTGGTCGACCACGTCCTGACCGACGGTGATGGTCCGCTGGTAGGAGACTTTGCCCTGCTTGTCGGCGACGGGCATCCGGTCCACGGCGAGACCGCTGGTCGCCTTGGTGTCACCGGACGTGGTGAGCGAGATGTTGATGTCGCCGTAGTCGACGGTCGCTTCGGTGTTGTTGAGGATGCCGTCGCCGTTGGTGTCGTCACTGGCGTCGGGGCAGTGGAAGTCGTGCCCCTTGGTCGAGCCGTGCAGGTGCTGGGCCGAGGGCTGCCCGGGCACCATGCCCTCGGACTCGATGCGCACGGTCAGCAATTTGCCCTTGAGGCTCAACATGACCGTGCCGCGGGAGCCGGAGTCGTTCAGCTGCGCCAGGTCGATCTGGTACGCCTTGCCCTCATCGGCGAGGGCCGGTCCGGAAAGGCCCAGGGTCAGGAACACCGCGGCGGGTACGACGGATATGACCGCGAGACGGCTACCGGCACGCTTGACTATCACATTCACTCCTGTTCCGTGGATTCCCGGGACGGGAATCACTGATCGCGCGGGGTGGAATGATCTCCCGGAGAGGTTCTCCGTCACTTCTTCGGAGCCCCAACGCCCTTGGACGGGTGATTCCTTGAAGAACTTTGAAGAATCTTTCGGGAATTCATCGCACGCCGGTCACGCGGCTGCCCACGGCGCGATCGACAAGGGGCCACCGGTCATCCAGATACGTGAAACGTCGTCCGCCAATCGAGGGGAACGGGCCGCCGCACACAGCATTTCCGACAGCACGAGGATCCCGCGCGCCGTGCACCTCGGGTCGCTGTTGCGGTGCAGCCAGATCACCGCGTTGATCATGGGGCGGCGCCCCACGGGCAAGGCCGTACGTCCGACGCCGGCCACCGCCTCCAGGTCGGACGGGCCGCCGCCGAACGGGAGGGCCGCCGTACGGGGCATGCCCGGGGGCGCCATCGAGTCCCGCACGTACCGGAAGTAGGCCTCCGGCGGCGCCTGCCCGTTCTCGAAGGTGTTGCGGAACCCGACGATCCGAACATCGGAATTCTGCGCGAGGAACTCGATGTACAACTCGATGGACAAGCCCCTCAATCGAATGTTCAGGGGCAGGTAGCGCACCGATTCCTCCGCGCTCCCCGCTCTTCTGGGAAACCACAGCGCCTCCGCCGTACTGGACCGGACGGCCGACACGAGGAGCCGGTATTCCGACACCGAAGCGTCCTCCACCGAAAACGAAACGGGTTTCAGTACGACGGCATCGGTCAGTTGGAGGAGATCGGAACTCGCGCTCCCCGCCGGAAATCCCGTCGCAGCCGGTTCGATCCTGCCGCATTCACGCACGCCACATCCACCGCCTTGACATCACCCCGGTCGACGACGGGTTCGCATCACCCTTGTCGCCGGGCCTGGTTCGGTCCGGTTCTTTGTAGTCGTCCATGCGGGGCGGAAACGAATACTTGGCCTCTGATGCTAAGAACTCCTCACGTGCCCGAGGATCGATCACCATCCGCGCCCCGTCACACCCACCGCGCCCCGCAGCGGACCGGGAGCACGGCCGCCCGGTCCCGCGTCGGGGAGTTCGACTCCCCCGCCGTCGCCCGGCCCACCCGGTCATCGGGCATTCGGGTGGCCGGGCGACGTGTCGGGGGCGGTGGGGGTGGGGCGGTTCTGCATTCTGGGCCGGGCACGGCTGCGCGTTTCGGCGCCGCCTCCCCCGAGCAAGAAGGAGTACAACATGACCGCGGACGCGGTAGGGCGGTTCCTCGCGGCACTGGAACCTCGGCAGCGGGAGGCCGTCGCCGGCAGGCCGCGGGCCGATCAGGAGCGCCTCGCGGGCGCCTGGGAACAGGAGCTGGCATCGGACGACGAGCTCGACACCCTCGACGAACTGTCCCCGCCCGCGGCGGAGGCCGAGGCGGCCCGGCGCGTGATGGACCGCGAGGCGTGAGACGGCCCGTGTTCAGTCGCCCGGGGTTTCCAGCGGGCGCAGGAAGCGGCGTTCGTACCGCTTGATGCAGCGGGTCTCGCGCGCCAGGTCGAAAGCCGCCTGGCACTCCGGATCGGACATGCTGTCCGTGCGGTACTGCTCGTAGGCCGCGAAGCCGGGGAAGGAGAAGAGGGCGTAGGCGATGTCGCTGTCGCCCTCGCTGGGCAGGAAGTAGCCGTGGTGGGTGCCGCCGAACCGGTTGACCAGGCGGACCCAACGGCGCCCGTACTCCTCGAAGTCCGCGAGCTTGTCGACGTCGATCTCGTACTTCAGATGAATGGTGATCACCCGCCCATCATGCCCGTCGACATCCGCGGGTCGGGCGTCAGGCGCACTCGCTCCGTTCGTTCACCGGTGTCCAGTCCGACGGGCCGACGGCGTTGATCGCCCGTATCTGGAAGCACTGCCGGCCCAGGGGCAGGTCGGGCCAGGTGAAGGACGTGGCGTCCGGGGCCACTGCCTTGGACTGGTTGAGGGTGGTGTTGCGGATCTCCAGGTGCGTCTCGTCGGTCGCGGGGTTCTCCCACTGCAGCTGTACCTGGGTGAGGCCCACCGGGTCGGAGCCGGCCCTGGTGGCCACCAGGGCCGACGGTTCGGCCGGGCTGCCGATTCCCGTTCCGGTGCCGCCCGTGTGTTTCAGGGTGAAGTCCGTCGTGGTGAGGTCGCCGGAGAAGGCCTCGTCGTTCGCGGCCGACAGCGACACCGTCATGCTCTGGCGTGGCCTGAACCCCTTCTGGATGCCCTGGTCCTCGGCGTCGAGATCGTTCGAGCCACAGCTCGATCCCTCGTAGAGTCGCAGGGTGGGCGAGACCACGACCATCTCGTCGGGCCTGAGCTGGAGGTGGACGCTCAGTTGGCCACGGGATTCCCCGCCCACGCACGCCGACATGTCCAGCGTGGCGGTCGGTCTGTCGTGGCTCAGGTCAGCGGTCCTGTTCATGTTGAAGGTCTTGCTGGACGCGCTCGTGCCGATGCCTCCCGCGTTCGCGACGAAGAGCGTTCCGGTCAGGGTGATGGTGTGCGTGCTTGCCGCGGCGGCCGGCGGGGCGATCCACACGCACAGGAGGGGAACCGGTACAACCGCCGCGGCGGCGAGACGTCGCAGTTTCATCGCCACACCTCGCAATCGCCTCGTCGCGCCCGGAGAAATCCGGGCGGAAAGCAGTGGGACCTTCATCGTCGCGCCCTCCCCCGGCGCCGTCCACCGCTGGCCGACCGGTGCCGGCACCGATTCCCCGTTCCACGACGAAACCTGCTGGTCGCACGGGCGCCGACCCGCGCCTTCGCGCACGGGCGACGCGCTCCGTCCCCACATGCGCACCGGACGGGCTCCCGCAACTTGTGCCGCGGCGGCAGCAATCGCGCCCTTCGGGGAGGGGAGGCCGCCGAAACCTCGTACGCTGCGACGGAGTGGGAGACGTCGTGGAGGGGGATTCACATGTCCTTGCAGAAGGGCGCCAACGTACCGGTGCCGAGTGCCAGGGTCCGGGTGGAACTGGGCTGGCGGGGCGGTCCGGGAGCGCCGGACGTGGACGTGTCGGCGCTGTTGCTGACGGCGGCGGGCAAGGTGAGGTCGGACGAGGACTTCGTCTTCTACAACCAGCCCGTGCACGCCAGTGGTGCCGTGCGCCACGAGGGCCGGCGCCAGGACGGATCCGGCCCGCTGGAGACCATCGCGGTGACGCTGTCCGCGGTCGAGCAGGAGATCGGGACCGTCGTGGTCGCGGCCTCCACCGACGGCACGTTCGGTCAGGTGGCCGGTCTGTTCGTGCGCGTGCTGGACGCGGACAGCGGCGCGGAGACGGCCCGGTTCGACGCCACGGGTGCCACCTCCGAGACGGCGTTCGTGCTCGGGGAGCTGTACCGGCGCGGCGGTGCGTGGAAGTTCCGCGCGGTGGGCCAGGGCTACGCCTCCGGGCTGGCAGGACTCGCCACCGACTTCGGGATCACGGTCGACGATCCGCCCCCGCCGGCGCCCGCGCCGCAACCCGCGCCCGTGCGGCAGCCGGTGAGTCCGCCCCCGGTCCACCGGCCGGCGGCGCCGGCCCCGCAGCCGGCGCGGACCCCCCAGCCCGCGCACACCCAGCCCGTACGACTCTCGAAGATCACTTTGACGAAGGCGGCGCCCGCCGTATCGCTGGCCAAGCAGGGGGCCACCTCCGGCGGCATGCGGGTCAACCTCACGTGGAGCGCCGCCACGCCGTCGCGCGGCTGGATGCGGAAGGGGATGGAGGCCGTCCGGCTGGCGGACGTCGACCTCGACCTCTCCTGCCTGTGGGAACTGCAGAACGGCACGATGGGAATCGTCCACCCCATCAACAACCAGTTCGGCTCGTTCGACCGGCCCCCGTACGTCCTGCTGGACCAGGACGACCGGACGGGAGGCAGTGACGAGGGCGAGAACCTCATGATCAACCTCGATCACACCGCCGACATCAAACGCCTCCTGGTGTTCGTGTCCATCTACGCCGGGGCCACCAACTTCGCGGGGCTGCAGGGCGTCGCCACGTTGTATCCGCCCGTCGGTCCGCCGATCGAGGTCCGCCTGGACGAATGCACCGTCCCTTCGCCGGTGGCCGCGATCGCGCTGATCGAGAACGTGGGCGGTGAGCTCATCGTCCGGCGGGAGGCGAAGTACATCGTGCTCCCGCCCGGCATCCTCAAGCAGCAGGCGGTGGACCTGGAGTACGGCTGGGGCATGGGCTGGGAGCCGGCCAGCAAGGACTGACCGCTCCCGCCGCCCCGAACCGGCCCGTGACCTGCTGGAACGCCCCGACGCGAGGACCCGCGTCGGGGCGTTCCCGCGTCCAGGTCGGGTGCGGCGGCGCAGGTGACTCGTGCGTACTGCACACCCCGTCGATGACAGCCGTGACTGTCGCGCCCCTCGGTCCGCGTGACAGCGTGAGGACATCACCGACCGAGGGGAGCAGGAGTGAACAAGGGGTACGCCGCCTTCTGCGACGCCGACCGCTGGTTCTACGACGCGCCGTACCGGCGGGCCGAGGAGAACTACCCGGTCGCCCTCGCCCCCGTACCGGCGGGGTGGCAGACACACCGCAGCGGGGACTGGCTGGCGCTGCGCCCCTTGGACGCCCAACTGCCTTCCCAGGGCTGGAAGATCCACGTCTCGGCGTGTCTGGACAACGCCGAGTCCGTGCTGGAGCGGGTCCACCGCTACTGCCTGGAGCGTCGGATCGCCTTCAAGTTCGTGCCGAGCCGGTACCTGCTGCACCTGCGCAACGCGAAGTACGCCGACCGCGCGGCGAGCGGCAAGTTCCTCACCGTGTACCCGGCGGACGAGGAACAGTGCGGGCGCGTCGCGGAGGACCTCGACGCGTTGCTCACCGGCGAGCCGGGTCCCTACATCCTGAGCGACCTGCGCTGGAACGACGGGCCCGTGCACCTGCGTTACGGCAGTTTCACCTTGCGGCACTGTTACGACGACCGCGGGGAGCTCGTCCCGGCGATCGAGGCCCCGGACGGCCGGCTGGTGCCGGATCCGCGGGGGCCGGTGTTCCAGCCGCCCGAGTGGGTGGAGCCGCCCGCGTTCCTGGCGCCCCATCTGGCCCGGCGGGCCTCCGTCACCCTGGAAGGCCTGCCCTACACCGTCGAGCGGGCCCTGCACTTCTCCAACGGGGGCGGCGTCTACGCGGGGCGGGACGTCCGCTCCGGCGAGCGGGTCGTCCTCAAGGAAGGGCGTCCCTTCGCGGGCCTCGCGGCCGACGGCGCCGACGCGGTGACCCGGCTGCACCGCGAACGCAGGGCCCTGGAGCAGCTGGCCGGGCTGGACTGCGTCCCGTCGGTGCACGGCACCTTCACCGTCGGGGACCACCACTTCCTCGTGATGCAGCACCTGGAGGGCAAGCCCCTCAACACCTACTTCGCCCGACGGCACCCGTTGATCGAGGCGGACCCCGATCCGGCGGAGCTCGCGGAGTACACCCGGTGGGCGCTGGAGGTCCACCGGCTGGTGACGCAGGCCGTGGAGGCGGTGCACGCCCGCGGCATCGTCTTCAACGACCTGCACCTGTTCAACGTGATGGTCGCGGAGGACGGGACGACCGGCGCGCCGTCGGTGGCGCTGCTCGACTTCGAGGCCGCCGCCCACGTCGACGAGGGGCTGCGCCAGACCGTCGCCAACCCGGCGTTCGTCGCCCCGGCCGACCGGCGCGGTTTCGCCGTCGACCGGTACGCCCTGGCCTGCCTGCGGCTGGCCCTGTTCCTGCCGCTGACCAGCCTGCTGGTGATGGACCGGACGAAGGCGGCGCACCTGGCCGACATCGCCGCCGAGCAGTTCCCCGTACCCCGTGAGTTCCTCGACGAGGCGGTACGGGAGATACTCGCCGGCCCGGACAGCGGCCCCGAAGGAGGGCCCGGGGGCCCACCCGGACCTGGCGGTCGGGCGGCGGTCGCGCGGAGCCCCTACCTGCCGGTCGAGCCCGGCGACGGGGAAGCGGCCCGGGCCTCGATGACGGCCGCGCTGCGGGCGAGCGCGACCTTCGACCGCGACGACCGGCTCTTCCCCGGGGACACCGCCCAGTTCGCGACCGCCGGCGGCGGCACCGGCTTCGGCTATGGAGCGGCCGGCGTCCTGTACGCGCTCGCCGAAACCGGCTCCGAACCGTGGCCCGAAGCCGAGGAATGGCTGCTGGCCCGGACGAAGGAACCCGCCTCCGGCATGCCGCTGGGTTTCTACGACGGCCTCGCCGGTCTCGCGTGGACCCTGGAACGGCTCGGGCACCGCGACCGCGCCCTCGCACTCGCCGAGCAACTGCTCGGCCAGTCATGGCAGTCGGCCGGACCCGACCTGCACGGCGGACTCGCCGGCATCGGACTGGCCCTGGATTCCCTGGGGTCGTCCACCGGCGAGGGGGCACTGCACGCCGCGGCCCTGCGCTGCGCCGAACTCCTCTGCGAACCCGGGGCCCGGCCGAACCGGGCCGGTCTCCTCCACGGCCACAGCGGCCCCGCCCTGTTCCTCCTGCGGCTCTACGAACGCACCGGTGAGCAGGAGTTGCTGATCCGGGCCGGGCAGGCCCTGCACCGCGACCTCGACCGCTGCGTGACCAGCGCTTTCGGCACCCTTCAGGTCGACGAGGGATGGCGCACGATGCCCTACCTCGGCGGCGGCAGCGTGGGCATCGGCATGGTGCTGGACGACTGGTCGGAGCACGCCCGGGACGAACGCTTCGAACGGGCCCGGCCGGAGATCGTCCGCGCCGCGCAGGCGACGTTCTACGCCCAGCCCGGCCTGTTCCGCGGCGCGGCCGGAATGATCCTCCACCTGGCGCGCACCACCACACCGGGCCCGGGGTCCGCCCCCGAGGACATCGCCCGGCAGGTGGAGGCCCTCGCCCGGCACGCCGTCCCCTACCGAGGCTTCCTGGCCTTCCCCGGCGAGCAGATGATGCGCCTGTCCATGGACCTGTCCACGGGTACGGCCGGCGCTCTCCTCGCCCTCGGCAGCGCCGCGCCCGGCGGGCGCGCACAGCTGCCGTTCCTCCCCCCGCCGCGCTCCGCCGCGGCGGCCCCAGAGCCGGTCCCCGTCACGGGGGCCGTGACCCATCGGAACACCACAGTGAAGAGGAATCAGACATGACGCTTCTGGACCTGCAGTCGATGGACACCCCGAAGGAAGAGACCACCGAGGCCGCGCACCTGACGGGCGGCGGCAGCCGCGCCAGCCTGCTCCTCTGCGGCGACAGCAGCCTGAGCATCACGACCTGTAACTGATCAGGTCGTTCAGGGCCCGGGCGGTTCACCGCCCGGGCCCGCACCACACCCCTGGAGCCGCCGCCCATGACAGCGCCCGATCCCGTCGGTGAGGCGGCGGCCGTCCGCGGCGCCGACCGGGCGCTGCGGGCGGCCGCTCGCCACAGCGCCGGTCGCCTCGCCGCCGGCACCGTCTGCTCGGTGGCCGCCGCCGGCGCGGCCCTGGCCGAACCGGCCGTCCTCGGCCACACCCTCGACCTGCTGCTCCGACAGGACCCGGCCGGCGCGCGCTGGACCGCCTGGTGTGCGGCGGTCATCGCCGCCGAGGTCCTTCTCGACGCCGTGACGGCCCGGATCAACGGCGGCGTGGATGCCCGTTCCACCTCCTGGTTGCGCCGCACGGGCCTCGCCCGACTGCTGCGCACCGCGCCGCACCGGGCCGCCCGGCACTCCCCCGGTGAACTCTCCGCCCGGCTGACCTCGCACGCCACCACCGCGGGCGCCGTCCCGGCGGCCGTCGTCGGAGCGGCCGTGGCCCTGTTGCCCCCGGTCGGTGGACTCGTCGCCCTGTTCCTGGTCGACGTGTGGACCGGGCTGGCCTTCCTCGCCGGACTCCCGCTGCTCATCCTGCTGTTGCGGGCCTTCGCCCGCGATTCGGGCGCCAGCGTCGGCCGCTACCAGGAGGTGCAGCTCGCCATGGCCGGCCGCCTCGTGGAGGCGCTCGCCGGCGCCCGTACGATCGCCGCCGCCGGCACCGCCGAGCGCGAACAGGCCCGCGTACTGGCCCGGTTGCCGGAACTCGGCGCCGAGGGGCGGCGTACGTGGCGCATCTACGGATCGACCGTGGCCCGTACGAGCGCCCTCATGCCCCTGCTGCTGTACGTGGTCCTCGGCGTCGGCGGGGTCCGCCTCGCCGACGGCGCGCTCGGTGTCGGCGGTCTCCTCGCCGCGGTCCGCTACGCGGGCCTCGCGGCCGGGGCCGGCGCCGTGACGGGACGACTGGCGGCCGTCGTCCGCGGCCGGGCGGCCGCCCGCCGCACGGCCGCCCTCTTCGACCTGCCCGAACTCCGGCAGGGGGCGGGCCGGTTGCCCGAGGGCGGGCCGGGCACGCTGGAGCTGCGCGGGGTGCGCGTCGTACGCGCGGGCACCGTGGTCCTGCGCGACGTCGACCTGCGGATCCCCGGCGGTACGACCGCTGCCGTCGTCGGCCTCTCCGGCTCCGGCAAGACGACGCTGGCCGCCGTGGCGGGCCGGCTGACCGCCTGCGACGAGGGCCGGGTCCTGCTCGACGGGGTACCGCTGGACGGACTGTCCGTCGAGGAGCTGCGTCGGGAGGTCGGCCACGCCTTCGAACGGCCGGCCCTCTTCGGGGCGGACGTCGCCTCCGCCCTCGCCTTCGGCAGCGGCCCGGCGCCGACGCCGCAAGCCGTGCGCGCCGCCGCGCGGGCGGCCGGCGCCGACGGCTTCGTGCGCAAGCTGCCCGAGGGCTACGCGACGGCGCTCGCGGACGCGCCGATGTCGGGCGGGGAGCTGCAACGGCTGGGTCTGGCGCGGGCGTTCTGCCGCGCGGGGCGGTTGCTCGTCCTGGACGACGCGACGTCGAGCCTGGACACCCTCACCGCCCGGGAGGTGGAACGCGCGCTGGCCTCCGACGTCCGGCCGGGTACCCGTCTCGTCGTCGCCCACCGCATCTCCTCGGCCGCCCGCGCCGACGTCGTCGTATGGCTCGACGCGGGGCGGGTCCGGGCGACCGGCCCGCACGCGGAGCTGTGGCGCGACCCCGCCTACCGGGCGGTGTTCGGCGACGGCACGGAAGCGGCCGGGGCCACGGCCGGCCCGTACGCCGACGAGGACGCCGACGAGGACTCCGCCCCGGGAACCACCGGCCCGTACGGCGCCGGCCTGCGGCCCGCGCAGGAGCCTCCCGGGCGCGAGGCGGTCCGATGAGCGAGTACGGAACCTGGCGGCGGGTCTCCGGTGAGGGCCGCCGCTTCCTGCGCGAACGCCCCGGGGCGCTGCGCCGGCTCGCGCTCTGGTCCCTGCTGGAGTCCGCGCACACCTTCCTCGGCGGTTACGCGGTGGCGCGCGCCCTCGACGACGGTTTCCTCGCCGGGCGGACCGGGACGGGCATCGGCTGGCTCGTGGTGGCCGGCGTGGGCGCCCTGCTGGGCGCGCTCGCCCTGCGTGGCGTGTTCGGCGGACTCGCGGACCTGGTCGAACCGCTGCGGGACGGGCTGGTGCGGCGCTCGGTGCGCCAGGCGATCGGGCGGGCCGTGGCCGATCCCGGGCGGGCCGGTGACGCGGGCGCGGTCTCCCGGCTGACGCAGCAGACGGAGATGGCCCGGGACTCCTCGGCCGGACTCGTCCTGGTCGCCCGGTCGTTCGTCTTCACCGCCCTGGGCGCGCTGGTCGGGCTGGCCGCGCTGTCCCCCGTACTGCTGGTCCTCGTACTGCCCGCGCTGCTGCTGGGCACGGCCGGGTTCCTGGCCACGCTGCACCCGATGGCGCGCGTGCAACGGGCCGCGCTCGACACCGACGAGGCGCTGTCCGCGCGCGCCGCGGAACTGGCGTCGGGGCTGCGCGACGTCGTCGCGTGCGGCGGCGCGGCGAGCGCCGGAGCCGGGGTGGAGCTGCTGATCGCCGAACAGGAGCGGCTGACCGTGCGGCTCGCGCGGTGGACCGCGCTGCGCACGCTGGCCCTGGGCGTCGCGGGTCGGCTTCCGGTCGTCGTACTGCTCGCCGCGACGCCCTGGTTGCTCCGGCGCGGGGTGAGCGCGGGCGCGGTGGCCGGGGCGCTCACCTACCTCATGCAGTCGCTGCTCCCCGCTCTGGACGCGCTGATGACCGCCCTGGGGGCGGCGGGCACCCGCCTGCTGGTGGTACTGGACCGGTTCTGCGAGCGGGCTCCGGAAACGGTGACGCAGTCCGTGCGGGCGCCGGCCACGGAACCCGCGCCCGTATCCGTACCCGTACCCGTACCCGTATCCGTACCCGTACCCGTATCCGTACCGTCGCCCGCGCACGCACCCGCCGTCGAGCTCCGGCGGGTCCGCTTCGCCTACGGGCCCCGCGCGGACCCGGTCATCGACGGGCTCGACCTGGTGGTACGGCCGGGTGAGCACCTGGCCGTGGTGGGGCCGAGCGGCATCGGCAAGTCCACCCTCACCGCTCTGATCGCCGGCCTGCTGCCGCCCGGCGACGGCACCGTACGGGTCGCGGGCGCCCCCGCGTCGGGCGCCCCGGGGCGCGGCCCCGATGTCCGTCGGACGCTGCTGCCCCAGCAGGCGTACGTGTTCACGGGCACGGTGCGGGAGAACCTGACCCACCTGTGCCCCGGCCCGGTGTCCGGGGTGGAGGTGGACCGGGCCGCGGCCGCCCTCGGCGCGGACGGGCTCGTGGCCCGGCTCGGCGGACTGGACGCGGCGCTCGACCCGGGCCGGCTCTCCCAGGGCGAGCGCCAACACCTCGCCCTCACCGCCGCCTACCTCTCCCCCGCTCCCCTGCTGCTGCTCGACGAGGCCACCTGCCACCTCGACCCCCGGACCGAGGAGCGTGCCGAACGGGCGCTCGCGGAACGCCCCGGCACCCTGGTGGTGGTCGCCCACCGCATCTCCTCCGCCGTCAGGGCCGACCGGGTCCTCGTGCTCGACGGGACCCGGGCGGTGTGCGGCACGCATGCGGAGCTCCCGGCCAGGTCGCCCCTGTACCGGGATCTGGTGGGCTTGTGGAACGCGCGGGGGTGAGGCGCGCGCGGCCGGCCGGAGCGCTCGTCGGGCGTCGGGGACGCCGGGGTGCGGGGGAAGGTCGGGCCTGCGGCTCAGACCCAGCCGGCCCGACGGGATATCCGGATGGCGTCTATCCGGTTGCGGGCGCCGGTCTTCCTCGTCACGGCGGCCATGTAGTTGCGTACGGTTCCGCTCGCCAGGTGCAGGGCGCGGGCTATCTCCGCGACCGAGTCGCCTTCGGCGGCCCGGGCCAGAACGCTGAGTTCGCGGGGGCTGAGCGGCATGGGGTCGGCCTCCATGAAGGCGGAGGCGAGCGTGGCGTCGATGAAGCGTTCTCCCGCGGCGACCTTCACGATGGCCCGGACGAGCCGGGCGGGCGAACCGTCCTTGTCGACGTAGCCCAGTGCCTGGGTCCGGAAGGCGCGCCGCAAGGTGCCGGGCGTGTCGGCCCTGGCGAGGACGATCAGGGGGGTGGGCGAGTCGGGCAGCAGGCGGCCGGCGTCGGTGTCGGCGAGGAGTGCGGCCGACACCTGCGGACAGTCGAAGTCCACGATCGCCACGTCGGGTCGTAAGAACTCCGCCTGACGCGCGGCGGCGCGCCAGCCGGAGGAGGTGACTTCGAAGTCGCCTTCGGATCTCAGGAGTGCGGCCAGGGCAGACCTCACCAGGCACACGCTGTGCAGTACCAGGACCTTGGTCATCGGGGGTTCCCCTCACGTGACGAGCGATCAGCATCAAGCGGCTGCCCAGCTACCGGCATGAGGGAACGTCACGGCGGGAGGCGTACGGGGGCGCGTGGCCGAAGCCGGGCGCTCCTCCTGTGCCACCCCCTTGCGACCGGTGGCCCTCCGACCTCGGAGGGTGTCCGGGAAGCGCCGTGCGAGGCCTCGGAACAGCAACATCCGGATGGGCTGATTCCGCGCGCATTCGGCGGGATCCGCACGCCGCGCACGTCTCTCGGGAGCCCCGGAGCGGGGCGCCCGGGGGTGACCGGTTCCGGCGTCGGGTTTCGGACCTCGCTCAGCGGCCACACGAGCGGGGAGCGACGGACCACGAGGAGAGGAAGCACAACCATGACGACGATGGCCCTCCTGATCGTGCCCATGGTGCTGGCCCTGCTGCTCGTCCACCGCAAGGGCGGACACCGTGCCCGCCACCGGGCGAGCCGGTTCTGAGCCGTGTCCCGGCCCGTCCGGGCCGGTGCCACACACGAGCGGAAGCGAGGTGAGTGCGGTGTCCATGCGTGCGAAGGGGTGGGCCAAGTCCTTCCCGGTGCACAAAGGTGTGCGCGAGGCCCGCCGTTGGACCCAGGACCATTTGGACTCCCTGCGGTGGACGGCGGACGCCCCGGACACCGCCCACTCCGTCCTGTTGACGGTGTCGGAACTCGTCACCAACGCGCACGTCCACGCCCACAGCAGCGCCCGACTGGTGCTGACCTGGGACGGCCAGTGCCTGCACGTCAGCGTCGCCGACAGCGACCCGAGCCTGCCCGCGCCGCGCAACGCCTCCCAGGAGGCGACCTCGGGCCGGGGCCTCGCCATCATCGACGCCCTCGCCGACACCTGGGACGCGCATTCCTTCCACGGCGGCAAGACCATCACCGCCTGTTTCCACCCCTTCGCGACGCCCGCCCCGCACGCCGGGGCGGGCCCCGCGAACCCGCACGCCGACGGATCGACCGGCGCCTGACGGGCCCCGGGACGACCGCCCCGCAGTGTGAATCCCCCGCCCGGTGGCGGGGGTTCCGCGCGTCCGGGTGCGCGCGGATCCTCCGCCCCCGCGATCATCCCCTCGGCCCGGCCTCGGACCCGGTCCCGGGGGATGCCCCGAGGGCCGGCTCGGGGTCGGCCGCGGAGATCTCGGGCTCCAACCCCTCCCCGACGGCGGTCCGGCGGCGTCCGGCATCGGCCCGCCAGGCCTCGAAGACGAGCGTGGTGGCGGTGACCACCACGAGGCCGAGGAGCCAGCCCCCCACCACGTCACTGACCCAGTGCACGCCGAGCGCGACCCGGGTCCAGCCGACCCCGATGACGCTCGTCACCGCAACCGCCCACGGCAGGAACCGCCAGGCGCGCGGCACCAGCGGGAGCAGGACGAGGAGCAGGATCGCGCAGGAGACCATGGCCGTCATGGCGTGCCCGGAGGGGAAGGAGAACCCGGGCGCGTGGGAGACGGGGTCGGGCAGGTGCGGGCGCGCCCGCTCCACCACGCTCTTGGTGAGGAACCCGATGAGGGCGCCGGCCGTCGCGGTGACGGCCGCCCAGGTCGCCAGGCGCCACGCGCGGCGCCGCAGCAGCCATATCACCAGGAGCGCCACCAGCAGCCGCATGGTCACCGGGTCCCACAGCACGCCGGTGAGGAACTCCAACACCCGCACCCGGTCCGGGTCCTCCAGAGCGGCCCGGTGGAGCCGTTCGGCCGTGTCCCGGTCGAGGCGGTACAGCGGCGACCACCGGGATTCGACGAGCACCAGGGCGAGCACGAACGGCACGCTGACCACGGCCGTCGCCACCACCGTCAGCGCGAGCCTCGCCCCGAAGGCCGCGTCGGGGCCCGATCGTCCGCTCAGGAACGAGCGGATCGCGTGGCGTCGAGGGCGGGAACCGGTTCCGGGACGGGGCGGGAGCTGTGCCATGGTGAGCGACTTTCGGTCGGGAACGGCCCCGCGGGACCGTCCGGTTGGTGGGAGCGGCGGGGATCAAACCCCGGGGTCCTGCGCGACGGGCGCGCGCACACCGGCCCGTACGGCTTCCAGTTGGGCGGAGAAGGCGAGGCCGAGGAACAGGGCCATCGAGGTCAGGTAGGACCACAGCAGCAGCGACACGAGCGCGCTGAGGGGGCCGTACACGCTGGTGAAGGTGCTGCTGGCGCCGACGTACAGGCTGAGCGCCCAGGTCGCCGTGATCCACAGCAGGAGGTAGACGACGGCGCCGAAGGCGAGCCAGGTGTAACCCGGTTGGTCGCGGCGGGGGGCGAGGCGGAAGATCGCGCTGGTGGCGAGTACGGCCAGCAGGACGCCGACCGGCCAGCGCAGGATGTCCCAGGCGCGGATGGTGTCCGGGCCGAGGTGGTAGACCTCGGCGAAGGCGTGGGTGAGGTCGGCGCCGAGGACGGTGAGGACGAAGCTGAGGCCCAGGGGAAGACCGGCGAGGGCCGCCATGACGACACCGCGGGCGTACTTGCGCAGGAAGGGCCGGTCGCGTTCGTTGCCGTATATCCGGTTGGCGCCGCGCTCGACCTGACACAGGCTCGTGGTGACGTTGACGAGGGAGAACAGCAGGCCCAGCCAGAGCGCGACCTGACCGCCGTCCCCGGCGTGCCGGCGGCTCTCGCGCAGCGCCTCGTCGACCACCTCCCGGCTGGGACCGCTGGTGATCCGTCCGATCGTCAGCTCGGCGACGCGGCCTATGTCCTCGGTGTGCAGGACGGTGGACAGACCGATGGCGGCGATGGCCAGCGGCACGATCGACAGGACCGTCTGGAGGGCGAGGGCGCGCGAGTGGCTGAACCCGTCGGCGTAGCGGAAGCGTACGAAGGAGTCGCGGGCCAGGCTCCAGCCCCCGTAGCGCCGCAGGGCGGCCCACGCCTCGTCCCCGGACAGTTCCTCGCCCACTACGTCACGTCTTTGCGGTACCCGGGTCGCGGTTCCCATCGGCTTCCTGACTGTGTGTGGTCCCGGCGCGCCGTGCGGCGGGACGGGGGGCAGTGGTGGGCGGGGGGTTCAGTGGTGGGCGGGACGGGGACGCGCGTGCTCGTCTTCGTGCTCCGCGCGGTGTGCGTCCGCGTGGGCTGCCGGGTGCGCCGCCCGCTCGCGCCGGAGCGTTCCCGGGGCTCCGGGCAGCCGGATCCGCAGGGCGCCCGGTTCCACCTCGGCGAGCAGGTGGGAGCCTTCCGCCATGGTGTCGCCGTCGACCTCCCGGGGTTGCGCCCCGGCGAAGCGGATCTCGATCCGGTGGGCGCTGAAGTACTCCAGGGACCCGCCGGCCACCCTCCGGCCGCCGACCTCGGGGTGGCCGGGGCCGTCCGGCGCGGGAGCCCCCTTGCGGACGACCCGGGCGGCCAGGTGCCCGGCCGCGGCGAGCCAGCCCGCCGCGCCGTGCGGGTCGAAGAGCACGAGTTCCAGTCGTCCGCTGTCCGGCCGAGCCCGGGGCAGGAGTTCGAGGCCGCCCTGAAGGGCGCCGACGTTGCCGACGACGACCATCCGGGCCCGGCGCCGACGCGGACGGCCCCCGTCCAGCCGTACGGTCAGCCGCATGCCGGGGTCGGCGAGGTGGCGGGCGCCGGACAGGACGTACGCGGCCCATCCCAGGCGCGCCTTGAGGGCGGGCGAGGTGTCGCGGACGGTGGCGGCGTCGAAGCCGGCGCCCGTCATCACCGTGAACCGCGTCGTCGGGAGGCCGTCGCCGCGCACCCGTCCCACGTCGATCGGGAAGTCGGAGCCGGTCAGGGCCTCTTCGAGGGCGGATCGGGGGTCCAGCGGGAGGTCCAGGTTGCGGGCGAGGAGGTTGCCCGTCCCGCAGGGCACCAGCACGATCGGGATGCCGGTGTCCGCCGCGACGTCGGCGCAGGCACGGACCGTACCGTCCCCGCCGCAGACGACGACCAGGTCCACTCCGGGCTCCGCGCACTCCTCGGGCAGCGCCCCGCAGGGTCGTTCGACGGAGGTGTGGGTCCACCGCTGGTCGGTCCACCCGTGGTCGTGGAGGCTGATCCGCACCTGTTCGGCCAGGTCGTCACCGCAGCCGTGCGGATGACGGACCACGACGGCCCTCCGTCCCGGACCGCCCTCGGCGGCCGTACCGGAAGGCACGGCGCCGCCCCGGGCGGCGGGGACGACGCCCGCCGTGCCGGGGGCGGTCGGGGCCGGGGCGGTCGGGTCGGGGACATCCGGCAGGACCGTGTCCGCGCCTTCCTGCGGTTCGCCGTCGGTGTCGCGGGTGCGGCCGGCCAGGAACACCGCGCCCACGACGAGCAGCGTGGCGACGCCGTTGATCAGGCCGCCCGCGACGTCGGACGGGTGGTGCATGCCCCGGTACATCCGGGACACTCCGACCGCCGGTGCGACCAGTACCAGGAACGTCGTCGCGACGTAGCGCCACGGTCCGCGGACACGGGTCCACGCCAGCACGGCGAGTCCGCCGTACAGGGCCACGGAGGCGCCGACGTGGCCGGAGGGGAAGCTCGACGTGGGCGGCGCACCGTCCAGGCGGGGCACGTCGGGGCGGGGGCGTTCCACGCACATCGTCACGGCCAGGAAGACCGCCGACTGCACGGCGACCGACGCGCCCAGGAAGACCGCGTCGGCCCAGCGCGGGCTGCCGGGCAGCACGAGCAGGGCGACGACGCAGAGCAGTGCGACGCCGATGATCGCCTCCGTGGAGGCGATGATCGACAGCCACTCCGTCACGGCGTTCGCCCACGGGGTCCGGTGTGCGGCGAAGCCGTCGGTGACGCGGTCCTCCGCCGACAGCAGTCGGGCCATCGGCGCTCCGGTCACGAGCAGGCCCAGCGCCACCATCGCGGCGAACTGGGCCGGTAGGAGCCACAGGAACCGTGCGCGTCTCGCGGCCGTGCCGCTATCCGTCGTCATGGCAGCCTTGTTGCCCGTGTCGGCCCGTTGATGCGCCGCCGATCCGGGCGACCGCCCCGACCGGCCCCTCGGTGTCGTGAGCGTGGTCACAGCGATGCGCTGTCACGGCCCGCGTGGTCCCCCGGGGACCGGAGCGGCGTGACGGGCACCGGCCGGGCGCCGCTCAGCCCTCCGGGCGTGGTCCCGCCGTCGGATCCGGGGCTTCGGCGCCGCCGCCGGCCCGGATCCGGGCCAGGGCCTCCTCGTGGAGGGCCGCCAGGCCGGCCTCCGGCAGGGGGACGGGGCTGCCCGTGAGGGTGTACCACTCCCACGCCCCCGTGTACTGGACGGTCAGGTCGGCGCGGCCCGCGCCGTCGTCCTCGGTGGCGAGGGTCAGCTCGCCGGTGATGACACCGACCTCGTCGGTCATCGCCCCGCCGGGCCCCGCGATGGCGAAGCCGACCAGGCGCACGCCCGTGTCGGGCTGGGTCCAGGCAGTGGTCACGGGTCGCGTGTGGTCCTGCTGCTGTTGTCCGGTCATGACCATCGCATGCCCAGTTTCCGGCCGGGTGAGCGTCTGCGCCAGGCCTGGGCGAAGAGAGGCCCTAGCTCGTCGTCAGGACTGCGCACCGGGTCACGACCCGGGCGAGGTCGCCCCCGCCGCGCAGGAGTTGGCGCTGGACGCGGGCGCCGTTGCCCTGTGCGTGGAGGTGTGCGATCCCCTCGCGCACCCGTTCGTCGTCGCCGTGGTCCACCAGCGCATCCCGTACGTGCCGGTGGAGGGCGTCGACCACCTCGGCGGCGGGTGTCTCCCGCATGGTCCCGGGGTGGAGCAGGGGGCCGTCCAGACCGGAGCGGCCGGCCCGCCAGGAGGCGAGCCGGAGCAGGCTGGTGGCCATCCGGGCCGGCGGCTCCCCGTCGCGCCAGGCGCGGGCGGCGGTCTCCACGAGGCCCCGGATCAGCGCGGCGAGCAGAACGGGGGTCGTCGCGTGCAGGCACACGTCCGCGACCCTCACCTCCACCGTCGGGTAGCTCGCCGACAGCCGCGCGTCGTAGTAGACCATCCCCTCGTCCCGCAGCACCCCGGTCCCGATCATGCCGCGGACCTGCTCGTGGTAGCGGTCGGCGGAGCCGAAGACGTCCACCGGTCCCGCCGAGGGCCAGCGGTTCCACACCCGGCTGCGGTAGCTGCCGTACCCGCTGTCCTCGCCCTGCCAGAACGGCGAGTTGGCGCTCATCGCGGTCAGCACGGCCAGCCACGGACGGATCCGGTCCAGGACGGCGACGCCCTCCTCGTCCGATTCCACCGACACGTGGACGTGCATGCCGCAGGTCAGCTGCTCCTGCGCCGTCAGCCCGAACCGCTCGCCCAGCCACTCGTAGCGCTTGCCCGCGTTCAACGACGGCCGCACGGCCAACGGGGACGTCGCGACGGCGGCCACCACGGCTCCGGCATCCGCCGCGTGGCGGGCCGCCTCGCCCCGGATGCGGGTGATCTCGTCCTGGAGTTCGCCCATCTCCGTCACCGGCTTGGTGGCGAACTCCACCTGCTCCTTCTGAAGTTCCTCCTCGAACTCGTGCGGGTTCGCGCCGGCCCCACCCGGCCGCCGCCACGCCAGACGGTCGGCGGCGGCCAGCACGGCCCCCGATACGGCGAGGGGCGCGCCCGTGCGCTCATCGACCAACAGCAGTTCTTCTTCGACACCCACGCTGCGCATACCGCCACCTGAAGTCGCCCGTCACGTCCTCCTCCGCGTGCCCGGCCCGTCCCCGACCATGTGCGCAGGGCGGTGGCGGGGAGGGCGGGCCGGGACGCGGGGTTCGGGCGGATCGGCGTGCGGACCGGTCAGAGCGCGGGCGGGAACCTGTCCCAGGCCCGGTGTCCGCCCAGTGCTGCGACAGCGGCTTCCACCGCCTCCGTACCGCTGCCGGCCACGACGATGCCGGGCCCGTCCGAGCCGATGCCAACGGTTTCGAGGAGCGCGGAGGCGTCGTTCCAGCCGCCGACGGCCTTGCCGTGCCGGTAGGCCTCGGTGAGCAGCAGCAGGACGCGGGGGTCGGCTCCCGGCCGTGCCGGACCCCCGGCCTTGGCGTCCCGTGCCCCGTAGGCGTCGGAGGCCGGTTCGGGTGCGCCGGCGAACAGGAGGGCGTCGAATTCCACGGACCGGGCGGTGGCGAACGTCCGCTGGACGGCCACCGGGTCGCCGTCCGTACCGAGCGTGCCGCCGGTCGGCGCGATCACGAGCGGCACCATGCCCCCGTCGAGCACGGCCTGCCGGGCGGCGCGGAGGCCCTCCAGGTCGGCGGCCCCGTCGGCGACGATCCCGATCACCCGGCCGTCCGTCGGCCAGGTTCCGCCCATCTGGGACAGGGCCGGGCTGGGGTCGCCGGTGACCAGGGGCACCGTGGCCTCCGGCGCCGGCAGGCCCAGTCCGGCGGCCACCTCCGCGCAGAGCCGCGGGTCGATGTTGGCGAGCACCTTGAGGGTGCGTTCCTTGATCGCCTGCTCGAAGCACTTGTTCAGCTCGAAGGTGTAGGCGGCGACGATGTGTTCGCGTTCCGGCGGGGTCATGCTGAGCCAGAAGGTCCGGGGTTGGGTGAAGTGGTCGGAGAAGGAGGCGGGTGCCTCGCGGACCTTGCTCGCCGCGGGCACCTTGACGGGTGTCTCGACGAAGGCGCCCGTGTCGGCGCCCGCGAGGAAGGGACAGCCGCCGTCCAGACTGTTGGGTCGGTACGGCGCCACTCCGGTGTGGACGGCGCTCTGGTGCATGCCGTCGCGGAGCATGTCGTTGACGGGGGCGTGCGGCCGGTTGATGGGGAGCTGCCCGAAATTCGGTCCGCCGAGCCGGCTGATCTGGGTGTCGAGGTAGGAGAACAGTCGGCCCGCGAGCAGCGGATCGTCGGTGACGTCGATGCCGGGGACCAGGTGGCCGGGGTGGAAGGCGACCTGTTCGGTTTCGGCGAAGTAGTTCTTGGTGTTGGCGTTCAGGGTCATCAGCCCGATCGGTTGTACGGGGGCCAGCTCCTCCGGGACGATCTTGGTGGGGTCGAGCAGGTCGATCCCCTCGAACATCTGGTCCGGGGTGTCGGGGAAGACCTGGATGCCCAGCTCCCATTGCGGGAAGGCGCCGGATTCGATGGCGTCGAAGAGGTCCCGCCGGTGGAAGTCCGGGTCCATGCCGTTGATCAGCTGGGCTTCTTCCCAGACGAGGGAGTGGACGCCGAGCTTCGGCTTCCAGTGGAACTTCACCAACGCGGTGTCCCCGGCGGTGTTGACCAGCCGGAACGTGTGGACCCCGAAGCCCTCCATCATCCGGTAGGACCGCGGGATGCCCCGGTCGGACATGTTCCAGATGGTGTGGTGGGTGGCCTCGGTGTGCAGGGACACGAAGTCCCAGAACGTGTCGTGGGCGCTCTGTGCCTGCGGGATCTCGCGGTCGGGGTGCGGCTTGCCCGCGTGGATGACGTCGGGGAACTTGATGGCGTCCTGGATGAAGAAGACCGGGATGTTGTTCCCGACGAGGTCGAAGGTGCCCTCGTCCGTGTAGAACTTGGTCGCGAAGCCGCGGGTGTCGCGCACCGTGTCCGCGGAGCCCCGGGACCCGAGGACGGTGGAGAAGCGGACGAACACCGGGGTCTCCACGTCCTTCGCCAGGAACGCGGCTCTGCTCACCTCACCCGCGGTGCCGTACCCCTGGAACACTCCGTGGGCGGCGGCGCCGCGGGCGTGCACCACCCGCTCCGGGATCCGCTCGTGGTCGAAGTGCGTGATCTTCTCGCGCAGG
This sequence comes from Streptomyces sp. NPDC001568, assembly GCF_042893755.1. Lineage (NCBI taxonomy): Bacteria > Bacillati > Actinomycetota > Actinomycetes > Kitasatosporales > Streptomycetaceae > Streptomyces > Streptomyces sp. NPDC001568. The sequence goes on along the minus strand of NZ_JBIAVF010000021.1, from coordinate 98,529 downwards.
TGGTGGTCCTGGAGCAGGACCGGTCCGCGCGCTCCCGCCTTCAGCGAGTGATCGCTGTCGTGCAGTCGCGTCCCCTGCGCGGTCGTCAGGTGGGCGCCGCTCTGTGCCCTGCGCGCCTGGTCCGCGCCGGTGGCCTGCCCGGTCGGGCTCACGGTCTCGGGACCGGCCTGGTCGGGCTTCGGGGGAAGGGGTTCCGTCGGCTGAGTGGGCTCGGCCACGGTCGGGGACACCGGCCCCGGCTTCCCCGGCAGGCCGCCGTCGTCGCCGGGGGTGGGGGTCCGGTCGGACTTCTGAGGGGTCATCGTGGCTCCAACGGGACGGCATGGTGGACGCCTCAGCCATGACCGGGAACGGTCCTCGGCCAAACGGGGTCCGGGGGGTTGTCACTCGCATCGCCCGCGGGTCGCGGCAAGTGCCCCGATGCCGTGACGTCCGCGCTCGTTCCGGTGTCCGTGCCCGGATCAGGGAGCGAAGAGCACCTTCACGGCGCCGTCCCGCTTCTTCTGGAACATCTCGTAGGCGTCCGGGGCCTCCTCCAGCGACATCCGGTGCGTGGCGAAGTCGTCCACGCCGAGCGGATCGCCGTCGGTGAGCAGGGGGAGGATGTCACCGACCCAGCGGTGGACGTTGGCCTGGCCCATGCGGAGCTGGAGCTGCTTGTCGAACATGGTGAGCAGGGGCAGCGGGTCGGCCGCGCCGCCGTAGACGCCGGACACGGAGATGGTGCCGCCGCGCCGGACGAGGTCGATCGCCGTGTGGAGCGCGGAGAGCCGGTCGACCCCGACGCGCTTCATGAGGGCGCCGGCCAGGGAGTCCGGCAGGTGGGTGGTCATGTCCTGGACCGCGGCGGCGACGCGGCTGCCGTGCGCCTCCATCCCCACGGCGTCGATGACGGCGTCCGGTCCCCGGCCGCCGGTGAGCGCCCGCACGGCGTCCGTCAGGTCGTCGCCGCATTCCCGCAGGTCCAGGGTGTGCGCGCCGCGCCGGCGGGCCCGCTCCAGGCGTTCGGGAACGAGGTCGATGCCGATGACGGTGCCGGCTCCCCGGTGGGCGGCGATGCGGCAGCTCATGTCACCGATGGGCCCCAGGCCCAGTACGGCGACGCTGCCCCCGGGCGGGACGGCGGCGTACTCGACGGCCTGCCAGGCCGTGGGCAGGACGTCGGAGAGGTAGACGAAGCGGTCGTCCGGCGGCCCGTCGGGGACCGGTACGGGAAGGGTGTTGCCGAAGGGGACGCGTAGGTACTGGGCCTGGCCGCCCGGGACCTGGCCGTACAGCTTCGTGTACCCGAAGAGCGAGGCTCCGGTGCCGTGCTCGTGGACCTGCGTGGTCTCGCACTGCGAGTGCAGGCCCCGGTCGCACATGAAGCACTTGCCGCACGAGATGTTGAAGGGGATCACGACCCGGTCCCCCGCCTTCACGGCGGTGACGGCCGGGCCCACCTCCTCCACGATGCCCATGGGTTCGTGCCCGAGGATGTCACCGGGGTCGAGGAACGCGCCGAGCACCTCGTAGAGGTGCAGGTCCGAGCCGCAGAGGCCGGTCGTCGTCACCCGGACGATGATGTCGTCGGCCTCTCGGACGGTGGGATCGGGGACGGTGTCCACGCGTACGTCCCGCTTGCCGTGCCATGCGAGTGCCCTCATCACGTCTCCTGGTCGACCGTTGCGTCCGGGTTGTCACGCCTTGTTCCCGCGCCTGCCCCTCGCGCCGCCGCCGAACCGACCCGAGCACCTTTTCCACCCGTCGCGCGCCGCTCGGGGCCCGGGCTCCCGCCGATACCGGTGCGGGAAGGTCAGGACGTCGCGCCGCCGCCCAGGTGTCGTTGCAGCCAGCCCGCGGCGGCGCGGCGGTAGGTGCGGCGATTGTCCGCGCGCAGGAATTCGTGTCCCTCGTTGCGGAGCACCAGCAGCTCGGCCGGTAGCCCGCGCTCCCGGGCCGCCCGTACGAACTGCTCGGACTCGGCCGGCGGGACGTTGGTGTCGTGCTCCCCGTGGACCGCCAGGACGGGCACCCGCAATTCGTGGACGAGGCTCATCGGGGAGAGGTCCCGCAGCAGCTCCCGGTCGTGTTCGGGGTGACCGTACTTGGCCGCCGCGGACCGGGCGATCCACGGTTCCGTGCCGGCGAAGAACGTGGCGAAGTCCGACATCCCGCAGACGGCGACTCCGGTGCGGAACAGCTCGGGGTGCCGGACCAGCGAGGCCATGGTGAGGTAGCCGCCGTACGAGCGGCCCATGACGCCCAACCGCAGCGGGTCGGCGTAGCCGAGCGAGACGACGTGTGCGGCGCAGTCGGCCACGTCGTCGATCGCCGCGAACCGGCCGGCGCCGAGGTCCGCGTCGACGAAGGAGCGTCCCCAGCCGGACGAGCCGCGGACATCGGGGGCGAAGACGTCCAGGCCGCGGCCGAGGAGCTCGTGGTAGAGCGGGTTGAACACCGGCCGTTCCTGTTCCTCCGGCCCGCCGTGGAGGTGGATGACGCACGGTCCGGGCCGGCCCGGGTCCCGCTCCGGGGAACGGTGGTACCAGCCTCCCAGCATCAGTCCGTCGCGGGCTCGGCAGCGCAGGGGCACCGGACGCACGGGGGGCCGGCCGGGCGGGGCCGCGTCCTCGTCGCGCGCCGACCAGGGGGTGCGAAGGGGGGTCGCGCCGCCCTCCAGTTCCCAGACGCCGGGTCGTCGTCCGGAGCCCGACAGGGCCACGAACACGGCTCCGCGGCCGGCCGCGGCCAAGCGGGTCACCACCTCGTGGGGCAGGTCCGGGCGCAGCAGGTGCGGGGCGATGTCGCGCTCCTCGACGGGGGCGTCCGGGGTGGGCAGGCCGATGCCCTCCAGCTCGCCGGCGCCGTGGACGTTCCACACCAACAGGGCCCACCCCCCGTGGTCGGGGACGGCCAGCAGGTCGAGGGCGCGGTCCTGGCGGCCCGCCGCGACGGATACGTCCCGGCCCGCGCCGTCCTCGTCGACCCGGACCTTCAGGAGGGCCGCGTGCTCGCGTTCCGCGTCGCTGCGCAACCAGAGGGTGCGCGCGTCGGGCGAGAAGCGGCCGATCCACGGGTCCCCGTCGGCGACCCGCAGGGCGAAGGTGGTGCGGCCGGACGTCGTGTCGAGGACGAGGCCCTCGCGGTGGCCGCGCGGGCCGCGGCGCAGCAGCGCGAACCGGCCGTCGGCGCTCAGGTCGCAGACGCGCAGGGAGGCGGCCGCGGCCTCGGCGAACAGCAGGACCGGGGCGTTCGTACCGTCCGGGTCGATGAGGTAGGCGGCGAGCGCGCCGCCGTCGGACGACCGTGCGAGGGTGACGGCCAGGGCGGATCCGTCGCGGCTCCAGCAGCCCAGGTGCGCGGAGCCGCCCGCCTCCGCACCGGCCAGGACCCGCCGGCCCGTGCCGTCGGGGCGCACCACCAGCACGCGGGTGTGCTCACCGCCGCCGGGGGCGCAGGTGTACGCGATCCACCGTCCGTCGGGGGACCACGAGACCTCGGTCACCGGGTCGGGGCCGGCATCGAGGACGTGGGCCTCGGCGCTGCGGGCGGGCCCGCTCCACAGTTGCGGGACCCCGGCCCGGTCGCAGATGAACGCCACGTGGTCGCCGGTGGGGTCGGCCGACGGGTACCAGCAGCCGTGGGCGGTGAGCAGTGTCGGCGGATCGCCGTGGTGGTCGTCCGGCACCGGTACGGGCGCGGGCGCCGGTACGGGAACCGTCGGCGCGGGGGCGGCCGGCGGGGTTTCCCGTACCGGGGCCGCCGGCCCGTCCGGCCCCGCCGCGAGGGCCTCCGGCGTTCCGGGGGCGTTCGGGCGGGTCGTGGGGTGTGTGCGCTCCAAGGGCATGGCCGCCTCTCCAGGGGGTTCCGCTCGCGACGGGCCGTCGCGGATCAGTGGATGCCGTGCGCCTGGAGCCAGAGCTCCAGCGTGGCCACCTGCCACAGCGTGTTGGCTCCGCGCCTGGCGCGGTGCCGATCGGGTTCCGCCAGCAGTTCCGCCACGTGCCGCTGGTCGAAGACCCCGCGCCGGCGCGCCTCCGGCGCCGTCAGGGCGTCCCGTACCCGGGCCAGCACCGGCTCGGCCATGTGACGGACCCCGGGCACCGGGAAGTAGCCCTTGGGGCGGTCCACGACCTCCGGGGGCAGGATCTTGCGGCCGATGTCCTTGAGGACGGCCTTGCCGCCCTGCGCCAGTTTGAGCTCGGGCGGACACGCGGCGGCGAGTTCGACGAGCTCGTGGTCCAGGAACGGCACCCGGGCCTCCAACCCCCAGGCCATCGTCATGTTGTCGACCCGCTTGACCGGATCGTCGGGCATCAGCGCGTGGACGTCCATCCGCAGGGCCGCGTCGAGGGCGGTCTGGGCGCCCGGCGCGGCCATGTGGGCGCGGACGAAGTCCGCCGAGACGTCGCGGGGCGTGCCCGTGCCCGGGTGCAGCATGGACGCGAGGGCGTCGTGCGTCCGGTCGAAGTAGGCGTCGGCGTACGCGGCGGGTGCGTCCTCGCGGTCCGCCGCGGCGATCGGCGGGTACCAGTGGTAGCCGGCGAACACCTCGTCCGCCCCTTGGCCGCAGAGCACCACCTTGACGTCCTTGGCGACCTGTTCGGACAGCATGTGGAACGCCACCGCGTCATGGCTGACCATGGGTTCGCTCATGGCGGCGATCGCGCCCTCCAACGCGGCGGGCAGCCGGTCGGAGGGGATCATGAACTGGTGGTGGTCGGTCGAGAAGGTGCGGGCGACCAGGTCCGAGTAGTGGAATTCGTCGCCCTCCTCACCGTTCTCGGATTCGAAGCCCATCGCGAAGGTCGGCACCTTCTCCCGGCCCTCCTCGGCCAGCAGGGCCACGATCAGGCTGGAGTCGAGGCCGCCCGACAGCAGCACGCCCACGGGGACGTCCGCGACGGTGCGTCGGCGGACCGCGGTGCGCAGCGCGTCGTGCACGGCTTCCCGCCAGAGCGCCGGGTCCGCGCCGAGTGCGGAGTGCCGGGTGTAGGAGGGCTGCCAGTAGCAGTGGTCCTGGTGGGTGCCGTCCGGCTCGATGACGCGGACGGTGGCGGGCGGGATCTTGCGTACGCCCGCCAGTACGGTGCGGGGCGCCGGCACCGTGCCGTGCCAGCTCAGGTACTGGTGGAGCGCCGCCGGGTCGAGGGAGGTGTCGACTCCCCCGCCCGCCAGCAGCGCGGGCAGGGTGGAGGCGAACCGCAGTCGGGCCGCGTCCTGGGTGACGTACAGGGGCTTGATGCCCAGGCGGTCCCGACCCAGTACGACGCGGCCCGTGTGGTGCTCCACGAGCGCGAAGGCGAACATGCCGACGAGGTGGTCGACGCACTCACGGCCCCATTCGGCGTAGGCCTTGACGAAGACCTCGGTGTCGGAGTCGGAGAAGAACCGGTGCCCCACGCCTTCGAGCCGACGGCGCACCTCGCGGTGGTTGTACACGCAGCCGTTGAACACCACGGTGAGGCCCAGTCGGGCGTCGGTCATGGGCTGGGCGCCGCGCTCCGACAGGTCGATGATCTTCAGCCGTCTGTGCCCCAGGGCGACCGCCCCCTGCGACCAGGCCCCTCGGCCGTCGGGGCCCCGCGGCTCCAACACGTCGGTCATGCGTTCGACAGCGGCGAGGTCGGGGCGACCGCCGTCGAAGCGCACCTCACCGCTCAGGCCGCACACGGAGTGCCCCCCGATCGGTCGTCGTGCGGCAGCCGTACCTCGACGGCCCTCACCTGGGAGGGCTTCACCACGTCCATCATGTTCGTTCGCTCCCGTGCCCTTCGATCCCGCGCCGTGTGCGGCCCGGCCGAACGGGCGATCGACTCCTGAGGCGCCTGCCCGCGCACCCGTGCCTTAAGCCCCGCACCCACTCCCCCACCGGCGCGGACCCGACCGGCATGGGCGCCTACAGTGGGCTCCCCAACCACCTGCCGCCGCCGCCCCGAGCCCCTCGGCACGCGACGTCGCCGGCGCGAGGAACCGGAGTGCGGTCATGGGCGAGAGTGCGGCCTCGGGCGGCCACCGGCCACCGGACGGAGCCGATCGGCCCCGCGGGGCGCCGGCGTCCACCGGCCACGCGGACGCGCTCTTCGGCCTGGAGGAGCTGCGGTCCGGACCCGCGGGCACCCCGCCGACGGCCCCCGGCGGACGGGCCGCGCACGGACCGCCGTACCGCGATTCCGCGGCGGCCCGCCGGCTGCTGTCCGTGCGGGAGATCCACGCCGAACCCGCCGCCGCGGCGTCGCCCCGCGGCCGGGAGATCCTGGCCCGCTTCCCCGACGCCCGGGTCGTCGACGTGGACTCGCACTGGCGGATCCCCGAGCTCCACGGCAACGAGGGCAACCTCGAACGCTGGGTCCGCGTCAAGAGCGAGGTCCTGGTCCTGGGCGAGAAGAAGACCCTCGCCACGCGCCCGAACGGCAGATCGGCCGACTGGATCGCCCCCGGCCCGTCGAACGGCTGCGCGATGGCCTGCGCCTACTGCTACGTACCGCGGCGCAAGGGCTACGCCAACCCGATCACCGTCTTCACCAACATCGAACGGATCATCGCCCACCTCGACCGGCACATCACGCGCCAAGGGCCCAAACGGGAGCCGAACCAGTGCGACCCGAGCGCCTGGGTCTACGACATCGGCGAGAACGGCGACTGCTCGGTGGACGCCCTCATCAGCGAGAACGTCGCGGACCTGGTGCGGACCTTCGCCCGCCGGCCCACCGCCAAGGCCTCCTTCGCCACCAAGTTCGTCAACCCCGACCTGCTCCTCCTCGACCCGCGGGGCCGCACCCGGGTGCGGTTCTCCGTGATGCCGCCGTCGGACTCCCGGCTGCTCGACATCCGCACCAGCCCGGTGGAGCAGCGGATCGCGGCGGCCGGCGATTTCCTGGAGGCCGGGTACGAGGTCCACTTCAACCTCTCGCCCGTCGTCATCCGGCCGGGGTGGGAGGCGGACTGGAGCCTGCTCCTGCGGCACATGGACGACGTCCTGCCGCGGGCGGTCAAGGAGCAGGCCGCGGCCGAGGTGATCATGCTGACGCACAACCGGGACCTGCACGGACTGAACCTCGGCTGGCACCCGCGGGCGGAGGACGCCCTGTGGCGCCCCGATCTGCAACAGGCCAAACGCTCCGAGAACGGCAGCTGGAACGTCCGCTACCGCAACGACACCAAGGCCGAGGCCGTCGAGAACGTCCGCCGCCTGATGGCCGCGCACGCCCCCTGGCTGCGGATCCGCTACGCCTTCTGACGTCAGCCGCCGCCCGGGCCCCCGGGCAGCGCGACCCGGGTTCCGGGCAGGTCAGGCGTCGAGCGCCGCGAGCCCGTCCCGCCAGCGCGCGGCGCGCTCCCGATCGCTCTGGTCCCACCACGGGGTACCGCGTTCCCCGAGAGCCACCTTCGCGATCTGCACCCGGTCCCGGGCGGCGCGCTCCGCCTCGGGGTCGCCGGCCCGCCGCGCGGCGCCCACCCCTCGACGGGCCGCCATCAGGTGGACCCGCAGCCGGGCCCCGGCGTCCTCGGGCACGGCCGGGTCGGTGGCCCGCCAGCGGCGGCCCCCGATGACGACGTACCGCCCGTCGGGGGTGAGCGGCGGCGGTGGCTTCGAGGTCACCGGGAGCGACTGCCCCCACCACCCCGGATCAACCCTCCCGGACCGGCCCCTGCGCCCGGCGTGCGGTGGGCACCGCGGGGCAGGCGCCCGGGGAACGGCCGCGAAGGCGGCCCCGCGGTATCGAGGCGGCCCCGCACCATCGAGGAGGACCACATGACCAGGCACGACGACGACCCGCACCAGGGCGACGAGGTCTCCTGGAAGAGCCACGGCCGGCGCGTGAGGGGGGAGGTCAAGCGAAGGATCACCGAGCGGACCCGGTCGTCCGGCCGGACCGTCGCCGCCTCGCCCGAGGAGCCCCAGTACGAGGTGGAGAGCGACGGGACGGGGCGCACCGCCGTCCACAAGCCCGGCGCACTGCGTCGCGAAAGCGGCGGCTGACCGGTGCCCGGGGGGCCCGCCGGCGCCGCGTGGTGGGCGGGGCGAAGGGTAGGCCATCGCGACTGCCCCGTGCATCTCCTCGCGCCCCGCGCGCATACGAACGCCACGGACGGGCACGCGGTGCGCACAAGGTGTGATTGGCGTAGAGAAGGAGTGCCCGTGCTGCCCAGCAAGGTGACCGACAGTGGCGTGCTGATCATCCGCCTGCGCGCGGACCTCGACATCGGTAGCCGCGCCACGGCCGCCTGGGACATCGACGACCTCCTCGCGGCCCACCGCTCGGCCCCCGTCGTCCTGGAGCTGTCCGGGGACGCGGTGAGCCCCGCGGCCGTGAGCACCGTCGTACGGACCCACCGCACCTGCTTCGGCGCCGGCGTGCCGTTGGCCGTGGTCGCCCCGGGTGCCGAGGGGCGCCGCGCCCTGGAAGCCGGCGTCGGGGTGCCCGCACCGGACGTCCACGCCACCGCCGCGCGGGCCGTCGCCGCCGTCGAGGCCCTCTGCGCCCCGGTCGGCGCGGCCGCGTGATCCCGTAGGGTGCTCGCGCCCGCCGGTCCCGCACGCGCCACACGCGTGCCGTCGCCGACGCCGCACGCACCGCACCCGTGCCGTCGCCGCCGGACGCCTTCGCGCGTGCCGCGCGGGCGGCCGGGCCTCGCGGGCCCGGCCGGCCGGCCGGGCTACTGTGGGAACGTCCGTCACCCGTGAGCGGCAGATGAGGCTGGTGACCGTGTCGACATCGAGCCACGACATCTCGGGGGCGCCCTGCTGGGTCAGTCTGCTGGTCCGGGACCTCGGCTCCGCGCAGCACTTCTACGGAGCCGTGCTCGGCTGGGAGTTCCGGCCCGCCCCCTTCGGCGACGACTTCAGCGTGGCGTTCCGCGACGGCGCGCCCGTCGCGAGCATCGGCGCCGTGACGGACGTCTTCAACGTCCCGGCGGCGTGGACCCCGTACTTCGCCGTCCAGGACGCCGACGTCGCCGCCTCCCGGATCCGCGAGCGGGGCGCCACCATGGCCGTCGGGCCCCTGGCCTTCGGCACCGGGCGGGCGGGACTGGCCGCGGACCCCGCGGGGGCCGTCTTCGGACTCTGGGAGGGCGACGTACTCCCCGACTGGTCGGTGGGCCGCGGCAGCGCCCCGGCCTGGCTCGAACTGCGGACGCGCGACGCGTTCGCCGCCGCGATCTTCTACGGGGAAGTGCTCGAATGGGCCGGCGAGCGGCCCGGCTGCTGCACCGTGTCCTACGAGCAGGACCACGTCGTCCTGCGCCACGGTCGGGACACCATCGCCCGCATCCGCGGCGGGGCGCTGGAAGCGGCGCCGGACCCCGCGGTCCGTCCCCGCTGGCACGTCCACTTCCGGGTGAGCGACCTGGAGGCGGCGGTGGAGGCCGCCGTACAGCTGGGCGGCAGGGCGGGTTCCCCCGTCGAGACCTCACCCGCGAGCCGGCGGGTCGTCCTCATCGACCCCGACGGGGCGCCGTTCACCCTCGTCGCGCCCGGAAAGACGGCGCGAACCGCGGGATCCTGACCGGCCGAACACGACCGGACCGACCGGCCGGCCCCGCGCCCGCACGTCCGTCCGTCCGTCCGCCGTCAGTGGTGGGCGGCGATGGTCCGGTTGATCCAGTCCTTGTACGCGGACACCGACGTCCAGATCCCGGGACCGCTCCCGCAGTGCGGGTCGACTGCGTAGTCGCCGTCGCCGGAGGTCACGCCGACCAGCTCCCAGCGCCCGCCCACCCGCTGGACCTGCGGACCGCCCGAATCCCCGGAGCAGGCCATCGCGCCGCGGACCTTGCTGCTGGTGCAGAGCTCGCCCTTGCCGTTGATGTCCATGCAGTCCGACGTGGCGGTCCGGCGCGTGTCCAGCTCCTGGAGCCGGTCGGGGAACACCCACCTACCCGGCTCGGGGTCGTCCACCACGGTGCCGAAGCCGATCACCCGGGTGTCCGCGCCCACCTCGGGGGCGCTGCCCGCGATCCGGACCGGCTGCTGACGGACGGGCCGGTCCAGTTTCAGCAGGGCGATGTCGTCGTTCGAGCGCTTGTCGCCGGCGGCGTCGAAGCCGGGGTGGACGACCTTGGCGACGATCTTGCGTACGGTGCCGCCCGCGTTGCGGTGATCACTGCCGACGCGAACCGTGCCGCTGGGGTGCGCCGGCATCACCTCCTGCGCGCAGTGCCCGGCCGTCACCACCCACTGCGGAGCGATCAGGGCCCCACCGCACATGGCGTCCATGGAGCCCTCGCCGTCCCCCGGGGTCATCGGGATCGCCACCATGAACGGGTACGGCTCGGAGGAGTCCGTTCCGCGCACGATCGCCTGGGCTCCGGTGCCCGTCGCCGCCGTGTACAGCACGGCGACGGCCCCCACGGCCACCGCCCGGGTCAGCAGCCGGCGTCCCGGCCGGGGCCGGGCGGCTTGCTGTCGGTGCTGAGCGGGCAGTGGGGCGGAACCAGCCATGACGGGCACTTTCGAACGGGGGCAGGTGGATGATCGGACCGAGTGCTTCCGGTCGCGTTCCCTCTTCCCTGTCCACGGCGCCCTACACCTCCGGAAGGCAGGTCACAGCCTCCGGTACGTCCCCTCCGCCGCGGAATCGACGTGCACCACGTGCCGGCCGACACGCACCACGTGGTGGTCCGCGCCGGCCCAGGAACCGGTGGCGCCGTCGGCGTCCGGAAGCGGGGTCCAGACCTCCAGGAAGGTGCTGCCGTCCGGGTTGGTGCCCCGTTCGACGAGGTTGGCGCCCTCCCACCGGAAGGTGCCGGCGTCCTCGCCGGGTTCGCCCGTGAGGTGGTGGAAGCGCACCTGCGAGCCGTCGAAGGAGGTCGTACCGGCGAAGCCCCGGCTGTCGGCGTAGTACCGCCCGGCCTGCAGCCACACCACCTCGCGGTCCTCGACCAGGGGTCCACCGTCGCGGCTGATGCCGCGCCGGAGCCAGGCTCCGCGCTCGGGCACCGGAACGCCGGGGCCGCCCGGGGCCCGGCCCGTCGGCTCAGGTCCGGTCATGGGCGGCGGGGTCGTCCAGGGCGGTCAGCATCAGCGGTACGTTGCCGCGTACGGCCTGCGAGTAGGGGCAGACCGCGTCGGCCCGGTGCAGCAGTGGCCGCAGGTCCGCCGCCCGCCACCCCGGCAGGCCGACGGTGAGGGCCACGGCGAGGCCGTAGCCCGCGGGCGTGTCGGTGGTGCCGAGCCGCACCTCGCAGGCCACCCGCGCGGCGGAGGCGTCCGCCCCGTACTCGGCGGCGACCTCCGCGAGCGCGGAGGTGAAGCAGGCGGCGAAACCGGCCGCGAACAGTTGCTCGGGGTTGGTCGTACCGGGCACCTTCTTGCGCGGCGGGGCCAGGCGCAGGTCCAGGCGCCGGTCATCCGTGTGGACGGAGCCGCTGCGGCCCCCGACGGCATGCGCGGTCGTCCGGTACAGACTGCTGGTGAGTGGCACGGTCATCGCGGGTCGGCCCATCCTGCTCGACGAGGACGCCGCCCGGGTGCGGACGGCGTTCGGCGCCGCTCGTGCGGCACCTCGCGCGTCGTCGTGCGTAACCGGGTACGGCGCATCTCGTCCGGGGTCGTGGGTCCGACCGCCGGAAAATCTAGCAACGGCGACCGTGCCCCGGGGTGGCGCCGGCGGTGACGTTCCTCACCCGCCGGCGGCCCGGCCCGGCCCCGGGGCCGCGTGCCGGTGCCGACTGCGGTACGCCCCCGGCGGCATGCCCTCCCACCGGGTGAAGGCCCGGACCAGGGCCGTCGCGCCGCTCAGACCGACCAACGGGGCGATCCGGTCGAGCGGCAGGGCCGTGGTCTCCAGCAGGCGCCCGGTCCGGTCGCGGCGGGCGGCGTCGAGCAGTTCGCGCCACGACGTGCCCTCGGCGTGCAGGGCCCTGCGCAGGGTTCGGACGCCGATGTTGAGGGCCTCGGCGGGGCCCTCGGGGCCCACGTCCGCGAGCACGGCGTGCTCCAGCCACCGCCGTACCCGCGCGGCCGTGGTGACCTCGGCGGTCAGCCGCTCCAGCAGCCTTTCGGCGTAGGCCCGGTGGAGGGCGTCGAGCGCCGGATCGTACAGGGGACGGCGCCGGTCGAGGTCCTCGTTGCCGACCGTGATCGCGTTCTCCGGAGCGTCGAAGGCGACGGGGCAGCCGAGGACGCGGACGTACGGTTCGGCCGCGCCGACGCGGGGATGGGTGAACGACACGGCCAGCGGCGCCCAGTCGTCGCCGGCGATCCAGCGGGCCGCCCGCACCATGCTGCTGACGACCGCCTCCACCTGCTGGGGGTGCATGGCCGCCGGTTCGACGGTCGGCCGGTAGCGGATCCGGCTGTCGGCGCCGCGGCGGTGCAGGGTCACCGTGCCCGCCTGGCTCACCAGGGGGTGGTAGCGCTCGGCCGCCAGGGCGGCGTCGCCGAGGCCGGCGCAGGTCAGGACGAGGTGGCCGAGGATGTGCAGGTCTTCGGGCCTGATCCGGTCGCCCACGAGGAGCCCGGTGTGCGGGCCGGCGTCCGGGGCGCCGAGCACCGCGTCCCACAGGGCCCGCATCTCGCCGAACTCCAGCCGGTCCGTGGGCAGCGCCCGGGCCGTCGGCCCGCCGGCGCCCTGCGCCGAGCCGCTGAGGACGGCGCGGGCGTAGCTCGCGGTGACGGAGGGCGGCTCGGTGGTGGACACGGCCGCCAGTCAATGCGGGCGCACCACCCCCGTCAACACCGTGGCCGCGCGCCCGCTCCGGGTCGGGTCGGGTCGGGTCGGGGGTGCCGGGCCGGCCCGGGGGGTCAACGGAGTGGCCGCCCCGGTGCATGACGGGGCGGCGATCGGCTCCTATCGTCGACCCCGGAACCCGGGGAAGCGCACTGCCCTGATCACCGTCGCGTCCTGCCGCCGACCGCGGCCGCATCCCGGAGGAATACATCGTGATTCTCTTCCTGCTCCCCGCGGGCGACTACGACCCGACCGAGGCCGCGGTGCCCTGGGCCGCGCTGCGGGACGCCGGCTTCGAGGTGCGGTTCGCGACCCCCGGCGGGCAGGTCGCGCTCGCCGATCCCCGGCTCACGGACCTCGGCTTCTCCTGGCTGTCGCCCTGGCTGATGACCCGTCGCACCGAGCTGGCCGCCTACCGCAGGCTGACCGAGGACCGCTGGTTCCTCGCCCCCTCCTCGTACGCCGACGTCGACCCGGCCACGATCACGGGCCTGTTCGTGCCCGGCGGCCACGCGACCGGCATGCGGACGCTGTTGGAGGACGCCACCGCCCAGCGGCTGTTCGCCCGGGTCTTCACGCAGGGGCTGCCCGTGGGCGCCGTGTGCCACGGCGTGCTGCTGGCCGCCCGGGCCGAGGATCCCGCCACCGGACGCTCGGTCCTGCACGGTCGGCGGACGACGGCCCTGACGTCCTTGCTGGAGTTGACCGGCTGGAACCTCACCCGGCTCTGGTTGGGCCGCTACTACCGTACGTACCGCACGACCGTGCAGCGGGAGGTCACCGCGGCGCTCGCCGATCCGAGCCACTTCCGCGCCGGCCCACCGCTGCCCCTGCGCGACACGGCCGCCCGCCCCGGGCGGGGCTTCACCGTCACGGACGGCAACTACGTCTCGGCCCGCTGGCCCGGTGACTGCCACCGCCTGGCGGCGGACTACCTGGCCCTGGTCCGCGCCCACGCGTCGGGCGCGGCGCGCCCGACCGGCTGAGGCCGACCCGTGCCCCGGGCACCGGCGGGTCGCCGGCCGGCCGCCCGGGCGGGCCGGGCGCGCTCGTTCGGCCGAACCGGATCCGGGCACATGGTCGTATCCCGTGCTTACCTTCCTTCATGGATATCTCCGCAGGACGTCCGTACCCCCTCGGCGCGACCCACGACGGCTCGGGGACCAACTTCGCCCTCTTCTCCGACTGCGCGCAGAAGGTGGAGCTCTGCCTGATCGGCGAGGACGGCGGCGAGCTGCGGATCGCGCTTCCTGAGGTGGACGGCGGCGTGTGGCACGGCCGGGTGGCCGATGTCGGCCCCGGACAGCGGTACGGCTACCGCGTCCACGGGCCCTGGAACCCGGACGAGGGCCTGCGGTGCAATCCGGCCAAGCTGCTGCTCGACCCCTACGCGCGGGCCGTCGACGGCCAGATCGACGGTGACCCGTCGCTCAGCGGGCACCACAGCACGGACCCGGGCCGTCCCGACGACCGCGACAGCCTGGGCCACGTCCCGCTCGGCGTCGTGACGGACGGGGAGTTCGACTGGGAGGGGGACCGTCCACCGGGGCACGCGTTCCACGACTCGGTCATCTACGAAGCCCACGTCAAGGGGCTGACCCGCCGCCACCCCGAGGTCCCCGAAGAGTTGCGGGGCACGTACTCCGGGGTCGCTCACCCGGCCGTCATCGCACACCTGCGGGCGCTCGGCGTCACCGCCCTCGAACTCATGCCGGTGCACCAGTTCACCCAGGACGGCTTCCTCGTGGACCGGGGCCTGTCGAACTACTGGGGGTACAACACCATCGGCTTCTTCGCCCCGCACCACGCCTACGCGGCCGGCGGAAGCCTCGGGGGCCAGGTCCGCGAGTTCAAGTCCATGGTCAAGGAGCTGCACCGGGCGGGCATCGAGGTCATTCTCGACGTGGTCTACAACCACACGGCCGAGGGCAACGAGCAAGGACCCACGCTGTCCTTCCGCGGCATCGACAATCCGTCCTACTACCGCCTGGTCGACGACAGTCCCGCCCACTACTTCGACACGACCGGCACCGGCAACAGCCTCCTGATGCGGCATCCCGCCGTCCTTCAGCTGATCATGGACTCGCTGCGGTACTGGGTCACCGAGATGCACGTGGACGGGTTCAGGTTCGACCTCGCGGCCACCCTGGCCCGCCAGTTCCACGACGTCGACAAGCTCTCCGCCTTCTTCGACATCGTCCACCAGGACCCGGTCATCAGCCGGGTCAAGCTCATCGCCGAACCCTGGGACATCGGGGAGGGCGGCTACCAGGTCGGCAACTTCCCCGCCCTGTGGAGCGAGTGGAACGGGCGCTACCGCGATGCCGTCCGCTCCTTCTGGCGGGGGGACGAAGCCGCCCTGCCGGAGTTCGCCGCCCGAATCGCCGGCTCCGCCGATCTCTACCAGTCCGACCGCAGGCGCCCCCGCGCTGGCATCAACTTCATCACCGCGCACGACGGTTTCACCCTGCGCGACCTGGTCTCCTACAACGACCGCCACAACGAGGCCAACGGCGAGGACGGCCGCGACGGCGACGCGGACAACCGCTCCTGGAACTGCGGTGCGGAGGGCCCCAGCGACGACGAGGAGATCCGCCGCCTACGGGCCCGGCAACAGCGCAACATGATGGCGACCCTCTGCCTCTCCCTGGGTGTGCCCATGATCGCCCACGGCGACGAGCTGGGCCGCACGCAGGACGGCAACAACAACGTCTACTGCCAGGACAACGAACTCTCCTGGGTGGATTGGGAACTCGAATCCGAACACACCGAGCTGCTCGCGTTCACCCGGAGGGCGTTGGCCCTGCGCCGCGCCCAACCCGTCCTGCGCCGGCGGCGCTTTCCGCAGGGCGCGCCCACGGACGCGGCCGCACCGGTCGCCGACATCGTCTGGCTCCGCCCGGACGGCATGAGCATGACGCAGGAGGACTGGGACCGCTCCGACGCCCGCAGCATCGGCGTCTACCTCTGCGGGGACCGCCTCACGGCGGACGGCGACCCCGCCCCCGAGCCACCGGACTCGCTGCTGCTGATGTTCAACGCCTCGGCCGAGGAAACGGCCTTCCGCCTCCCGCCCGCCACGTACGGGGAGACCTGGAGCGTGGCCCTCGACACCGCCCTCGACGGGGACGACGCACAGGACGAGACGGAGCTCAAGGCGACGGCGACGACCGTCCTGACCGCCCGCAGCATGCGCGTCCTGCGCCGCCCGGGCAGAAGGCCGTGAGGACGGATCCCTACGCGTACGCGCCGTCGTCCGGCTCGTCCCGCTCGTCCGGTTGTACTTCGACCACGTGCATCGCGGCCTCTTCCGCGCCGGCCGCGCCGCCGTCGATGCCGTGGTCCTCGGCGACGAGTTCCTTGGTGGTGTTGGGGTGCGCGCCCTCGTCCGGAGCGGTCAGCCGGCCCGCGCGCACCGTGCCGGCCTCGGCGTCCCACAGTTCTCCGTCGCCCCCGGGCAGGTCACCCAGCCCGTCGCCCGGATCAGGGGCCGTCTCGGGCACCTCCTGGGCCAGCCGCTGGTCCAAGGACTCGCCCTCACGCTGCTCTGCGGCGGTCGTACCGTACTTCGTCACGCCCAGCGGCTTCTCCGGCGGGGAGTAGCCCTCGTCCAGCATGTCGTCGTACGTCCGCTCCCCCACGGCGTTCTGCAGGTCCAGCGGCGCCGCGTCCTGCTGCTCCTCGTTGCCACCGGTCGGCTGGTACACGTCGTCCGCCGTCTGCTGCTGGTCGCTCATGGCATTCACCCGTCCCGTTCGGTCCGCCCGGCGCTCCTGGGGCTCGCCTCGTCAGCGGCCTCGCCGCCCCCGCCGTCTCCCGTTCCCTCGACGATCGCGTCCTGCGCCTCCTCGCGGGCGGCGCGGTCTCCGCTCTCCCCGGGCGCCTCGGAGGGCGGGGTCGGCTTGCGGTGCTGCTGCTTCTCGCTCATGGGGCGTCCCTTTCGTCCGGACGTACGTACCGTTCAAGCCGTTCAAGCCCGCTCGACAGCCGGGCCCGGCCGGCATGCGCGGGGACCCACCGCCGAGACTGGGCGCCTACCCCGCATCGCCCCCCGCAAGCGGCACCGGCCGGCCCGACCCGCCCTCCGGGCCGGACCGCCCCCGCGATGGACGGTGACGCTTCGTGCTCGGCTGCCGCCGCATTCCCGCTTGGGTGACGTCCTGTCGGAAACCGGACGGTTCTCCTGCCGCTGGGTTGGGTCGCCAACAAGGTTGCTGCTCCGAGGAGTTGGATCGAATGGGTGACGTGGTGCGCATCGGTTCCCGAGCGAGCAGGCCGGCCAGGGCCCAGGTCGCGGAGTGGCTCGCTCCGATCGCCGAGCGGTTTCCCGAGGTCACGTTCAAGCGGGAGACCATCCTGGAAGGCGGCGACCAGGATCGGGTGACCCCGACGCTCGCCGAGGTCGCCAGGTCACCGCGTCGGGAAGGGGGCCGGTCGACGCCCCCGAGAAGCTGGGCGCGTGTGTCGCGGAGGACCTTCTGGGTCAGGGTGCGGTCGGCATCTTGGAGTCGATCAGGATGGCGTGAGGCCCGGGGCCGGGACGGCGTGAGGCCCGGAGCGATCGCGGCCGCGGTGGCGTGAAGGTCCCCAGCCGGCCCTGGGCGCCACCCACCCGGTACCGGCCCGGGGGAGAACGGGCGCGGGGCGGGACATGGCGCCGGGGCCGTACACTCGGCCCATGAATCGCAACGGTGTGGTGAGGAAGAGCCCGCGGGCTGCCTCGGCACCGTACCCGGCCGCCGGCCCGGCGCGTCAGGGCCGGGCTTCCGCCTCCCCCGCCGAGGCGCCGCAGTCCGGCCTCCGGGCGCTGCACGGCCACGGCTAGCTGCTTTTCCCCCAAGTACCGCAGGGCCGTTTCCCGCGCCCTTTCGGCCATGTCCGCTCGGCCGGTCACGCCGGGGAAAGGCTCCGCCGACCGGTGGGGCCCGAACCCGCGGCCCGTGCGGAGCGCCGTCGGCGAGAACGCCGCGTCCGCTCCATCGACCTCGGGCCGCGCGATCCCGGCGTCCGTTCCCCCCTCCCCAGCGCACCACAGGGACTGCACCTGCCGGACGTGACCCGTCACGCCCCCGCCGGCCACAGCCCGTACCACGTCACCACCGCAGCTTCCGGCACGCCGCCGGCGCTGCCGTCCGGCGACGGCCGCGCGACCGGGCCGCGCCGCATTCGAAGGAATAACTGTGAAGCTCAGCGACATGCTGGCCGGGCACGACCACGAAGTGCTCAAGGGTGACACCGAGGTGCTGGTCACCGCGGGAATGACCTTCGACGCCCACCAGGTGACCTCGGGCTCACTGTTCATCGCCGTACCCGGCCACCGGGCGGGCGGACCGGAGTCCGTCGGCGCCGCCATCGCGCGCGGTGCGGTGGCGGTACTCGTGGAGGGCGGACCACCGGACCTTCCCGCGGCGGTCGGGGCTTCCGGGTCCGGAGTGTGCCTGGTGCGGGTGGCGGACACCCGCAGGACGGCCTCGATCACCGCCTCCCGGTACCACGGTGAACCGGGACGACGGATGGACATGGTGGCGATCACCGGGACGAACGGGAAGACCTCGGTCTCGTACATGGTCGAGTCGGTGCTGCGGATCGCCGAAGGGGTGAGGACCGGGGTGATCGGGACGGCCGGCAGCAGGATCGGCGACGAGCTGATCCCGATGCCGCCGTCGGTCCTCACCACCCCGGAAGCACCCGACCTGCAGTACCTGCTCGGGTGCATGCGGGACCGCGGGGTCGCCGGCGTGGTACTGGAAGCCACCTCCATGGCCCTGCTGACCCACCGGGTGGACCACGCCTTCATCGACGTCGGGGTCTTCACCAACCTGACGCAGGATCACCTCGACGACCACGGAACCATGGCGAACTACCGGGACGCCAAAATGCGCCTGTTCCAAGGCCTGTGCCGGCGCGCGGTGGTCAACGCCGACGACCCGGTCGGGGCGGGGATCAGGGAGCTGATGCCCGACGCGGTGACCACGTACGCCCTCGACGCCGAGGCCGACTACCGGGCGACGGACATCGACATGGACGCCTCGGGCACCCGGTTCACCCTGCACCACGACGGCCGCGCCTACCCGGCCTCGATCCCCGTGCCCGGTCGGTACTCGGTCGCCAACGCGCTCGCCACCGTGGCGGCCTGCCACACCCTGGGTCACGACCTGGCCGGGCTGGTCGCGGCGCTCGACCGGATGCCTCCGATCCCGGGCCGGTTCGAACGCTTCGAGACCCCGGGCAAGACCTCGGTGATCGTGGACTACGCCCACTCCCCCGACTCCCTGCGCAACGTCCTGACCACGATCCGGGGCTTCGCCACCGGTCGGGTCATCACCGTCTTCGGATGCGGCGGGGACCGCGACACCACCAAACGCGCCGAGATGGGCGAGATCGCCGGAACCCTCTCCGACCTGTGCGTCCTGACCTCCGACAATCCGCGCACCGAGGACCCCGAGGCGATCCTCGACCAGATCGCCCCCGGCCTCGCCTCGACCGGCACACCGTTCGAACGGTTCACCGACCGTCGACTCGCGATCGGCTTCGCCCTTTCCGCAGCGGGTCCGGACGACATCATCCTGATCGCCGGGAAGGGCAGCGAACCGCACCAGATCATCGGCGAGGAGCTCATTCCGTTCAGCGACATGGCGATGGTGCGCGAACTCGCCGGGTAGGGCCTGGGCACGTGGAGTCCGCCCGGGCCCCCGGTGCGGGACTCAACGGACCGCCATGGTGACCGCGCGAGCTCGGCCACCACATCCCCGAAACGGCGCGGCTGTTCAGGTCGTGGCCACACCCGCGCCAGTGCGTCAGGACGGCGGACGAACGGGCAGGTCCTCGGCCCGCCGGATGGCGACGCCGTCGGGCCGGAACATCCGGTCACGGATGTTCCGACCCGAACGCGGATCAGACGGTCACGTCACCGGCCTCCGCGCGGACCTCGCGAGCTGCTGCGACGAGGTTCTCCAGCGAAGCGCGTGTCTCGACCCAACCACGGGTCTTCAGACCGCAGTCGGGATTGACCCAGAGCCGCTCGGCCGGGATGGCCTCCAGCCCCTTGCGCAGGAGGGCCGCCGCCTCCGCGGCCGAGGGGACGCGCGGAGAGTGGATGTCCCACACGCCGGGGCCGGCCTCGCGCGGGTATCCGTGCTCGGCGAGCTCGGTCGCGACCTGCATGTGGGAGCGGGCCGCCTCCAAGCTGATCACGTCGGCGTCGAGGTCGTCGATGGCCTGGACGATGTCACCGAACTCCGCGTAGCACATGTGGGTGTGGATCTGGGTCTGGGGCCGCACGCCCGAGGTCGTCAGGCGGAAGGACTCCGTTGCCCACTCCACGTAGTCGGCGTGGCCGTCCGCGCGCAGCGGCAGCGTCTCGCGCAGGGCGGGCTCGTCCACCTGGATCACCGAAGTTCCGGCCGCCTCCAGGTCGTTGACCTCGTCGCGCAGGGCGAGTCCGACCTGGCGGGCGGTCTCCCCGAGGGGCTGGTCGTCGCGGACGAAGGACCAGGCGAGCATGGTGACCGGGCCGGTCAGCATGCCCTTGACCGGCTTGGACGTCTGCGACTGGGCGTACGTCGTCCAGCGCACGGTCATCGGCTCCGGACGGGAGATGTCCCCGGCCAGGACCGGCGGCCGCACGTAGCGGGTGCCGTACGACTGGACCCAGCCGTGCTGGGTCGCCAGGTATCCCGTCAGCTGCTCGGCGAAGTACTGGACCATGTCGTTGCGTTCGGGTTCGCCGTGCACGAGGACGTCGAGGCCGGTCTTCTCCTGGAAGGAGAGCACCTCTCGGATCTCCTCCTCGATGCGCTCCTCGTACCCGGCGGTGTCGATCCGGCCGGCCCGCAGGTCGGCGCGCGCCACCCGCAGTTCGTCCGTCTGCGGGAAGGAACCGATGGTCGTCGTCGGCAGGAGCGGCAGTGCCAGGTGGGCCCGCTGGGCGGCGGCGCGCTCGGCGTACGGCTGCGCGCGGCGACCGTCCGCATCGGTGATCGCCTCCGTTCGCGCCCGGACCGCGGGGTCGCGGGTGATCGGGGACGCGGCCCGGGAGGCCAGGTCGGCCCGGTTCGCGGCGAGTTCGGCGGTGATCGCTCCGGCGCCCTGGGCGAGGCCGCGGGCCAACGTCGTGATCTCGGCCGTCTTCTGCCGGGCGAAGGCCAGCC
The DNA here is from genome assembly GCF_042893755.1 of Streptomyces sp. NPDC001568. Classification (NCBI taxonomy): domain Bacteria; kingdom Bacillati; phylum Actinomycetota; class Actinomycetes; order Kitasatosporales; family Streptomycetaceae; genus Streptomyces; species Streptomyces sp. NPDC001568. Next base: position 77,720 of record NZ_JBIAVF010000021.1, on the reverse strand, counting down.
ACCGTCGGACCTGCGGATCGATGTCGCGCTCGACGCCGACGTCCAGCGGGACGTGCAGCAGTGAGCAGGAGGCGGCGACGTCCACCCGATCGGCCAGGCCGAGGAGGGTGCCGAGCGTGCTCAGCGACTTCTGGTAGTCGTTCAGCCAGATGTTGCGCCCGTTGACCACGCCCGCGACCAGCCGCTTGCCGGGCAGGCCGCCGACGGCGGCGAGGTCGGCGAGGTTGGCGGCGGCCCGGTCGGTGAAGTCGAGGGCGAGGCCCTCCACCGGAGCCTTGGCCAGGACGGGCAGGGCCTCGCCGAGCCGGTCGAAGTACGAGGCGACCAGCAGCTTCGGGCGGTCGGTCAGTGCGCCGAGTTCCCGGTAGGCACGGGTGGCGACGTTCAGCTCGGCCGGGGTGCGGTCCTGCACCAGGGCCGGCTCGTCGAGCTGGACCCATTCGGCGCCGGCCGCGCGCAGTTCCGCCAGCACCCGGGCGTAGACGGGCAGCAGCCGGTCCAGGAGGGTGATCGGCTCGAAGTCGGCGGCGACGCCGGGCTCGGGCTTGGCGAGGAGGAGGTACGTCACCGGGCCGACGAGGACCGGGCGCGCGCGGTGGCCGAGGGTGAGGGCCTCCTTCAGCTCGGCGACCTGCTGGGCGGAGTCGGCCGTGAAGACGGTGTCGGGCCCGAGTTCGGGAACCAGGTAGTGGTAGTTGGTGTCGAACCACTTGGTCATCTCCAGCGGGGCGACGTCCTGCGTGCCGCGCGCCATGGCGAAGTAGCCGTCCAGGGAATCGGACGCCACGACGGCCCGGTGGCGGGTGGGGATGGCGCCGACCATGACCGTGGTGTCCAGGACGTGGTCGTAGTACGAGAAGTCGCCGGTCGCAACCTCGGTGATGCCTGCCTCGGCCAGCTGGGCCCAGTTGGCCCGGCGCAGGTCGCGGGCGGTCTCCCGGAGGGCATCCGCTGCGACGCGGCCCTTCCAGTAGCCCTCGATCGCCTTCTTCAGTTCGCGGTTCTGACCCTGGCGGGGGTACCCGTACACAGTGGCCTGTACTGCCGCGGCTGCGGACTCGGTGGTCACGGAACTCTCCTTCGCGAGCTTGTCTCCATGGACCCGGTGAGGGGCCGAAGGCGCGAAGGGTGCCGGAACGGGCGGACCGCCAAGGTCGCGTACGTCCGAGTACGCGACGGGGAGGATCCGCCTGGAGCACGCCGACCCGCCCACGAGGTCACCGGGAAACCGGGCGCGGTCGATCGCGCTCGGGCAACGGGCAGGTCTTCGGACTCGCGGGCACGCCTGCCGGTATCCCGGCGGGCACCTACTGGCCGTCGCTTCCCAGAACCGTTGTCCGGTCCCAGTGCGTATGACGCCGGTCGTTCCCACTCACCGCTGCGGGGCAGTCCCGGATTCCCACCGGGTTCCCTCTTACGACGCATCCCGCCTGGCGGACGGGGCGAACCAGCTGCGAGGCCCACACTAGGTCGGTGACCGGGGAATGAACACCGCTTTCCACATGCCGGACGGGGAAATGAGACGCGTTGGGGGTGCGGCGACACCACTCGCCGCACCCCCACCGTTCTCCTGCACCTCCGGCGCACCCTCGGCCCCGGAGCCGTGCCGGGCCCCTCAGACCCGGCCGTACGGGTGGAACCCGCGGCCGCTCTTGCGGCCCAGCAGCCCCGCCTGAACCATCCGCCGGAGCAGCGGGGGCGGGGCGTACAGCGGTTCCTTGAACTCCTCGTACAGCGACTGCGCGATCGCGGCGACGGTGTCCAGGCCGATCAGGTCGGCGAGCTTGAGCGGGCCCATGGGGTGGGCGCAGCCCAACTCCATGCCGGCGTCCACGTCGGCGGCGCTCGCGAACCCGGATTCGGCCATCCGGATGGCCGAGAGCAGGTAGGGGATCAGCAGCGCGTTGACGATGAAACCCGCCCGGTCCTGGGAGCGGACCGTGGTCTTGCCGAGGACGTCACGGGCGAACGTCTCCACTGCGGCCAGGGTGTCCGCCGACGTGTGGAGGGAGGAGACGACCTCGACCAGCGGGAGGACGGGGACGGGGTTGAAGAAGTGCAGGCCCACCACCCTGTCCGCCCGTCCGGTGGCCATGCCCAGCCGCATGATCGGGATGGCCGACGTGTTCGTGGCGAGGATCGCCTTCGGGTCCGCGACGATCTTGTCGAGGGCCGTGAAGACCTCCGTCTTGGCTTCGGGGTCCTCGGTGACGGCCTCGATGACGAGCTGCCGGTCGCCGAGGTCCTCCAGGTCCCCGGTGAACACGAGCCTGGCCAGGGCGTCCTCGGCGGAGAGTCGGTCGAGCTTGCCGCGCCGGACCGCGCGTTCCAGGGAGACGGCCACGCGCTGAGCGGCGGCGCGGGCGGCGGCCGCGTCCGCTTCGGCGACGACGGTGTCGAGGCCGGCGCGGGCGCACACCTCGGCGATGCCCGCTCCCATCCGGCCGCCGCCCACGACTCCGACGCGGTGGATGTCGGCGGGCCGCGGCAGGGCGTTCACGCGTTCACCCGCGCGGGGACACGGCGGACGAGGTGTCGGGTGTAGGCCTCGGGCGTGAAGAACAGCGGAAGCCGCACCGAGAGCGCGCAGTCCACGAAGACCTCCCGGGCTTCGAGGACGAGCGCCTGCGGGTCCTCGGCCTCCAGGGCCGCGCATTCGGCGTCGAGGAGGTCGACGACCGCGTTCCGGTCCACCCGGTCGTGGCGCAGCCACTGCCAGATCTGGACGCGGGCGATCTCGGCGGTGGCCGCGTCCTCCATCAGCCCGTGCAGGGCGACGGCGCCGCTGCCGCGCAGCCAGGCGTCGAAGTAGCGCAGGGCCACCGCCACGTTGGAGCGGATGCCCTCGGAGGTCGGCGGGGCGGCGATCCGGCGTACGGACAGCAGGTCTGCGGCCGTGGCCTCGACGTCCTCCCGGGTGCGCTCCAGCTGGTTCGGCCGCTGCCCGAGGACGTCGTCGAAGACCTCCCGGCAGACGGGGACCAGCCCGGGGTGGGCGACCCAGGAGCCGTCGAAGCCGTCCTCCGCCTCCCGTTCCTTGTCGAGCCGGACCTTCGCGAACGCGGCGGTGTTCGCGGCCGGTTCCCTGCTCGGGACGTGGGCGGCCATGCCGCCGATGGCGTGGGCGCCGCGCCGGTGGCAGGTGCGCACGAGGAGTTCGGTGTAGGCCCGCATGAAAGGGGCGGTCATGGTGACCGCGGCCCGATCGGGCAGCTGGAAGTCGGTGCGGTGGCCGAAGGTCTTGATCAGGCTGAACAGGTAGTCCCAGCGGCCCGCGTTGAGGCCGGCGCTGTGCTCGCGCAGTTCGTGGAGGATCTCCTCCATCTCGAACGCCGCGGTGATCGTCTCGATGAGGACGGTGGCGCGGACCGTGCCGCGGGGGATGCCGAGCAGTTCCTGGGCGTACACGAAGATGTCGTTCCACAGACGCGCCTCGGTGCGGTTCTCCAACTTCGGGAGGTAGAAGTACGGGCCGTACCCGGCGTCGATCTGCCGCTGCGCGCAGTGGAAGAAGTACAGACCGAAGTCGACGAGGGAGGCGGGCACGGGCCGCCCGTCGATCTCCAGGTGCTCCTCGGTGAGGTGCCAGCCGCGCGGGCGGACCATGATGGTCGCCAGGTCCGCGCCGAGGCGGTACTCCTTGCCCTCGGGAGTCGTGAAGTCGATGCGCCGCTCGATGGCGTCGAGCAGGTTCAGTTGACCACCGATGACGTTGTTCCAGGTGGGTGCGGTGGCGTCCTCGAAGTCGGCCATCCAGACCTTCGCCCCGGAGTTCAGCGCGTTGATCGCCATGCGGCGTTCCGGCGGACCGGTGATCTCCACGCGGCGGTCGGTCAGGCCGGGCGCGGGCGGGGCCACGCGCCAGTCGTCGTCGGCGCGGACCGCGGCCGTGGCGCGGGAGAAGTCCAGCGGCGTCCCGGAGGCCAAGTGGGCGGAGCGGCGGCGGCGTTCCTTGAGGATCTCCAGGCGGCGGTCCGCGAAGGCGGCGTCGAGCCGGCCGATGAATTCCAGGGCCTCGGGAGTCAGGATCTCCTCGTGGCGCTCAGCCGGCGCGCCGAGGACCCGGACGCTGCTGATCAGGGGCGTGAGTGGCATGGGGTTCTTCTCCTCGGCGTGGGGCGGCGGGCGCCCGAGGGGAAACCCTCGGGCGCCGTCGAACGGCGAGCGGCAGGGCGCCGGGTCGGACTCGGGTGGGCCAGGAGCAGGGGGTCCTAGTGGAACTGCTCTTCCTCGGTGGAACCGGTGAGGGCCGTGGTGGAGGAGGCGGGGTTGACGGCGGTGGAGACGAGGTCGAAGTAGCCGGTGCCGACCTCGCGCTGGTGCTTGACGGCGGTGAAGCCCTGGGCCTGGGCGGCGAACTCGCGCTCCTGGAGGTCGACGTACGCGGTCATGCCGTGCTCGGCGTAGCCGCGGGCGAGGTCGAACATGCCGTGGTTGAGCGAGTGGAAGCCGGCCAGGGTGATGAACTGGAAGCGGTAGCCCATCGCGCCGAGCTCCCGCTGGAACTTGGCGATCTGGTCGTCGTCCAGCGCGGCCTTCCAGTTGAAGGACGGGGAGCAGTTGTAGGCGAGCATCCGGTCCGGGTACCGGGCGTGGATGGCCTCGGCGAACTCGCGGGCCTGGGCCAGGTCCGGGGTGCCGGTCTCCACCCAGATGAGGTCCGCGTACGGGGCGTAGGCCAGGCCTCGGGCGATGACCGGGGCCATGCCGCCCCGGACGTGGTAGAAACCCTCGGCGGTGCGCTCGCCGGTGCAGAACTCGGCGTCGCGTTCGTCGACGTCGCTGGTCAGCAGGGTGGCGGCGAGGGCGTCCGTACGGGCGATGATCAGGGTCGGGGTATCGGCGATGTCGGCTGCCAGGCGGGCCGCGTTGAGGGTGCGCACGTGCTGGGCGGTGGGGACGAGGACCTTGCCTCCGAGGTGGCCGCACTTCTTCTCGGAGGCCAGCTGGTCCTCGTAGTGGATGCCGGCCGCGCCCGCCGCGATCATCGCCTTGGTCAGCTCGAAGGCGTTCAGGGGGCCGCCGAAGCCGGCCTCGGCGTCCGCGACGATCGGCGCGAGCCAATCCGTGGTGTCCGTGCCGCCCTCGGCGGTGGCGATCTGGTCGGCCCGCAGCAGGGCGTTGTTGATCCTGCGCACCACCTGCGGGACCGAGTTGACCGGGTAGAGGCTCTGGTCCGGGTAGGTGTGTCCGGCCTGGTTCGCGTCGGCGGCCACCTGCCAGCCGGAGAGGTAGATCGCCTGGAGCCCGGCCCGCACCTGCTGGACCGCCTGGCCGCCGGTGAGCGCGCCGAGGGCGTGGATGTAGTCCTGCTCGTGGAGCTGACGCCACAACCGCTCGGCGCCGCGCCGGGCCAGGGTGTGCTCCTCGCGGACGCTGCCCGACAGGCGGACCACGTCCTCGGCCGAGTAGGTGCGCTCGATGCCCGCCCACCGCGGGTCGTCCGCCCAGCGCTGCTCGAGCTGCTCGGCTGCCGCCTTGTTCGCCTCTGCCATGACCGTCACCGTTTCCGTCGTCGCTTGTTCTGCCAATGCCCCCGACAGGGATCCGCGCATTGACACTCTGTGCCTGGATGAAGAAGATGCGGCCGCCGAACCCGCCCGTGGGCCGGAGCTGAGCAATGCTGCCGATCTGCCGGAGCGGACGGCCAGACCACCGAAATCAGGGCATGAATCGACGTTCTGAGGTCCTCCCGGCCACCGGTTCCGGCCGGCCGCAGGACTGACTCTGGCACTGGCACTGGGTGCCATCAAGGAGGGACGTCTGCCAAGGTTTGCGAATCTTCGAGGCTGAAATTGCCAAGCTTGCGAAGGTTACCGATGAGTCCGCTCGCCGTATGCTGACGGCACCCGTCCGACGGTGGAGGAGTTCGGTGAGCAAGACCTACGCGGGAGCACGGCTGCGGCGGCTGCGCGAGGAACGGCGCATGACGCAGGCGGACCTGGCCAGGGTGCTGGGCATCTCGCCCAGCTACCTGAACCAGATGGAGCACGACTCCCGCCCGCTCACCGTCCCGGTGTTGCTGCGCCTCACCGAGGCGTTCGGGGTGGACCCGGGGTTCTTCTCGGAGCGCGACACCAGCCGCATGGTGGCCGACCTTCGCGAGGCGCTGGCCCATGAGGTCGCCGAGGCCCGCGTCTCCTCCTCCGACCTGGCCGAGCTGGCCACCCGGATGCCTGCGGTCGCCGCGGTCCTGCTGGACCTCGGGCGACGCGGCCAGCTCCTCGCGGAGCGGCTCGTCGACGCGGCCGAGGGGCGCGGCGCCCCGGCGGAGGCCCCGCGTTCTCCCCACGAGGAGATCCGCGAGTTCTTCTACCGGCGGCAGAACTACCTCCCCGACACCGACCTCGCCGCCGAGGCCCTGGCCCGCGAGATCGGAATCCGCCCCGGGGACGTCATCCGCGCCCTGACGCACCGTCTCACCGACCGGCACGGGGTGAGGATCACCGCTGACTCCGACCGCCTGCACCACTACGACGCCGATGCCCGCGCCCTGCACCTGTCGAGCAGACTTCGTCCCGGTCAGCAGGCCTTCCGGATGGCCACGCAGCTCGCCCTCCTCGAGTACGGGGACGAGTTGGACCGACTGGCCGCCGAGGATTTCCCGGCCGGGTCCGAGGCACGCCCCTTGGCCCGGATCGGCATCGCCAACTACTTCGCCGCCGCGCTGATCCTCCCGTACACGGCTTTCCACACCGCCGCCGAGGAGTTCCGCTACGACATCGAGCGGCTCACCGACCACTTCGGCCTCGGCTACGAGACCGTCTGTCACCGCCTCAGTACCCTCCAACGCCCCAGGCTGCGCGGGGTCCCCTTCTCCTTCGTACGGGTCGACCGGGCCGGGAACATGTCCAAGCGGCAGTCGGCCACGGGATTCCACTTCTCCCGTGCGGGCGGCACCTGCCCGCTCTGGAACGTCTACGAGGCCTTCAGCGCCCCCGGCCGCATCCACGTCCAGGTCGCCGCCATGCCCGACGGACAGCGGTACCTGTGGACCGCCCGGGCCGTCACCCGCCACCGCGGCGGCTGGGGCGAACCCGGCAAGACCTTCGCGATCGGCCTCGGCTGCGAGATCCGGCACGCCTCCCGGCTCGTGTACGCCGACGGGCTCGACCTCGACAACACGGCGGCCGCCACCCCCATCGGCATGGGCTGCCGCCTCTGCGAACGCCTCGACTGCCCGCAGCGGGCCGTGCCGCCGCTCGGGCGGGCGCTGGCCGTGGACGAGAACAGCAGCACGTTCGTCCCGTACCCCGTCACCGGCGCGTCCTCGTCCCTCCGCGGCTGACGCACCCGGCGCCGGCCCGGGCGGCGCGGACACGCCCCACCCCCTACGAACCATGGTGGTCATGGAGCCTTCGACCCATCCCGAACCCGACGTACGTCTGGCGCGCCTCGCCGACGCGGTCGGTCTCCCGCCCGCATGGCCCGCCACCGATGCGTTCCTCGACGACCTCGCGGAGCGGACCGGGCTGCGCGTCCACGACCTGCGGCTCGTCGCGGACCTCCCCCTACCCGCCACCGCGTGGCTCTTCGACGAGCCGGCCGGCGCTTCCAGTTCGCTGGTGTCGCTCTCCCTCGCTCTGCCCGTGTCCGGCAGGCAGCTGCTGCGCACCCGGGCGCGCTCCATGACCGCGCCGGTGGGCACGCTCGCTCCGTGGAAGCCCCGTCCCTACGAGGAGTACGCACCGGGCTTCGGCTCGCTCCTCCTGCGCATGCTCGCGCTCCGCAACCTGAACTGGTCCGGGACGGCCAAGGCGATGTGCCTGATGTCCGGAGTGTGCAAGGCGGCCTCGACCATCGGCGCGGTGGGACGGGGCGCAGGCAGCTCGACGCGCAGATGCTCGACGGCTTCGCGGCGACGCTCGGCGTCCGGGTCACCGTGCTGGCCGAGCTGACCGGCGTCCGCCCGTCGGGCGGTCATCGCGAACCGGCGCCCGAGGTGGTCGACACCGCCTCGCTGATCTGGGAGACCCGGCACGTGACCAGGGGTCAGATCGGTGAACTCAGCGCGTACGCCAAGGTGCTGGGCGGGAAGTGAAACCGTCCGGTGCGTCGATCACCCGCTCGTGAACACCGGATACGGAACGTACGAGCCCTGCCTCCCCGCGGGTACGGGGAGACAGGGCTCCGGGTCGGCTGCGGGTGCGTCGATCAGCCGAGAACCGACTCCGGCCGGGCCGGCGCCTCGGTACCCGCGGGGTCGGTGCGGTGGGCCAGGAGCCGCTGGGCGAGAACGCCGAAGACGATCCCGAACACGGCCCACATCACGACCTGTACGGACAGCGAGGCCACCCGGAACTCCCACAGCAGGGCCGCGGGGAACTCGGGCTTGACGGCGTCCGTGTTGTCCGGGAGGACGAGGAAGGCCAGGCCCGTGGCGACGACGAAGCCGGCGCCGGCGGCGAGCGTCGCGTTCCAGTTGCCCAGGCGCGGTGCCAGCCTCCGCCCCAGGATGATCGCGCCGACACCCAGCAGGACGCTGAGCAGGATCATCAGGAAGAACAGCGTGGTGCGCTGCCCGATGGTGTCCGGGTTCCCGACCGCCGGCGGGGCGGCCGGGTACTTCAGGAACGGCACCAGGTAGACGGTGGTGAAGGCGCCCGCGGCCGTGAGCGCGGCCGTGGCCCTCGGGCTGAACCCGCCGACGCGGCCCAGGACGAAGGAGAACGCGAGGGAGGCGATGCCGCCCAGCGCGACCCCGTAGACCAGCACGCCGGTGGCGAGGCCGACGGTGGACTGGACGGGCCGGCTGACGAGCTCTTCCTCTTCCTCGGCCGGGGCCTCGGCACCGCCGTGACCGGCGTGGCCGGACGCGGGGGCGGCTTCCTTGGCGGCCGCTGCCTCTTCGACGGCGATGGAGCCCCGTACCGGGGGCTCGCCCGCCACATAGGCGACGGCGAAGGCGAACAGCCCGGCGATCAGGCCCGCGAGCATGCCGCGGACCAGCAGACCTCTGACAGTGGAGGCGTACATGTGCGTGGCCTCTCTCAGTGGCAGGGGAAGCCGAGCAGGTGGCGACCGTCGTGCACCCACTCGTGCACGCCCTCGCCGGCGAACACGGCGGTGGCGCCCTGCTCGGCACCGACGAAGTAGAGGGCCACGACCATCAGGAGACCGACGAAGACCGCCCAGGGCAGTACCGCGCGCACGGGCAGCGGAGCCGACGGCGAGACGGCGGTGGTGGGTATGACAGCGGAAGCGACAGCCTCGGCCATGATGGAACCTCCTCGGGGAACAACGCGTCCCATACGGTGGTGCAGGACGACGGTCCTCGGGTCTGACTCGCCGCGGCCGTCACCCCCTGGAGGGGAGCGCCGTCGCAGCACACAGTGGCGCGACCATGCCGGATTCACACCGGTCTTCCGTCTCGCCGTCGTCGCTATGTGTAAATGTCGCGGTGACGCTACCGTGCGGCGGGCCGGCGGCCAAGACGGTGAGTCCCTGATCACAAAGGATGTCCGAGGCTCAGGACGGGCGGCTCCCGGGGATGCCATCACCGGCGAGGCTTACCGCGGTGCCCCGTGCGGGTCGCGGGCCCCGGGCCCGCGACCCGCACGGTGGTCGAATCGATCAGACGCCCCACCGCAGGGCGATGGTGTCGCCCACGTTGATGACCTTGTTGCGGGCGGCCCCGGCGAACGAGGACCCGTCCACGCTCACCTTCCACGTGTTGGAGCCGCTGTTGGCCTTGCCGTTGACCGCGGTGACGGTGCCGGTACCGGAGGACGGCGTGACGGCGGTGACGCAACCGGACGGGGCGGCGGCGGTGAGCGCGGCGTTGAGCACGTCACCGAGGGTGGTGGTCGTACCGGTCGGTGTGAGGGACACCGAGCAGACCTTGAGGTTGCCGGCGCCGTCGTCGACGGTCAGCGCCAGCTTGGTCGCCGTGCCGGCGGTGAAGGTGGACTGGGCGACCCACTGCGGAGCGCCGGGGGTGACCGGGACGGGCGGGGCGGTGGTGAAGCCCCCGCCGGCGACGGCACGCAGCGCGTCGATGGAGGAGTAGGCCGAGGGCGTGGTGTCGGACGGCTTGTACTTGAAGCCGCCCGCCGGGTTGTACTGGTTGGCGATGAGGAAGTCGATCGGGGTCTTGCCGCTGCCGGTGAGGAAGTCGCCCGTCTGCGGGTTGAATCCGCAGGCGTTCAGGCCGGCGACGCCCCAGCCGTTGGAGCTGGTGTTGACGCCGTAGAGGGAGTTGAAGGCGCCGCTGCCGGAGACCAGGGTGCTCTTGAGGAAGTTCTTGGCCTGGACGACGTCGGTGTCGGTGTTCGGGACACCGGAAACGCACAGGGCCGCCATGGCGGCGCCGGTCATGTCGACGTCGCCCGCGGAGTTCAGGACGGTGGGATTGCCCTCGCCCTTCTGGTAGGTCCAGCCGCCGTCCACGTGCTGGTTGGCACGGATGCGGGTGACGATGGAGTCGGTCAGCGCCTGCGGGACGCGCGGCCCGCCGCCCTGGGTCTTGGCGCCGCCCAGCGAAAGTCCCGCGAAGACCGTGCCGTTGAAGTTTCCGGAGGGACCGAAGTAACCGGCCTCGGCCGTCTGCCAGTACGAGTAGATGTTGGCTATGAGGTTGCGGGAGGCCGAGACGCGGGCCGGGTCGATGCCGGCGGCGTAGGCGTTGAGGGTGCCGCGCTCGTAGTCGGTGACCACCGGGGACGCCTGCGGCCAGCCCGCCGTCGACAGCAGGTTGCGGTAGACGGTGCGTGCGTTCTTGGTGGTGTCGCCGCCCGGGTGGACGTCGACGACGGCCGTACCGGTGGCCGCGAAGGTGCTGAACGCCCACTCGTTGGACAGGCCGCTGCCCGCGTACGAACCATCGGCGGCCTGGAGCGACTTGAGGTAGGTCACACCGTTCGTCTTCGACGTGGCGATCTGCGCGGGCGAGGAGGTGGCGAAGGCCGGCAGCGTCGCGAGGGCGAGGGCGCCGAGTGCTGCGGGCACCGCGAGTGAGAGGCGGCGGGAGGTTCGGGTTCGGGACAAGGCCTGCTCCTGGAATGGGGGACGCCGACCTGACCGGGACTCGTGCGGGCGGGCAGCCCGGAGCGCGGTGGCGGCCGTCCGAACGCGTGGTACGGCTTGTGATGTGCCTCGCCGCATGGGCATTCGGGCTCGGAGACGGCCCCCTGCCGTCCCACACCGCTGCGCGTCAGCCCCGGATTCGCACCGGGTTCCCCCATGTGGCAGCCCAGGACGCTACCCGAGTGATCAAGGCTCCGCCAGCCGCTCCGCCCGGGACCTTTCGAGGCGGCCGACGCCGTGTCACATGAGATGCAGACCACCTTGACGCTGTCTTTATCCGCGTGGTCCACTCCGACTGATAAGCACTCAGCTCCAGGGGAAGCCGGTCGAAATCCGGCGCTGACCCGCAACCGTAGGCCCGGCACCGCCGGGCGAGTCGGAATGCCTGGAGCCTGGTTTTCGCAGCGAGAAACGCCGTCGCGGACTACGGCGTGGTTCGAACGGCTTCCCCGTGCGCCCATGGGCTGTGGAAGCCCTTTCGCCACGCACTGGTCCGCCCGGCCGACACGAGGGGCCGTGGTGGGGACCGCACAGCAATCAGAGCGACACCTGGGGAGCAAGGGGCTGTTGTCGCTCGTATCGGCGGCGCTGCTGACCTTCGCCGCGAGCGCGGCCCTCGTCGGCGCGACGGTGCCCGCAGCGGCCGACCCGATCGAGCAGTGCTCGGCCACCACCGGGGCGATCGTCGCCGTGGACTTCGGCCCGTTCGGCGGCAAGCGGGAGAAGGGCTGCGACACCACGCCCACCACCGGCTACGAGTTGCTGCAGACCGCCGGGTTCACCATGGAGGGCACGGCCCACGACGGCCCCGCGTTCATCTGCCGCATCGGCAAGGGCTCCGGTACGCAGTACCCCACGCCGGACAAGGAGAACTGCGTCCTCACCCCGCAGGCCACGGCCTACTGGTCGTACTGGGTCGCCTCCCCCGGGCAGCGCAAGTGGTCCTACAGCCAGCAGGGGGCCATGGCCCGCAACCCGAGGCCCGGCGACGTGGAGGCCTGGGTCTACGGCGGCACCGACATCGCCGGCACCAAGGGCAAGCCGTCCTTCTCGCCCGACGACATCCGCGGCTTCACCACGGCGGACCCGACCGTTCCGACGGCCCCGCCCACGGTGCCGGCGGGTGCGATCAGCGTGCCCGCGGCCACCCGCTGGGTCACCGGCACGCTGACCGACGGGGAACGCGTCGTCGACGAGGGCTCCACCGCCGCGAACCACTTCCTCACCACGGAGGCCGTGTTCGCGCTCGCGGCGGCCGACCGCAAGAGCCCGGTGGCGAAGAAGATCGCCGACTTCCTCGCCACGCCCGCGCAGACCGACGCCTACGCCTACCCGGCCGGCAAGGACGGCGTTCCGGACGCCACCGCGGCGGCCCGACTCGCCCTGGTCGCCGAGGCCACCGGCAAGGACCCCCGCGCGTTCGGCGGCCACGACCTGCTCGGCGACCTCGTGAAGTACGCCTGCCCCCGCGACATCGGCGACGGCGAAGCGATCGAAGGCTGCTTCACCAAGGGCGACTTCCGTACGACAGGACAGGCCGACGCCCAGGCCATGGCCGTCATCGCCCTCGTCAACGCCGGTGTGACACCGCCGCCCCACTCCGTGGCCCGGCTCACCCACCTCCAGTGCGAGGACGGCGGCTTCACCAGCGTCCTCATCCGCCCCGGAAGCATGGGGTGCGAGAGCGAGGCCGGCGCCACCGGCCTGATCACCCTGGCCCTGGAACGGGCCGGCGGCCACGAGGCGGTCCTCCAGAAGGCCCGCGGCCACCTGAAGAGGTCCCAGCTGGCGACCGGCGCGTGGCCCGCCGTCTCCTACGAGACGATCGGCAACCCGACCGCCACCGCCTGGGCCGCGCAGGCGCTGCGCGCCCTCGGCGACGAGGCGTTCGCGGACGCCGGTGTCTCCTGGCTCTCCAAGCGCCAGCTCCGGACGGGTGGATTCGGCTTCGCCGAGGACGACACCGAGTCGAGGCTGTACCCCACCGCCACGTCCGCGATCGCGGGCGCCGGCAGTGATCTCGCCTCCCTGACCGCCAAGCCGATCGAACCGCCGACCCCGACCACGCCGCCCACCCCCACCACGCCGCCGGCCGGCGGGGGGCCCGACCTGAAGAAGGGCGTCACGTACCTGACCGCCCCGTCCCGGCTGGTCCAGGGCCGCTTCTACGAGAGCCAGGCCGGCACGGGCTTCGCCGACTACGGCCTGACCATCGACGGCGCGTACGCCCTCGCCGCCACCGGCGAGGACAACACCGCCCTGCGCAACATCGTCGACTTCATGGACAAGGGCGGCAAGGACGGCCAGAAGCGCGGCATCCACGAATGGACCCTCATGGGCACCAAGTACGCGAACGGCGGTTCCCTCGGCAAGGCAGCCGTACTCGCCCAGTCCGTGGGCCGCGACCCCCGGAACTTCGGCGGTCAGGACCTGATCGCCGCGCTCGCCAGGATCACCTGCCCGGCGAAGACCTCGACCCGCCAGGAATGCGCGGCCAAGGGCAACTACGCTTACGCGACATCCGTCTTCAAGCAGTCCCTCGGCGTCATGGCTCAGCTCCGCGCCGGTGAGAAGGCCGCCGCGGCCGAGCCCGCCGCGTACCTCAAGAGCCTCCAGGATCCTTCGGGTGCCTGGGTCAGTCTGATCGGCGAGCCCAGCGGCCCCGAGGTGGACTCCACCGCCATGGCCGCCATGACCGTGGAACTCCTCCCCGACGCCGACTCCCAGGCGGCGGTCGACAAGGCCCTCGCCTGGCTCGCGGCCCAGCAGAAGGAGGACGGCGGCTTCCCGGGCGCTTCCGGGAACTCGGTCAACTCCGCCGCCCTGGCCATCCAGGGACTCTCGCTGGACGCGCCCCGGTACGGTGCGCAGATCGCCAAGGCCCGCACGTTCCTGACGAGCCAGCAGAACGGCGACGGCGGCTTCAACGTCGCCAAGGGCGGCCAGACCGGCTCCGACCTGCGCGCCTCCACGCAGGCCGTCGGCGGCGCCACCGGCATCTCCTTCGGCACGTTGACCCGTGACCTGACCGGCACCACCCCCCAGCCCATCCCCAGTACGTCCGGCGGCACTTCCGGGGGAAGCACCGGAGGGAGCACCGGAGGTGGCGGCTCGCCCGTCATCGTGACACCGGGCGAGAACGGCGGTGGCTCGGGCTCCGCGGGTGGCTCGGGGGCCGGGGGCGGTCCTCTCGCCTCCACGGGCGCCCAGGTCGGCACGCTCGCCGCCGCGTCGCTGGCACTGGTCTTCGGCGGCTGGGGCATCACCCGCGCCGCGCAGCGCCGCCGCGAGACCTCGGGAAGTGGGGCATGAGCCGCGACCGCGTCGTGCGGGCCCCGGCCCGGACCGCTGCCGCGCTGGGGCTGACGGTGGCGGCGTTCGCCGCGACCGCCGCCCCGGCCGGCGCCGCGCCGCAGCCCATGGGGCAGTGCACCACCTCCTCGGGGGTCGTGCTCGCCGTCGACTTCAGCCGCTGGGGCGGTCCGGTCTACCGCTCCTGCGGCACGACACCCACCACCGGCTACGAGTTGCTCAACCAGGGCGGCTGGGCCACCACCGGCACCGGCCACGACGGCCCCGCCTTCATCTGCCGGATCGGCTACAGCGGCCACCAGGGCGGCAGGCAGTATCCGACCCCGCAGCAGGACGACTGCGTCCTGACCCCGCCGGCCTCCGCGTACTGGTCGTACTGGCACGCGAACCCGGGCCAGAACACGTGGGAGTACAGCCAGCTGGGCGCCATGCTCTACAAGCCCACGCCCGGCAGCGTCGATCTGTGGATCTTCGGCGGGACGAACATCGAGGGCACCGAGGGCAAGCCCACGCTCACCCCCGACCAGCTCCGGGCCAAGAACACCAAGCCCACCGGGGGGCCCGCGCCCCAGGACACCCGTACCGCCCAGCCGCTCCCGCCGAACGTCAACACGGGGCCCAGGCCGGAGAACCCCCGCCCCGTCGACCCGACGCAGCCGGCGCAGACGACATCGGCGCCCGCGCCCTCGGCCCCGGAGAGCCCGACACCGTCGGCGAGCCCCTCGACGAGCCCCTCCGTGAGCGCCACGCCCACGCCGACCCCTTCCACGCCGCAGCCGTCCGGCCCTCCGGCCGAGGCCGCACCGGCCGCCGGCCCCCAGGTCGTCGACGCGGCGCCCGCCGCCGACGCGAAGCACGACATCGGGTCGTACCTGCCCGCCGTCGCCACCGGAGCGCTGGTGCTGCTGATCGGCGCCGCCGCCTGGTACGCCGCCAAGCGCCGCCGTCGTACGGAGTAGCCGCGTGTCACGCACCACCACCGCGGCGGCGACCAAGCCGCCCCTGTCCGGCCCCGCGCCGGACACGGGCGGACGCCGCCTGCCCCGCACCCTGCACCCCGTCGCCTGGTGGATCTGGGCGCTCGCCCTGGCCACCGCCGTCAGCCGCACCAACAACCCGCTGCTGCTCTTCCTCGTCCTCGCCGTCCTCGGCCACGTCATCACCATGCGCCGGACCGAGGCTCCCTGGGCACGCGGCTTCAAGTACTACCTGTACCTCGCGCTGACCGTCGTCGCGATCCGCGTCACCTTCCGCGCGATCTTCGCCACCGGCATCACCCCGCGCGACCACTTCCTCTTCTCCCTGCCCCACATCCCCACCCCGGACTGGTACGCGGGCATCCGGCTCGGCGGTCCCGTCTCCCTGGAAGCCCTGCTCTCCGCCGCGACGGACGGGCTGCGCCTCGCCTGCATGCTGTGCTGCATCGGCGCCGCCAACACCCTTGCCAACCCCAAACGGGCCCTGCGCGTCCTGCCGGGCGCCCTCTACGAACTGGGGGTCGCCGTCACCGTGTCCATCAGCGTGGCCCCGCAGCTCGTCCAGAGCGTGCAGCGCGTCCACCGTGCCAAGCGCCTGCGGGCAGGCCGCGCGAAGGGGCTCCGGGCCTTGCGCGGCATCATCGTCCCGGTCCTCGAGGACGCCCTCGAACGGTCCCTGCGCCTGGCCGCCGCCATGGACTCCCGCGGCTACGGCCGCGCCGGCACCGCCACCCGCCGCTCCCGCCGGCTGACCGGCGCCCTCATGCTGCTCGGCATGTGCGGGCTGTGCGCCGGGGCCTACGGACTGCTCGACGCGACCGCGCCGAAGCTGCTCGGGCTTCCGGCCATGGGCGCCGGAGCCGTGCTGTGCTTCGCCGGGCTGCGCCTGGGAGGCCGCCGGATCACCCGGACCACCTACCGGCCCGATCCGTGGCACTTCGCCGAATGGGCCGTCGCCGGCTGCGGCGTCCTCTCCGCCGTCCTGCTCTTCACCCACGTCGGCTTCGACGCGGCCGAGCTCAACCCCTCGATCCACCCGCTCAGCTGGCCCACCCTGCCACTCGTACCCGCCGCCGCGATCCTCCTCGCGGGCACCGCGGGCTTCCTGGCCCCGCCCCCGACCGCGCCGGCCCGCCCGACCGTCCCGGCACAGCGCACCGAGGAATCCAAGTGATCACCTTCGACCACGTCACCGTCCAGTACGAGGACACGGCCGAGCCGGTCCTGCGGGACGTGGACCTCACCATCGAGGAGGGCGAGCTCTGCCTCGTCGTCGGCCACACCGGCGTCGGCAAGTCCACCCTCCTCGGCGCCGTCAACGGCCTCGTCCCGCACTTCACGGGCGGCACCCTCTCCGGCCGCGTCACCGTCGACGGCCGCGACACGGCCGCCCACCCGCCCCGTGAACTCGCCGACGTGGTGGGCGTGGTGGGCCAGGATCCGCTCGACGGTTTCGTCACCGACACCGTCGAGGAGGAACTCGCCTACGCGATGGAGCAGTTGGCGATTGCGCCGGCCACGATGCGCAAGCGGGTGGAGGAGACCCTCGACCTCCTCGGCCTCGCCGATCTGCGCCACCGCTCCCTGCACGAGCTGTCCGGCGGCCAGCAGCAGCGCGTCGCCATCGGCTCCGTCCTCACCGCCCACCCGCGGGTGCTCGTCCTGGACGAGCCGACCTCCGCCCTGGACCCCACGGCCGCCGAGGAGGTCCTGGCCGCAGTCACCCGCCTCGTGCACGACCTGGGCGTCACCGTCCTCCTCGCCGAGCACCGCCTGGAGCGGGTGGTCCAGTACGCCGACCGCGTCATCCACCTGCCGGGCAACGGCCGCGTCGTCCCCGGTGCCCCCGCCGAGATCTTCCGTACCTCCTCCATCGCCCCGCCCATCGTCGAGCTGGGCCGCGCCGCGGGCTGGACCCCGCTGCCGCTCTCGATCCGCGACGCCCGCCGCGCCGCGGCCCCCCTGCGAAGGCGGCTGGCCGGCGCCGTTCCCCCGCCGGTGCGGCCCGCCCCGGCCGCGGACCCCCCGGAACTCCTCGCCGCACGCGGCATCACCGTGACCTACCACGGCGTGCCGGCCGTCCGCGAGGTCGATCTCACCCTGCACGGCGGCGAGATCACCGCGCTCATGGGCCGCAACGGCTCCGGCAAATCCTCCCTGCTCTGGGCGCTCCAGGGTTCCGGGCCGCGCAAGGCCGGCTCGGTGGCCGTCGGTACTCCGGGCGATCCGAAACCGGTGGACCCGCGGAAGCTGTCCGCCGCGCGAGCCCGGCAGCTCGTCGGCCTCGTTCCCCAGACCCCCACCGACCTGCTCTACCTGGAAAGCGTGAAGCAGGAACTGGACCAGGCCGACGCCGAGTCGGAGGTCGCCCCCGACGGGATCCGGGCCCGCACCGTCCTGGACCGGCTCGCGCCCGGCATCCCCGACTCCACCCACCCCCGTGACCTGTCCGAGGGCCAGAAGCTCGCCCTCGTCCTCGCGATCCAACTGACCGCCGCACCCCGGGTGCTGCTCCTGGACGAGCCCACCCGCGGTCTCGACTACCGGGCCAAGAGCGCGCTGATCCGCATCGTCGACGACCTCGCCGCCGAGGGCCGGGCCGTCGTGATCTCCACCCACGACGTCGAGTTCGTCGCCCGCGCCGCCGACCGCGTCGTGGTCATGGCCGAGGGCGACGTCGTCGCCGACGGGCCGACCGGCGAGGTCATCGTCGCCTCCCCCGTCTTCGCCCCGCAGACCGCGAAGGTCCTCGCCCCGCTCCCCTACCTCACGGTCGCGCAGGCGGCCGCCGTCCTCACCGACCACGGGACGGACCCGGCCTCATGACCGCACGCGCCGCAGCCATCCGGATCAACGCGCGGGCCGGAATCGTCATCGCCATGGCGGCCTTCCTCGGCATCGTCGCGTTCTTCTGGCCGTTCCTCGTCGCACCGGGCAAGTTCGGCTCGAACTACGCGCCGCCACTGATCTTCGGCGTCCTGCTCGTCATCGTGCTGTGCGTCGTCATCTCCGAGATCGCCGAGGGCGGCATCAACTCCAAGGCCTTGGCCATGCTCGGCGTCCTGTCAGCCGTCAACGCCGCCATCCGACCACTCGGAGCGGGTACGGCGGGCATCGAGACCGTCTTCTTCATCCTCGTCCTGGCCGGTCGGGTGTACGGGCCGGGCTTCGGCTTCACCCTCGGCTGCACCTCCCTGTTCGCCTCCGCCCTCATCACCGGCGGGGTGGGCCCCTGGATGCCCTACCAGATGTTCGGCTGCGCCTTCGTCGGCATGCTCGCCGGCTTCCTCCCGAAGGCCGGCGGCCGCAAGGAGGTCGTCATGCTCGCCGTCTACGGCTCGGTCTCCGGCTATCTCTTCGGCTTCCTGCTCAACCTCTCCTTCTGGCCCTTCTCCCTCGACCCGAACAGCTCGATCGCCTACCTGCCCGGCCTGCCCTTCACCGAACAGTTCCAGCGCTACCTCGCCTTCGACCTGGCCACCTCGCTGGGCTGGGACACCGGCCGCGCCGTCACCAACTTCGTCTGCATCTGCCTGGCCGGCCCCGCCGTCCTCACGGTCTTCCGCCGCGCCGCCCGCAAGGCGCGCTTCCGGGCGCCCGTCCACTTCGAGCCCCGGGCGGCCCCGACGGACCCGAGCTGATCGCTCCCCGCGCCCCCTGCGTCCCGGACGCCCTGCGCGTCATCGGGTCCGGGAGGCGGAGGATCCCGGACGGATGGCCCGGCCGTGGCGGGGGCGGCCCCGTCGCCGTACTGCCCCCCGGGGGGCGGCGGCCCGGTGGCCCGTCGGTCCCGGCCGCTCCGGGTGCACGCGCGGCAGCCGCCCGGTAGCGTCGGAAGGAGGCCGTTCCGCCCAGAACACCGCTGCCAGGCACCGCACGGCCGCTGTGCCGTGCCGGGCAGAGGAACGAGACCACATGCCACACCACAGCATCCACGCGGCGACGACCGCCGCGGTCGCCCTGGTCTGCCTGACCACGATCGGCCCCGCGGGCGCCGGCGTCCCTCCGGGACCCGCCCGGCCGGCCGGTGGGCCCGCCGCGGCGGCTCCCGCACGGTTCGTACCCGGTCCCTGCCCGAAGCCGCCCGAGCCCGTCGAAGCGCTGAGCGACGCACGCTGCGGTTTCCTGGAGGTCCCCGAGAACCGCGCCCGTCCGGGCGGCCGCACCATCGAACTGGCCGTCGCACGCATCCCCGCCACCGCCGCGAAGCCGGTGGCCGACCCGGTGGTGTTCATGGCGGGCGGGCCCGGCGCCGACACGTTCGACGACATCCCGTTCCTCGTCGAGTCCGGTCTGAACAAGGACCGCGAACTGATCGTCATGGCCCAGCGCGGCAACCTCCACAACCGGCCCAACCTCGCCTGCCCGGAGATCGACCGCTTCAATGGTCGGGCCGTCGGCCTGGGCTACGACGCGCAGCAGGCGAAGCAGTCGTTCCTGAAAGCGGTCAAGGACTGCCGGGACCGCCTGACGGCCGACGGCACCGACCTGGGCGCGTACAACACCACCGAGAACGCGGCCGACTTCGCCGACCTGCGGAAGGCGCTGAAGATCCCGCGGTGGAACGTCTACGGCTACTCCTACGGCAGCAACCTGGCCCTCACGTACCTGCGCCTGCACCCCGAGGGAATCCGTGCCTTCGCGATCGACTCGATCACCCCTCCCCGGGTGGTGACCCTGCCGTGGGCGTGGGGCAGCACCGCCGAGGGAATCGACAACATCCTCGCGGCGTGCGCGGCGCAGCCCGCCTGCAAGAGCCGGTACCCGCGGCTGCGGCAACTGCTGACGGAGCAGGTGCGCAAGCTGGAGGCTCGCCCCCTGACCCTGGACGTCACGCCGCGGGAGAGCGGCAAGCCGGTCAGGACCGTCCTCGACGGCGGCGCGCTGCTGAACCTGATCGTCGCCTCCACCCCCCGGCCCAAGGACATCCCCGCGGCGCTCGACGAACTCGGCCGCGGCAACCCGGAGCGCTTCGCGCAGGCCCGCGCGGGCGGCTCGGTCCAGAGGGTCGGCGAGTTCGCGCACGGCCTGACGAACTCGATCGTGTGCGGCGAGTGGGCTCCCGGGTACTCGGAGTCCGACGTGCTGAACGCAGGGCGCAAGACCTACCCCGGGTGGCCCGACACGGTGCTGGCCCAGGTGCCGCAGCTGCCCTTCCAGTACGAGGCGTGCCGGATCTGGAACGTCGCGGACCGCTCGTCCGGCCAGCGGGTGCCCACGGTCAGTTCGGTGCCGGCGCTCGTCATCTCGGGCACGTTCGACGTGAAGACCGGGGCGAGTTGGGCCAAGGGCGTGGCCCGCGACCTGTCCCGCTCGACCTCCGTGCAGGTCCCCGGAATCGGCCACTGGGTGGTCCCGCAGTCGCCCTGCGCGCAGCGCGTGTTGGCATCGTTCTTCGCTCACCCGACCGATCCCGACACCTCGTGCGTGGACGGTCTCGAACCCCCACCGTTCACCATCGTCCCGAGATGACCGGGAGACCCGATGACACGCCACCACGCGCCCCGTCACCACGCGCCCCGTCACCGCCGCACCGTACGACGCCTGCGCGCCGCTTCGGCCGCCGTGGCGACCGGTCTCCTCGTCACCGGACTCCTCGCGGCGCCCGCACGGGGGCAATCCCCCACCGACGCCACCCCCTCCCCGCAGCCGCCGGTCGGTACGGTGGCGCGGACGGCGGGTGACGCCCGCTTCGAGCCGGGCCCCTGCCCGAGGACGCCGGAACCGGTCGAGGCGCTGGAAGGGGCCCGCTGCGGAACGCTCACCGTGCCCGAGAACCGCGCCAAGGCCGGCGGTCGAACGATCGAACTCGGTGTCGCGATCGTGCCCGCCGCTTCCGACACGCCGAAGCCCGACCCCATCGTGTGGCTCGCGGGCGGGCCCGGCGACGACGCGGTGGGAGAGGCGCAGATGGCGATCGACGGCGGCCTGAACCGCGACCGTGACGTGATCTTCATGTCCCAGCGCGGTACCTACTCGGCCGACCCGACGCTCCTCTGCCCCAACATCGACGAGTTCAACGCGCGCTCGGTCGGCCTCGTGTACGACGCTCCGTCCACCGAACGTCTGCACGTCGCGGCCACGAAGGCCTGCCGCGACCAACTGGCGGGCCGCGGGATCGACCTCGCCGCCTACAACGACATCGAGAGCGCGGCCGACTACGACGACCTGCGCACCGCGTTGGGCGTCGAGCAGTGGAACCTGTACGGGATCTCCTACGGCACGCACCTGGCGCTGACCTCCATGCGCCTGCATCCCGAGGGCCTTCGCTCGGTGGGCATCGACGGCATCCTGCCGCCGTCCAGGGCCGGGTCGGTCGCGACCTGGAGCAGTGCCCGGCAGGGCTTCGACGGCCTGTTCAAGGCCTGTGCGGAGCAGCCCGCCTGCAACGAGCGCTATCCGAACCTGTCGGCCGGCTTCGACCGGCTCGTCCGCGAACTCGAGGCCGAGCCGGTCACCACCACCGTCACGCCGCCCGGCAGCGACAAGCCGGTGAAGGTCGTACTGGACGGCGGAGCCCTGGTGAACTGGATGACGTCCGCCACCCACGTGGCGCCCCAGGTACCCGCCGCCCTCGACGAGCTGGCCAACGGCAAGCCGCAGCGGATCGCCCGGCAGTGGGCGGGCGGCAAGCTCAGCCCCCAGGCCATGGGAAGGGTCGCGCACGGTCTTGTCTACGGCGTCTTCTGCGGCGAGTGGACGCCGTACGAGAGCCAGACGCAGGCGCTGCGCGGCGGACAGCAGGCGTTCCCGTCGTTCCCCCGCTCGGTGCAGGCCCAGGCCCCGCAGCTCACCTTCCTCCGTCCGGACTGCGACGTCTGGAACGTGCCCGCCGCGCCGCCGTCGATCCGGGACGTCACGCGGGGCGACATCCCGACCCTCGCCCTGTCGGGCGGGTTCGACGCCCAGACCGGGGCGGACAACGGGCCGTACGTGGCCCGTACGCTGCCCAGGGCCAAGGTCGTCACGGTCCCGTACGAGCCGCACGTGGTGTTCGCCACCTCGAAGTGTGCCCAGGAGATCGCCGTCTCGTTCTTCGACGACCCGGCCGCACCGAACACGAAGTGTCTTAAGGACCTCGAGCCGCCCGAGTTCGAGATCGGGCGTTGACATCCCCTCCCCCTCCTCGGAGTCGCCGTGGCGGGTCCCGGTGGGCGCCCCAGGAGGTGCCCCCTGTCAGCGCGCCGCCGAGGGGTGCGGGCATTTCGGCAGCGCCGGCCGGTCCTTGGTGCGTACGGCGGGCAGCCAGGCCGACGTCGGCGCGGAGCCGGCCGGCAGGCTCACCCGGTACCAGCGGGTGGACTGCCGGTCCTCCTCGTCGACGATGGGTCGCCCTCCGGGCAACTGGCAGTTCGCGGCGAGGACGTCGCCGTGCCAGACCCTGGTCGGTACGACGTTGTCGGCGGTGTAGGGCCGCAGCGGATCGATCGCCAGGCCCAGACTGCACTGCGGTGCCCGATCGGCCCGCTCCCGGCAGCTCTGCTCCGCGTTGAAGATCCGGACCGTGCCGGCTGCCGCGCCCGCGAGGTCGGGCGGTGCGGGCGTGGCGGCCCGTACCGAGTCCGAGCACAGGGTCGCGCCGGCCATCCCGCACAGCGCGGTGGCGAGGACGGCCGCGCGGGCCCTGCTCCTCAGGCGCCCCGCCCCGAGCCCTTCCTGCCGGGCGGCGATGCGGGCGAGCAGGCTCCCGGCGGTGTGCGGGGCGCGGGCCTCGTGGGTCGGGGCGAGGCAGTCGGCGGCCAGCGCGCGCCAGAACGGGGGTACCGCGTGGTCCATGCGCAGCGGGGCCCGACCCTCGCCGTACTCCTGGACCGCGGCGCCCCGCGCCATGGGCGTGGCTCCGGAGAACGGCGAGCCGCCCGCCGCGAACACCTCGTGGATGACGATGCCCAGGGCCCAGATGTCGGCGCTCGGCCGGATGCGCACCCCGAGTTCACCGAGGGGGGCCCGCCAGCGCTCGGGCGGGAGGTAGTCCAGGGTGCCCATGGGCGGCGCGTAGCCGTGGGTCCCCGTCAGTTCGGTCGCCAGACCGAAGTCCGAGAGCTTCACGGAGCGGTCATCGTCCAGGAGGACGTTCTCCGGTTTGAGGTCCGCGTGGACCCAGCCCGACCGGTGGAGGTGGGCCAGGCCCTCGCAGATTCCCGCGATCAGGCGGCCGCGATCGGCGTCGGGCACCCCCGCGTCGATGAGTTCCCGCAGGCTGCCGGAGGCCCGTTCCATGACCAGGACGATCGCGCCGTCCAGGGCGGGCCGGTCGGGAGCGGCGACGACGAACGACTCCAGGAGGCCGATCAGTCTCGGATGGCCGGCCCTGCGCCCGAGCTCGACCTCGCGGCGGGCGGATTCCACGATCCTGCGTGCCTGCCGCGGCGCGAGCCCGGCGGTCGGCATGATCTTGAGCGCGACCTCGGTGCGGCCCGGAGGCCGGTCGGCCGGGGCGCCGGAGGCCCGTCCCGGGTGCCGGTCGGCCGGACGCGCCGCGTAGACCGTGGACCAGCCTCCGGAACCGATCAGCCCGGTGACCACCCAGTCGCCCACCTGTTGGCCGGGGGCGATCGGGTCGATCCGGTCGCACTCCGTGGTGCCCTCCAGGCCGTGCCGCAGCGTCATCGCACGGCCTCCCGCTCGCGCCCGCCGGACCCCGTGAGGGGCGGCAGCAGCCCGAGGTTCTCCTCCCGTACGAGTCCGAACCGCAGCGCGAGCCCGACGATCTCCTCCCGCTTGCCGTTGCGGCGGTCGCCCTTGCCCGGTTCGTGGGCGTCGGGGAGGCTGATGCGCAGTTTCTCCTCGGAGAGGTAGTCGATGTGCGAGCTGACCGCGCGCGCGGTCAAGGTGGCGCAAGTGGCGTGGCCCCTGAGCCGCTCCACGATCTGGGGGGTGGTGGGGACGGCCACGCGGGACTGGTCGCGCAGGCGCGGCTCGCAGAGCGCGACCAGGACGAGGAAGTACGTGGCCGTCTCGTCCAGGGAGTACGCGGTGACCGTGCGGTTCCCCCAGGGGACTCCCATGGCGTCCGGGTCCAGGTAGACGTGGTCGGGGGCGAACACCTGGAAGGACACGGCGACGTCACCGCGGGTGGGCAGGACCACGCGGGAGAACTCGAACGGGATGGGCGCGCCGACCCTGCGCGGCGGAACCCTCAGGTACTCCCCCGCTCCCTCCGGGTTCTCCACGAGGTAGCTGTGGGTGGTGCTGTGGTTCGTCAGCTGCCAGTGGTCGTCGGTGACCCGGATCTCCCCGGCCAGCCGGGAGATCGCGGGGTCGGCGAGGCGCAGCTCGACGGGGACCGTCGCGGAGCCCCGTCCGAAGCGGGCGACCTCGCCGGGCCCGAGCCGTAACGTCACCGCGTCACCGTGCGGTTCGCCGCCTTCGGCGCCGCCGCTTCCCCGCGGCAGATGAACGACCACGCCGCTCACCGCTCCCCCCGTTCCACCCGTCGCACTTGCCGGACGAGCGGAACGATACTCATCGATCAGGGGAGTTCACCGGCGTAGTTTGGCCACTTCGCCGGACGGCCTCCGGGGGCGGACCGCGCCGGGCCTCCACGACTCGGTCATGGGACCGGCGTGGGTGGCGGGTGCCGGGCTCCGCCCGGCCGTTCGGCCGTAACCCCCACGCCGGGACGCGGGGATCCGTCCTCCCGAACCGGGTACGGATGCCTCCTTCTGGACGTACAAGGTGGGCAAGGTCACTGCGGGTGGCGGGTCGGAACCGGGCTCGGGGGAGATTTGCGGGGCGGGCGCAGCACATGTGCCCCCTTCACTTGGCGAGATCCACACCTTCCCTCAGGGAACGGGAGGGTCCCGCGCCCACCCGACGAGGGGACCGGGCGTCCCCGGAGGCCGCGGCGGCGCGGCCGGCCAGGGATCGTGTGCGGGGTGGTCGGGTGCCGGTCACTTGTGGGTGGGGCCGGGGGTGCTGTTGAGCCAGGCCCATGCGGACCAAGTGGCGAAGCCGGTCTGCCCTCGGTGGAAGGTCCCGGTGTTGTTGGTGCCGAAGACCTCGATGCGGCCGTCGGCGTTGGCGGCGGCGGTGACCTCGGTGCCGCCGGTGGCGTGGGCCGGGTTCAGTCGCTGCTCCCGACCGCCCCACCAGTCCTGCTGCTGGAACAGGCCGAGGCTGGTGTGGTCGACGGCCCGGGAGTAGTTGTTCCTGCTGGTTTCCACGATGATCGTTGCGATGGCGATCGCCGCGGCCCTCGGGTTGAGGCCCCGCTCCTTCACGGCCTGTGTGACCATCCGTGCGCAGGACATCCTGTAGGCGTCCAGGTAGCCGGCCATCTTGGCGCTCAACTCCGGGTTGAGCTGGACGGCCCTGACGGCGTCGGTCGCCGACGGACCGGCCGGATCGCACGGCTCGGTGGGAATGGCCAACCCTTGGGGGCCACTGAAGTACCGGGAAACACCGGTCCGGTCGTCGCCCGGATCCGGAAGGGGGGATGGCGAGCGCGGCGGCGACCTCGTCGTCCCGCAGGCCGCAGCCGACCGCGGAGAGCACCTCGCGCTCCTGGTGCCCGAGCACCGTGGCGGTCCGGCGGTCGGTCGGGGCCGTCGTCGGCATCGCTGCTCCCCGGGCTCCGGACAGGTCGCCCTGCCGGGCGCCGTCGACAAGGTAGGGCCGGCGGCGGCGGTCGGGGCATCCGGAACGATCCGGAGTGGCACGCGCACACGGGCCTGCGGCAGCGGCGGGACCGGGCTTGCCGCACGGCGATCGGCTCGGCGTCCTCGCCGGGAACCCCGTCACATGTGTCACTCGGTGACGACCGACTCTCCTTGATCACCGACTCGCGACGGCTTCGGATGTGCACCAGCGAAGGCTTCGCCCCCCATCCCGGACACGGTCGATCGGCAGTCATGAGATGCGAAATGACGCTCCGTCAAAGTCAATTCCGACTACGGACGTTCAGGCGAACGGGCTTGCGGTTCGGCGCGCGCACGACGGTCGATTCCGAGCCATGGTCAACCCTTGACGGTGTGTGGGTGTTGTGCGAATCTCTCGACAGGTCTGGACCATTTGTCTTCATCGGGCGGAGGCCTGATCCACCGACCACCTCGGGGAACCCGGGATGTTCGGCGGTCCTGACCACGCACGGCCTTCGGCCGGTCCTCGGGGGTGGGCCGGGCGCCACACGATGGCCGAAACCGCTGCCCAACCCATATGCCGCAGGCTGCCGTTGCCGTCCCGCGCCTCGACGTGCGCCAGCCCGCGCCCCATGCCGCGTCCGCACGTTCACCGTGCTGCTCCTCCGCTCCGCTCCCACGTCCTAAGTGAGCCGCCGATGTCCGCAGTCCTCCCACCACCCGACCTCATCCCGGCCTCACCGGCCCAGCAGGGCGTCTGGCTCACCGAACGGCTGGGACTGGCCCACGAGGCGTTCCACATGCCGGTGCGCATCTCCTTCGACCGGATCGACACCACGGCGCTGGCCAGCGCGGTGGCCGCCGTGACCGGACGCCATCCGGCCCTGTCCGCACGGTTGGTGGAACGTGACGGCTGCGTCCGGCAGGAACCCGCGGAGCGGCGGCCCGAACTGGAGCAGCTCGAAGCACCGTCGGACGAGGCCGAGTTGGAGAAGCTGCTGGAGGAGGAGGCCGCTCGTCCGTTCGTCCTGGAGACCGGACCGCTCAGCCGCTTCACCCTGCTCCGACGCGCCGACGGCAGCGCCGAGCTGCTGGTCTCCGCCCATCACTCGGTCTTCGACGGCAACTCCAAGGACGTCCTGACCCGGGACCTCGCAGCCGCGTACGGCTCATTGCCCCTGCCCCCGCCCGCGACCACCGCGGCGGTCGCGCCGGCCGCCGAGCCGGACACCGTGCGGCGGGCTGCCGAGTGGTACGGGCCGCGTTGGGCCGCCGCCACCGAACCGGTACTGCCCGGCGCGCCCCGCACGCCGACAGCGGCCGGGGCCGGTGAGGCGGTCGAGTGGCGCCTCGAAGGTTCCGGAGCAGCCGAGTTGGCCACCGCGGCCGACCTGACCGGGACCACCGTCTTCGAGTTCCTGCTCACGGCCCTGCACGGGCTGCTGCGCCGCTACGGCGGCGAAGCCGTGCCCGTGTCCGTACCGCTCTCCACCCGGACACCCGAACTCGCCCATGAGATAGGGCTGTTCGTCAATGAACTGCCCGTCCACGCGCCTGCGGCCGATGCGGACCATACCTTCGCCGTGTTCGCCGCCGCCGTCCGGGCCGAGCTGCGGGCCGGCTACCCGTACCGCGACGTCCCCTTCGGCACCGCCGTCGCCGGACTGGGCCCCCGCGTCGGGCTCACCCCGGTCTCGCTCGGCTACCGCCGGCGCGGCCCGGACCCCGACTTCGCCGACACGGGTGCCCGGGTGGCCTGGGCGGTGCACAACCGTACCGCCCGCAACACCCTTCACCTCCAGATCGTCGAAGCCCCCGACACCCCGGGCGGCGCGGGCGCTCCGGGCGGCGGCATCGACTTCAGCCTCCAGTTCGACCCGGCCGTGCTCGCCCCGGACGCCGCCCGCCGGATCGCCGGCCACTACCGGACCCTGCTCGCCGGCGCGGTCTCCGCACCCGGTACCCGGCTGCTGGACCTGCCGCTGCTGGACGCCGCCGAACTCCGGGCCGTCACCACCGCGCCGAACGCCACCGACCGGCCCTATCCGGCCGACCGGACCGTGCTCGACCTGTTCCGCGCCCAGGCCGCCGCCACCCCCGAGGCCATCGCCGTCAGCACCACCGGCCGCGCTCTGCGCTATCGCGAACTGCTGTCCCGTACTGCTCAGTTGGCCGCTGCCCTGCGGACCGGCGGCGTCCGCCCCGGCGACCTGGTCGCCCTCCACCTGGACCGCACCGCCGACCTGCCGGCCGCGCTGCTCGCCGTCCTCGCCACCGGCGCGGCGTACCTGCCACTGGACCCCGGCTATCCGGCCGAGCGCCTGGCCCTCGTCCTGCGCGACTCCGGAGCCGTTCTGGTGCTCGCCGACCGCGAGCCCGCGCCCGTGGTGGCCGCCGCCGCCCCCGCGGTCCTGCGGCTCCCGGCCCCCTCGGCGGTCGACCACGACCCGGCCGGAGCCGCCCCCGCCTCCGCTCCCGGTCCGCAGGACGTGGCGTACGTCCTCTACACCTCCGGCTCCACGGGCCGGCCCAAGGGCGTGGCGGTCGGCCACCGGGCGCTGGTCAACCTGCTCACCTCCTTCGCCGACCGGCTCGAATCAGGCCCTCGGCACACCTGGCTCGGCCTGACCTCGCTCTCGTTCGACATCTCCGCGCTGGAGCTCTACCTGCCGCTCATCACCGGCGGCCGGCTGGTCCTGGCCCCCGACGGCCTCGGCGTCGACGGCCCCGGCCTGCTCGCGCTGATCGGCTCCGAGGGCGTGACCCACGTCCAGGCCACCCCGTCCGGCTGGCGGGTGATGCTCACGGCGGGGACCGGCGCCGGCGCGCTCACCGACGTCACCGGCCTGGCCGGCGGCGAGGCGCTGCCGCTGCCGCTCGCCCGCGAACTGCGCGCGCGCACCGCCCGCCTGTTCAACGTGTACGGCCCCACCGAGACCACCATCTGGTCCACCTGCGCCGAAATTCCGGCCGCGCCCCGGCAGATCGGGATCGGCCGCCCGATCGCCAACACCCGGACCTACGTCGTCGACGAGCAGCTGAACCCCACCCCGTTGGGCATCCCCGGAGAGCTGCTGATCGGTGGCGACGGCGTCGCGCACGGCTACCTCGGTCGACCCGAACTCACCGCCGAACGCTTCGTGCCGGACCCGTTCGGCCCGGCCGACGCCCGGCTCTACCGCACCGGGGACCGCGCCGTTCGGACGTCCGACGGCGAACTCGAATTCCTCGGCCGGATCGACGACCAGGTCAAGATCCGCGGTCACCGGATCGAGCTCGGCGAGATCGAGTCCGCCCTGCTGGACCACCCGGCCCTGACCCAGGCCGCCGTCGCCGTCCACACCGAGGAGGACGGTGAGCCCTTCCTGGCCGGCTATCTGGTCCCGGCCGCCGGCGCCCGGCCGCCCGCCCCCGCCGACCTGCGCGACCACCTGCTGCGCACCCTGCCGGCCGCGATGGCGCCGCAGCGCTGGCTCATCGTGGAGCGTCTTCCCCTCACCCCCAACGGCAAGCTGGACCGGCGGGCCCTGCCGGTACCGCCGCGCGAGGCTCCGACGCGGCGGGCCGCCGATGGCGACGACGGGACGACCGGGACGATCCGCCGGATCTGGGCCGAGGTGCTGAACCTGCCCGATGTCGGCCCCGAGGATGACCTGTTCGACCTCGGCGGCCACTCCCTCACGGTGATCCGGATCGCCGCCCGGATCCGCGACGCGTTCGGCGTGGAGCTGGACTTCGACGTCTTCTTCGACGTCCCGACCCCGGCAGGCATCGCCGCCGCCGTCCGCGAGCGCCGGTAGGCCAGGTGACCGGTACGCCGGGCGCGGGCCACTGCCCCGTGCCCGGCCCCCGCCGCGTCCGCACCCTCCCACTCCCCCGCCGAACGCCCGAACGCCCGAACAGGAACCCGATGACGGATACCCAGGACCTGCCCACCGACTGGTCCGCAGCCAAGCGCGCCCTGCTCAGCCGGCGGCTGCGCGGCGCCGCGGCGCCCGCCCGGGTGGTGGAGCCCCGCCCGGTGGGCACGGCGCCGCCCCTCTCCAGCGGCCAGGAACGGCTCTGGTTCATGGACCAGCTCGCGCCCGGCTCCACGGCCTACACGCTGGCGCCGGCCCGCCGGTTCCGCGGCCCCTTCGACCGCGACGCGCTGGACGCCGCGCTGACCGATCTGGTGGCCCGGCACGAGAGCCTGCGCATGACCTTCCACACCACCGAGGCCGGCACCGCCGAGGTCCGGATCGCCGATCCCGCGCCGTTCGCCGCCCAGCACATGGACGTCGGCGCGGACCCGGACCCGCAGGCGCGCGCCGCAGCCGAACTCGGCGCGCTGATCGCCGAGCCCTTCGACCTCCAGGTCGGCCCGCTCCTGCGCGCCCTCGTCGTCCGGATCGCCGAGGACGACCACGTCCTCGCCCTGGTGATGCACCACATCATCGGCGACGGCTGGTCGATCGACATCCTCCACCGCGAGCTCGACCTCCGCCACGCCCACCACGCGCACGGCGCTCCGGGTGAACTCCCGCTCCTGCCGGTTCAATTCGGGGACTACGCGACGTGGCAGCGGGATCGTCTGGAGAGCGGCGCTCTCGCCGCCTCGCGCGAGCACTGGCGCAGCCAACTCGACGGCGTACCGGCTCTGGAGCTGCCTTCCGACCGACCCCGCCCGCCACTGTTCACCTTCGACGGGGCGGCGGTCGAGTTCCGCTGGAACGCCGAGCTCTCCCGCCGGGTGGGTGAGGTGGCGCGGGCACACGGCGCCTCCACGTACATGGTGCTGATGGCCGCGTTCCAGGTCCTGCTGGGCCGGCACACCGGCCGGCGCGACTTCGCCGTCGGCTCCGCCGTCGCCGGTCGTCTCCACCACGAACTCGAAGGTGTCGTCGGCGCGTTCGTGAACATGCTGCCGATCCGAGCCCGGCTCTGCGCCGACCTCGACTTCGGCCGTCTGATCAGCCGGGTCCGCGACACCACGCTCGACGCGTACGCGCACCAGGAGGTGCCGTTCGAGCAGATGGTGAGCGATCTCGCGGTGGAACGCGACGTGAGCCGCGCCGCCGTCTTCCAGACCACCTTCGCCTTCCAGAACTACGG
The DNA here is from genome assembly GCF_042893755.1 of Streptomyces sp. NPDC001568. Taxonomy (NCBI): domain Bacteria; kingdom Bacillati; phylum Actinomycetota; class Actinomycetes; order Kitasatosporales; family Streptomycetaceae; genus Streptomyces; species Streptomyces sp. NPDC001568. The sequence continues at coordinate 46,732 of NZ_JBIAVF010000021.1, read as the reverse complement.
CGGGCGCGCCACCACCACCGCGGGCCCGGAGTCCGAGGGCTTCGGCTACGAAGCCACCACCACCCACGCCGACCTCGCCCTCTACATGCGCGAGGAGGCGGACGGCGGCCTCTACGGTCTGCTCACCTACCGCACCGACCTCTTCGACGCGGGCACCGTCGAGCGCCTCGCCGAGCGGTTCCGGTTGCTCACCGCGGCCGGCGTCGCCGACCCCGCACTGCCGATCGACCGGCTCCCCCTGCTCGGTGCGGCCGAGCGGACGGCCGTGCTGGAGACGTGGGCCGCCGGCCCCCCGCTGCCGGACGGCGGTCCCGCCACGCTCACCGGGGCGTTGTCCCGGGCGGCGGCCGGGACGCCCGGGGCGCCCGCGCTGGTCTTCGAGGACCGCACGCTGACCTACGGCGACCTCGACCGGCGCGCCAACGCCATGGCCCGGCGGCTACGGGCGCTGGGCGTGGGGGCGGACGACCGGGTGGCCGTCTGCCTGGAGCAGTCCGCAGAACTCGCCGTCGCCCTGGTCGCCGTCCTCAAGGCCGGCGGCGGATACCTGCCGCTCGACCCCGAGCAGCCCCCCGCCCGGCTCGCCCACCTGGTCGCCGACGCCGGAGCCAGGGTCCTGATCACCGACAGCGCGCTGCGACCGCGGTTCGGTGACCACCCCGCGGTCGACCTGCTGACGCGCGACGACGACGCGAGCGAGGGGGACGGGTCGCCGCTGGAGGAGGTCTCCGGCGCCGACGACCTGGCGTACGTGATCTACACCTCGGGCTCCACCGGCACGCCCAAGGGCGTCGCGGTACAGCACCGCCAGGTCCTCAACTACCTCGCGGGGGCCGGGGAGCGACTGCGGATCGAACCCGGCTCCTCCTTCGGGCTGTTGCAGTCCCTCTCCTTCGACTTCAGCATCACCATGCTCTACCTGGCCCTCACGACCGGCGGCCGGGTACACCTGCTGCCGCGACGGATCGCGGGCGTGGAACTGGCCGCGGAGATCGAGCGGGCCGGCATCGACTACCTGAAGATGACGCCCTCGCACCTGGCCGCACTGTCCGCCGACGCGCCGCTCGCCCGGTTGCTGCCGCGCCGAGCACTGGTCCTCGGCGGCGAGGCCGGCAACTGGTCCTGGGCGGCGGGCATCGCCGCACTGGGCCGGTGCGCGGTGTTCAACCACTACGGACCGACCGAGGCGACGGTGGGGATCACCGTTCACGAGGTCACCGCCGACGGCGTGGGCGCGCCGGGCAACACCCCGATCGGCAGTCCGCTGGCCGGCGGGCGCTGCTACGTGCTGGACGAGAACCGCGACCCCGTTCCGCCGGGCGTCACCGGGGAGTTGTACGTGGGCGGGGACCGGCTCGCCCGCGGCTACCTCGGGCGGCCGGACCTGACCGCCGAACGGTTCCTGCCCGACCCGTACGCCGACCCGTACGACTCGGGGCCGTCCACGGCCGACCCGTCCGGCGCCGCCCCCGGCGTCCCGGGAGCCGACGGCCCGCGGATGTACCGCACCGGCGACCTCGCGCGCTGGCGGGCCGACGGATCGCTGGACTACCTCGGCCGCGTCGACGACCAGATCAAGGTCCGTGGCTACCGGGTCGAGCCCGGCGAGATCGAGGCCGCGCTCACCGCGCTGCCCGGCATCACCCAGGCGGTGGTCCTGGCCCGCGGCGAGGGCGTCAAGCAGAACCTCGTCGCCTACCTGGAGCGCCCCGCCGGCGGCGAACCACCGACCGCCGCCGACCTGCGGGCCGCCTTGGCAGAGGTCCTGCCGGACTACATGGTCCCCGCCCGCTACGTGGTGCTGGACCGGCTGCCGTTGCTCGCCCACGGCAAGGTCGACCGGAAGGCGCTGCCCGCGCCCGCGGACGCCCCGGCCGCCGGCGCCCACGTCGATCCCGAGGGCGGGACCGAGCAGGTGATCGCCGCCATGTGGGCGGACCTGCTGGACCTCCCCCGGGTCGGCGCACTGGACGACTTCTTCGCACTGGGGGGCCACAGCCTGCTCGCCACCCAGGTGGTCGCCCGGATACGCCGTGCCTTCCCCGACCTGGCCACCCCGGTCGGCGTGATGGACCTCTTCAAGTACCCGACGGTCCGTCGACTGGCCGCGCTGGTGACCGCTCCGGAGGCAGAGCGCGGCCCGCGACGGCTGCTGCACCTGCTCACCCCCGAGCGGCGCGAGCCGGCCGCCAGTGTGGTCTGCGCCCCGTACGGCGGCGGCAGCGCGCTGATCTACAAGCCGCTCGCCGACGCCATGCCGGCGAACTGGGCCCTGCACTCCATCGCCGTCCCCGGCCACGAGCTGGGCGAGGAGGCGCTGGACATCGACGAGGTCGCCCGGCTCTGCGCCGAGGAGATCGTCGCCCACGTCGAGGGACCGCTGGTGCTCTACGGGCACTGCGGGGTCGGCGTCCGGTTGACCGTGGAGATCGCCCGCCGGGTGGAGGCGGCCGGGCGGGAGATCGACGCCGTCCACCTCGGGGGCATCTTCCCGTTCGCCCGCCCGAAGGGACGTGGAGCCGCGCTGGCCGAGCGCTTCGCCGAGCTGTCCGGCCGCCTGCGCAGCGACCAGGGCATGATCAACGCCCTGGCGGCGGCGGGCCTGGACGTGGACGAGGTCGATGAGGACCAGCTGCGACTGATCGTGCGCAACCGCCGGATCGGCACCAAGGGCGCCGAGCGCTACTTCGGCGAGCTGTACGAGAGCGAGGGCGGCCGCATCACGGCGCCGGTGATCGCCGTCTGCGGCGACCGCGATCCGGCGACCGAGTTCTACGAGGAGCGGTTCCGCGAGTGGCACCGGCTCACCGGCACCGCGGCCGTGGTGGTCCTGGACGAGGCCGGGCACTTCTACCTCAAGTACCGCGCCGAGGAGTTGGCCGCCATCCTGACCGGGGTGCACCGCTCGATCGCCACCGGCGAGGAGGCGCGCCACGAGCGCACCGCCGACGCCACGTGGTGGTTGGCCGGCCTGTCCCGCGACGCCGCCGGGGCGCAACCCGGCCTTGAACCGGCTCCCGGGCGAGAAGCCGCACGGCCGCAGGAGTCGGTGCGTGCCGGGACGCCGGGCAAGGCCCGAAAGGGCCGCGAGCGCGGCCCCGTCCGCCCGACGATGGGCCGCTTCCTGGCCGTCGCCACCGGTCAGCAGCTCTCGATGATCGGCTCGGCGCTCACCGAGTTCGCCCTGCCGATCTGGGTGTACCTGCAGACCGGTTCGCTGTTCCAACTCGGTCTGCTCGCGGCCTTCGGCCTCGTACCCGGCATCGTCGTCGCCCCGTTGGCCGGCGCCATCGTCGACCGCGGCGACCGCCGCCGGGTGATGCTGTGGGGTGACGTCGCGGCCGGCCTGACCCAGGCGGCGCTGCTGGCGCTCCACCTCAGCGGCTCGCTGGAGACCTGGCACTGCTACGTGATGATCTCCCTGCTCTCCGCCTCGCTCGCCTTCCAACGCGTCGCCTGGGGCTCGGCGGTGCCGCAGTTGGTGCCCAAGCGTTTCCTCGGCCGCGCCAACGGCGTCGTCCAGATGGCGTTCGGTCTGGCCCAGTTCCTCGTTCCGCTGATCGCGGTCGCCATCCTGAACGTGATCGGTCTCGGCGGCATCCTGGTCTTCGACGTCGTCAGCTACCTGATCGCCACCGGCGTCACGCTGGCGGTGCGCTTCCCCGACGCGATGGCCGCCACCCGTCGCGAGAGCGTCGCCGCCGAGATCCGGGCGGGCTTCCGACGGGCCCTCGGCAGCCGACACTTCAGGGCCATGCTGTTCTGGTTCGCGGTGCTCAACGTCTTCCTCTCCCCGCTCTTCCTGCTCGTCACCCCGCTGGTGCTCTCCTTCTCCTCGACGGCGGCGGCCGGTTGGGTCTCCACCGCGGCCGGTCTGGGCGCCGTCCTCGGCGGCCTGACCCTGCTGGTCTGGGGTGGTCCGCGCCGGATGCGCCTGCGCGGGGTCCTGCTCGCCACGCTCGGCCTCGCCGCCGCCTGCGTCGTCACCGGCCTGCGGCCCTCGGTGACCGTGGTCGCCGTCGGCGCGTTCGGCATGACCTACGGGCTGGCGCTGCTCAACGGCATCTACGCGACGGTCGTCCAGACCAAGGTGCCGATGCGCTTCCACGGCCGGGTGATCGCGGTGAACACCATGGTCGCCTGGTCCACGCTGCCGATCGGCTTCGCCCTGGTCGCCCCGGTCGGCCCCGAATTGCTCCAGCCGCTGATGGACGAGGGCGGCGCCCTGGCCTCCACCGTCGGCGCGCTGATCGGCACCGGCGACGGGCGGGGCATCGGCCTGCTCTACCTGGTGTTCGGCCTCGCCATGGCCGCACTGGTCCTGATCAGCCTCTGCATTCCCGTTCTGGCCCGCTTCGACCGGGAAGTCCCGGACGCCGAGTCCGACGACCTGATCGGCCTGGAGACCCTGCGGGCCCGCACGAAAGGCGAGATGAGCACATGACCTCCCCGAACCCGAACCCGGCCCCGGCCCCGGCCCCGGCCCCGACCGATACCGCGACCGCGTCCTCGACACCGTCCCCGTCACCGACCTCGACCCCGATCGCCCGGTATCCGCTGACCGACGAGCAGCGTCGCCTGTGGTTCCTCCAGCAACTGGGGCCCCAGGACTCCGGGTTCAACATGTACCTGAACCGGCGCTGGAACGGCCCGATCGACCCACGGGCACTGGGCACGGCGCTCACCCGGCTCACCGCGCGCCACCGGGTGCTGCGCACCCGGTTCGCCCTGGACGGTGAGCAGCCCGTCCAACTCGTGGAACCCGTGAGGGACCTCGAGCTCACCCGGATCGCGATAGCGGACGCCGTGGAGGAGTCCTTCACCGCGGCCTGCGCCCCTTACGTCAACGCCCCCTTCGACCTGGGCGAGCGCCCTCCGCTGCGGGCCGTCCTGGTCAGCGCCGGCGAGCGCGAGCACGCCCTGTGCGTGGTGGTCCACCACATCGTCTCCGACGGCTGGTCGTTCACCGTGCTGTGGCGCGAACTGCTCGCGCTGTACCGCGAGGAGATCGGCGAGGGCTCGGCCGAACTGCCCGAGCTGAAAATGGAGTTCGGCGACTTCGCACTCGCGGAACGGGCCAGGCTGGACGGCGGCGGCACCGAGGAGGCGGTCCGGTACTGGAGCGGGCGGCTGGCCGGCGTCGGCCCCCTGCGGATGCCGTTGGACCACCCCAGGCCGGCCGATCCCACCCACCCGGCCGGCTTCGCCGACCTCGCCCTCGGTCCCGACCTCGTCGCCGGGCTCGACGGCCTGGCCCGCGAGCAGCGCTGCACACCGTTCATGGTGCTGCTCGCCGCCTACCAGAGCGTGCTGGCCCGCTGGAGCGGCAGCTACGACTTCGCCGTCGGCACCCCGCTGGCGGGCCGCAACGAGACCGCCCACGAGGCCCTGCTCGGCTACTTCTCCCGCACCGGGGTGATCCGCGCGGACCTCACCGGCGAGCCCGACTTCCGTACCGTCCTGCGCCGGGTGCGCTCCGCCACGATGGCCGCGCTGAGCCATCAGGACGTTCCGGTCGAGCGGGTGGCCGCCGAACTGGGGCTGCCGGTACTGCCCGGTGTCGGCCCGCTCCACCAAGCGGTGTTCGTCCACCAGAGCCAATACGATCCGGCCGGCGCCGACGAGCGGTCCACGCTGCCCGCGGACGTCCGTACGGCGAGCATGGACTCCGGATTCGACCGGGCCAAGACCGATCTGCTACTGGACAGTTGGCGCACCGCGGACGGCGGGATGACACTGTCGTTCTGCTTCGACCGGGAGCTGTTCGAGCGTCCCACGGTCGAGGCCCTGGCACGTCGGATCCGCGACCTGCTCGCCCGCGCCGTCATGGACGTGGAGGTCCCGCTGCACGGTGACTGGTTGCTGACCGGCGAGGAGCGCGCCGCGCTGCTGGCCCTCGGCGCCGGGCCGGCCGTCACCGAGGAAGCCCGCCCGATCCTGCGCGGCTTCGCCGACCAGGTCGCCGTCCGTCCCGACGCACCCGCCCTCGAGTGCGGGGGCAGCGTCCGCACCTACGTCGAACTCGACCGTGCGTCCGATGAGTTGGCCCGGAGGTTGGGGCCGGTGGCCGGCCGCGCGGTGGGCGTCGGGATGGAGCCGTCCTTCGAGCTGGTCACCGCCCTGCTGGCGATCTGGAAGGCGGGCGCCGGCTACCTGCCGCTCGACCCCGCGCACCCGGCCGAGCGCCGCCGGCTGATGCTCCGCGAGGCGGACGCCGCCCTGCTGCTCACCGGAGGCGAACGTCCGGACCTGGGGGTCCCGGTGCTGACCGTCGGCGATCCGGACACCGGGGACGGAGCCTCGGGCGTCGAGTCCGTGGGCGCGGAGCCGGCGGGTGCCGCGCCGTCCGCCGAGGACCCGGGCGGCCTCGCCTACGTCCTCTACACCTCGGGCTCCACCGGCGCCCCCAAGGGCGTCGCCGTCGAGCACGCCGCCCTGGCCGAGCGCGTCCGCTGGATGGCCGGGCCGCAGGGGTACGGGCTCGGGCCGGGCGACCGGATCGTCCAGTTCGCCTCCCTCGGCTTCGACACCCACGCCGAGGAGATCTGGCCGGCCCTCACCGCGGGCGCCTGTGTCGTCCTGCTGCCCGGCGGCGGCCGGATGCTGCCCGACCTGCTGCGCACCGGGGCCGGGCGGTCCGTCACCGTCCTCGACCTGCCGACCGCGTACTGGCAGGAACTGGTGTCCCTCGAAGACCGGACCCCTTGGCCACCGTCGCTGCGCCTGGTGGTCCTCGGCGGTTCCGAGGCGCGCGCCGTGACCCTCGCCCAGTGGCGGGAGCGGCACGGCGACACCGTCCGGCTGGTGAACACCTACGGCCCGACCGAGGCCACCGTCATCGTCACCGCGGGCGAGCTCGCCGGCGGCCGTGCCGGCGCCGGCAGCGGCCCCGCCGCCGAGCGGCGCCCGCCGCTCGGCCGCCCGCTGCCGGGGGTGCGGCTCTACGTCCTGGACGAGCGCGGCGGCCTGCTGCCCGCCGGCTCCGAGGGCGAGCTGTACATCGGCGGGAACGGCCTCGCGCGCGGTTACTCGGCCCGGCCCGATCTGACGGCGGAGTCCTTCCTCCCGGATCCGTACGCCGGCGCCCCGGACGCCCGCATGTACCGCACCGGCGACCGCGCCCGGTGGCGCACCGACGGGCAGTTGGAGTTCCTCGGCCGCGCCGACGACCAGGTGAAGATCCGCGGATACCGGATCGAGCCCGCCGAGATCGAGGCCGCCCTCACCGCCCACCCGGCGGTCGGCCGGGTGGCCGTGCTGGTCCGTGACGGCCGCCGACTGATCGCCTACGCCGTCCTGCGACCGGACCCCGGTCAGGAGTCCGCGTCCGCGCCGCCGGCGGGCGAACTGCGCGAGCACCTGGCGCTGCGGCTGCCGGCCTTCATGGTGCCGGACGCCGTGGTGCTGCTCGACACCCTCCCGCTCACCGCCAACGGCAAGCTCGACACCGCGGCCCTGCCCGACCCGGACCCGGTGGGCAGCGCCGCCGAGTACCTGGCGCCGCGCACCGATGCCGAGGCCCTGGTGGTCGACCTCTGGCAGGAGGTGCTCGGCCTGCCGAGGGTCGGCGTACTGGACGACTTCCTCGCCCTCGGCGGGGACTCGCTCCTGGTCACCAGGGTCGCCGCCCGGATCCGGGCCGGCGTCGGCCTCGACGTGTCGATCCGCGACGTCTTCGAGAGCCCCACTCCCGCGGCCCTGGCGGCCCGGATCGAGGCGCTGCTGATCGCGGAGATCGACGCCCTCAGCGAGGAGGAGGCCGCCGACCGGTTGAACTGACCGCACCTGCCCGCGCCCCACCCCCCTCCCACCGAACCGAACCGAACCGCATCGCATGCCATCGCACCGCATCGGAGAACGCCATCGCCACCACCGTGCCGCCCGCCGCGACGACCGTCCCCGAGCTCCTCGACGCGCGGGCCGCAGAACACCCGGACCACGTCGCGCTGCGGGTCGTCGGCGGCGGGGAACTCACCTACCGCCGTTGGCGCGAGGAGGCGTTGCGCGCCGCCGTCGCACTGGCCGCCGCCGGGGTCGCACCGCGCGACCGGGTGGTGCTGCGGTTCCCCGACGCGCGCTGGGAGCGGTACGCCGTCGCTTTCCTCGCCGTCCAGTACGCGGGCGCCGTGCCCGTCCCGGTCCGCGAGGACCTGTCCGAAGCCGATGCCGCCGCCCTGGCCGCGCTGGCCGAAGCCGGCGCGGTCCTGCGGGAGGGTGGGCCGCCCGCCCTCCCGGGGCCGGCGGACCTGTGTCTGGACGCCCTGCTGGCGGCGCACCCCGAGCCGCCGGCCGGCCCTCCGCACCGGGTCGGCCCGGCCGACCCGGCCCAGGTGATCGGCACCTCCGGCACCACCGGCGCGCCCAAGGGCGTGCTCGCCGCACACGGAAACCTGACCGCGGGCCTGGCAACCCACCCCCGCCGGCGCGCCTACGCGCACTCCCGGCACGCCCTGCACGCCTTCCCGATCGGCACCAACGCGGGCCAGGTGATGCTGCTGGGCGCGCTGACCGCCGCGCCCACCACGCTCAGCCTGCCGCGCTTCGACGCGGACCGGTTCGGCGCCGCGGTGGAGGAGTTCGGGATCGGCACCGCGTTCCTGGTGCCCTCGATGGCGATCGAACTGGTCAACGCGGGCACCGCCGACCGGTACGACCTGAGCAGTCTGCGCCTGGTCAACTCCTCCGCCGCCGCACTGCCCGTGCCGGTGGCGACGGCGCTGGCCGCGGCGCTGCCGGGCGCGACGCTGGTCAACACCTACACCTCCGCCGAGGCCTCGCCCGCGCAGATCTCCACCGTGGTCGATGCCCGCCGCCCCGGCTCGCTGGGCCGCCCGACGGACCCCCGGGACCTGCGGATCCTCGACGCGGACGGGCTGCCGCTGCCCGCCGGGCAGGTCGGCGAGGTCTGGCTGCGCCAGCCCGGACCCGCACGTGCCTACCTGGGCGACGCCGGGCAGAGCGCCCGGGTGTTCCGGGACGGCTGGGTTCGGATGGGCGACGTCGGACGTCTCGACCCGGACGGCTACCTGTACCTGGTCGACCGGGAGAGCGACGTCATCAAGAGCGGTGCGCTGAAGGTCTCCACGCTGCGGATCGAGGAGGCGCTGCACGAACACCGCGCGGTCGCCGACGCCGCCGCGTTCGGCCTGCCGCACCCCGTGATGGGCGCCGTCCCGGTGGCGGTCGTGGTGGCCGGTCCCGACGGTCTGGACCTGGACGAGCTCCGGCTGTTCCTGAGCGCCCGGTTGAGCCGGCCCGAACTGCCGGTCCGGATCCTGCTCGCCGGGGACCTGCCCAGGAACCCGAGCGGCAAGGTGGTCAAGCACCGGCTCCGCCCGCTGTTCGACGCGCCCGCGGAGTCAACGGGGCCCGCGGTCGCCCCCGCCACCCCGACGGAACTGCGGTTGGCCGGGCTCTGGCGGCGTCTGCTCGGCCGACCGGTCACCGATGTGGCCGCCGAGTTCTTCGCGCTCGGCGGCGACTCCTTCCGGGCCGTCCAGCTGGCCACCGGCATCAGCGCCGAGTTCGGGGTCCGGGCCCGGACCGCCGTGGTCTTCGAGCGGCCCTCGCTGCGCTCCCAGGCGGCCTGGGTGGACCACCCCGACCGGCGTCAGCCCGCCTCCGACGGAGCGTCCGCCGGCACGGGGACCGTGACGCCGTACCTGGCCGCGCTCCGTGCGCAGCCGCACGCCGTCGCACTCACCTCCCAGCAGGAGAACTTCTTCCGCTGGATGGCCGAGGCCCCCGGGCGGGACGCCGGCGCGGTGACGGCCCTGTTCCGGGTGGTCGACCGGCTGGAACCGGAAATCCTGGGTCTGGCGCTCACCGAGGCGGTCCGGCGCCATCCGGCACTGCGCACCCGGTTCGAGGCGGTGGGCGAGGGCGTGGTGCGGGCGGTGTTGGACGAGGAGCCCCGGGTGCGGATCACGCTGACCCGGGCCCCCGGGGCCACCGACGCCGAGGTTGACGCCCTGCTGCTGGCCGAACGCGACCGTCTCACCGACCTGGCGCGTGACCCGATGGCACGCCTCCTGGTGGTCAGCCGATCGGAGACCGACCACGTGGTGCTGGTCGCGATGCACCACATGGTCGCCGACGGCTGGTCGGTCGGTGTGCTGCTGGCCGACCTGGGGGTGTTCTACTCCGCGCTGCGGCGGGGCCGCTCCGCCCCGCCGGCCCGCTCGGGCCCGGGCTACGCCGAGTTGGTGGACTGGGCGAACACGCACTGGCCGGTCTCCCGGGCCCACTTCGGGGGCGCGCTGGCCGGGGCGCCGGAGGCCGTCGAGGAGTTCGCCGGCCGCCGGTCGGTGAACGAAGTGCTCACCGCCGCGCACGAGTTCGAGGTACCGGCGGCGTTGGCCGAAGCCCTGCGGGCCCGGGCGGCCGAGCTGGGCGCCACGCCCTTCCTGGCCGTCACGGCGGCCTGGACGGGACTGCTGGCGAGCCGCGGGGGACGTCCCGACCTGGTGGTGATGACCCCGGTGCCCGGTCGCCCGCGCCCGGACGCCGAGCGGACGGTGGGCTGCTTCGTCCAGTCGTTGCTGCTGCGGGTGGACGCGAGCGGGGCGCCCGGTTTCGCCGAACTCGTGGACCGGCTGCGGACGGTCCACAGCGAGGCGCTGGACCACCAGCTGTACCCGTTCGCCGAGTTCAGTCCGTCCGTGCCGTTCGCGGCCTGGCTCCGCTACGAGGCGTGGGCCGCGCCGGCTCAGCTGCCCGGCCTGGCGTGCGAGCCCTGGGAGCTGCCGCGCGGGAGCACCGTGCCCTGGCCGCTGCCGGGCGGTGACCGGGGCGTGCCCGAGCTGACCGTGGTCGAGCAGCCGGACGGCGGCATGCGGTGCTGGCTCCAGTACAACGCGCTGGCCTTCGACCTCCCCGTGATCACCGAACTGGCCGGGGAGTTCACCGCCGCGCTGAGCGCCGCCTGCGGGTGAGCCGCGGTCGCTGCCAACGGGAGGAGGCCCGGCCCCCTCCGCGGGCCCGCCCGGCGGATTCGGCAGATCCGGCGCGCCGGTGTCGAGGAGCCGGGCGTCGTCCGTGGTTTCCGGGCGGGTGGTAGCGCCTCGCGGCGGGTGACCGCGAACCCTCGCCACCCGCCCCGGCGGCCGAGCCGCCGGGGGGAGAGAACCCGCTGAGGTTCCCTCGTTCAGCAGGGTTTGCGCCAGGTGTCCAGCTCCAACTTCTTCAGCATCGACGACAGTTTGAGGCGGCGCGACTCGCCACAGAATCCCGAGGTGGATCCCTCGTATTCGACGTGGAACACGGCCTTGCCGGCCGCGATGAAAGGGGTGAGCCGGTCGCACTCGTCGAACTGGGCGCACTCCTCGTTGACCGCGAAGTCGAAGTGGTCCACCAGTTGCGGGATCTGCGGCAGGTCGTTCTTGAGTCCGACGGACAGTCCGCGCGCGTGGGCGATCTCCGCGATCATCCGGTTGTAGGCGAGTTGATGGTCGGCGGTCAGCGGGAAACCGGTCTTGTTGCCGTAGCCCTCCATCAGGTCGGGTTCGACCGCGTCGAAGCCCTTGTCGCGGCACATGTCGAAGCGCCGTTCCATGATCGGACGGAGCAGGTCGATCCGCCGGATGTCCAACCACTTCTCGCCCTTCCAGCCGTTGGGCTCCCCGAGGAGGACGGTGGGGAAGGCGGTGTGGTCGGGTCGGAAGTCCTCCCAGGCACCGACGTTGACGTAGCAGATCACCTTGCGGCCGTCCCGGTGCAGCCGGGCCACGTCGGCCGCCGTGTTCTCGAAGCCGTCGATGTCGTACACGGGAACGTCGACCGAGGGGTCGGAGCGGCCGTCGAGCTGCCATTGCCAGGCCAGACCGGGTTGTGGTTTCCAACGGGACGCGGCCTGGTCCCCCGGGGCCGGTGTCGTCCCCGGGGCCGCGGAGCCGGACGGCGTACCGGGCGGGGGCGTCGCGCTCCCCGACGCCGATGGCGGTGACGCGGACGGGGACGGGGGCGCGGAGGAGCCGGCGGGCGGGTCGGGCGCCGGGTCACGGGTCGCCGTGGGCCCGGACGGGTCCGGTGCGCCGTCGTCGTCATCGTCGTCGTTCGCGCCGGAGCAGCCCGTGAGGGCCAGGGCGGTCACGAGGGCCAGGAGGCCCAGGCGGGTCGACAGGGTACGGCTCATCGTTCCATCCCGGGGAGTGCGGGGGTCAACTGTTTCCATGGGTTGGGGAGTTCGCCCGTGACCGGTCCCGATACGGCCGCTCCGCGCTCGCGCGCGGTGCGCACGGCGAGCGGGACCAGTGCTTCGGGCACCCCGTAGACGAGGTGACAGAACCGCTCGGGGGCATGGCGCGCCGTCCAGGCGGGTTGGGTGAACGCCGAGACGTACGTCGACCAGTGGCCCTCGAAGGTGACGGTCAGATCGGCGAGGCGCACGTAACCGGCCGCCGGATGGACGCCCGGGTTCAGGACCACGGGTGTCGCGCCCAGCCGGCGCAGCGAGCGGACCAGGCGGCGGGTGGCGGGAAGTTCCTTCGGCGTCGCGGCCACCCGGTCCAGGAAGGCGCCGTGGGCGCCGTACCACTTCTGGTGGCGGATCATCTCGTGGACGACCTCGGCCGGGCCGCGCTCCCCGTACGCGGTGTCCACGTAGCCGAGGAGGCGGGCGCCGGCGGTGCGCAGGGCGGCCGCTGCCGCGGTGAACGCCGGGTCGGGGCGCTCCCCCGGCCCGTCGCCCGGGTTGATCACCACCCCGTAGGTCGCGGAGGCGCCGGTGATGAGGCGGTGCCAGGCGCCCGGGTCCTCCGCGGGGTGGACGTACAGTGGTACGAGCAGCGTCATGGTGTTCGGGATCCCGCCCCGGTGGCGGCCCACAGCGTGGCGAGCGCGTCGCCGAGCGCGTGGACGGGACGCCAGCCGAGGGCCTCGTCGGCGGCGGTGATGTCGGAGCACTGCCAGGACACCTGGGCCGATCGGGCGGATCCGCCCGAGTCCTCCTCGATCCGGCCGCGGAAGCCCGCTCGCTCGGCCAGGACCCGGACCAGTTCGCGGACCGGCACGGCACGGCCGGCGCCGATGTTCAGTACGGGGGGCAGCGAACCGGGCGCGGTGACCGCGAGGGCCACCGCGTGCGCGACGTCGCGTACGTCCACGAAGTCTCGGTGCGCGGAGAGGTCGCCGAGCCGCAGCACCGCTTCGGGGTCCGTTCCGGCGTCGCGCAACAGGGCGGCGATCCGTCCGGGCAGTCCGCTGGGCGGGGCGCCGGGCCCGACCGGGTTGCCCACCCGCAGGACGACGCCGTCCAGTCCGGAGGAGGCGATGGCGACGGTGCCGGCCAGTTTGGTGGCGCCGTACGGGGTGACCGGACGGGTGGCCGCCGATTCCGCCACCCGGGTGTCGGGTTCGCCGGGCCCGTACTCGGCGGCCGAGCCGAGGTGGACCAGGCGGGCCCGGGGCGCCGCCACCCGGAGGGCGGCGCACAGTACGGCGGGGCCGCGGGCGTTGACCTCGGCCAGCGTCACGGCGTCCCCGCCGGTCGCGCCCGCGCAGTTGACGACCGCGTCGGGTGCGGCCGCGGCGAGGACGCCCGCGAGCCGTTCGGGCCGATCGGCGGCGAGGTCGACGCCGAAGTCGGCGTCGGGTGAGCGACCGCCGTCGAACACCCGCGCGCCCGGGAGGGCGCGCAGGCGGTCGACGACATGGGCGCCCAGGTAGCCGGTTCGGCCCAGGACGAGAATGCGCATGAGGTGGTCAGGCTCCCTTGAGCAGCAAGGACTTGCGGCTGGTGAACTCGGCGTTGGCCCTGTCGTAGTCGTCGGGACGACCGATGTCGAGCCAGTAGCCGTCGAACGCGTAGGACTGCGGGAGGTTCTGGGAGGCCAGCAGGTCCAGTACGAGTTCGTCGAATCCGAGCGGCAGCCCGGGGGTGTAGTGGTCGAGGGTGGAGCGGCTGAGGCCGTAGACGCCCATGGAGACGTGGTAGTCCATGCTGGGCTTCTCGGTGAAGGCCACCACACGGCTGGCGTCGGTGGTGAGCACTCCGAAGTCGATGTGGACCTTTCTCGGGTACGTCGCGATGGTCAGCGGCGCCCCCGATTCCTCGTGCCGGTGCAGCACGTCGGCGTAGTCGAGGTCGGTGAGCACGTCGCCGTTCATCACGAGGAAGTGCTCGGGGAGCCGGTCGCGCAGGTTGAGCAGGGGACCCATGGTGCCGAGGGGGCTCTCCTCCGTGGCGTAGTCGATGTTCATGCCCCACTGGGAGCCGTCGCCGACGTAGGCCCGGATGATCTCGCCCAGGTGGCCGATGGCTATGGTGCAGCGGGTGAATCCGGCCGTAGAGAGCTGACGCAGCACGATCTCCAGGATCGCGTGCTGGTCACCGATGGGCACGAGGGGCTTGGGCAGGGCCGTGGTGTAGGGCCGCAGCCGGACGCCCTTGCCGCCCGCCAGGATCACTGCGTACATGGGTCTCCTCCTTGGATTGCGTGGGGGGACGATGAGTTGAGTGACGTGGGGATGTGTGGATCGTCGGCGGAACGCGTGCGGGTCAGATGTTGTAGATGCCGGTCTTGTAGCGGGCCAGGTTGGCCGGGTCGCGGAAGAACTCGACGGTGTGCGCGAGTCCCTCCTCCAGGGTGTGTTCGGGCTGCCAGCCGGTGGCGGCGGTGAGTCGGCTCGCGTCGGCGACCAGGCGCATGACCTCGGAGGCGGCCGGTCGGATCCGTTCGTCGTCCTCGCGCACCTCGATCGGGACGTCCATGACCTTGCCGATCAGCGTGACCAGGTCGGCGACGGAGATCTCGCCGCCGGTACCGGAGTTGAAGGTGCGCCCCACGACGCGCTCGGCGGGGGCGGTGCCCGCGGCGAGGAAGGCCTGCGCGGTGTCCTTGACGAAGCTGAAGTCGCGGGTGGGGCGCAGGTCTCCGAGGGTGATGACGCGTTCCCCGGCGGCGACCTGGCCGATGACGGTGGGGATCACCGCGCGCATCGACTGGCGCGGGCCGTAGGTGTTGAACGGCCTGAGGGTGACCACGGGGGTGTCGAAGCTGGCGTGGTAGCTGTCGGCCAGCCGGTCGCCTCCCGCCTTCGAAGCGGCGTACGGGGACTGGGTGTTGATGGGGTGGTCCTCGGTGATGGGGACGGTCTGCGCGGTGCCGTACGTCTCGCTGGTCGAGGTGTGCACCAGGCGGGGCGTGCCGAGCGCGCGGACGGCCTCCAGGACGTTGAGGGTTCCGGTGACGTTGGTGTCGACGTAGCTGTGCGGTGCCCGATAGGAGTACGGGATCGCGATGAGCGCGGCCAAGTGGTAGGCGGCGTCAGCGCCTTCGAGGAGCCCTCGGACGGATCCGGGGTCCCGGACGTCGCCGAGGACGATCTCCACCTGGTCGAGGACGTCCGGGGCCAGTGTCTCCAACCACCCGTACGAGGAGAAGGAGTTGTACTGGGCCATGGCGCGGACCCGGTAGCCCCGGGAGACCAGGGCTTCGGTGAGGTGAGAGCCGATGAAGCCCTCGGCCCCGGTGACGGCGGCGAGCGGTGCGGAGGTCAACTGGTGTGCCTTTCCGTTTCGTTGGAAGGTCGTACGGGCGTGCGTGGTGGGCGGGTGTGGCGCCACGCCGGGCCGTCAGGCGTGCCGGGCCGGGCGTCCGAGGATCCACACGGTGCATCCGGCCAGGGCCGCCGCGGCAAAGCCGCAGGCCAGGGTGAGGACCCCCGCTCCGGACGCGGGCGCCAGCAGGGCGGCGGCGCCGGCGGCGCCGGCGGCCGCCAGGCAGATGACCGCCGGCGGCCAGGCCACCCCGAAGGCCTGGAGCAGCAGCGCGGTCCACAGGGTGGCGGCGAGCAGCAGCAGTGCGGCGGGGCCGGCCCCGGTCAGCAGGGCCACGGGCAGCAGGAGCAGGAGGTAGCCGGTCAGACAGAGGCCGAGGACCCCGGCCGACCGCAGCAGGAACCCGGCGGGGGTCGCGGCCGCGCCGAGGGCGGTGACGGACAGGCCGCGGAAGCGGTACAGCAGCCATTCGGCGGGGCCCATGCTCACGGTCAGCGCGATGACGGCGTACGGTTCGGCCCGCCCCTCCAACAGCACGAGCAGCGCCGCCCCCAGACCGAAGAGCCCGTACGGCAACGACCGGCGCAACGGCGGCCGTTCGCCCCCGGCGGCGGCGGCCGGGGCGGCGTACGCGGCGCGCAGCGCCCGGGCGACGGCGGCTCCCGTCGCCAGGAGCGCGGCGGCCGGGAGCCCCGCCCGCAACAGGGTTCCCGGTTCCCACCACGGCAGTACGGCGCCGCCGGCGATGAGCGGGGTGAGCGCGAGCAGGAGGAGTCGCTCGCGTCCCAGGACCAGCAGGATGCCGGCGGCGCCCAGGTAGAGCGACTGGGCGGCGGCGGCTCCGGTGGCCGCCCCGCCACCGCCGGCAGCCGCCGCGGCGGCTGCCGTGGCGAGGGCGGCTCCGACGGGCGTGCCGATCAGCAGCGTGCGGGCGGCCTCCCGCTGTCCGGCCACCATCCTCAGGTAGGCCCGGTGTCCGAGGGCCTGGCCCCAGGCCCAGGAGACGATGCCCGCGACGACGAGCCCGGTGGCGTGTCGGCCCGGGTTCCAGAGCGGGGCGGTGAGCAGGTAGGCCAGCCCGGGCAGGGCGAACAGCAGACCGCGCAGCAGGCACCGTACGGTGTCGGGCCGCCACGGGTCCGGGGTACGGGCGGGCTCCGGGAAGACCCGGGGCACCCGCTCGTACAGCGCCGCCGCCAGGGAGAAGATGTTGGGGTGTCCGTAGCGTTCCCGGATCACCTCGGCGGAGAGGCCTTCGGCCTCCAACAGGGCGGCCACCTCGTACGGGTGGACGGCCGGGCCGACGCGGTCGGCCAGTTCGGCGGCGAGCTGGTTGACCGCCTCCTCGTCGGGGCCGGGCAGCCTCAGGGTCAGGGTGGTTTCCGCCCACAGCCTGCGGGGCGGACGCGCGGCGGTGTCCGCCAGCCTCAGCGCCAGCGTGTCCTGGTTGGTTCCGCCGGGTTCGAGTGACATGGGCCCGCTCATCCGGCGCGGCTCCCCGTGCCGGTGGCCGCGGAGATGCCGGCCTCGTGTGCGGGTTGCGCGCCGGGGTCCTGGGCCCACGAGGGCGGTACGGAGGGGCGGGCCCGTTCGTAGCGGCGCGAGCGGCCGTCGGCGACGGACACGGCGGTGAGGACCACGGGCGCCGGCGGCGCGGTCGCGGGCTCGGGTGTGCGTACGTCGGCGGTCGCCCGGACACGCGGGACCCGGGTGAGGCTACGGGTGCGCGGGGTGCGGTCGAGTTCGGGGAGTTCCAGATAGATGGAGCGGAAGGTGTCGATGGTCTGGCGCAGGGTGAACTGTTCGATGACCCGCAGCCGGGCCGCCTCGCCCATGTCGGCGCGGCGCCGGGGGTCGCCCAGCAGTTCCAGGGCGGCGTCGGCCATGGCCTGCGGATCGCGCGGCGGGACCACCAGGCCCGCCTCGCCGACCGCTTCGCGTACGCCGCCCACGTCGGTGGACACCGTCGCCCGTCCGCAGGACATGGCCTCGATGAGGGTGAACGGGAAGCCCTCACTGATGCTGGACAGCATCACGACGTTGCCGGCCGCGTAGGCGTCCTTGATGTCGTCGACCCGGCCCTCGAAGGTGACCGCGTCGGCGTGTCCGAGGTCACGGGCAAGGGTCTCGCACCGCTCCCGGTAGGCCTCCCCGCCGCGCGGGGTCCCGCCGAACAGGCGCAGTCGGGCATCGGGCACGCGTGCGCGGACCAGGGCGAAGGCCCGGATCAGGGTCTCCAGGTCCTTGATCGGGTCGACCCGGCCGGCCCAGCTGAGGGTCGGTGCCTGCGGTTCCGGCCCGGCGGGCGGGAAGGCCGCGGGGTCGACGCCGTTGTAGACGGTACGGATGGCCTGCGGGTCGGCGCCGCCCTGTTCCTCCCACAACCGGTTGTAGCGGTTGCCGGGGGTGACGAGGGCGGCCCGCCTGTAGCTCTCCTCGGCGAGCAGCCGGAAGAAGCCGAGGACGACGGCCTTCACCGGCCAGCGGTAGGGCGCGGTGCGGTAGCCGAGGTAGCGCTCGCGCAGGTAGACGCCGTGTTCGGTCAGCAGCAACGGGACCCCGTGCCGCTCCAGCGCGGCGAGTCCCGGGAGTGCGGCGACGCCGCCGCTGACCGCGTGGGCCACGCCGTGCTCCGGGAGCGGGGCGGCCAGGGGCCGCAGGGCGTGTTCCAGCAGGGAGGTCGCGGTGAGCGCGTCGTGCAGGGTCGGTCGGGCCTCGCGCACGGCGTACCCGGGGCGGTTCCAGACCGCCGCGAGGACGGCGATGGCGTGGTCGCTCCGCAGGAACGGACTCAGTACGCCATCGGCGGCGGCCCGCGCCATCGTGTAGAGCGCGGGGGCGAACCCGGCTTCGGCGCAGGGGTCGAGGAGGGCGGTCAGGAACTGTTCGTAGGCGCCGGACAGTCGGCGGTGGCCGCGCCCGCGGGGGGCGCGACCCTCCGGGGCGGGGCCCCACATCGGGACGGTGCTGACGCCCAGGACGTGCCCGGGCAGGTCCCAGACCAAGGGTTCGCGGCCGGTGCCGGTGACGGCTATGACCTCGAAGTCGACGTCAGGCATGCCCTGGACGAGTTGATCGCACCAGACGCTGACGCCGCCGTGACTGTGGGGATAGGTGCCTTCGGTAAGGAGGGTGACGTGCGTCGCATGCCGTCGGCGCGCGCCGTGGTGAACGTGCATGGGTGGGCTCCACGGCCAGTGTGGTGGGGGTGGTCGGACCGGTCCGGGCCGCGGAGGCGGCCCGGACCGGCGGACGCGGGTTCAGCGCCGGGCGGTGTCCTCGGCGCCCTCGCGCACGGCCGGCGGGACGGGCGTGCCGGGTGCCGGCGCCGTCGCGGGTGCCGGGTGGGCGGCGGCCACCGCGGACGGGGCCGCGGGCGCCGACGACGGCAGGGTGAGGGTGAGCGGCGTGCCGGTCGAGGCGGTCCAGCCGGAGACCCGGCCCGCGTAGGGGGTGCCGTAGGCGGCGCCGCCCCGCTGGGTGCCGGTGGGCAGGCTCGCGGTGACGTCGAGGCCGCTGGGTGCCAGGACGGTGACGGTGTCGCCCACCCGGTGGGCGGTGACCTGGCCCGCCTGGACGGCGCTCTTCCAGGCGCCGCGGCGCTTCAGTTCGACGCCGATGTCCCGCATCCGCTCGTTCACCAGCGGGGTGTTGGCCGCGAACAGCGCGTCGTAGCCGTCGACGACCCCGCTCAGCACCGGGTAGGCGAGGCGTTCCTCGGCCAGGTTGGACTGGTGGATGAAGTGCGGCTTCGGGTCGTTGGCGAGCACGTGCCCGAGCGCGGTGCCGATCTCGGTCGGCACGATCCGGGTGGCGTAGCCGGTGGTGGTGTCGAGGGGTGCGGTGAGGCAGGTGGTGGTGTCCGCGTGGTCCTCGCAGATGCCGCTGCCGCCCTGGGCCCGGGAGGTGTAGATCCAGTTGTACTCGTCCACCGCTTCGGCGGCCGTGCCGACGTTGTAGTAGACGTTCATCGGGTAGCGGGCGACGGTGGAGGCCGAGCCGATCTGGCGCTGCTCGGGGTCGCGGGAGTTGTCCGAGGCGAGCCACTTGACGCCGTTGCCGGTGAGGGAGGGCGCCAGGTTCGGGTTGTCCTGCGGCTGTTGGGGCAGGACGGCCATGCCCGAGTGTTCGCCGGTGACCAGTTCGTCGTTCTGCAGGGGCAGTCCGAAGTTCTGGCCCCAGACCCGGTTGAGGGCGATCTCGTCGTCGATGGCGTTGCGGCTGATCCACTTGGTGGAGCCGTTGGCGTTGGTGGCGCACCGCCAGGGCACCACGCCGGTGTCCTGCTCGCAGCCGAGGAAGGCGTGCGTGTAGGTGTGGTTGATCCAACGGAATTGGGCGCGGTCGGCCTGGAGCTTGTCGGCCAGTGCGTCGACGCCGTTGTTGTCCTCGCGCTGGTCGAGGCTGCCGGCCCCGTTGTAGACCATGTCGAGCGTGATGCCCCGTCCGGCCTGCCAGGTCCTGGCGTACTCGGCGTCGGCGGCGGTCATCCGGATCGGGTTGGGCGTGCCGGCGCCGGCCGCGCAGTCCACGTCGCCGGGGGTGCAGTTGAGCTGGGTGTCCCAGCGGTCGTCGGCTGCGAACACGTCGTCGACGTGGACGGAGAAGTAGTTGCGGGAGGCGCCCAGGTGCACTCCGCCGGTCATCCACTCGACGATGCCACGGGCCAGCAGTCGGTACTGCTGCTGGTAGCGGTTGTAGACGAAGGTCACGACGAGTTCGCGTCGCCCGTCGTGCCGGTACTCGCCGACCAGCGAGCCGCGCCGGGCCGTGCCCGGGATGGGAGCGTCGACGTACGTGGTGAAGTCCGCTCCGGCGGCGGGCTGTGCGAGGTAGGCGTAACTCTCTCCGACCGTGGGCGAGTTGTCCTCGAAGGGCACCGCCCCGTCGAGGTAGCCGAACGGGCCCGCCTGACCGGCGGCGGTGACCGCGGCCCGGACTCCGTCGACGCTGCCCGCGTACCCGCCGGGGACGAAGTACTGGAGGCCGACCTGGGGTCGGGCGTAGGTGTAGGCGTCGACCTGCGGGATCGCGTACGTCTGTTCGTAGGCGGCCAGGGCCGTCATCTCGGCGGAACCCGCCGCGAAGGGGTTGTCGTTGGGCAGGACGACCGCCTGGTACTTGGCGCGCGGCCGGCCGTCCACGGTGTCGGCCAGGAAGGCCGGGTCGATGGTGGGCCGGTCCGACCGCGTGAGGTCGACCTGCGTATACGGCGTGCCCGCCGATTCCAGCTCGGCCGCGATGGCCTGGACGGCCGGACCGCCGTCGGTCACGACCAGAACGCGCAAGTCCACGCGCGGTGTTGTGGTGTCGGCTTGTGCCGTGCCGGCCGGCAGGCCGAAGGCTGCGATGAGCGCGCCCACCGATAACGCGGCGGTGCGTATGCTTCGCTTCATGCGGTGTTGTCCCCTCCCCGGGCAGGGGGCAGCGCGGCTCGCACGAAGCGGACGCCCCCCAAGTGCGCGACGCCGGTGTCCCCCTCAGAAACCAGTCGTCGACGCATCCGTCGGGTCACATAGTGATGCACCTGTGTAGCTTTCGTGGGGATGTCGCGAAAACCGACGGAAAAACACAGGTAACCAACTGGACTCGATCGGGGTTGAGTTGCCCTTCCACGCCGTTCTGTCGCCCCATGCGCCGAGGCTCCGGTCGGCCTTGGGCGCCGGTCCGGAGCCGGGTGGGGCATCGGCGGACCGAGTCGGCCCGCCGACGCCCCGCCCTGATGGTTCGGACCACGTCACCGATGGGATCCAGCAGTTTCAAGCCACCGCTCGGACGGGGAACCGGAACCGGGCGTCAGGCGCAGAGCACCCTGGTCTCGGGCGTGTACACGGGGCCGGCACTGGTGCTCGAACTGTCGCTGAACTCGGCGTAGTAGTAGGAGTAGAAACCTATGTTGCCGTTGCAACCGGAGTCGGCGGCCACCTGGAGGGTCAGGGTCACGGTGCGGCTCTGACCGGGAGCGATCGTCGCGCCGTAGTTGCCGCCGAGGTCGGACGGGCCGACGCCGGAACAGGAGGCGGCGCCGGTCGGGGTCGCCACGCTGCACCCGGTGAAGCTGTACTTCAGGTCCGCGCGCTGGGTGGTGAGCCAGGTCGGCGCGATCGACTGGTAGACGAACCAGATGTCGTAGGTCTTGTTGTTGGTGAGCGTCATCGAGAGGTTCACCGTGCCGCCGGGGGTGACGGTGGCGGCGTTCGTGGTGAACGTCAGGGCGGCCGGCGCCGGGTCGGCGCTCGCCGCGGGGGCGAGTCCGAACAGGGCCAGGACGAAGGCGAGGACGCCGGCGAGGCCGAGGCGACTCTTCAGAGGTGATCGCATGGCCCGGGAGGCTAGGACGACGGCTCGCGCGCCGTCTGCCCCCAGCAGGCGCACGCGGGCGCGGAACGGCCAGAAGTGTGCGCCCCGTGAAGGCTCTCCGGCGAACCTGTGAGCAATGACCACGCACCGTGTACGACCAGCCCACGCACGGTTCACGAGGGGGCGCGCGACGACCGGCCGCGCCGAAGCGCCCCGGGCGCGGGAATGGCGCGTACATAACGTCGCCAAGGTGCGGAATACCGGACACCGGTTGCCCCTCCGTGCCGCCCGAGGCGCCCGAGCCGCGCGGGCCGAGCCGTTGCGGCCGGATCGGACACCGCAGCGGGGGGGCGGCGGCGTGATCACCGTTGTCGCGCCCGCTGCCCCTGTACGACGGACCAGCGCAGGCTGCCCATATCGGGCGAGCACTGGATGATCAACCGGTGATGCCGCGCAGGCAGACGCTGTTAGGTTCGGCCAGGCCGTCAGGGCTCCCCCTTGACGCCGGTCGATCACCACCCCCGCCTCGGACCCGCTCCGGCGCTCCACGGCCGGTTCGGGCGCCGGCCCGGACGCCGGCGGGCGCGGCAGCAAGCGGCGCGAGCATGGGCTCACAGCAAGGACACACGATGGCGACGTTGGACCGGATGGACGTGGGGCTGCGGGCCCTGCACCTGCTGGAGGGCCAGCGCATGGCGCAGCGTCTGTTCGCGCACGTGATGGCCACTCAGGTGATCAAGCCCGGGCGCAGCGAGGAGGAGGTCGACAACCGCATCGCCCTGATCGCCCGGGAGGTGTTCGGCGTACGGGCGAGCCGGGTCCGCCGTAGGTTCGTACGGTCGTGGCCGAGCACCGTGGTGGGCGGGCAGTGGCCGGAACGGGTCATCGGCGCGCAGGACCTGGTCGTACTGGACTTCGAGGCGCTGTTGGCCCCGTACGAGACGGGCTTCGCCCGGACCGTGGCCCTGGGCGACGCCCTTGTGCGGCGCCGCCTCGTGCACGACCTGGCCACCGTGGCCTCCGGCGCCCGGGATGCCTTCCGGGCCGACGCGTCCATCACCGGCCGCGAGCTGTACGCGAAGGTCCGCGGCCTGGCGGCCGGGGCCGGCCGGAATCTGGCCGCCCGGCATTGCGGTCGGCTGACCGGCCCCGGGCCCGCCGCGCATGCGCAGGGGACACGGCCGGAGGACTTCATCGGTCCGGACAACGATCGCCCCTTGCGCCGGACGCTGGAGGAGGGGCGGCGGGCCCACTGGATCCTTCAGATCCACCTCGTCGACGAGCACCGTGGCCCCGCCGCCGTGCACACGGAACTGCTCGACCTCGTCTGACCGGCCGGTGGTCCGTGCGGACCTTCCGGGCCCACGTGCTGCCGGCGGGTGGGCCGGCGGGATTTTCGGACGTATGCGGCGAGCACCGGCACACGCTCGCAGCCGAGGCTCGAGTTCCACCGTCGCTACGTCGGCGGCGGTTTGATCGGCTCGATGATCGGCGCGCCGTCCACGTCGGTCATGAAGTCGCGGTGGACCGGCTTCTTGTCCGTCGGTTTGGGAAGGTTCGGGCACGCGAGGCCGTCGCCGTCCCGGTCGAGTCCGTTCGGGTCGAGTGCGTCCGCCCGCAGCACCGCTTGCGCGTCGGCCTGGCTCTTGAAGGCCTCGCAGTCGACCACGTGCCCCTTGTTGACATAGGGAGCGACGTCGAACGTGGGCCCCGGAGCCTCATGGCCGGCGCACGCGGTCAGCATGATCGCCGCGATCGCCCCGACCGCCGCGACGGAGGTACGACGACCCGGTCGTAGCCCGCGATCCCGGCTCTTGTGGAGGTTGCGTGACTGCTCTGGCATGGTCCTAGGCCGATCCTGTCCGGAACACCGCGACCGTTGCGTCCGCCGGATTGAGCGCGTACAGCTTCGACGTGGTGTTGTTCACGGCCAGCGCGCCGAAATGGCGAGGCTCGCCGAGCGTGGCTTGCGTCAGCAGTGTGGTGCCGTCGGTCACCCCGAGGCCGCCGGGCGCGACCTGCTTGCCGGTCTGCGCGTCGGTGGCGTACAGCTGCGCGCTGAAGACCCTGTTGAAGTTCTTCAGCACGGCGAGCTTGTGCGCCGTGTTCCCCATGGCATTCGAGCCTCTGCAGGCCGGCGCCTGCCCGGTGACCGTCTTCCCTTCCATTCGGCTGATGCGGCCACCGAAAGCGCCGCATTCCGGTGACGATCCGCCGCCGGCATAGATGAAGACCGCCGCCGCCGAGGCACTGTAGACCGCGTACTGGGCACCGTAGGGCGCCTCCGGCAGTTCGTCGATCGTCGTTGAACCACCGTCGCCGGGATTGATGACGATCGTCGTCCCGACCGCCCTCGTACCGTTGGGGCTCTTCAGGTCCTCGACACACCTACCGGCGAGGAGGTAGACGAGGTTGCGGTTCGGATCGAAGGCCGTGATGCCACGGGCGGAGTTGGGCGTGAAGTGCCCGTGGCCGGTAGTGCTGCTGTTGCACCCCGACTTCGTCGGGAACTCCGCCACGACCCTGGCCTGATGGGTCTGCGACGAGATGGCGTAGAGACCGATGTTGAGGCTCACGCCTTTGCCCATGCCCTGCTTCGCGAAGTACACCGCGTGGCGCGCGGTGTCGAAGGAGAAGTTCATGCTGCCGCTTATGTACGCGAGTCCCGCGGAAGGCAGAGGGACCGGTGTCGCCGTCGAGGTACCGGCCGCGATGTAGGCCACCGCCGAATTGACGTCCGAACCGCCTCCGACGTAGACCTCGCCGTTCTCGGGAGAGACGGCCAGACCGCCGACCTTCGTCGTGTAGCCGCTGACGCGGGTCACTTGATTGCCCTTGGCCGTGTCGATGATCGCGACGCCTCCCGTACCCCCGACGTAGACCTGCCCCGTGTTGGGGTTGACCGCGATCCGGTCCGGGCTGGACACGGCGCCGGAGACGTCGATCGGAGCACCGATCGCCTTGTCCGTCCGGCCGTCGATCACGGTGACGCTGTTGCCGACGCTGGACGCGACGTACACGCGGTTGGTCTTCTCATCGACCGCGACGTCGGCCGGACCCGCGCCCACCCTGATCGTGTCCTTCGCGCCCTCCGTCGGTGAGGTGTCGTACAGCGTGTACGACGACTTCGCACCCCGACCGCACTTGTTCTCCTGGCCGACCGTCAACAAGTTGTAGACCGGCTCACCGGCCAGCAGCCCGGCGGTCTTCAGATCCTCGATCGTCCCGTAGTGTCCGTGCTTCGCACAGAAGGACTCCTGCGCTGTTCGTAGGGTCGCCGCGTCCGCGGCGACCGCGCTTCCGCGGCCCTTGTCGCCGATGCCCCTGACGGAGACCACCACGATGGCGGAGAGGACGCCCAGGATCACGATGGTCACGAGCAACTCGATGAGCGTGAAACCGTCCTGGCGTCTCGTGTGCAGGGGGAACAGGCGATGGTCCGGTGTCATGGCAGTCGGGGCTTCCTTCGATCGATGGGTCAGGTTCAGCCCGAGCGCACACGCGGGCTCTTTCCGCGTCACGGTGTTCCCCGTCGCACGGGCTCGACGTCCTTGGGCCCCGGCAGGTCTCGGCACGCAATGCCCTTCCGGTCACCGTCGAGTTGATTCGGATCGGCCGGCGCGAAGCGCAGGACGGCCTGCGCGTCCGCTTGGCTGGCGAAGTCCCGGCAGTCGTAGGCGTCGTTGCCGTAGCGCACGAAGTAGCGAGCCTCGAAGGCGCGATCCGGCTGTGGGCAGAGCCCACTACGGATGTCGCGCGGACCGCACGTGAACTGCTGCGCGATCCGGGGAACCGGTGTGGTGTCTCGCGGTTCCGGCAATCCGCGGCACGCGACGCCCCCTCCGTCATCGAGGTGATTCGGATCGCCGGGGTCGGCCCGCAGCACCGCCTGGGCATCCGCCTGATTGGCGAAACCCAGGCAATCGAAGGCGTCGCCGTGAGTGAGGAATTCCTTGACGTCGAAGGGCTTGTTGTTCGGGCAGAGCCCGCTGCGCGGGGTTCCCGGCGTGCACCACTCGCGCTCCGGCCTCTGGGCCTGGGCCGGTGCGTCCGACCCGCCGCGCACGAACAGCACAACGCCGAGCGCCACCGCGAACACCGCGAGGACCACCACACCACGCCTGATCGCGCGCGAGCCCGACAGCCTGCTCAACACTGCCATACCACGCCTCTGCCCATCGTGCCGCCAGCCCCTTCTTCGCGTCCCGCAGCGGGCTGACGACATGCGTCCGCCAGGCCCGTCGCCGTCTGGATACGTGCATTACATCCACAGCGCGTGAGGTTGTCAACGATTGACTACTGGCGTTCCGCGTGAGCACCATCTAGGCGCGTGCGGCACCTTCATGCCGGAAACCTCGCAGATGCCCATGAGTTTCCGGCATTTGCCTGATCCCACCAGCAGGGTGCCCCTCCGGCAGCCGCCGCCCACCAGATCGACTAGGAGTAGCAGATGCACATAAGGTCCAGCCGCGCTCGAAGCGTTCCGCACTCCGGCCGCACCGCGATGCGACGGGTGCGGAACGCGTTCGCGGCGGGTGCCCTCGCGACGGCGCTGATCGCCGCCGCGGCACCGGCAGCGTTCGCCACGACGGATTCGGAGGTGGGTGTCGCGAACAACATGTATCCCGCCCTGAAGGACATGAAGAGTCACATCGCGACGACCAAGTCGTTCACGCCGTTCACGGCGAACACCGCATCGCAGATCGGCGGGTTCTGGAACAAGCCGGCGATCGACACGTCGACGATGCGCGGAATCACCTCGGGAAGCCTGCGGCAGCAGCTGAAGAGCGCCGGCCCCTACACCACGTGCAATCCCTCCTCCTCGAACAACTGCCTCAACGGGCCTTTGCACATCGACGCGTTCCTGTCGGCGGACGAGGCCAACGTGGACGCGGTCATCCCGACCTCGGCCGGCGGAACGTGCGTGGCGAGCGCGAGCGTCGAGTGCAACGGCGACCCCGGATCCAAGCATCTCGTAGCGGTCGGGCGCCTGGCGATCTACAGCTGTAACGGCAGCTGGGCAGGTTCGACCAAGGGCGATGACCCGTCCAACGCCGGAAGCCCGCCGTTGGCGTTCGGCGCGGACGCCAACGGCAGCGGCAACGGCAAGGCGCAGTCGCCTCGCTGCGACGCGTCGCCGGTCTCCGGCGGCGCGCCCACGACGATCCCGGGCGTGGTGACCTGGCTGACGACGAGTGGGAACCGGATCGCGGTCGCCGACCCGGCTTCCGCACCGTTCGGCGCGGCGTCCAAGCAGGCGCTGGTACAGAACGGGTTCACGTGGACCGACAGCGGGGCGGGCCAGAACGTGTTCCGGGGAAGCGCGTGCGACAGCGCGGGCACGGCGTGCAAGGTGCGCCTGGAATCGGGGATCAGCCAGGTCCGCGGCGCGGTGACGGCGAACGCCGGCGGCAACACCCAGCTCGGCCTTGTCGCGAAGTCGAACGTCGTGAGCGTGAGTTGGACGTCCAGTTCACTGAACGGCACCACGGCCAATGACCCCAACACGTGGACCGACGTCAGTCCGAGCGCGTACTCCGGCTACGGGGCCATCGAGCAGTACGGCATCGCCCTGACCGGCGGCCACGCCGGCGCCGCGACCGCCTGGAGCGACCTGTTCAACAACGATTGGGACCTCGACGCCAACATCCAGGGAACCCTCGCCGCCTACGGCTACTAGGCCCGGAACACTGGGCAACGGGCCGTCGGTCAGGCACGAACAACGCCCGCCGGCGGTCCCGGCCCGGCGATCCCCGTCGCCGCGCCCCCTGCCCATCGACGGCAGAACTGCCGGAACACGCGCCCCGCAGGACGCATGACGCGCATCGCTCAGGCCGCCCGCGTCGTCAATGGCTGACCGGCCGAGTCGATCGGCCGGCGTCATCCCGCCCTGAATTCCCACCGGATCGGTGACGACCGGCACGACATGTCGCCGATCGACGGCCGTCATGCCGGCGTCACCCGTTCCTACGCGTCAGGCCCTTAGGAGGGTCCTCACCCATGCACAGATCACCACGTCGGCACCTCACTCCGAACGCCCTCCCGGTCGCGGTCACGCGCGGGCGGCCACGTCGTCTCCCGGCCCTCGTCCTCGCGGTGGCGACCGTCGTCATGGTCGCCACCCCGGCCTCGGCGACCGGCGCGAACACGACCGGCTTCGGTACCGCTGCGCACCTCGACGACAACGGTCGCGGCAGCTCCGCCGTCGCGGTCGGCGATCTCAACAACGACGGGAAGCCGGACCTCGTGACGGCGATCCGCACCGAGGGCCTGGGCGTGTTCCTCGGCTCGGGTGGTGGCAGCTTCGGCGCCGTGACGAAGTACGCGGCACCTCAGACCGGATTCTCGAACCTCTTCCTCACCTCGGCGGTGATCCGCGACCTCAACGGCGACGGCCACCAGGACGTCATCAGCCAGGACGCGCGCGGCAACGTCGCTCTGGTCTGGCTCGGCGACGGCTCCGGCGCCCTCGGCGCGGGAGCGGCGGTACACCTCAACCCGACGCCCGGGTGCGACACCACGGGCGACAACCCGTGTGTCGTGCGCTTCCCGATCGACGTCGCCGTGGGCGACTTCGACGAGGACGGCAAGCCGGACCTCGCGACGTCCAACCCGAACACGAACAACGCCGCGGTCGTGCTCGGCAACGGGGACGGCACGTTCGGCGCGGCGACACGGTTCGCGCTGAACGGCGGCACCGGCCCGCAGGGCATCGGGGCCGCCGATCTCAACGGCGACGGCCATCTGGATCTGGTCACGTCGAACTCGTCGGCCGGCACCCTCTCCGTGCTCCTGGGCGACGGAGACGGGGGCTTCGGCACGGCGTCGAGCGTCTCGGCCGGCATGACGCTGCCTTCCAAGGTCAGGCTCGCCGACGTCAACGAGGACGGCAAGCAGGACGCCGTCATCGTGGCGCCCGGTACGCCGGGGCGCGTCGCCGTCCTGCTCGGCGACGGCGCGGGCGGGTTCGCCGCCGCGAACCTCCTGTCGGCGGGGTCGAACCTCACCTCCGCGTCGGTGGCCGACCTGAACGGCGACGGCCACGTCGACCTGGTCGTCTCCAGCTCCGGCACGAGCGAGGTCGTCGTGTTCGAGGGCGACGGCACGGGCGCGTTCGGCGGCCCGCTCGCCTTCGGGCTGAACGGCGGTACCAACCCGTATGCCGCAGCGGTGGCCGACCTCAACGGTGACGGGCGCCCCGATGTCGTCACGGCCAACAGCAACAGCTCGGCGACGTTCGTCAAGGACGCCTCGGTGCTGCTCAACGCGACGAACCGGACGCCGACGGCCGCGAACGACTCGTACGACCACGTCGGGGCGGACACCCCGCTCGTCGTCGGCGCTCCCGGTGTCCTCGGCAACGACACGGACCCCGACGGCGGCACGCTGACGGCGACGGTCGTCACCGCGCCGACGCACGGCGCCCTCACGCTCGGCCCGGACGGCTCGTTCACCTACCGGCCCACCGGCGCCTACGTCGGAAGCGACACCTTCACGTACAAGGCGACCGACGGCACCGTCGACTCGAACATCGCGACCGTGACGATCAACGTCTCGACCGGCTGCAACGGTCTCGCCGCCACGATCACCGGCAACGGGACCGTGAACGGCACGAGCGGCGCCGACGTGATCGTGACCGGCAACGGGAACGACAGTGTCAGCGGGAACGGCGGCAACGACACGATCTGCACGTTCGGCGGCAACGACGCCGTGTCGGGCAACCACGGCAACGACACCGTCGACGGCGGTGACGGCAACGACGCCATCAGCGGCGGTGACGGCACGGACGCCGTCAAGGGCGGGGCCGGCAATGACGCGCTCTCCGGTGGCAACGGCAACGACACCGTGGTCGGTGGCGCCGACAGCGACACCCTGTCCGGCGGTAGCGGCGCGGACGTCTGCGCCGGCGACGCCCATGGCGGTCCGACGCTCCCGGGCACGGATGCGATCGCGGTCGGCGGCTCCTGCGAGACCGTCGTCGAGGTGCCGTAGCCGACGACCCGTTCCCGGCTGCTGCCTATGACACGCTGATGTGCGAGAAGGGCTCGGCGATCGCGATGACGCGATCGCCGAGCCCTTCTTGGTCCTGCCGTCCGCTACCGATCGGATCGGGTCGTGGCGCGCGCGGCGTTGACGTGGACGCCGGGGGGAGGATGACCACGAGCGTCACGTCAGCGGGTCTTGACGGTCGGCTGCGTCGAGTCGACGTCGACGGCGTCGAGAAAGCGGCGCGCGGCGTGGACGTGTTCCAGCCGCAGGGCGTAGCTCGCGCGGGCGATGTGGTCGCCGGCGGCGTCCTCCTTGGCGCGCAGCGATTCCTCGATCTCGTCGATGACGACGCGCTGCCGCTCGACCAGGCGGGCCGGGCTGGTGCCGCGGCGCTGGAGCAGCAGAAGCTTGCACGTGAGCTCGGCGCGGACGTCGAACAGTTCCGTCACGGGTTCGCTGAGCCACCGGCTGACCGTCGTCTTCGCCGAGCGGGTGGCGGCGTGGATCATGCGCTGCGGTCCGCGGTCGCTTTCCTCGGCGCCGACCGGCGTGATCAGTTCGCGCTCGACCAGCCGCGTGATCGACCGGTAGACCATGGGTCGCGAGATGTACCAGAACTCACCGATCTCTGCGCCCTCCGCGGTGAGGGTGGCGATGGCGAAGCCATGGCTGGGTCGTTCGGCCAGGAGTGCGAGCACGATCCATTCGGCCAGTGGCAGATCAGGTTCCTTCATAGCGACAAGAGTAAGGATCGCCGATGGTATTCGCGATGCCGGCCGAGCCCGATGCCAAAAGGCTCGGCGTGGGCGCCGGATCCCGGGAGAACACACCGATCGGTCCGGCGGGCGGCGCACGAGGGATCCGTCGTCCGGCCCTGGCGGTGAGGGTTCAGTGGCGAACCGGCGTGAGCACCGCACCCGGCGCGTACAGGTCGCTCAGGCTCTCGTACCAGTGGATGACAGGCGCGCCCACGAGGATGGCGGCGATGGCGCCTGCGGCGAGGAACAGGCCGAAGGGCAGGCGGGTTCGGCGGGTCGCTCGCCCCGCCGCGATGAGCGCGATGCCCACAGCCAACCCGGCGACGCTGCCGGCCAGCAGCGCGAAGACGAGGTACCACGGACCGAGCCAGCCCAGCCCGGTACCGAGCAAGCCGGCCAGGCGCACGTCGCCGAATCCGAGCCAGGCCGGCCGCGCCCGGTACAGGGCGAAGAAGACGGCGAACCCGCCCACTGCGCATGCCGCGGTCACGCCGAGCCGGTGCCACTGGCCGGTGGCCGCCGCGGCCGTGAGCAGGCAGGCGGCGGTGAGTCCGAGAGTCGGGTAGATCAGCCGTCGAGGGAGCAGGAACTGTTCCGCGTCGCAGGCGGCCAGGGCCAGTAGTCCTGCGGTGAATACCAGGGCGGCCGGCAGCGTTTCCGACCAGCCGAAGCGAACTGCCTCGGCGGCGAAGAGGAGCCCGGTGAGCGCTTCGATGAGCGGATAGCGCCCGGGAATCGGAACCCGGCAGGCGCGGCAGCGCCGGCCCAGCAGGAGCCAGGACACGACGGGGATGTTGTCCCGGGCCGCGATCGGCGTGGCGCATCCCGGGCAGGCGGAGCGGGGCCGCAGGACCGATCGGCCGGCCGGCACGCGGGATACGGCGACGTTGAGGAACGATCCGACCGCGAGCCCCAACAGGCCGATAATTATGACAAATGTGGATGACATGGGCGTCATGGTGCCGTACCGGATGTTTCCCGTCACCATCCGGTCGCCGAACACGCTCGGCCGGGTGGCGCTTCCGCTGCCACCCGACCAACGCGATCACTGGACGATCGGCGACGGGTGAAGCCTGAGTGAGAAACCCCGCATCAGGGGGTGGTCGCGCAGGCCCTACCGGCGATCGGCGTGGCGACGGACTTGGTGAGGTCCGTTACCTCGTGCCACTCCGAAACGGTGGACAGGAGCCCGGCCTTGTAGAGGTCCTCCACGGTGGCGTACTTGTTGTTGTTGGCGAAGTACGCCTCTTCCGCGGTCTGGATCGTGGCCTTGTCGGCCTTGCACGCCACGCCCTGACCCTTGTCGTTGATGCCGCTGACGGAGAAGACGACGATGGCGGACAGGATGCCGAGGATCACGATGACCACGAGAAGCTCGACGAGCGTGAAGCCGGCTTCCGCGTTCTCGGTCCGTGCACGCATTCGCTGACGCAACGCGCCTTGCAGGTTTGTGAACATCTTTCTCCATCTACAGCGACCGGTCCAGGTGAACCGAGCGTTAGTAACAGCCTGATTAATCAGCGGTAGACTACTGAGCAGGTGATGGACTTACAAGGGGCGCATCCGCAGCAAGGGCGCCGAGGGTGACGCGAGGGCGTGCTGTAGTGTGCCGCTGACTAATCAGCAACTGACGACCAATGCGATTCGCTCGCGGCGGATGGTCTGCCGCTGTTCTGGATGCGTGAAAGGGGTGGGTTCCGTGGCGAACGGCCGTTTTCTCCGGCGCCGCGCGGCGACGACAAGTCCTGTGGGCGAGGACCACACCCTGCCCGATGGGGTGCAGAGCTCGGCGCCGTCGCCGGCTACGGCTGACGGACCCGCCCCGGACGCGGCGTCCGTCGCGGCGCAGCCCTCGCCCGCAGGGCGGGAGCGGCCACGCATCGGGGAACTGCTGGTGCGGCGCGGGCTCCTCACCCCGGCACAGGTCGACGAGGCGCTCTTGCAGCAGTCGGCGTCGGGCAAGCGGCTCGGCGCCCTCCTGGTCGAACTCGGCATGGTCGACGAGCGGTCACTGATCGAGGCACTGTCGGTTCAACTCGGAATCCCGGTCGCCGACCTGCACCAGAGCGAGCCCGATCCCGAGGCGGCCGCCCGGGTGCCGGAGGCGCTGGCCCGCTCGCTGGGCGTCGTCGCGGTGCGGCGGACCGACGGGACGCTGCTGATCGCGGCGGGCGACCCGGGTGACCCGCGCGTACTCGACGAGGTCGGCCGGGCCGTCGCGCCGGACCAGGTCCGGTTGGCGATCGCGGCTCCCTCGGACATCCGGCGCTCGATCGACAGCGCCTACCGGGCGTTGGCCGGCGCCGGCAGCCTGGTCGAGGCCTTCGAGGCGACCGAGACCGGTCGCAACGCCCACTCCGGTGCCAGGGTGGTGAGCGAGGACGCGCCGGTCGTGCACCTGGTCAACCTCATGCTGACCCAGGGCCTGCGCGACCGGGCTTCGGACATCCACATCGAACCGCACGCCGACCGGGTCCGGGTCCGGTACCGGATCGACGGCGCGCTGCACGACGTACTGAGCCTGCCGGAGAACATGGGCCCGTCCGTGGTCAGCCGCATCAAGATCATGGCCAATATGAACATCGTCGACCGGCGGCGTCCGCAGGACGGGCAGATCGCCACCGAGATCGACGGCAGGTCGGTCGACATCCGGGTCGCGACCACCCCCACCATCTGGGGCGAGAAAGCGGTACTGCGGCTGCTCGACAGCAACCGCACCCTGTTGCGGCTGGCCGAGCTCGGCATGCCCGCCGCGACCTACGAACGGTTCGCGTCCCTGCTGCGCTCGCCGTACGGCATGGTCGCCTGCGGCGGACCGACCGGCAGCGGAAAGACGACCACCCTGTACGCCACGCTCGGTGAACTGAACCAGAGCGAGCGCAACATCACCACCATCGAAGACCCGGTGGAGTACGTGGTCCCGTCGGTCAACCAGATCCAGATCAACGATCAGGCGGGCGTCTCGTTCGCGACCGGGCTGCGCTCGATCCTCCGGCAGGACCCCGACGTGATCCTGGTCGGCGAGATCCGAGACGGCGAGACGGCGCGGATCGCGGTCGAGTCCGCTCTCACCGGCCACTTCGTCCTGTCGTCCATCCACGCCGCCGACGCCTGCTCCGCGCTGCACCGGTTCACCGACATGGGCATCGAGCCGTTCCTGATCACCTCCACGGTCGCCGGCGTGGTCAGCCAGCGACTGGTGCGGCGGATCTGCGACCAGTGCCGCGAGCCCTACCAGCCGGGTCTGGACGAACTGGCCTTCTTCACGAAGGCCGGCGGCTCGACCGACTCCGGGTTCTGGCAGGGGCGGGGCTGCAACTTCTGCTCCCGAACCGGTTACCAGGAGCGGATCGGCGTCTTCGAACTGCTCGTCATGAGCGACACGGTCAAACGGCTGCTCGTCGACAAGGCGCCGATCAGCAGCCTGCGCGCTGCCGCCCGCGAGGAGCACATGGAGAGCCTCCTGGACGGCGGCGTCCGTCTCGTGGAGGAGGGGGTCACGACCATCGCCGAGATCATGTCCAGCGTGTACGTGGTCTAGCCGAACGCACCCTGGTGCCCGGCTCGCCGGCTGCCGCACCTGAACACCGACGAGCCGACGAACCGACGAACCGACAACGCGAACCTCTGACACCGGACACCAGGAGTGCATCGGCATGGCCACCTTCAAGTACGTCGCGGTCGGCCCGGACGGGAAACAGGCCACCGGCGTGCTCACGGGCTCCAGTGTCGACGGAGTGACCACCAGCCTGACCCGGCAGGGGTACGACGTGCGGTCGGTCACGGCCGCGGGCCGCAACCTGCTGCAGCTCGAACTCACCGCGGCGAAGGTCGACCTGGTCGAGCTGAGCAACTTCTCCCGCCAGATGGCCGCCTTCATCAAAGCCGGGGTACCCATCCTCGACGCCCTGGAGATCATCCGCGCCGAGACCAAGGACAAGAAGCTGGCCAAGCTGCTCGTCGACGTCACGGACTCGCTGCGATTCGGCGAAAGCTTCGCCGGCGCGATGGCCACCCACGCCAAGGCGCTCCCGCCGTTCTACGTCTCCGTCCTCCGTTCGGCGGAAGCGACCGGTGAACTCGACGTGGTGATGGCCCAGTTGGGCCGCTACATCGAGCGGGACGTCGAGGGCCGGCGTACCATCCGCTCCGCCCTGACCTATCCGAGCCTGGTGATGGCCCTGGCCATCGGCGTCATCCTCGTGCTCGTCATCTTCGTGCTGCCCCGTTTCAAGCTGTTCTTCGAGTCCTTCAACGCGGAACTGCCGCTGCCGACCCGGATCCTGCTGGGCTTCACCGACTTCGTCACCGTCTGGTATCCGGTCATCATCGGCGTGCTCGTCGCGCTCGTCGCGGCAGTGATCGCCGGTCTGCGGACCGAGCGGGGACGGGTACTGCGCGACCGATTCCTGCTGGCGATGCCGGTGGTCGGCGACGTGGTCCGCTACATGGTCATCGAACGGTTCTGCCGCATCCTGACCTCGATGATCAAGGCCGGCGTGCCCATCCCGGAGGCGCTCAACCTGGCCGCCTCGGGCGCCAACAACCTGGTGTACGAACGGTCCATCGCGAGGGCACGGGTGGAGATGCTCGAAGGCGGCGGCATCTCCGGGCCGATCGCCCGCACCAAACTGTTCCCCGGGGCAGTCACCCAGATGATGCGCGTGGGGGAAGAGACAGGGACCCTCGACGACCAGCTCGAGAACGTGTCGGAGTTCTACGAGAAGGAGCTGCAGCACAAACTCAAGCGGCTGACCAGCCTGTTCGAGCCGGCCATCGTCATCGTGGTCGGGGTCGTCGTGGGGTTCGTGGCCGTCGCCCTCCTCTCGGCGATCTACGGCGTCTACAACCAGGTCGAGGTCCAATGACCGGCCCGGCACGCCGCCCCCGGCGCCCCCGTGGCGAAGAGGGCGAGACCCTGGTCGAGGTGCTCGTCGCCGTGGTGCTCATGGGCGTTGCCTTCGTGGCCATCTTCGGGGGCATGGGCACCGCGATCATCAGCTCGGTCACGCAACAGAAGGTGACCGGCGCCGACTCGGTCATCCGCAGCGCCGCCGAGAAGGTCGTCGGCGCGCCGTACGTGTCCTGCGCCCGTGGTTACGAGACGCCGACACCGCCGGCCGGGTACACCGTCACCGTCACGATCGAATACTGGGACGGAGTGGGTGCGTTCGGCCCGACCTGCCCGACGGCCGACACCGGAGTGCAGAAGGTGACGCTTACCGTGCACTCGACCGGCCCGCACTCCGTCAGGGACGCCACGCTCGAAGTGGTCAAGCGGGAGTCGATGCTGTCATGACCGACCAACGACCAACGGGACGCTCGGAGTCGGGGTTCACCCTGACCGAGTTGCTGGTCACCATCGTCATCCTGGGCATCATCGGGCTCCTGCTGCCGAAGGCGATCGTCCTCGGACTGCAATTCACGGCGGGCACCGAGAAGCGGGTGGCCGCCACCAGCGCGGTGGGCACGCTGGGCCGCTACTTCTACGGCGATGTGCACAGCGCGGCCCACGTCACGACCGACCCCGCATGCGGCGTCGTCGGCGTGATCGTCCACCTGAGCCGGCCCGGCACCGACGTCGTGTACGCCTACGACCGTCCGACCGGCGCCCTCAACCGGGTGACGTGCACCGACGCCGGCGTCGTCACCACGTCGCTGGGCCGGTTCGACCCCACCACATCGACCCATCCGGTGACTCTGAGCTGCGGTGCCGAGACCTCGTGCACCTCGCCCATGGAGGTAACGCTGACCGTGCAGAGCGATCCCGCCGCACCCCCGACCGCCCTCACAGCCGTCCGACGATCGAGCGCGTCATGACCGGCCGCCCGAATCCGCGCCGCCCGAGCCCGTGCCCCCTGAATGCGCGCCGCCCGCGCGGCGACGAACAGGGCGCGGCACTGATCCTCGCGCTGGCGTTCATCGTCGTCTTCAGCCTGGTCGCGGTGTCGGTCCTGTCCTTCGCCGGCACCGGACTGAAAGCCGCGAAGGTGTACGTCGACCAGACCAAGCGGGACTACAGCGCGGACGGTGCCACGCAGCTCGCGATCAAGAACTTCTCGCAGGGCAACCCGTGCGCCGACTACACCGCCCCGCCGATCAACGGCCGGCGGATGATCGTCCACTGCGACCCCCTCAACACGTCTCCCGCGGCCACGCGCGCGACCCAACCGCAGGACGCGCTGCGCAGCCTGGGCAAGGCGGCGGACGACGGCATCCACGTGACCACGCCCGGACTGCGCGTGCAGGGCAGCGTGTTCTCCCACTCGAACATCACCACCGGCGCGGGCGCCTCGATGGTGGTGTCGGGCGACGTGTCGGCCGTCGGCAACTGCTCCGGCGCCGTGTCACAGACCCGGCTGTCCCCGAACCAGGCGCCGTACGCGCGCGACTGCGCCAACGACACCCCGCCGGCTCCCGCCGACGAGGTCGTGGGCGCCGACCCGGACCACACCCCGCCGGCCACGGCCGTTCCGGTCCGGCGGACGGTGCCCGCTTGCCCCGACCCCGGTGCCTGGCTGGTGCGGTTGCAACCCGGCTACTACGACGACGCCCGCGCCCTCACCCGCCTCACCGGTGGCGATTGCCCCGACGTCGTCGTGTGGCTGGAGCCGGGTATCCACTACTTCGACTTCACCTTCACCGGCGCCGACGCGGTCTGGACGGTCAACGACCCCACGGTCAGCGTGGTCGGCGGCACGCGGGCGGGTTGGGATCCCGGGGCCCCCACCCGCCCGACCATCCCCAACCCGGGCGGTTGCGACACGACGCGCCCCGAAGGCGTCGAGGTCGTGATGGGCGGCGGCAGCCGATTCCAGGTCGACCGTGGTCACGTCGAACTGTGCGCCCCGGTGAGCCCGGACGCGCAGCAGGTGGCGGTGTACGGGGTCCAGCCGCCGAAGCCGTCCCACACGTTGAAGCCGGCGGCGGTGGTCACGAACACCGGCTTCGCCGACCCGGGCCATGCCCTGACCAGCGGCGAACGGCCGACCCCACCCGGGTGCGCGCAGCCGACGGGCACCGCGAGCTGCACGTCCGACGCCGTCCTCGACCCGACGAAGCGACGCTCGGCCTCGATGCAGCTCGCCGGCTTCACCCCGCGGGTGCCGCCCGGCTCGGTCATCACCAGCGCGACGCTGCGTGTCAGGCACGAGGACGGCGGTGACCTGACCGCCCCCGGCGCGGTGAAGGTGACGACCGCCGTCGGCGCGGACACCTGCCGCACCGACGACCTGCCCCGGCACACGGCGCTCGCCACCGATCCTCCGATCGACCTGCTGGGCGCGTGCGGGCTCAGCGACCCGGCCCGGCTCACCGGCCTGGCGGTGACCTACGCCGCCACCCTGGACACCGGCGGCACCACCGCCACGGCACGCCTGGACGGCATCTGGCTGGAGGTCGCCTACCGCACCCCGACCACGTTCAAGCCGACCGCCGTGGCCGCGTCGACCGGGTTCACCGCCACCGGCACCGAGCCCGACAACGCTCTGGAGATCGGCGAACAGCCGACGTCGGTGGCGGGCGCCGATCTGACCAAGGCCGCCCCGTCCGCGTCGATCACCCTGGTCGGGTTCGGCCTGCCGCCCTTGCCGCCGGGTTCGACGATCCACTCCGCCGTGCTGCGGGTGGCCCATCGGGAGAGCGGTGACGCGGCGGCGCCCAGCATCAGCGTCACCCCGGCGGGCGGCGCCGGCAGGTGTACCGCCCTGCCGCTCACCGCGCGGGCCGGCCTGGCCGACGACCGCGTCGACCTGAAGGCATGCGGGATCACCAACCCCGCACAACTGACCGGGCTGACCGCGACCTACAACGCCGGGCTGACGGCGGGCGGCACCGCGGGCGCCCATTCCCTGGATGGCATGTGGCTCGAAGTCGTCCACGACCCGCCGCGGCCCCGGCCTGCGACGAGCGCGTCGTCGTCGACGTTCATCCGCGCCGCCAACGCCCAGGCGATCGACGGCGCCAACACGGCCCACGCCACTCTCGACCCGGTCGCAAGGCCGACCGCCACCATCAGCCTCGGCGGTTACGACACCCCTGCGGTGGCGCCCGGCTCGGTCCTGGACGGGGCCCTGCTCCACATCGCGCACCGCGAAGACCCCGGGGCGACCGGAGGACCGCCGCCGACGGTCGCCGTCACCCTGACCGGGCCCGGCATGCCCGGCGCCTGCACCACCCCGCAGAAGCTCGCCACGCGCCGGGGCGCCCTGGCCACCGACACCCTGGACCTGGTCACCACCTGCGGCCTGACCGATCCCGCCCAGCTGACCGGCCTGGTCGTGACCTACACCGCCGCCCCCGGCGCCGGCAGCACCACCGCCACCGCTCAGCTCGACGGGGTCAGCCTGGAACTGGACCACCGACCCGCGATCGCGGTACGACCCACCCAGGCCGTCAGCACCGGAACGCCCACCGCCACGGCGTTCCTCGACCCGAAGAACGCGCAGACGCTCGACGCCACCACCTCGACCGCGAGGCTCTCCACGGCCACCCCGACGGCGTCGATCCGGCTCGGCGCGTTCGCGATGCTCCCCCTGCCGGCGGGGGCGGTGATCGACAAGCTCGTGCTGCGTGTATCGCACCAGGACGACGACACGACCCCCGCACCACCCTCGCCTGGGGAGCCACCGTCTCCCACGGAGCCTCCCGCGCCGACGGGCCCGCCCACGGCAGCGCTGACCGTCTCCGGCACCGGTACCGCCTGCGACGCGAACCACACCCTGACCACCCACGAAAGGACGCTCGGCGTCGACCTGGTCGATCTCGGCGCCTGCGGGGTCACGAAGGCCGACCAGTTGTCCGAGCTCGCCGTCGACTACGCGGCGAGGCTGGGCGCGGTCAGTACCGAAGCCGCCGTCCAACTCGACGGCGTCGAGCTCGACATCGTGTTCCGCGCCCCGTCCATCAGGGCCCTGTCCGGCTGCCTCACCGCGGGCAACCGTTGCGCGGTGTTGAAGTCGACCGACGACGCCGACACGGCCACCCGTCACAGCCGCCTGCTGATCAACGGCACCGTGTACGCGCCGACCGCTGCCGTCGACCTGTCGATGAGCCAGGTCGGCTCGCAGGTCGTCACGCGCGGCATCATCGCCCGGACCATCGGTCTAGGCATCAGCCCGACCAGCAGGTACCTCCGCCCGGTGATCGGAGTTCCACCGGAGCCGGTGCTGTTCACGACCTATCCGGCCGTGATCGCCGAACCGGCGTCGGTCACCGCGATCACCGGGTTCACGCCCCCGGCTCCCGGCGCGCCCGTCGACGTCACGGGCGCCACCGTCCCCGGCGGTGGCCGGGCGTCCGCCACACTCGGCGGTTACGCCCAACCGGCACCGGCCACGACCGGACCGCTCGACCACGTCGTCCTCCAGGTGGCGCACCACGAGGAAGGCGACGTGGCCTCGGTGAAGGTGTCGGTCAACTTCCCCGGCAGCACCTGCGCCGGCGTCGACAACGCCCTGGACGTGCCGGTCCGTCTCGGCGCGAACGGCCCGGTGACCGACCGGATCGACCTGGCACCGTGTGGCCTGACCACAGCCTCCCAGTTGGCCGGGCTCACAGTCACCTACACCGTCACCGCCGGGAGCGGCGGCGCGACCGTGCACCTCGGCGGCGCCCGGATCGATCTGCTGTCCGGCCCGCTCGTCCGGGCCGCAGTGTCCTTCGACGGACACGCCGGCACCGTCAAGCAGTGGACGGTCCTGCCATGAACAAGCACCCCACCTTGGAGACCACCATGTCCGGGCCGAGTTCCGCGATCATCGACCACCTGCTCGGCGAGCTGTGGGAGCGCGGCGGCAGCGACCTGCTGCTCACCACCGGATCGGCGCCGTTCCTCCGCGTCGACGGCGCCCTGCGACCGCTCGACGGGGCCGCGCTGACCGAGCCGGAGGTCGATCGCCTGGTGACCGGCGTGCTGGGCGAGGAACTCACGGAACGGTTCCGCCGGGAGAAGCAGGTCGATTTCGCGTTCAGCTGGGGAGCGAAGGCCAGGTTGCGTGGGAACGCCTTCGTGCAGCGCGGCGCGTCGGCGCTGGCGCTGCGGATCATCCCTTTCAACGTGCCGTCGTCCGAGCAGCTCGGGCTCCCCCCGGTCGTCCTCGGGTGGGCGGGCCTGCCGCGCGGATTCGTGCTGGTCACCGGGCCGACCGGCTCCGGGAAGTCGACGAGTCTGGCGGCGCTCCTCGACCACGTCAACACGCACCGCCCGGTGCACATCCTCACCATCGAGGACCCGATCGAGTACCTGCACCAGCACAAGCGTTCGGCGGTCAACCAGCGCGAGGTCGGCACCGACACCGACTCGTTCCCCGCCGCGCTGCGCGCGGCCCTGCGCGAGGATCCGGACGTCCTGCTCCTCGGCGAGATGCGCGACCCCGAGAGCATCTCCGCCGCCCTGACCATCGCCGAGACCGGGCACCTCGTGTTCGCCACCCTGCACACCAACGACACGTCGCAGACGCTGGACCGCATCGTCGACGTGTTCCCGGCCGAGCAACAGCCGCAGATCCGGCTGCAATTGGCGCACACCTTGGTCGGCATCCTCAACCAGACGCTCATCCCACGGATCGGCGGGGGCCGGGTGGCGGCCTTCGAGGTGCTGGTGGGCACGTCGGCGATCCGCAACCTGATCCGCGAGGGCAAGACCCGCCAGCTGCGGAACATGATCGCGACCGGCCACCGTGACGGCATGCGGACCCTCGAAACCAGCATCAACGCCCTCGTCGCGGCGGGCACCGTCGCCCACGAGGAGGCCGTGCTGCACACGGCCCACCCGGAGGACATCCAGCGCCCCCACGTCCCGGTCGGCCGCCCCTGACCGGCCGACGGGTGGCCTCCTCCCCCGGCGACGGGTCCCTACGCGTCGGGACCTCGACGGCCGACCACGCGTTCTACGGCGTGCCCGCCCGAGCGGGTACGGAGCCGGCCTGCGCCCGGCCGACTTCGCCTCGGACCGGGCCCTGCCGGCAGATCCGATCGGATGCTGCCGGACAGGACCCGGGCTGGTCGAAGGACTCAGCGCTTGAGCGTGAAGGTGAAGTCGCTCGAGAGCTTGCCGCCCAGACGGACCGTCGACACGAGGTTCCCCTCGGTGAGCAGCCTCTCCACCTCGGCTCGCGCATGGCCGAAGCCTTCGGCGATCAGTCGCACGGGCCGCACGGGCACCCGCGCCGCGAAGCGGACCCGGACCTCGATCGCCTCACCATCCGGCCCGTCCGGCAGATCCGGCGCGCCGGTGTCGAGGCGCCAGGCGTTGTCCCAGTCGAGGGCGACGCGGTTGCGGCGCAGCAGGAGCGGGTCCTGGAGCAGTTCGGCTGCCAGGCCGGGGTCGTTGTCGTGCATCAGGTTCAGGAGCTCGGGTCGTACGGAACGCACGTGCGTCCGTTCCAGGACGGTGAGTTTGGTGGTGTCCCCGCAGCCGGCGCACAGGGCCAGGAGCCAGGCATCGAGGAGTTTGTGGTTCGCGTTGACACGGAACTTGCCGTGCGTGCGGAAGCGCCCGGAAGGACACCTGTGGCAACGGCGAAGGACGATCGGCAGGCAGG
Organism: Streptomyces sp. NPDC001568; assembly: GCF_042893755.1. NCBI lineage: Bacteria > Bacillati > Actinomycetota > Actinomycetes > Kitasatosporales > Streptomycetaceae > Streptomyces > Streptomyces sp. NPDC001568. Next base: position 4,643 of record NZ_JBIAVF010000021.1, on the reverse strand, counting down.
TGGGAACGACCACCCAGGTTCTGGACATGCAAATACACCGGTTCCAGTGAGAAGACCGCAGCGAAAAGGAGCACGGCGCACAGGTGCGACGCGCGACGGTTCAGCGCTCGGGGGGTCTCACTTGGTGTACAACGGCACGTCCTTGCCAGGGGGCGACTGCGGGCGGAAGCACGTTAACGGCCCACGGCAGTAGGGCTCCACTGATTTTCGGGCGGGTGGCGACGACGCCGATCTCCGTGGTGGTCGTGATCCCTGACGACGACCGGCGTCGGCGCCCCGCTCCGGTCCGGACGACCCACCGCACCCTCGTCGGGGTCGTGGCCTCCCCCGCTGACCGGGATCAGCTCGGTGGTCGTCATTGCCCCCGATGCGATCACACCGGCGCCGCTCAGTGCGCCTGACATGCCTCGCCACGTTCCGGAGGCGGTCGGCCGTCACGGCCTGACGGCATCCACGGTCGGTCGGCGGAAGAAAAGCCCGGCCGGCACGAGTGTGCCGACCGGGCTTTCATGCGACAGCGGAGCCACTGCGTGGTCGCGGCCGCTACAAGGATTGACGCATCAGGCGGGGGTGATGTTCTCCGCCTGGGGACCCTTCTGGCCCTGGGTGACGTCGAAGTTCACCTTCTGGCCCTCCTGCAGCTCGCGGAAGCCCTGGGCGGCGATGTTCGAGTAGTGGGCGAAGACGTCCGGGCCGCCGCCCTCCTGCTCGATGAAGCCGAAGCCCTTTTCCGAGTTGAACCACTTCACGGTTCCGGTGGCCATGTGTCCTCCAAGGGACTGAAAACCGGTCCCGCACGGTGCGGGAGCCGGAGGTGATCGCCCTGGTCCTCAGAGACGCCGAACAGCAAAATCGCCCGTGCAGTTGCGCTCACGGGCGACCGGTACTTCGGAACCATGACAGCTGCCCCTGACGCTACACGGACAGTGCTGCTCGCACCACGGGAACACCTCCTGCGCCACACTCCACGGACGAACTTCCGAATGGGTGCCAGTCCCGCCGCCCGGCCCGGAAGCTCTCCGTCGGGCAGCTGGACCGGCCCGGTTACGGGGCTACTGGTGGTCGGGAAGGTACTTGTAGCCGACGCGGTGCACGGTGGTGATGCGGCTCCGGTGGGCGGGACCGAGCTTGCGGCGCAGCCTGGCCACGTGGACGTCGACCGTCCGGCCGTCACCGATGTGTCCGTAACCCCAGATGTCCGAGATGAGGGCCTCACGTCTGTGGACCGTGTACGGATGGGTCACCAGGTGGGCCAGGAGGTCGAACTCCAGGTAGGTGAGGTCCAGTTCGCGTCCGTCGACCTCGGCCACTCGACGTGCGCGATCGACCCGGATGGCATGGTCGAGCCGAACGGCGTCGGGGTGCGGGGCCGGTCCCGGCTCGGGTGCCGGGAGTGTCCCGGGTGCGAGGGGACGGGTCTCCGGGCGTATGCCGTGCGCGGTCATCACCGCGACCGGGTCCACGTCTGCCGGCAGGAACACGAGGTATCCGACGAGGGCGCCGCCGATCTCGTTGGCGAAGACGCCGGGCGGACGGTCACCGACCAGCCGGAGGCGCGGCGCCGGAGGGCGGCGGACGGCGGTGGCGGGTACCGGTGCGGGAAGTGCGGTGGTCACGATGAGCCCCTTCGGCTGCTCGGAATGAGGTACGGACGCCGGGTGTTGGGCCGCGACAGGGCAGGTGCCTCCGTGACGGGTGCGGCCGGAGGGCCGGCGCCCCGCACGCCGGGCGGAACCCGTACGGCGCAGCGGGCCGGGGTCACGGGAACAGCGGGCGCGCGGGGAGGAGCGGCACCGGAAGGCCGGCGCGCATCGCGGAATGCCCTGTCGAAGAAGCCCTAGACGGGTCGGCAGGCGGCGCTGGCGACCCGACGGAGGTCAACGTGCCTGCGGCGTACGAGCAACGGCTGCGACGGGGACATGGTCACATCGTGAGGTGCCCGGCGGGCGCGCGTCAATACTTTCCTACTCGTTCACTAGGAAAGGGCGGCGAGCTGCACGATCTCTCATGGCGAGATCACGGCGTCCGCTATTCGGTCACGCTCTTGCCGGACGGGCGGCTTCGGGCAAGTATCCCTATCAATCCGATGGGAAAGGTGGGGATTCGGTGAATCGGCCGGCCGATGCCACCCAACAACGTTCCGGAGTAGCCGAAATGACCACCGCCACCCCCCATGGCACCGACGCCCGGCAATCCGTCGACGAGCAGCGCCGCACGCTCCTGCGTACCGCCCGCGACGTGGCGGACGACCTCGCCGCGGACGCCATCGCCCGCGATCAGGCGGGCAAGCCGCCGGTCGACGAGACGGCCCGGCTGCGCGAGGCGGGCCTGCCGGCGGCCCTCACCCCGCCCGGGCCCGACCGCGGGGCGGACTGGCACACAGGATGCGCCGTCATCCGGGAGATCGCCGCAGCGGACAGCTCCGTCGGCGACGTGCTCGCCCGCCACTACGTGCACACCTGGAGCGGACGCTTCTACGCGCATCACCACCACGCGACCGCCCTCGAAGAGGAGTCGGTGGGCGAGCAGTGGCTGTGGACCGGCGCGGTCCGCGCTCCGGTCTCCCACGAGGACACCGACGGACCGGAGCTCAGGCTGCGGCGGCGCACCCCCGGCTGGGTGCTGAGCGGGCGCCGGTTCGTGGACACGGCGGTGGCCGCGGCCGACCAGATCGTGTTCGACGCCGTCTGCGCGGCGAGCGGCGACGTCCTGGTCGTACGGATCCCGCCCAGCGCACGGGGCGTGACCATCGAGTCCGCCCACGACCGGCTCGGGCAGCGCGTCGCCGGCGCGGGCGAGGTCGTCCTGGACCGGGTGACCATCGCGCCCGAACAGGTGCTGGGCCGCCGGCCGCACGACGAGGAGTCGACCGCACCCTTCACGGCGCTCGCGGAGCCGGCGCTCCGGCTCGCCCTGTGTCACGTCGGCCTAGGCGTCGCCGAGGGCGCCCTCACCGAGGCGCGCGACCTCAGCAGGGGCGGCCGCGCGCACCGGCTGCCCGGCGAGGACCCCGACCTCTTCCTGACGTACGGGGAGCTCGCCTCGGCCGCCCAGACGGCCACCGCCGTGGTCACCCGGGCGACGGACGTGATGGCGCGGGCCCTCGACACGGGTCCGCACCTCGACGCGGAAGGAGCCGCCGGCGTCGCGGCCCTGGTCGCCACGGCCGAGACCGTGACGTCGAAGGCCGCCCTGCGCATCACCGCCCGGGTGCTGGAACTCGCCGACGCGCCCGGCCTGGACCGCTTCTGGCGCAATGCCCGGGTCCTGACGGCCCACCGCCCCGCCGCCCACCGCCTGCGCTCCATCGGCGAGCACTACCTCAACGGCTCCCACCCCGCGGTGGCGGCCTTCCGCTGACGCGGGCCCGAGCACCTGCCCGGCGCCGGCGGCCACCCGCGAGGGGACAGCGGCCGGATCGATGCAAGATACTGTCCGCATGCGGATCTCAGCCAGGGCGGACTACGCGGTACGTGCCGCACTGCAGCTTGCCGCGTCACAGGATGACGGGCCGGTGAAGGCAGAGGCCATCGCCGAAGCCCAGGACATCCCGCACAAGTTCCTCGAGGGCATCCTGAACGACATGCGCCGGGGCGGCCTCGTGCTCAGCCGGCGCGGCGGCAACGGCGGGTACCGGCTGGCCAAGCCCGCCCGGTCCATCAGCATCGCGGACGTGATCCGCGTCGTGGACGGGCCGCTCGTCTCGGTGCGCGGGGTACGTCCTCCGGACCTGTCCTACACCGGCCCCGCCCAAGCACTGCTCCCCCTGTGGATCGCGCTGCGGGCCAATGTCCGCGAGATCCTCGACGGCGTGAGCCTCGCCGACGTCGCGTCGTCCGACCTGCCCGCGGGGGTATCGGCGCTGGCCGACACCCCCGGCGCCTGGACCAATCCCTGACCCGTGTCCCACCTGCGCGTTCTCACATAACGAGATTCCCGCGTCCACCATTCGGTCACCCTCTTGGGACGGCTGTCCGCCTCTGCCAATATGCCTACCAACCAGGTGGGAAAACTAGGAATTCAGGGAGGCGGGCCGTGCGAACACCGCGTCACGCAGGCCGGATGCTGTCTCTGACCTCCCGCCGGCACATCGACCTGCTCCGCACGTCCGGCGCCCTCTGTCAGGCCTGCTGACACCACGCTCCGGACCTCGTTCCACGCGTAGTCGGCGCTGAGCACCGTCGGGCGGGCCTCTCGGCCGCCCACGCCGACCGCCTGGACTCCGGAGCCGGAGGTCGAGCCCGTCATACGGACTCCCGCGCTCGACTCCGTCCGACACCCTTTCGCTCCTCGGACCGACGACCGCAACCCCGTCGCCCACCGCTCACCGCTCACCGCCGGGCGTCGGTTCCGTGTGTGTCGACGGCTACGCGTCGCCCTTCTCCGCACCTCCTTGAACTCCATCCCGTGAAAGGACACCTCCGTGTCTGCCGCAAGACCGCTCACCACCCTGCGCGCCATCGCCGTCACCGCGACGCTTCCCCTGCTGCTCACCGCCTGCGGCTACGGCTCGGAGTCCAAGAAGGACGAGGGCGACAAGGCCACCAACGCCGCCGCGACGGGCGGCGCGAAGCTCTCCGCCTCCGAGGTCCGCATCGGGTACTTCCCGAACCTGACGCACGCCACCGCGCTGGTCGGCCTCC
>NZ_JBIAVF010000020.1:0-190896 GCF_042893755.1 Streptomyces sp. NPDC001568 | reverse complement strand
CGAGGGCGCCTACCCCCTCGGACGCTGGCTGTCCGACCAGCGGCGCGCGTTCCGGGCCGGACAGATGTCCGGGGAACGGGCGGCCGAGCTGGAGGAGCTGGGGATCGTGTGGGACACCGCCGACGCCGGCTTCGAGCGGAACCTGGGAGCGGCGCGGGCCTACTACGAACTCCACGGGACGCTCGCCGCACCGAGGCACGCGACCGCCTTGGACGTGGCGGTGGGGCAGTGGCTCACCAACGTCCGCCGGCCCGGCGGACTCGGCAACGACCCCGTACGGGCCGAACGACGAGCCGAAGCGCTGGCCGCGATCGACAAGGACTGGAACCCCGACTGGACGGTCGACTGGCAACGCCACCACGCCTACCTCGCCCAACTCCTCGCCGAGGGCGCCCGCCTCACGGCGATCGTGCCGGGGGTGACCCGGCACGGCGAGGACGTCGGACGCTGGCTCGGCACCCAACGCCGCGACTTCGACAAGCTGAACGAGGGACAGCGGGCCCGACTCGCCACGCAGGGCGTGAAAAAGGCGCCACGGCCCCGTCAGGCACCCGCGAAGACGGCCGGGGCCGTCCCGTCCGGGCGCGGCGCGCTCGCCTTCCAGACGGGCATCCAGGCCCTCGCCCAGTACCGGGAGCGCGAGGGCGAGGGCCTGCCGGGCCGTGGTCACGTCAAGGAACTCCCCGACGGGACCGAGCACCGGACCGGGGTCTGGATCGTCAACCAGAAACAGCGCCGGGACCGGCTGCAAGCGGACCAGCTCGCCGCGCTCGCCGCCCTCGGCATCGACTGGGCGGCAACCGCCCCCTGACGCCGGGTTGGGCAAGCCCGCGCGCGAGAGGCTTGCCCAGGCAGACCTAAGGCTTGCCCACCCGGCAGCCGCAAGGCGGGCAAGCCCTTGGCCACCTTGCGGTCGCCGCAGCGTCGGCCGTGGGCGGGGCCGGGCCGCGCGATGAGGCCGAGGCAGGCGACCACCAGGGCCACAGCCGTCCCAGCCGCCGTGATCGGCGCCACGAAAACCGGGTGGCGGTGGACGGGCATGATCGGAATCGAGATCCGTAATTACGTCGTCCCACGAGCGGGCCGAGGCCCTACAAGCAGCCGCCGAGGAGCCGCGGTAGCGCCCTATACCGGCCGCCGCCAACTCAGCACACGACCGGACACGGCCACGCCCTGACCGCACATCACCGACCACAGCCAGCGAGTAGCTTGAGTCTCAGGAGAGAACCGCTTCACTGCGCTCAGCGGTGCCGGTTTCGCCGGGGCGAAACCGGCACCTCGGGCCGGAGTCCTGCGCTGCGCTTGGGAATGTTCGGGCTTCGCTGCGCTCCACCCGAACGGGCCTGTGTAAACGGGTCCAGGCCTACTGGTCGAACGGGATGAGCGACGAGCCGAAGGTGTACGTGCCCTTCGGGATGAGGGTCCTGTCGGTGCTGATGTACGCCGGCTCTGAACCGTCGTCCTTGGACAGACGGGAATACTGGTGGTAGCGGCCGTCGAAGGAGACGATGCAGTCGGCCCAGTAGTAGGTTCCCGCCTTCAGGTATATCCCGCGGGTCTGGTAGCCCCCGTCGAAGGACATCTTCCACGTGTAGTCGGTGCTTTTCAGCCATATGGTCCGACGGACACACGCCTGGTCGTCGTTGACGCTCGGATGGCCGTTCAACCAGACACTACGCTGGTTGTACGCCACGGTGTCGGCACTTGCCGGGCTCCCCGCAAGCGTCACCAACGCCGCCGCGGCCGCCGCGGCCGCCACGAATTTTCCAATTTTTCCAGCCATGCGTTGTCTCCCCCGAGAAGATTACTTATCGGCGCCCATGCCACGAGCAGCAGCCAGCCGCTCTGCCCAAGCAGTGCGGCTGGCCCTTCGCAACTCACCCTGTGGCGCGCTCTCCAACGGGAGCATACAGACTTGATCACCACACGGTAGTGGCCATCACTACAGACCAGCCGCCACGTCCCGCCGGACCGGGTGCGGTCGGCGTGCTGTCCGGGAACGGCTGACCAAGCTCGGCGTACTACCCCACCAGGCGCCCTCTCCCACCCCCACAGACAGCCGCAGAGCGAACGGGCCAAGCAAAGCGCAGCAGGCGTTCCAGCGCGGGCTGGACGCCGCGTCAGAGCTACCGGCGCAACGGGGGCTCCCCACCCACTGCGGTGGGTGGGACGGCCAGAACACGAGACCGCGCCGCGACCATGCCACGGCAATGGATCGGGCGAGGGAGCAGCGCCGGTCCTGCCACCACCGCTGGCGGCAAGGGTCGGACGCAGCCCGCCACTCCTCCGCGAAACGCATGTCAAACGCACAAGCCACCGGCCCGGCCACCGAAGGACTTCACCCCCGGCGGCCGGGCCGGCGTCAGGTCAGCCCTTCAGCCACTTCCCCGCCTGCGGGCGCTCCAGCACCTTCAGGCGCCGCCAGGCATACACCCAGTCGTCGGTGCCCCGGATCCCGCACACCTGGAGGAAGGTCTGGCACCACTCCAGCGAGGGGATCTTGCCGAGCTTGCGGACCCGCTCCACCTTCAACGCGTCGCTGATCTGCGATCTCTCGCTTTCACGTCAGTACGCGAACTGGGCGTCTCTCACTCAACGACAGTGGATAGACCCCGATCTCTCACATCCAAGACAGTGACCACACACCCCGAAACAGCCCCCGACCAGCATCAACACACCAGAGCCCACTGTCTCTCACACCACTGTCACCAAACGGAGAGATCGCAACCAAGGACTTCCCCCTCGGGCGGTGGGTGCACCAGCAGCGCAAGGCCCTGCGGGCCGGGGAGTTGGAGGACCGACGCAAAGTCCTCCTGGACGCGCCGGAGGCCGGGATGGTGTGGGAGCCGGGCGAGGAGGCGTGGGAGGCCAAGCTCGCCGCGCTCCGGTCATACCGGCGGGCCACCGGGCACCTCGCGCCCCGACAGGACGCGATGTGGGGCGAGGACGACGAGATGATGCCCGTCGGGCAGCACATGGCCAACCTCCGCCGCAAGGGCGCCAAGAACGGCCTTGGCAAGAACGAGGACACCGCAATGGCCCGCGCTCCGCAGCTGACCGCGATCGACAAGGACTGGGACTGCCCCTGGCCCCTGGACTGGCAGCGCCACTACCGCGTGCTCGCCGACCTCGTCGACGCCGACGGACAGCTGCCCGGCATTGCCCCGGGCGTCACCTTCGACAGCGACGACGTCGGCAAATGGCTCCAGCAGCATAAGCAGCCGGCCACCTGGGCGCGGCTCATGCCCGAGCAGCAGGAGCGGCTGACCACGCTCGGCGTACAGCCCGACCAGGCGCCCTCCCCCGCCCCTGCAGCCAGCCGCGGGGAGAAGTGGCCGAGCAAGGCGCAGCAGGCGTTCCAGCGCGGCCTGGCAGCCCTCACGCAGTGGGTCGAGCGGGAAGGCGCCCACCGACCTGTCCCCAGGACCCACGGCGAGGAGATCACGGTCGACGGCGAGACGGAGCCTGTGATCGTGAAGCTCGGCGTGTGGGTCTCCAACACCAAAACCCGACGCGACAAGCTCACCGCCGATCAGCTCGCCGCCCTCGCCGAGCTCGGCGTGAACTGGGCCAAGTAGCCGCCAAACTGGATTGGGATGGCAGCGACCCCTTTGAGAGGATCCCAACATGCCCACGCCCACCGCAGAAGAACTCCTTGCATCGGTCAGCGGACTGTCCCCCGATCAGGCGCAGCAGATCGCCGACCACATCGATCAATGCCGAGACCTTCTCACCGCAGGGACCGGCATGGACACCGTCCAGCAGCACCTGAAGGACCAAGGCGTCCCCATCATCCGCGCCATCCTGATCACCACCAGACTCATCGGCGATCACCCCAGTAGGCTGCGGGCCGCACGCGAGATCGTCGAATGCAGCCCCGCCCGCACACCCGACACCGCACTCAGCAGACCAAGGCACCCAGCCCCGTAGCCCGCAGCGCCGCGCACGGCGAAGAGGCCCAGCAAGGTCGGCGACCAGGCATTCCACCGCGGCCTGACACCCTCACGCAGTGGGCGCAGCGGGCGCAGCGGGAAGGCGCCCACCGGCCGGTGCCCAGGGCCCACAGCGAGGAGATCACAGTCGCCAGCAAGGCCGAGCCAGCGACCATAAAGCTCGGCGTATGGATCTCCAACGCCAAAAACCAGCGCGACAAGCTCACAACCGACCGACCTGCTGTCCTCGCCGAGCTCCGCACCCACTGGGCGCAGTAGCGTGTCGCATCCTGCCGGAAATCCGTGGGAAAAGGCACCTCAGGCCCAGCCGAGAACGCCCTCCGCGCGCCTCCGGCGGGGCCTTCGCGCTGCTCCACTCCCAGCAGCGGTCCCCCCCGAGCGACGGCTGCGTCAAAGTCGTGGACGCGGCTACCTGAGACCTCAGCGCATAGCACCTGACCTGCGAATTTACCCTCAGATACCTAGGATGGGCATGCACCGGCGACGGCGTGGAAGCAGCTTCGGCTGCTTCGGCGACATCCGCGCACACACATGCTCAGGACGGCCCAGGGAGGGTGTTTCATGACCGAGTCCGGCAACCCCAGTCAGCCCGCGAACGTGAATGAGTACAACGCCAGTCACATCCAGGTGCTCAAGGGCCTCGAGGCGATACGCAGGCGCCCCGGCATGTACATCGGCTCGACCAGCGAGCGCGGTCTGCACCAGATGGTGTTCGAGGTCGTCACGTACGCCGTCGACGAGCATCTTGCCGGCCACGCGGACACCATCGACGTCACGATCACCCCGGACGGCGCCATTCGCGTCGCGGACAACGGGCGGGGCCTGCCCGTCCAGGTGGAGGAGTCCACCGGCATGTCGGCCCTCGAACGCGAGCTGACGGAGCTGTCCTTCGGCACCAAGCCCCACAGCGGCTACGGGGTCTCCGGCGGCATCAGCGGCCTGGGCCTGTGCGTGGTCAACGCACTGTCGAGCCGTCTCACGGTCGAAGTCCACCGAGACGGCCACCGTTGGACCCAGGCGTACGAGAAGGGCACCCCGCTCACTCCCCTGACGAGGCACGAGGAGACGGGCAATCACGGGACCGCGATTACGTTCATGCCCGACGCAGTCATCTTCGAGACCACCCACTACTCGTTCGCCACGCTGTCGCAGCGCCTCCAGGAACTGGCCTTCCTCAACGACGGCCTGGCCATCTCACTCACCGACGAACGGCCGGAGCGACCGGCCCGCTACCACCACACGGACGGCCTACGGGCCTACGTCGCCCACCTCAACCCCTACCCCCCGAGCCTCGTCCACTCCCCCGCCATCGCCATCGAGTCGGAGAACCAGGACGAAACGATCTCCGTGCAGGTCGCCATGCAGTGGAACACCTGGTCGCCGGGAGAGTTCCGCTCCTTCGCGAACAGCACACGCACCCATGAGGGCGGCGCACACGAACAGGGCTTCCGCACCGCACTCACGGACCTCATCAACGAATACGCGCGCCGTCAACGGCATCTGCGCGCGAACGACAAGGACATCACGGCCGAAGCCATCCACGAGGGCCTGACCGCGGTCGTCTCCGTGAAGCTCGCCCGTCCCGTCTTCGAAGGCGCCACCCGGACGAAGCTCAGCAATCCCGAGGCAGATACCTACGTCCAGGAAGCCGTCCACGAACACCTCACCGACTGGCTAGACCACCACCCGGACGAAGCCGCCGCCATCACCCGCCACATCCTGAACGCGTCCATCTGACGTGCGAAGGTGCGACGAAGGACCTCCAGCCCGGGGGTAAACCCGGCGGGGGGTGAACGCCGAGACGGCGGGGTGCCGATTGCCTGTGGAGTTCGGTTACTCCGCCTCGGTCTTGATCTTGGTGCGGTAGAGCATCGCGTAGCGGCGGCTGTGCCAGGTCGCATGCGGGTCGCCGACGTGCAGTTCCGTGGTGATCTCCGAGCGCTGCTCGGGACCACCGGCGAGGAACACCGTGAGCTCGAAGACGATGTCTTCGACATCTTCCTCCACCTCAGCAGTGAGCTCGGCGACAGCGAAGTGGAGGACGACCTCTTCCGGCCGAGGCTCGACGGCGATGGCGAGAACATCCGGTCCGATGAGCCCCAGCGAGGCCTGAAGCGTTTGAATCAGCAGATAGTTCCGCCGCAGCAGGTCACGCTCCTCGGTCGCCGTGATCTCCGGGTTGTAGTACTGCCTGGCGGGATGATCCATCCTCGCAGAGTAGCGACCCGCTGGCCCGTGCTCAGGACCCGCGCCGGACGCAACACCGTGCAGCCCGGCCGCTGGGCCCACAACCCGTCCGCGAACCGAAATACCTCCCGCCAGGCCAGACGACCGGTCCTCAAAGGAACGCAAGCCCCGTACCCGCCCTGACCAGTCCCTTATCCCTGAGGCCCGGCGGCACCCGTCTTCGTATGCTCTGGCCATGGACGGATACCAGGGCCTCACAGCGGTGATTGAATCGGCCTGGAGGGAGCTCAATGGCCCCGACGCGGACCGCCGGGACCTCTGCCTCGACGTCGTCAGCGACGTCCTGGAGACGGGCCGTCTGACGCAAGGCGACGCCGAGCGGGCTGTCGAGCGCCTCGTCATGGCCGCGCTCTCCGATGGGAGCTCCCCAGTACGGGAATCCGCGCTGCACGCCGTCTGCACGGCCTCCACGCACTATGAGCTTCCCTACCGGGTGGTGGAGCCGCTCGCTGTCGACGCGGATGGCTTCGAACCCTTGCTCCTAGGCTACGTTCTGTCCATCCTCGGCTCGACTCACGACCGGGCGGCGCTACCGATCGTTGAGCGGTTCCTACAGCATCCCCACCCCGAGGTACGCAGAGAAGCGGCGGAGGCAGTGCACGAACTCTGCTGGAGCCGGGAGTCCGGCCGGGAGGAGAGGGAGTAGCTCCCAGGGCTCAGCAGCTCGGTCTCTAAGCCAACTGCATTGAGCCCACCTCAACGCGACCGCCCCCGGGATGACCCTGCGCGAAATGGACACGGACGGCGGCACCATTCCCGGATCGGGGAACGGCTACCTGCCTCGGCCCGGCTTCCGTGCGGGCGCGGCCTGCTGGTGGTGCGTGGGCACGGCCGGCCCATCCGGGGCGGTGCCCGCCGTGCCGGGGGCGGCGGCCGGGATGGTGGTCGAGCGGGAACGCGCGGCGGCCGCCGAGACCAAGGGGTGGCCACCAGAGGTGTGTCGAGGGGGTGGTGAGTGCCTGGTGGGTGGACAGGACCGTGCGGTGGGCGAACTCGCTGGGAGCCCCCACCCGCCAGGACTCGTCGCCGGTGAGGCGGGCTAGAGTGTGTCTCTTTGATGGGCTGATCAGTTGATCGGATGTGTCCATCCGATTAGTGATCACTGATGCGATGTGGGACCGGATCGAGCCGCTGATGCCGGCCGATCCGGTCCGTGGCCGTCGGTGGGCCGACCACCGCCGAACCCTGGAGGCCATCGCGTGGAAGTACCGCACGTGCTCGCCCTGGCGGGATCTGCCCCACGAACTTGGTGCGTTCCAGACCGCTCACAAGCGCCTGATCAGGTGGGCTGTCGACGGCACCTGGCAACGGATCTTTGCTGCTGTGCTCGCCCAGGCGGACGCGGCTGACGAAGTGGAGTGGGCGGTTTCCGTGGATTCCACTGTCTGCCGGGCCCACCAGCACGCGGCCGGAGCCAGGAAAGGAGGTGGACAGGGCTGAACCTGCCGATCACGCACTCGGACGCTCCCGAGGCGGCCTGAGCACGAAAGTTCACCTCGCCAGTGACGGCCAGGCACGGCCCTTCGCCGTCCATGTCACCGCTGGCCAGGCTGGCGACGCGCCTGCTTTCGAGGCGGTCATGGCTCGCATTCGAGTGCCGCGAACCGGCCTGGGCAGGCCGCGAACCCGACCCGAGGTCGTCCTTGCGGACCGAGCCTACTCATCGCGCGCAATCCGCCGACACCTTCACCGCCGAGGGATCCAGGCCGTCATCCCGCAGCCTTCTGACCAGATCGGACACCGTTTTCGACGAGGTCGGGCCGGTGGGCGTCCACCCAGCTTCGACGCGGAGGCATACAAGCAGCGCAACACCGTCGAGCGGTGCATCAACCGTCTCAAGCAGTGGCGCGGCCTGGCCATGCGAACGGACAAACTCGCCATCGCCTACGAGGGCGCACTCCACCTCGCAGCCATCTTGATCTGGACGCGCCTTCGGAAGACTGAGCACGCCCACTCGCCAGGGAAGTCCTGACTCAGGACCCGGACGAGGCGTCGACTGCCCTCACCCGGCAGTCCGAGCACCTCCCGGACCTCCTCGCGACAAACAGATGCCGATAGACCGTCACCCGACGCCGAGGGATGCCACAAAGCCTCGCCTCATCCGCCAGGGCGTGCTCCAGGGCCGAACCACCTGTTTCCAGGCATGCCGCGAAGCTCGTCGGGGCGAGCCCGAACACTAATCGGAAGGACTGGAGGCGGTGACCAAGCTGCGGCATGGCCGCCACCCTCGCATGTGGCCCGATCAACGTGAAGTCAAGGAGACAGGACCTAGTCGGACGCGGTCGGGTCCAGGCCAGGACTGGGCCAAGGGGCGCATCGGACTACGCGGTAATGGGCGGCCCGTGCGCGCCAGCCATGTCGATGAGCAGCTTCGCGGCGACGCGGCAGCTCTCGGCCCGCCCCGTTCAACTCCGCTGCGACCCGGCGCCGCAACCGACGATCCCGCCGCCACGACCTGGCACGACATGCCGTCGAGCAGAACAGCGCGTTCGGCCGCGCAGCCAGCCTCAGCCGGTCCCCGCAGCCCCCGCACACCCGCTCTCCGGGCCGCCCGGAGCCCTCGGACACCACTACAGGCTAGAGCCTCAGGCCCCTCGAAAACGGGGATATGGATCAGGCACTCAGCTTGCGATTTAACCTTCGGTGCCCGGCGGGGCAGGTTCGGTGCCAGCGGTTACGGTGACCTGAGCGGTCCATGACCAGGGCTCCTGAGGAGGATCCCAGCTCACCTCGACGTCGGTGTCGTGGAAGTCGCGGGCGAGTTCCGTCACCATCCGAGCCGCCGCAGCTCGCGCGTCGTGTGGTTCGGTGTTGACCGGCACGTCCAGACGCCCGCAGAGCATGCCGCCTTCCATGGTGAGGACGCTGTGGCGCCAGCCCTCCGGCGTCGCCAACAGCACGATCCCCTTCGGAACGCCCCAGTCGGGCCGCTTCTTCTCCTTCTTGCGCCTCGCCATGCGGCAATCCAACACCGTCGGGGACGCGGCGATGAGGCGGGTGGCAGCTCAGCTTGCCGGTGGCCCGGTTCTGCGGGGTTTGGTGCCGATCTTGTGGTGCGCAGGGCGGGTGTAGGACTCGCCGGTGGCGAGGACGCGTCCGACGTCGTAGCGGGTGGCGGGCCGCTTGTTCTGTGAGCCGGGCGGGCGGCCGGGGCCGGGCCGGCTCGGTTTCGGTGCACGTGCCGGCGTGCCGGTCTTCGCGTGCAGGTTCCTGAACCCCCTGCGGACGCGGGCGGGGGTGAGCCTGTTCGGTTCCGCCGGTCGTTCCCACGGCCGGCGGAGGTCCCGCGCGAGCGGGCGGGCGAGACGGAGTTGTGCGTGCGCGGCCAGGACGATCCAGGTCCAGCGGTCGGCCGCGGCGGAGTCCCGGAGCCTGGGGCGGGTCCAGCCGAGCGTCTGCTTGAGCAAGCGGAAGGTGTGCTCCACGTCAAACCTTCGCAGTAAGGCCTGCCAGCATCGGTCGACGTCCTCGGGACGGGCGCCGGTGCCCGACCACCACAGCCAGACGGGCTTGTTCACCCCGCCGCTGGGCAGCTTCGCCACCGTCAACCGGATCACGGTGCCCTCGATGATCGGCAAGGCGCCTTCGTCGTCACCCCATGCCGCCCGGCGGGTCAGCCGGGGGTGCAGCCGGTCCCAGGCCTGCGCGGTCGCCGTCCCGTACCGTTCGGTGTCGGTCACGGTCACCACCGCCACCTCGCCCCAGGTCTCAGGGAGGCCGAAGACGAACTCACCGCCGTGCTTGGGCGGGCGCCCGCCCTGAGGCGGGCAGATCCACGGCACTGGGACAGGCTTGCGCATCACCCGGTCCGAGCGGAGCCGGCCCAGGACCTCGATCGGCATGTCGGCCAAGAGGTGCGCGATTCGAGGCGCGTCGTAGCCGGCGTCCAGGACGACGAGGACGTCCGGTTGCACCTGCTGCCACTGACCGGCCGAGATGAGGCGTTCGACTACCTCGCGGACCTGGATGGCGGTGACGGCCGCGAGGTCGGCGCCTGGCTCCAGCCGGATCGCGTCCAGCAGCGCGGTCCAGGAGGTCCGCCCGGTTTCCAGAGCGGCGACGATCGAGTACGGCCACCCTGGCACCATCTGGCGTTTGCCCAGGCCCCGGCCGAAGGTGTGGCAGAACGACCTGTCCGAGCATGTGTCCGCGTCCGGCCGCAGCCACGGGGACACGTCCGCCGCGAGCACCAGGCGCCCGTCAGCAGCCAGGGGCAACGGAACCCCGACCAGGGCCCGCCGGAGCCGGGCGACGTCGATCCGGCCCTGGTTCAGCCCGGCATAGAGGGCGCCGTGTCCGCGCCGGTGCTCGGGCGCGAGAGCCAGGTCCACGAGGGTGCGGACCGGACCGTCTGTGCACAGCAGGGCGTCGCACAGCTCGAACAAGGCATCACGGCGGGAGAGCAGGGAGGCGTACAGCTCGGTGCGGAAGCCCGTCACCGCCGTGAGCGCGTCTCGTTGAACCCCGTGCTCGACCTGTTCCACGATCCGGCCTCCACGCGCCGCGCCGACCCTTCTCGCAGGATCAGGCCCCGGCACCGTGGACACGCCGTGAACAGGGGAAACCCCGAACAAGTTCGAGCCCCGTTCGACGGCGGACCAAAAACGTCAAGCTGAGAGCGTGTTCTTGAAGGCTGGCCTGCCGCGCTTCGTAGCCCACTCCGCGGCCAGTTGAGCGCGGGTGGGGGTCAGAACGGCCTCACAGGCAGTTGCAGCCTGTGGCGTAGAGCAGGAGGAAGAGGGCAGTCAGGCCGACCAGGGTGAAGCTGGCAGCGGTCAAGGCGGTGAGGCCCCGACGGCGCCCCTTCGCGGGTGTGCCGAAGGTCTGCCAGGCACCGTGGGCGAGGAAGAGGCTGAGCAGGCCAGCCCCTGCGATGGTCAAGCGCGGGCTGAAAGACCAGCTCAGGTAGGCGATCAGAGCCAGGCAGCCGAGCAGGGTGCAGGCGAGCAGGCTGAGGATCACCTCGGCGACGGCTTCTCCTACTGTCTCGATGAGGAAGTCGCCCACGCCTTTCGCTGCCCTGCGGACCCCCACGGCGATGCTCCATCCTCGCGTGCGATGGCCTCGAACGGCCCCTGGTATGCAGGACCCCTGCCGAGCTGGAATGGTTGCCGAAGTGCTCAGGAGTGGCCGACTACAGCGCATAGTCACATCGGCCACGCTGGTCGCGCATAGGCTCGGCCCATGGATGACTCGATATGGGTGGGGGTGCGGGAGCGGGTGCAGGCCCTCATCGCCGCGCCAGCCGGGGACCGCGTCTTCGGCGCGACAGGGCACAAGTTTTTCCTCGAGGACCCTTTGACCCCGTCAGAGCTAGCCGACCTCGAAGGTCAGACGGGTGTGTCGCTGCCCGGGGAGTACCGCGACTTCCTCCTCCACGTCGGCGCCGGAGGTGCCGGGCCCTCATATGGGGTGTATCCCGTACGACTCATTCAGGGTCGCTGGCGGTGGGAGGGAGATGGAGCCGACCTGGCTGACCTGTCCCGACTGGCCGAGCCGTTTCCGCGTGAAGGTGCCGATCCTGAAGCTGTCCAGCTGCTGCTGTCCGAGCACCCGGAAGAGGAGGACTTCGAGGAGATCGAGGACTTCGATGACGCCATTGAGGCATGGGAAGAGCGCTGGGAACCCTTGATGTGGTCGGCGGACCGCACTGTCGGCGCGGTCGTGATCTCCACGCCGGGTTGCGCCGCCCGCGAGTGGCTGATCATCAGTGGCCCGGAGCGTGGGCGCATCCGGTCCGACAACAGGGCGGATGACGAGGACCTGAAGCCGCTCCTCGACGACAGCGGCGCGCCGATGACCTTTAGCCGCTGGTATCTGACGTGGCTTGAGAAGGCTGAACGTCAACTGGCATCGGTCCCGGCGGCAGACTGAGTTGCTCTCCCGGTAGAGCGCGCTGCGGGCTTCCTGGTCCAGCTGTCGGTGCGAGGGCCTTTGCGGGTAAGTCGCCTGGTCATGACGGTGATGAGTGTCCAGTTGATGTGGGCTTCGCCGTGTTGGGGCTGGCGCTCGTAGTCGCGGACATTGCGGCGGGCGTTCACGATCCAGCCGATAGTGCGTTCGATACGCCAGCGCCGCGGCAGGACGACGAAGCCCTTCGCGTCCTTGGGGCGGGAGACGGTCCGGAGGGTGATGCCGAGGAAGCTGCGGGCCCAGTCGACGAACTGGCCGGCGTAGGCGGAGTCGGCCCAGACCTGGGTGATCTCGGGGTGGGTGAGGCGGAGGCGGAAGATCATCTCGCGGGCGGCGTCGCGGTCAGTCATGGCGGCCGGAGTCACCATGATCATGACGGGCATGCCCTTGGTATCGACCGCGATGTGTCTCTTGCGTCCGTTGATCTTCTTCCCGGCGTCGTAGCCGCGAGTGGCCTTCGAGACGGTCCCGGCGGCTTTCACGGACTGGGAGTCGATGATCAGGGTGACCGGGTTGGGGCAGCTCCCGAGGTTCGTACGGATCCTCCGCCGCAGCTGGTCACGGATCAACCTCGCCATCACCTACTGCAACCTCGAACGCCACCAGGAAGCACTCGCCCTCGAAGAATCCGTCCTGGCCGACCGCGAACGCCTCCTCGGAACCGACCACCCCGACGCCATCACCGCCCGCGCCAACCTCGCCATCACCCACAGGAATCTCGAACGCCACCACGACGCAGACCACCCGCGGAGCAAGGAACCGCAGAGCGCGGGGGTCCACCCGATCAGCCCTGATGGGGTGGAACTGGGGCCAGGACGGAACCGATCCTGCCCATTGCGGGTTCCCGTAGGCATGAGCGATGAGAGCGTGATCACGATCGAGATCCGGGGCCACGAGACGGCCGCAGTCGAAGCGGCCCACCGAATCTCTGTCCAGCGGTCCGTGCCGGGTGCGGCGTACGCCCGGCGAGGACGAAGCACAGGTCCTCGTCCACGCGGACGTCGCCAAAGGCGTTGGCGAGGGCGGCTACCTCGACCCTGATGTGGCGGACGGCGCAGGCTCATTTCTGCGGTGAACCGGCTCACCCAGCAGGGTGAGCCAGCCCAACGCGGCTCGATCCGGCGCCGGGTGACCCGGTATCACCGGGTTCATGATCAAGAATCTGCGGCGGGGCTGTTGGCCACCGCTCTCGCGTTCGCCGTGCTCGCCCCCGCCTCCCCCGCCCAGGCCGACGAAGTCACGCTCATGGACGGAATCACCGCGCTGCCGATCGCCGATGAGATCCGTGAAGGGTACAAGCGGGAGCTGTACCCACATTGGAAGGATGACGACAAGAACGGCTGCACCGCCCGGAACGATGTCCTGATCGCCGAGGCCATCGAAGCCCCGACCGTCGGTGCCGGCTGCGCGCTCACCGGCGGGGTGTGGCACTCCTACTACGACGACGTCCTCGTCCAGAGCTCGTCCGGCGTCGACATCGACCACCTGATCCCGCTCGCCGAGGTCCACGACAGCTGGTGGCTACGGGTGGACCACCGAACGCCGCCGGCGCTACGCCAACGACCTCGGCTCCGACGTCACCCTCGTCGGCGTCTCCGCCCGCTCCAACCGGCAGAAGTCCGACCAGGACCCCGCCACCTGGATGCCCATGGCCGCCGTGCACTGCCGCTACCTTGGCGAATGGGTGGGCACCAAGCACCGCTGGGGCCTCGCCGTCGACCAGGCCGAGCGGGAAGCCCTCCTGCAGTTCGCGGCATCCTGCCCCAACGCCCGCATCACCTACGACCCCGCCCTCTGACCCTGCAGCCCGCAACAACCAGCCTCGCGCAGGCCGGCCTGCCGTGGGCGGAGGCAGCATCCTCTGCTCCAAGGTCGCGGCATCGCCTTCCATGCACTGAAGGATCTGCTCAACCATGACCGAGCATCGATCTGAGGTTCCCTCTGCTGGCCGGGGGAACCTCAGAGCCACCAGTCCGGAGCCTTACGTGTGATCGTTCACCTGCCATCCCGGTCGGTAGTGTCCACCAGACCGCCGCCTACGGTCCGGCCCGCACAGCCTTCGCGGGGCCCCTGTCGTGGACGGCAGGGGCCCCGGCCTTGAGTTCACAGCGGGTAGAAATCCGTGATGCGGTAAGCGCGCTGTCCGTACTGAACCCTGAAGCCCATGACCCACCGCGTAGTCTGATCGTCCACGACGATCAGCCGTGGATCGGTCCGCTCGGTCGGCCGGTGCAGCGGCATGGCCACGGGTACCGGGCAATCGCCGAACGGGGACTCGGCGTGGAAGACCCGAGCTGTCAGCATGCGCCCGGCAAGGGGGCCGGTGCGGTGATAGTCGGCAGGGACATGTCTGAGGATGCCGTCCAGTTCGACCGCCACCGTGCGGTGGACGGGACCTGCCTCTGTCTGGGCTGGTCGGCGCTCGTCCTGCTTGTCAGGAAGGCGCGGTGGCCGGGTCACCGTACCGCCGGTTTTTCGGCGGCGAGAGGGATGTCGTAGCGCATCCATGACCGCATGGCCGCGGCAGTGTGGACCTGGCCAGTACCCACTGTGCGGTAGCCGTCGAAGGTCCAGGCCGTCACCTCCAGGAAGCGGCCTTCGCCTGTGTGGATGTTGAGTTCCAGGTTGAGGTAGACCGGCCGCTTGGCGACGGCGAAGCCCTGCCAGGAGTGGTCCCAGCGGAAGAGGCCGCCGAGATCGGGGTCTTCCCACACCGGGAGGCGGTTGGTTTGGTGGGCTGCCCTGCAGTTCAGGATCCACAGGTCCGTGTGCGCCTCCCGGGCCATGACCTCTGCGGAGGATAGGCCCCTGGACTGCGCTTCGGCCCGCTTGCCGCCGCGGAGGTGGGAGTCGGCCCGCCGGTTCCCGATCCGGATCTCGGTCCCCACTCCCCAGCCCTTGATCTCTTTGTGCCACCCGGACTCGGTCACAGGGCGCCCGCGTACCGGATGAGTTCGACGTCGTCCTCGTCCAGGCCGAGGTTCTCCGGGCCGACTTCGGCAACGTAGTCGGCGAGGGTGAAGACGCCGGGAAGGGTGTCGATGCCGACGACGAGCCGGTCGTACCGCTTGAACAGGGCAAGGATGCGAGCGCCGCGATTGCGTTGTGCTTTGGCCTCCTCAGAGGCTTCCTTCGCCACATGGTCAAGCCGGTCGGCTTCGATGTAGCAGCGCTCTGCGAGCGGGGGGAGAACCTCGAAGATGCGGTCGGTGTCCTCGATGACGAGCTGGCGGGCGGTCTTCTCGGTGATCTCGCCGCCTTCGCCGATCAGGACTTTCGCCACGACTTGCTCGTCGTCGGTTCCGACGGCCCGCGGCCCGGGCACTGTGGGGCCGGCAGGGACCGGCGAGTCGGCTCCGCAGCCAGGGCCCGGCGTCACGGTCCCACAGCCAGGGGGCTCAGTCGGGGCGCCGGTCGGAATCGGGCCAGCCAGGGCTGCGAGGAGCAGCTCCTTTCGGACCTTGTGGAACGAGGTGGTGCACAGGGTTTTCACCGCGCGGTCGAACACCGGGCCGTACTCCGGGGAGAGCACCTTGATCTTGGTGTGGACGGTTCCCTGCATCCGAGCGAGCTGTTCTGTCTCGGTGCCACCCTCACGGATGGAGCGGAGGGCTTCGCGGTCGAGTACGTCGCGGACGGCGTTGGGGTAGCGGCCGGCGGACCTGGTGCGGATGGGCATGGGTTGCCTACTTTCCGGTGACGAGTCGGATCTTGTGGGGGCGCTTTTGCAGGACGCGGTCGGCCCAGGAGGTGACGGATTCGCGGAAAGACTCGACGGACTCCCAGACATCGGGGTCGTCGATGTCCAGGAAGTCGTCGGGGCCGAGGAGGAGGATCTCTCGGCATTTGTGGGCGAGGTCGAAGTAGCGGATGGTCCAGTCGGCGCGCGGGTCGCGTGTGTCGGCGCCGATCAGCTTGTTGAGCAGGTCTTCGTCCGGGTCAGGTGCCGGGCGCATCTGCTCGCGGATGTAGCGGGCGACGTCCTGGTCCTGGAGGACCTCGCGTACGGCCGGGGCCTGGAGTACGGCCAGGGCCGCGGTCGGGGTCTTGGTCAGTTCGGCGAGTACGGCCTCGCGGACGTCGTCGCGGTCGAGCTGGGCGACGATCGCGCTGGGGGTCTGCTCTGGGGTGTCGGCTGATCCGTCTGCCAGGCCCAGGGCCCGGCAGTACTCCGCGGCGTCCAGCACGGTCGGCCACCCTGCCCGTTCCGCGCTGCCCAGTCGGCCCAGCAGCAGCCCGACGCGGTGGGCGCGCTCGGCGAGGTCGGTGATGCAGGCCGTGGTCACGCACTTCCACGGGACGACGATGGGCGATGTGATGAGGCGCTCACGAAGCGAGTCGGCTGCCGCCGAAGTCACGCGGCGGTACTTGTCGAGGGTGTGTGCGGAGTAGCCGAGTTGCTTCGCCAGCGGCTCAAGGGCGTTGATACCGCTCAGGGCGGATTGCTCGACGATTTCGGTGCAGATGGAGCCGAGGCCGAAGCGGGCCGCGAGTTGAGTCCGTGACGCCTGGAGGTCCTGCTCGGCGAGGGCTCTCGCGTGTTCGAGCTGTTGGTCGGTGTAACCGGGGTCGGCGCTGCCGCCCGGCTGGATCCACACGTTGTCCATGGGCGAGGACGCTAGATCGCCAAGGGGTTCGCGCCGTGCACGGGCCACTCGAACGATGGCTGCCGAACCAGCCTCCACGACCAAGATCTCGAAAACCTGGATTAGGGCCCTCGGTGCCCGAGAAGGTGGTTTGACCCGGCCGGATCGGGGGCCTGAGGCTGCCCTGCGTTGTAATCCGATCTTCGGAGGAGAGGCAGTGGAGTCCGCAGAGGTACAGCAGGAACAGAGCGTCGGATACCCGTCGTTCGTCGGCGGGATGTGGGAGAGGGAGTGGGGGCGTCTCCGTCTCGACGAGGTGGACCTCAAGCTGGTCGGGAAGAAGCGGGGGGCGCATAGCCGGCTCGGGTTCGGCGTGCTGGTGGCGGTGGTGCGGTTCCTCGGCCGCTTCGAGACCGACCTGGACAGAGTCCCCGAGGAGCTGGTCCTGCGTGTGGCCGAGCAGCTCGGCATGACAGAGGATCCGCTGGCCGCGATCAGGCTCTATGGGCAGAACCGTGAGCAGGTTCAAGTACATGCCCGAGAGATCGCGGAGGAGTACGGATGGACTTCGTATTCGGCTGGCGAGGCTTGGCTCGTCGAGCAGTTGGAAGCCCACCTGAAGGTCACGACGGACGGCCCGACAGCTCTGATGGTCTTTGCGGTGGAGAGGCTGCGCAAGGAGCAGGTCCTCCTACCCAGCTACACAACTCTGCGGGCAAAGGTGGTGAAGGTCCGTGACCAGGTCGATGAGAAGCTGTCGAAGACTCTGTGTGGGAAGTTGACCGCTGCGCAGATCAGGGTAATCGACGGACTGATGAAGGTCCCCGCCGGAAAGGGCATCAGCGGGCTGGAGCAGTTGCGCCGCGGGCGCGCGGAACCGTCGTGGTCGGCGTTTGAGAAGACGCTGTCTCGTGCGGACGCGATCATGGGTCTCGGGTTCGTCGATGTGGATGTCTCCGATGTCCCCGATCGCAAGCTGGCGCATCTGGCAACCCACGCCATGACCGAGCGGGTGTCCCGACTTGCGAACCAGAGCGGCAAGCGGGCCGCCGTTCTGGCAGCGATCAAGAACATGGAGAAGCACGTCCTGGACGACGCGATGGACATGCTCGACAAACTGATCACCCAGCAGTTCCTCAACCGCCCCAAACGGCTGGCCGACAACGACATCATCGCCGCCTACCCGACGTTCGCCCCGGCAGGCGCCTTGGTCGCGCAGGTCATGCTCGCCGTGCTGAACGCGGTGAAGGAGCAGGTCGACCCCGAGACTGGAGAGATCACCGACCCTCACACCGACACGTACTCCATGCGGGCCCTCATCGAGGGGTTCGCCGGCCGGTACACCGTCGAGGCGGCGGCCGAGATCCTGGCCGCGAACACGCCCTCTCCGGGCTCCGACACCCACGCGGGTCGCCGCGCCAAGATGCTGGAGCGGTACCCGGCCCTGCGCTCCCTCATCCCGGTACTCGTCGACAGGGTGCCGTTCGGTGCGACCCCCGCGGGCCAGCCGGCGCTGACGGCACTGTGGTCCCTGCCCGACCTCCTCGACCGCGAGGACCTCCGGCTCGGCGACATCGACACCACGCTGCTGACCGGCTCATGGAAGGGTCTGGTGCAAAGTGACCCGGATGCGACTTCCGACACCGTGGACACGAAGGCGTACGCCTTCTGCGTGCTGGAGACCTTCCACTATCAGCTGTGCCAGCGGAACATTTTTGCCGTCGGCGCCTCGCGTTGGGGGGACCTACGCGCGGCTCTCCTGTCTGGTGAGGCCTGGGAAGAAGCCCGGCCTGCCCTGCTCACCAGTCTCGGTCTGCCCGGGAGCCCCGAGCCGTACCTGGCCGAGGCCCGTAAGACCCTGCACGCGGAACTCACCGATGTCGCCTCGCGCGTGCCCGAGGGCTACAAGGTGCAGCTCGACGACGGCACCTTGGCCCTGCGCAAGACGCCGGGCGTGCCTGCGAGCCTGGCCAAGCTGTACCGGCAGGTGAACAAGATGCTCCCCCGCGTAGACCTGTCCCAGGTGGTGGTGGAGGTGCTCAGCCGAACCGGCGGTGCCAAGGCGTTCGCCACCCCCAACGGCAGTCCCTCCCCGTTCACGGAGTTCGACCTATCCCTCGCCGCCGTCATGGTCGGACTCGGCTCGAATCTGGGACTCCAAGCCGTCGCGGAGGAAGAACGGGAAGGGGTGCGGGAAACCTTGACCCTCGCCCGGCTCGACCTGGTCAACCGCACCTACTTCCGCCCCGAAACTATCGAGGCCTTCAACACCCTGATGCTGGAGAAGCAGGCCGAGTATTCCGTCACCAGCCTGTGGAACGAGGGACGACGACTCGCCATCGTCGACGGCCTGCGTTTCGTCATCCCTCCCGGCTCCACCAACCTGCGCATCGCCCCGCGCGGCGAGACGGAGGTGACCTGGATGACCGTGATCACCGAGCGGGCCATCCAGCTCTCCGGCCGCCTGGTCAGCGGAAGCCCGAGCGCCGCCCTGGAAGCACTCGACACCCTCACCGCGCGTCGGCGCGGCCGAAACGACGAGCCCGAAACCAGCCCCGCCCCCGCAGCAGACGCCATCGTCGCCAAACCCGGAACGCACGAGGACCTCGTCTTCGGCCTCCTGACCCTCTCCGGCTACTCCTACCAGCCCACCCCGAAGCAGTTGACCTCCATCAAGCTGTGGCGCACCGAGGGATCGGCAGACTACGGCCCCCTGCAGGACGCGACGCGGCGACGCATCGACCTGGCCCGGATCACCGAACACTGGGACGAAATCCTGCGCGTCATCGGCTCCATCCGCCAAGGAGTCATCAGCGCACATAACGCCCTGCGTATCCTCACCCGCGACGGCCGGCCCACCCGACTCGGGATGGCGATCGCCGACGTCGGGCGGATCGCGAAATCACGCCACCTACTCCGCCTGTTCGACAACCCTGAGTTCCGTCGCCAGATCGAAGCCCAAAGTGCCCTGCATGAGGCCCGCCAGCGACTCGCCAAGCGCATCTGCCACGCCGTCGACGGCCCGTACCCGGAATACCTCCCCGGCCTGGAAGAACAACTCGGCGCCCTCGGCCTCGTCCTCAACGCCGTGGCCCTCTTCAACACGATCTACATCCAGATGATCATCGAGAAGCTCCGCGCCCAAGGCCACACCGTCCTGGACACCGATATCGCCCAGCTCTCCACGCTCCTGTTCGCCCACATCAATATGCACGGCCGATTCCACTTCGAGCTGGACACCGGAGCCACCCGCACGATTCCCGACCCCGAGCCAGAAACCTCCCCCACCTCCGAGCAAGCCCCCACCGACAGGCTCGACCCGAACCACGACTGAACGGCCAGCCCCTCAACCCGAATTCTCCCGCCGAGGCCGGGACCTCCCCCGAGGTCCCGGCCTCATCCGTATGCACCCAGCCGGCTCCCGAGCGCGCACCTGACAGAACAGGCACTTCACACCCCGCCACCCGAGTCAACTTCGGTGATCGGGCTTTCAAAATCCCTTCGCCTGCCCCCACCAAGTCAAAGCGGCACAGCTTCTGACCTGCAAGAACTCCCCCTAATCCACCTTTCAGAGATCTTGGTCTTCGACAGGTAGGGGTCCTCCACGACGTGCTCACCTCGACCGGATGCTTGCTCCGCTAAGGGCGACCGCGGCAAGTAGCCCTCGGCCTCGGCCGTGACGGTCAGCGCCAGGTCGTCCAGAGCCGCAGGAGCCGGTCAAGGTCTCCGGCCAGCGCGTTCTGGAAGGCAACGGCGTAGATGCGCGCCCGGTACTCGTCGGGTACGCCGGTGAGCGTCGCCGCGTACTGGGTACTCCCCCCCATTGATCGCGTCGCCTTCGCGGATCAGCCTCGCGACGGCCTGCCCCAGCATCTTCGTCACGCCGTGGTGCTGTTGGTAGGTGGGGGCCGTTTCCGGCATCACATAGACGCACCACCCCCCGGCCATGCGGGAAACGCTGACGAATACCACCCCTGCGGCCCTCACCCGTTCGACGGCCGCAGGGAACGCTCCATCCGCAGTGGCATCCGGGACCTGCGACGGCGACGTCAGCAATCCGGTCGGGGCCGCAGGCACCATCGAGGGCGCACCGGCACGCTCACGATGCTTGGCGACGGTGTGCACGGGCGGGCGCTCCTCCGGCGGCAGCGGCTCGCGCCATTGGTGCCGGGCCGTCATGGTTGCCTGCTCCTTTGGCGGCAGGTTCACGAACTCCTGCGCGGTCATGACGTATGGCTGGAGGTCGTCGCACTTGCGGGCGTGCTCCTTCGTTTCGGCCCCAGCCTGGAGTAGGAGGTGTCCTGACCCTCCCACTGGCACGTGCGGCAGACAGCCACGTACCGCGCCCGCCCCGGACAGCGCGAGTCCGGCGGACGCTGGGTGTGCCGGCCCTTTCCGGTACGCGGGCAGCGGGTGCCGTCGGCGTGTACCGCCCGGATGACACCGTCGAAGTAGGTGTAGGTCTCCTCTGTCCGTCGGGGCGGAGCAGGGACAGGGTGCTGGTGGGCATGGTCGTTGACCTCGTTGTCGCAGAGGACCTGCCTAACGGCCCATCCGTCCTGCTGTCACCGGCCGGTCTCAGCGTCCCGTTGGCTTCTTCGACCAGAGCAGCCACCCCGCCATGCCTGCCCCCGCGGCGCACAGGAGAACTCCGCCTGGGAAGTCCGGCACGGCCCGCAGGCCGCTGGTGAGGCAGGTGACGAGCAGCAGGACAAGCAGGCCTCGGAGCCACCGCGTTGTTCTGGGCACGAATACCCAGGCCCCCGCGTAGTGCTGCCACCGGCGGCGGAAAGCCGATGCCGCGGTCAACAGCACGATCCAGACGGCCGCGGTGATCAGGCCCCGCCTTACGCCGGTGCCGCTGAAGGAGGTGCCGGCCATGACTGAGGTCGTCAGGAGTGCTGCTGCTGAGCCTTCGAGGATCTGCAGGGCCCGGGCGGCGCGCGTCGGCGGTGAGCGCTTGCTGGCGGTGGGTGGGTTCGTGGAGGGCGATCGACACCAGGGCCCGGACGGCCTGGCTCTGCGTGGGGTCCGCCCCCGTGGCGAGCGTGGTTGCGGCGCGGGCGAGGGCCTCGCTGGTGTCGGTCATGCGCGCAGTGAAGCAGAGCGCCGGGCCGCCCCGCAGCGGCTCCCGGTCGCGTCACCCTTTACGGTCCCAGGCAGCTTGACCTGGTGTCCGCGTGCAGTCTGGGCTTCGCCGCCGGGGGCGGATGGCGGCCCCGGGCGGGTCACGGCGTAGCGGTCAGTGCTGGGGTGGTGCGGGAGGTCTGCGGCCGGTGAGGGCTTCGGCCCGGTCCATGAGGGGTGCGGCGATGTTGCTGTATTCGCCGCGGGCGACGGACTGGAGCAGTTCGCAGAGCGCCGCGAGTTCTCCGGTCCGGCCGGCTGAGGTGGCGAGGACGTGGGCAAATTCCTTGCGTACGCGGGCTGCGGCCGCGGGGACGCGGAGGCTGTAGGCGTGAAGGAGGCCGACGTCGAAGCCGATGGGGACGCTGCCCCAGCGTTCCCAGTCCATGATCGCGAGTGGGGTGGCAGTGAGGTTGGCCCAGTGCAGGTCTGCGTGCCCGGTGACCCGCTCGATGCGGTCGGGGGCGTCGATGCCGAGGAAGACGGGGAAGGAGCGGCGCATCCAGAGCGTGCGGACCGCCTCCCGTTCCGTCGGGACCCCGGCGAGCGCATCCAGGGCGTGGTGCAGCTCGGCCCACCACCGGTCGGTCAGGTCCGGGTCGGTGAGGAGTTCGGGGGTGGTCGGGCAGATCACCGGGTGGGCGATGTGGGTGAGGAGGTCGGCGTCGTAGGTCCAGCCGTCCTTGGTCCAGCGGACGGTGGCGTGCAGGCGCGGGCGCGGTACGGCGTCCGGGATGTGTTCGGCGCCGAGGATGCCCTCGTGCGGTAATCGCGTGTTGGCCCGGTCGTCGGAGGTGGCTTCGACACGAAGCCAGTGGTCGCTGCCGGCGCGGGAGCTGATGGTGCGGCCGTTCCAGCCCCACGCGTACGGCGGCCCAGTCGTGACGGCGAGGCGGTTGGCGGCTTCGCCGTGCGTGGCCTCCATCCGCTGTCGGGTGGTGTCATCGGGGGGCGAGTACATCGAGGACCTTCCTGAGTTCCGTGTCGGTCAGCGGGTCGTCCAGCGCCGATACGGCAGCGTCCCAGTGCTCCCGCGTGCTGACCGAGACCAACAGGACGTCCAGGCTCGGGCAGGAACCGGCGGCGAGCAGGCAGGCCGCCGCCGGGGGTGCGCCGGGCCGGATCAACTCAACCAGTTCCGGCGTGATCAGGTCCAGAAGTTCCCCACCGTGCAAGGGCGCGGAGCCGAAGGCGAGCAGCCCGCCCGAGCGGGCCTGCCCCAGGGGGCCGCGCCCGTCGAGTGCGCGGGTGATCGGTTGGGCCATGACGAGGCTGACCGGTTGCTGGATGGCGGCCAGGTGGTGGCCGGGGCCACCGGTTTCGTGGGCGAGGGTGAGGAGTTCGGGGACGGTGAAGGCGTCGTCGGTGAACCCGGACCAGGTCGCGACCCCGTACCCGCCGATCACGCCTGCTCCGGTCAAGCCTTCGAGGACCTCGAAGGCGGTCCGGAGTTCGGCGTGGAGGCGGTCGCGGTCGCCGTGCCCGACCGTCTCGGGGTTGTGGACGAAGACGATGTCGGCGTGGCCGAGTGCGGCGGCGGAGTGGCGGGTCTGCCAGTCGATGAAGTCCGGGGCGAGGCTGTGCCGGGCATCGGCCTGCCCGGGGCGGAGCACCCCGGCGGCGACGGCGGCCTGTCCCTGGGCGCGGGTGTAGAAGCCGGTCTTCGTCGCCACCCGCACCGCGGGGAAGGCGTCGAGTACCGGGCGGAGCTCCGCGTGGACGGCGCCAGCGCCGTAGTTGGGGGCGGTGTCGATCCAGCCGGCCCCGCCCTCGCACGCGGTCCGCGCCGCCGTGGCGGCGGCGCGGACGCGGTGGGTGCCGAGGGCTGCTTCGGCCGTCACCGGTCAGCCTCAATGAGGGCGGCGGCCTGGCCCTCGACGAGGACGGTGAGCACTGCGGCGACGTCGGCGACGGGCAGGCCCGCCTGTTGTGTGAGTTCGCCGATCGTGGCCGGATGCCCGGTCGACAGCCGCGTGAGGAGGGGGCCCGCCGGGGCGGCGAAGTCCCATGCGGTCCCGGCCGCCGCGAGCGTCCAATCCCCCGTGTCGGGGCTCTGGTCGAGTCGGGCGCGCGGGCAGGTCAGCCGGACGGTCAGATCGGGATCGGCGGGGACCTGGTCCAGGTGGGGCAGGGAGGCGTACGGGCGGCCGTGGTGGGTGGCGTCGAGGGAGCGGGCCCACCGGTCGGTGACCGCCGGGTCGTCCAGTACGGGGGCCATCGCCTCGCGGAGCGCGGTGACGTACGCGTTCCGGGCGGCCGGGGTGTCGAAGCGGGGCACGTCGGTGCGGAAGCGGACGTCGCCCCGGAGCTGGTCGACAACCCAGGTCATGAAGTCGGCGCCGGTCTGGGTGGTGAGGCCGAAGGTCAGGTGGAGGGAGGGGGCGCCTTGGTCTGCGGTGACGGCGTGCCACCAGCCGCAGGGCAGGTAGAGGGTGTCTCCCTGGTTGAGAACGATGTCGGCGAGGGGCTCCCCGTCGGGGATCTGCGGGGTGTCGGTGTCGCGCCAGGTGGGGGCCTGTCGGGTGGGGCCATAGATCCGCCACCGCTTCGCGCCCTCGACCTGGCAGACCACGACGTCATGGTCGTCCCAGTGGGTGCCGAAGCCCTCGGTCGCGGTCCACGACGCGTACGCGTTCGTCTGGACCGGGGTGCGCAGGAATCGCTCAAGGCCTTCGGCGGCCGTGATGGGCGGGTGGAGTTCGTCGATCGAGTCGACGACGAGGGAGGCGCCCTCGCGGATGCGCGTGTGGAGTTCGGCGGGCTGGATGCGGTGCCAGACCGTGGCGCGGCGGGTGGTGACGGGGATCGCGTAGCGGTGCAGCGGAACCATCTCGCCGCCCTGCGAGAGCCGCAGGCGGGGCGGCTCCAGCCGGTGGGTGGCGATCACGTGGTTGAGGGTGGACCAGGACACGAGTCCTGCGAAGTCGTCGGGCTTGCCCCGGACGACGAGGTGGGAGCGGAAATACGACTGGGCGAGGAAGAGGTCCCCGCCCAGCCGCTCCGCCCACGAAGGGGCGTCGAACATCAGAAGGTCAGCTCCTGCCGTTAGTCGTTGCCGTCCGAGCGGCCGGTGCCGCCTCCGTCGCCCTCGTGCTCGGCGCGGGTGCGGGCGGCGTTGATCCGCCGGGATGCGAGGAGCAGGCCGCTCCCCGGCTTCGGGTCGGGCGTGGGGCTGTGGGGCATGGGTTCCTCCTGCTGCCGTGAGGCGGGCCGGTTGCCTGCCTCGGGTGTGCGTCGGGCAAGGCCCGGCGCGGTTCCGCCCGGAAGGGCGGACATGGTGACCGCCGCCGCGAGCGGGTCGCGGGGCGGAAGTTCGGGTGGGCCGGGCCGGTGCTCCCGAAGGGGGTGGGGCACCGGCCCGGCAGAGCCGCAGCAGTCCTGAGCGGCCGGTGGCTGCTGCGGTGGATCAGTTCGCCCGGCTCGGGCGGGGGCTCACGGGACGGACCGCTCGGCTGGTGGGACCAGGGCGCAGCCTCTTATGGCAAGGCGGCGCTCGGAGCGGTCCGCGAGGCGCACCCAGAGGTAGGCGTTGTCCGCGTCAACGCCGTTCCAGCCGCTGCCGACCTGGACGACTTCCCCCTCGTGGACGGCGGGGGTGCGGTAGTCGCCCGGGGGAAGGGATTCGGGTCCGCGCACCACGTCGCCCACCTTGTACGGCGCGGACACCGCGTCGGGGCGGCGTCCGGTTCGGTCGGCCACCGCGGTCATCCCTGTGCGCGGGCTGCGAGGGTGAGCTTGAGCACCTGCGCCAGGTGTGGGCGTACGGCGCGGGCGGCCGGGACGGGGAGTTCGTCGTCCGGGGCGGTGTCCCAGCGGATGCCGTACGAAGGGGGCATTGCCACCCAGTCGTTCGGTCCGGAGCGGACGTCGACCTGGGGGCAGTCGGCGAGGAGGGTGCCGGTGCCGGCTTCCACAAGCAGGGTCGCCGTGGTGTGCCCGGCGGTCAGGCAGGGGATGTGCAGGTTCGTCGCGTCGGCGCGGAGCATGACGCCCATGCCGATGGCGTGGCCGACGACCAGGGCGTCGAACTGCGTGCACGGGACGATGACTCCGGCGCCGGGCGCGGCCTCGAACGCCGCGGTGAGCTCCCCCGCTGGCCAGCGGCTCCACGGCCCCGGCGAGCGGGTGGGCGCCCGGGGTGACGCAGGGCCTCGCCGTGGGGTCGTCCTGGCAGGTGCAGCCGGAGCCGGTGCGCTGTCGGTGTCCGATCGCGACGGGCCAGCCGAGCCGCCGGTAGGCGACGGCGCTCTCGATGGTGTCGCGGCCGTGCAGGACGTGCAGCATGTCGCCCATGTCGCCCCCGTGCCCGGTTGGGAACCGTAGGTGATGGTCACGAGCATGAGGGTCCCGCTCAACCAGAAGGGCGACCCACAGGATTTCTGTAGGCCGCCCAACTGGCATATGCGCCCTGATGTCAGGACACGAGTTCCATCCCCCGCACCAGCCCCGACAGGGCGGCGGCCTGCGATGGAACGCCCCGGCGAAACCACTGACCCGTGGCTGCAGAGGTAACGTCCAGGCCACCCGGAGCCGTACCCACACCCCGCTTCCGCGGACGCCCGCCGTACCCGTCCGCCACCTGATGTCCGGTCCACCCTTCCGTGGGTCGCCGCCGCCCTCGCCGCCGCTGGTGGCCTCGCCCGCGTCATGGCCCTGCCGCCCGTCGAGGCCCTGCTCGACCGCGTGGGCCTGGGCCTGGTCGATGAGGTCGCCGAGTGAACCCGCCGCACCAGGATGAGGCAGGCGTAGCCCTCGAACTCGAAAGGCTGCGCGCCGTCGTCGAGGTGGGCATGACCCGTATCGACGGATCCCTCGCCCTACTCGTACCTTCGCGGCCGTACGGGGGCCTTCTTCGCGTTCAGGTTGCTTCGGTCGCACGCTCACAGGTCGCGATGTGACGCACGTCACGTGCAACGGGATGCCCGGTCCGGACACTACCTAGTGTGGAACAGCAACTGTTCGCGGAAATCTACGATGCGCACGCCGGAGCGGTGTACGCGCATGCCGTCCGCATGTCGTCGGACCGCCATGCGGCAGAGGACGTCGTCTCTCTTACCTTCCTCGAAGCCTGGCGGCTCCGTGCAACTTTCGACGGTGTGATCAGTCCTCGGGCTTGGCTGTTGGGGGTCGCTACGAATGTCATACGCAATACGCGAAGAGCCGCGCGTCGGCACAGCGAGGCAATGAGCCGTATACCCCTCGCGGATCTGATCCCGGACCCATCGGATGAGGTGGTATCCCGTATCACGGACAGGGCAAGGGCCGCGGCCGCGCTGGCAGCCCTGGATCGGCTGCGACGCTCCGACCGCGAGGTCATCGTCCTGTCCGTCTGGTCGGGCTTGAGCCATGCCGAAATCGCCGGTGCGTGCGGCATCGCGGAAGCATCCGTGCGCTCCCGACTCTCGCGGGCGCGTAAACGCCTTCGCGAACTCACCGCGGCCACTTTGGCCGCGGAGCCAACTGCGGGGCATGCGTCCGTGTCCCGGATCGCACGGGAGGGACACCTGTGAGCGCCGCCGATGACGCACGAACCGAACCGCACGTTCGTAACGAACTCCTCCAGCGCCTGCCAGGCCTTCGTGATGAGGAGCTGCCGTTCCACGACCACGAACCGATCAAGGAGTACTTGATGCGTGAAGTCGCACGAAGCAACCGGGCCGCCGCCCCTCGACGATCGAGGCGTCCTCTCCTGTTTTCCATGGGCGTGGTTGCGGCGGCCTGTGCCGTGGCCGTCACCTTCACCCTGAACGGCGCCGATGGTGGGGAGCCGGCCAAGGCCGCTCGCCCCGATCCTGCGGCCGTGCAGTTGCTGGATCGGGTTGCCCTGGCAGCGGCGTCGCTGCCCAAGCCTTCCGTACGCAGCGGCCAGTTCATGTACACGAAAACGGTTGGGCATTCGACCACCCTGTCCGAGATTCCCGGCGGGGGAGGCCGCATGGAGGCCTTTCCGAGCGATCAGTCGGCAGAGCGTTGGCTGTCGGTGGATGGATCGGCCGGGGTGACGACGCGAACCGCGACGGGGTCCGAGACACGCCCGCCCGACGTGGGTCCGCCGACCCTGAACAGCCCCACGTACCGGTTCCTGGAAACGCTGCCCACCGACCCGGACCAACTGCTGAAGGTGATCTACGAAGACACGCGCAAGCAGCACGGAGCGGATTCCGGTTCGACCACGGGGCCGGATCAGCAGGCATTCGTCGCGATCGGCGACCTCCTGCGGAGTGTCGAGGCACCTCCGGGCCTGAGCGCGGCTCTCTACCGGGCGGCTGCCCGCATCCCCGGAGTCGTCCTGATTCCCGAATCGAAGGACGCGGCCGGACGGACGGGGGTTGCGGTGGCGCGCGTGCACAACACCGAGCGAACCGAGTGGATCTTCGACAAGCAGAGCCTCAGGTTGCTGGGATCACGTGAGGTCGCGCTTGAGGACAGCGACTGGGGCAAGGCAGGAACGGTACTGACCTCGGTCGCCGTCGTGGGTCGAGGAGTGACCGATCGCCCCGAACAACTACCGACCCCCTAAAAGAGCGTTTCATCCCGTTCGGGGTGTTTGGTAAGTCGCCAAATACAAGGGGGATTGAGGGCACGCCCAGAGGCGTGTGAGGATCCGCCCGTGGAGTGCGATGTGTGTGGACGTGTGATGTGGCGATGGCCGATGCTGCCGGGCCTGTGGGAGGAGGAGATCTGGTCCTGTTCCTGGTGCCACGCGGCGACCCATGTGGGTGGTGAGTGGTTCGAGGTCGCGCGTCCGATGTATTTGCCCGTGGGGATGCGTTGGGAGCGGGCTGTCGCGGACGGCCTTCCCGACAATGTCTCCCACGCCTTCGGCATCTTCGACACGACGCTGTGTGGAATCCAGGAAGCCGGCATGTCGCCGTCCAAGTACTGGTGGCTGCCGGAGCGGGAGAACGCCTGTGGCGCCTGCCGGCAAGCGGCGGGTGTCATTGATGACCGCTGGCCGCAGGCAATGAGGGGCGAGAACGCGCGGGTCAGCGTGGCCCGGCGACCATGAGTCCTTCCAGTTCGGAGTCGATTCTCGTGTGAGCCTGCGGCTCATCAGGTCGATCATCGCGAGGCGGATCATCGCTTCGGAGCGGTGCGGGTGGGTTTCGTAGTCGCGAGCGAGGCGGCGGTGGTTCATCAACCAGCCGAAGGTCCGCTCGACGACCCACCGCCGGGGGATGACCTTGAAGCCCTTCTGGCCCGGGTCGCGGCGGGTGACCTCGACGTCGATGCCGAGGGCGGCCCCCGTGGTCGATGGCCTTGGTCCGGTAGCCATTGTCGGCCCAGGCCTTGGTAATGCGGGGGTGGGCCTTGGCAATGCGCGAGAGCAGGTGAATACCGCCGGCGTTGTCGGAGACGCTGGCCGCGGTGACCCAGACAGCGAGGAGAAGGCCGAGGGTGTCGACGCCGATATGGCGCTTGCGGCCTGCGATCTTCTTGCCCACGTCGATACCCTGGCCGGCGGCCGGTACGTTGGCGGAGGTCTTGACGCTTTGTGCGTCCAGCACGCACGCACTCGGCTCGGCGTCCCGGCCTGCGGCCTCCCGGACCAATCGACGGAGTAGGCCGTTGAGCTGGTCAAATACACCGTCCCTTCTGCCAGGCGGCAAAGTATCCGTAGACGGTTTCCCACGGCGCGAAGTCGTGAGGGAGGTAGCGCCAGGGGATCCCGGTCCGGTCCACATACAAGACCGCGTCCATGATCCGGCGCAGGTCGTGCTCGGGCGGCCGCCCGATATCCAGACCCTTCCCTCGCCGCTCGGCCCGCCAGGCCGACACGGCGGCAGCGCCACCCTGGAGGCCGACTGCCCGACGGATCAACCGGCGCGCTGGCCCAGTGCTGTCGGGGCGGTCACACCGAGTACTGGCGCCACAGTTTCACGGCCGTTTTCGGATTGGAAGCGGAATTGGACTTGTTCGCCAGCAGGCAGCGGTACTGCTTTCCCTGGTAGGAGACCCGATCGTTCTCCGCGTACTGCCGGTTGACTTTCCAGTCCGAAAATCCTGCTGCCATGTCGCGATACCTTTCATCAGGCCGGCTCGCTGCCGGACCACCGGAAATCCTCGCACGTCGGAGCCTTGGTCGGCCCGTCGGCGGGAGGGGACCGGGTCCGCGGCTGCAACCGCCCGGCCGCTACGGGAGACACGGACACGCATCCATCCGGCCGGGACGTCGAACCGGGCAGTGTCAGGCAGGCCGTCGCTGCACCCCACGCTGGTCAGGCGCCCGGAAGGGACATGGACGCTCGGCTGCACCACATGGTCGAAGTCGGCAGAGTCGTCCTTGCGCCGAGCTGTACTCCGCCCTGGCCGCCTTCGACGCTGCGACCGCTCCGTGGCAGGCCCTCGAGGACCCAGAAGATATACAGCAGCGGGAAGCGCTCGGAGCGGGTGTAGCGGTGGCGCTGCAAGAACGGGTACGTGCCGCCGTTGGTGCTGCGGGCTCCCGCCGAAGTGGAGCGATGGTTGGCCGTGATCTGGGCACCTGCCGCACCTCGTGACCGTTGCGAGGGTTGTGATCGAACAAGGGCGGATCAAAGAGGTCGCACCTGGGGGCGTGATCACCTATCCGAGCGTCACCAGCTGCCTCACCGTGACCGTGCGGTTGAAGGGCGGCGGCCTCGTTGGTGCTCACGCCAGCCTGTTTCAGGTACCGGGCGAACTGCGATCCGATGAGATTCTGGGCGCGCTCAAGCAACTCGTCGGTGGGCGCCCTGTGGCGGCGATCGAGGTCAGGGGGCCGTGGGCGCCTGGCATCCGAGCTACTTCGTCAAAGCGCTGGAGAGCTAGGGCGAGGGGGAACAGGTCGATCCCGCAAGGCCCGGACTTCAACGAGATTGCCCGGACAGTGTCGCGGGGACTTGGAATGCCCTGCGGCATTGTCACGGTCGAGGATGTGCCTGACGGGGACCAGATCATCAGGTGACGAAGCCGACCATCACGCCAAGGAGCGATGCCCTCCGGGATTGTGTGGGACACCGCCGCGCCAGGTTCGCCGAGAACCTCGCCGCGGCCCGGGCCCCATTCGACCTCCACGGAACGCTCTGCGCGACGCGGCACTCCACCATGCTCGACCGGGCCGTCGGACAGTGGCTCACCAACAACCGCCGCCCCGAAGGGCTGGACAAGGACCCGTTCCTCGATCGGGACTGGAACCCGGGAAAAGGGGCTGGACGGTGGACTGGCAACGACACCACGCCTACCTCGCCCAGCTCCTGGACGACGGCGCCGGCCCGGCCACCGTCGTTCCCGGCGTCACCCGACACGGCGAAAATGTCGGTCGCCGGCTCGCTGAACTGGGCGTGGAGCGCCTCAGGCGGCTCCGGGAGGCCACGGCGGCCGCTCCGCCTCGGGGGCCAGAACGTCGACCAGGCGGCGCAGTGTGTGCAGAGCGGAATCATCCGCGCTCACATGGCGCAGCACGGTGATCGCGTTGGCGTCCAGGAGCCGGGGCAGGCGGCCGACCCGCATGCTGTCGCCGGCCTCGCGCAGAGCCGTGCGGATCGCGTGCTCGGTCCACGGCATCCGCGCCAGGCCCGCGGCGAACTCCAGCTCATCTTCGGAAGGGATCCATTGGGTTCGCTCGTAGGCGGTGGTCAGGCGAGCGATGTCGCGCTCCAGCCGTCTCCAGGCACGGTCGGCCGGGCCGAGTCCAGGCTGCCTTCGGCCGGGTCGGCGTAACCGGCAGGGCGCGCAGAGCGCAGGCCTCTGCGGCCCGGGGGTGTTGTGCGGTGCCGGTTCGACGAGGGGCTGGTCGGAGTCGGTGCACAGCCGGCAGGCCGGTGCGGGCGCGCCGGCCGTAAGGGCCGGACTTTGCCGGCGCGGGAGTTGTTGTCGCTCACCCGTGCCCAACGCGAACACCGTGCGCTGTGACGCGGCAAGACCGGCTCGAGCACGGTTTCAGGAACTTGTTCGGCCGACCCGGGCCGCGGGCGGCCCGGTAGTGCTCCATCGCGCTCTGGGTACCGGTCCTGACCCATGCACCCACGCCGGCGCGGACTGGGCATGACCCCAACGATCACAACCCACGCTCCGCGGGACTCCTGGATATCCGCCACCACGGACGTCACACTTCCGACAGGCCATACCCGGCCGGAGGCCGGCCATCGCCAGGTGCGCGCGGGAGGCTGGCACGGAACCCAGCCCCTCCGGTAGTCGCGAGACTCCTCCGAGGCGATGGTCAGCAGCGGGGCCATGACGGCGCGGTCTGTTCCTGTGGCTGGACGGGTCCGGAGCACCGTCTCGACGTGTTCACGGCCTGGTGCTCGGTGTCGGAGACGATGCCCAGGCGCCGCACATAGGCGTACTCGTCCGCGTCCTTCCACTCCCACCCGGTGAGGTCGGGCGTGACCAGCAGGTCCACGGTGAGGTCGAAGGTGTCGAACCCTGCCGGGGTGCGGCGGGTGGGGTGCTCGAAGTTGACGTACCAGTTCCGCAGCTGGCGCCGTTCCCGTCCCGGACATAGAAGGCGTTGATGCCGAACCAGGCCGCCGGCGCCTTCCACAGCAGCAGGTCGGTCTGCTCCCACACGGCGGGCACAAGGTCCTACCGGCCGGACGACATCGCCTCGAACGCCTCCGTACGCATCGACCGGTCCCCCTCCGCACGGGCCTGCGCGTACAGGGCAGGCCAACGGGCCTGCGCTCCGGGCGCGCAGGCGGTCACCAGCGCCTCCCCGGTATCGGCGACGACCCGCAGTGCCTGCTCGCGCCACACCCGGCCCGACCGGTGCACGTCACGCCGCACCACCGTCTGACCCGTCTCGAATCCGCGCACCGCGTCCTCCTCCGGTCGGGCCTTGCTGTCCGGCCCGGTTCGGCCAGCTCAGCCCAACCCGGGCGGGGTGGGCAAAGCCGCCGTCCGGGGTGGCTTGCCCAGGGTCCCCTTGGGCTTGCCCGCCGGGCAGATCGGCACCCGGGCATGCCCGACCGATCTCCTCGGCCCGTCGGTCAAACCGCATGTCAGGCGCCGTGATCGATCTATGCAACTCCCCCGCCGACCGGTCACCGGCCATCGGTCAGCCGCGGCCTCACCGGGCAACTGCGCGGCGGGACTGTGACTGATGCCGCCCCGCCCGGCGTGCTCCGGCCAGGGTGGGCAAGCCACCGGCCGAGACGGCTTGCCCAGGGTCCCCTTGGGCTTGCCCTCTCCCCCGGAACATCCCGTTGCGGCCGTGCGCGCCGGGTAGCTTCCGGGCACAGTGCGCTGAGCGTGACGGGTGGGCGTTGATGTGCACGACACCGAAACCGATTCGTACGAGGGCGCGATCCGTACCGTGCGCGCGGCCTACGGGAAGCCACAGCACAAGTCCGCTGGGCGGCCGGTGGTTCTGCCGGAGGACGTGGTGTGGAAGCCGGGCCGCTACGAGCGCCCCCTTGGACGGAGAAGATGCTGCGGACTGGGTGAAGGCGCTGTACACCGTGGAGGAGCTGGACCTGATCTGACGGGTGTTCGTCCGGCGGGTGGTGATCAGGCGGTCGGATGGGCGCAGGTCGGGGCCGGAGGGCGTACAGCAGGACGGCCAGGGCGAGCGAGGACACGGGACGGTTCCCTTCGTCGGGCATGCCGAGGGTCGGCATGCGGTGCGGTGGAGCGCGGACCAGCCGGACGGGTCGTCTCGGGTTGGTCGGCAGCAGGTTGCGACAGGGAGGGGTTAGCCCCGCAAGCCGCCGCAGCACCGGCACCTGATCACCTGACGAAAGCTCATTCAATATGTGGCCGGGTAATCCCGGAACGCAGTGCGGCCCCGGCACACCGTGAGGTGCACCGGGGCCGGAGACGGTCCGGTCGTACTGCCCCAGAGCGCTCTGGGCACCGGTCCTGACCCGCACACCCATGTCAGCACGGACTGAACCCGACCCTACCCAGGCACAACCGCCAGAGACCCGTCACACGGCCACCTGCGGACAACCACCAGGGACTCAAGGACTCAGGGACTCAGGGACTCAGGACAGCCAAGAGATCACCCACGGGCAGCAACAGCAGGGACTCCAACACAGCCGGCAGGAACGACCGAACACCAACCCCGAGAACCAGAGAACCCACCAACACCCACGACGAACCCAACACCCAGAAACCAACAACCAATCAACTACCTACAAGCACCTACAAAGAGAAAGTCCGGAAAGTCACCGGCCACAGAACGGCACCTGAGCAGCCACAACGCGGAACCTCCCCGAAGTCGGCTTCCCCCCATGCCTCCCCCTCTAGGTTCCCCCTCCATTTCCCCCTCTAGGTTCCCCTCATGGTTCCCCCGATGTTTCCCCCTCCGTCGAGGGAGGGGCCGGGGGGGTCAGGCCGTGTCGCCGCGCCACCGGAACGGGCCGCCGGCGTCATCGTCGTCGGGCGCGTAGTCGGCGCGGCCGCCCGGCCCGTACAGGCCGAGATCGGCGATCAGGAGCGCACCTCCCGCCCGATCCGCCACCGTCCAGCCGGTCACGTCGAGCAACAGGCCATCGAGCGGGCCGCCCACCAGTTCGGCGTAGTCATGCCCGGCCGTCGGCCCCGCCGGCTCCCCCGGCTCCCACCCGTACACCCGCGGCTCCGTCTCACGTTCCATCCCGCCACGCTCCCACCTCGGCCTGTTCCAGTGGGGCCCGTTGCGAACACGGGGCCGGGACTGGTTCCTGAGCGACTCCGCGGACGCGGGGGATGCGGACGGGTCCGCCGCCGGGCTGGCCGCCCCGGCCGGTCCCACCGGATCAACCTCTTTGTCCGGCTGACGCGTACAAAGACACCTCATGCGGCTAAGCCGTCAAGCGGAGCCCGGTCCCCGTCGGAAATCAGGTACTCGCTGCGGACACAGCCTGGGAGGCTGTGCGGGTGACTGAGACGACCCCTTACGACGCCGACCGTGCCCGATTCACCCGCCAGGCGCTGGCACGCCTAGTCCTCTGCGACCACGTCGTGGACGTAGCTGATAGCGCGAGGGGACTGGTCGCCACCGAGAACGACCCTGACACCGGTCCCGGGGGTCGGGTCAGCCAAGCGTTCCAGCTCATCGAACTCGCTCAACGCGCATTGGCCTCGGCCGTGATCTACGAACGCGAACGGGGCAGCTCCTGGTCGGAGATCGCCCAGTACTTGGGGATCGACGCCGCGGAAGCGGGCGCTCGTTTCGCCGCAGACCTGGACGGCTGGGACAAAGCCTTCGACGCTCCCTACCGCCTCGACGAAACCGGCCGCAAGCGCATACCGCAGCTGCCGACGGCGGCGTACGACCCCTCATGGGCCTGCTACCAGCTCGACCGCTGGGCCTACCTCCAGCGCCTTGGGATCGATCAGCACCAGGCCGTAAGTTCCGGTCTGGTCATGGCCGCCCCGGAGGAGGAGTCCTCGTCAGTCACGCCGTAGCGGCGTCCACTGGAAAGGCGATCACTTCGTCGAAGGGGATACGAGTCTGGAGGCAGTGGTGGAGCTGGCCGAGCATGCGGTTGAAAAGGTGCCGCAGGGCTTGTGCATGCCAGTCTCCGTGCTCCCGTCGCTTCCGGTAGTGCGCGTTGGCGCCCTTCGAGTGGGTGAGGGTGGAGAAGGCCCATAGGGTGTCAGGTGTCAGGACCCGGGGCCGCCCCGGGAGCACTCGGGTAGTCGTCCTGTTCGGTGTAGCGGGCCGCGGTGATGCGGGCATCGGCCTCCTTGGCGAAAGCGTCCTGGAGGCGGCGCAGTCGGTCGGCCGTGCGATCGACGGCTTCCACGTCGGTGCGCGACGCCTTCAGCGCGCGCAGTGCCTTCGGGTCGATCCCCCACCGTGGCCGGCCACGAGCTCTCGGTCGTGGTCCTTGGGGTGGGCCGGGAACGCGAGCAGCTTCTCGGGCATCGGCGCCTGCGGGTGGCTGAAGACGTCGTGCGCGTCCCCGGGCGGTGGCGGTGGTGCGTAGCTTCTCCCGCATCCACCGCACCGGTGAGTGGCATGGGGAGCTCCTGGTCGACCGCGCCCACGGGCTTCTGGATTCGGGAACTCACCGGTGTGAAGACGAGGACTAACACCAGCGGCCTCCCGAAACGGGCGTCTCGGGAAGCCGCTGGTGCGAGCCGACACTGTGCGGGTGTCCGGGAGATGTGCTGACCACGACGGAGATCTCGAACTTCTACGGCTCACGCGCGACCTGTCCCGCGCACACGGTCAGAGGCGTGCCAGGACTCGCTGCAGATCATCTCGGTTGAACGTGTGGCCGGAGGCGAGGAGAGTTCGGGCGTAGGCGTCCAGAGCAGAGATCAGCTCCTCCGAGAACCCCACTGCTGCGGGAAGGTCCCAGGCATCGGCAAGCGCCTTGTCGAGATCGCTCGGGTCCACCGGCGGCCGGTGGGCGTAGATCTCCCACGGCGGGACGACGTTCAACCTGCCTCGCTCGGAGCGGGGGACTTTGCGCTTTCCCGCTCGCTCCAGAGCTCGCAGCACCGCCAGTTCCGATGCGGCTGTCATGTCCTGTGCCATCGCCATCGCCGTCCGGTCCATCCCCTCAGATGCAGTGACAGCGGCCTTCCCGTCGGACGCCTCTGTCCTGGTCGATACCGGCACGACGCTAAGCGCCGGGCGAGAGGAGCCGAATAGGATCTGCAGCACTTCAACTCAAACGAGTGGACACGCAGCCCCGACCTGAGGGACGTCGAGGCGATGAAATGGGCGGGCATCGCGTGGGCCAGCTCCGGCCACCGGAGGAGGCGCGGCGTTGCAGCGCCTCGAAGGAGAGACGGTCTCCCGACCACACCCCGCCTTCGCCGTCGCGGACCCAGCTGTGCGGCAGCAACGTCGCCACGGTGATGGGTCGATTCCGTAACCGCCCCTCAGCGACAGCAGCCACTTCGAGTACACATAGGACGACATCTAACGTGCGTAACTATGTTCGATTAGTGTGGTGTTCTGGACAGATCAACATCGGAATCGGGAGACTGAGGGCATGGCGTCCTCCGCACATGAGGCATCGGCGTCCGCTATGGGTTATCTCTTCCAGGCGCAGTTCGCGCTGCTCGAACTGCTGCGCGGGCGAGAGGACCGGCCTGACGGGGCGATCAGCCTGGAACTCCACGACGATGTCGCGTGGGAACAGGACGGACGGCCCATTGATCTGCTGCAGGTCAAGCATCACATCCGCGGCGTACGCACTCTCGGTGACAAGGACGACGACGTCTGGCGGACCATCAAGTCGTGGATGGACACCCATGCCCCCGGCGACGAGAACGGCCCTGCACTGACCCTTGTCACCAC
Organism: Streptomyces sp. NPDC001568; assembly: GCF_042893755.1. NCBI lineage: Bacteria > Bacillati > Actinomycetota > Actinomycetes > Kitasatosporales > Streptomycetaceae > Streptomyces > Streptomyces sp. NPDC001568. The sequence goes on along the minus strand of NZ_JBIAVF010000020.1, from coordinate 153,865 downwards.
CCAGCAGGCGCGCCCAGGGACTGCTATGGCCGCGCTCAAGGCGCCGGCTCCGGAGGCCGCCGAGGCGCTGAAGCTGCTGACCGCCGCGGCTGAGGAGTCGACGGCCGCGGGGACCGCGGACGCACGGGCCGCGTTCTTGGAACTCCAGCCCGCGCAGCGCGCCATCTTCGTCCAACGGATGCGGGTCATCGACGGCACCCCGTCCATCGACGACCTCGACGCGCAGGTTCGAGTGAAACTCAGGCCCGCGCTCCCCGACGGGCACACCGACTCCTTCATGAAGCAGCTGTGGGCATGGTGGTATGAGCAGACCGTGGACATGCTGCAGAAGCGGCACACCAGCGTCTCCGTGACCCGGGTGATGCAGCGCATCAGCCGCATCCGAGACGACTACACCTCCGACAGGCTGCCCACGCTCGTGGGGCGTGAGGACTTCCCGGCAGAGGCCGAGGCCGAGCTTTCGGAGGCGGCTTTCGTCCACCAGTTGCGGTGGGTAGGCGCTGGCCGCCATTTGAACAAGGCGATGGTGGACTACTACCGCGCCTACACCCAGACGGTGGCCTGGCTCGAAGATGACCTGGTCGACCTCGACGAGCTGGCCCGGTTCGAAGACGACCTCTCCGACGAGTGGCAGCGGGAGTTCGAGTGGATGCTCGATGAACTGGGCGATGACGCGTGCGATCGTGCCCAGGAACAGGCCGGCAGGGCACTGCTTCGCAAGACCCTGGACCAGACCCGCGTCCGGATCCGTGAGGCGTACGACGAGGCGTTCTTCTCCCGCGGCAAGCACCATGAGTTGGCCGACCTCGGTCGGATCGGATGGCATCCCGGCTTCGAGGAACGGGTGAAGAATTTAATCAGGGCCGCGCGTGCCTAGCTGGGCGCGGAGGCCGCAGGCCAGCGCCGCCTTCCTCAACCCTGCCCTCATAGCCGCCATCGCCGCCACCGCGGCACGCGACTACGAGCGGGAGGCCTCCGGCAGGCTGATGCCGTGGCCCATGGTCTTCGTCCTGGCCCCGCTGGTTCTTCACCGGCCCACACGGCGGGCATTGCCTACCTCTACGCGCACCCACCTGACGAATTGGGTGGCAGAACACCCAGCACTCGTCGCCAGCCTTGCGCCACGCGGCGCCTCCCTGGCACCCGCGGTACGAGAGGGCTTGCGCTTCGGTCTCCGTCACCAGATGCTCGCGATCGAACAAGGCTGCCTCAAAGGCACACTGGCGCGGTCTCGGGCCGGAGGTGAGCTCGCCGATCTCATCAAGGCCGCTTCGCTGATAGGCCGCTGGACAGCCAAGTCAGAAAACCCTTCGACCGTTTTTGCGCTGTTAGGCGTGAGACCCTGAGCGGGTGCAGATCCGGTCGATCATCCTCTACAGCAAGAGCGGCGAGAAGCGCGTCCTGGACTTCCGGCTCGGCGAACTCAACATCGTCACCGGCACCTCCGAGACAGGAAAAAGCGCACTGCTCGACATCGTCGACTACTGCCTCGGCAGAGACGAGGCCACTCTCCCGGTCAGCCCGATCTTCACCACCGTCGCCTGGTACGCCGTCATCCTACAGTTGGCCGACACCCGCGTCCTTGCCGCACGGCCGGCACCTGGTCCGACGGCCAAGTCCGTCACCAACGCCATGTTCGAGGTCGGCAGTGACCTTGGTGTCCCGCAGCTGGCGGACCTGCGCATCAACACCGACTCCGCCCAGCTGCGCCAGCAGATCGGACGCCGGATCGGCATCGGAGACACCCGCAGTGAGCCCGCGGCCAGCAGTCTGGCCGCCCCGCTCAGCGCCAATCTCGGTCACGCCGTCATGCTCTGTCTGCAGAACCAGGACGAGGTCGCGTCCAAGAGGATCCTGTTCCACCGCCAGAACGAAAACAAGATCCCTGAAAGCCTGAAGGCCACGATCCCGTACTTCCTCGGCGCGGTCCCGGAAGACCAGGCAGCACTCCAGCAGCAGCTCCTCCAAGCCAAACGAGCCCTGCGCAGCGCGGAGAACCGCCTCAAAGCCGCCCAAGAAGCAAACCAGAACGTGGAATCACAGCTGCAGTCCCTCCTGGGCGAAGCCCGCGTACACGGACTCCTGGCCAACGACGCCTTCAGCAGCCCGGACAGGGACGTAGTCATCGAGGCACTGCAGCAGGCCTCCTCCTTCCGGCCGGCCCGGCGCGACGGAGACGAGGAGCAGCGCCGACAGGAGCTTGTCCTGGGCGAGCAGTCCGCGGCTCTGCGCCGCCAGCTGCGTTCCCTGGCTGAAGAGCGCCAGCTCCTGAACGACCTGGAGTCCCAGGCCGCCGGCTACAGCGGAGCCGTCACCCGTGGCATGTCACGCCTGTCCGCACTCAACCTCGTCCCCGACCACTTCCCCGGAGAACACAGCTGCCCCCTGTGCGGAAACGAGCTTGCCGAGCCCGACCCCACCGTCGGCGACATGCACACCACACTCGAAGAGCTCCGCAGCCAGCTCGACACGGTCCAAGCAGTCCAACCCCGGCGCGAGCAGGCCCTGCGCGAGATCGAGCAGACCACAATGGGTCTCCGTGAACAGCTTCGCGGCATCGAAGGCGCCCTCAGCGTCATCGCCGAACAGCGCTCCGAGCAGGCCGGCCTCCTCGGGCAAGCTGAGGCCCAGGCCTACACCCGCGGCAGGATCAGCGCCTACCTGGGCCAGATCAGCACCACAACCGGCCGTGGACACCTTCAGCGACTGCAAGCAGACGTCGACATCGCGCAGCAACGTGTCCAAGGACTCGAAGCCCAGCTTGACAGCGAAGCCATCGACGACAAGCTCACCCACAGTCTCGGCTACATCAGCGGCAAGATGAGCAGCCACGCCAAATTCCTGAGACTCGAGCACGGCGACGGACTGGTCCGCCTGAACCTGAAGAAGCTCACCGTCGTCACCGACACCCCGAACGGCATCACCGAACTGCTCCGCATCGGCAGTGGCAAGAACCATGTCGGCTACCACCTGGCCGCCCATCTCGCCCTCCACCAGTACTTCACCGCGAACAGCCGGCCAGTACCCCGCTTCCTCATGCTCGACCAGCCGACCCAGCCCTACTACCCCTCCGACATGGCCAAAGCACGAGGACGACTGGAAGACATCGCCCTCGACGAAGACCGCGTGACAGTCACCGGACTCTTCAAGCTCATGCACCAAGTCGTCACCGAGCTCGCCCCCAAGTTCCAGATCATCGTCAGCGACCACGCCGACCTGCCACACCCCTGGTACCAGGACTCCGTCCGCTACAACTGGCGCGGCGGCGAAAAACTCATCCCCACTACCTGGCTCGACACCAATCCCGCCCCCTAACCCCCGCCACCACATACCGGGGATCAGTGAAGCTGCGCAGTACTCAACCAACCTGCACAGCAGGGCTCCGCGCTCAGGACTACACAGGTCAAGCAACTGATGTGCCCGGACGCTGCGCAAAATCAGTGAGCCAGCACAGTCGCTGGACCGCTCAAAATGCACCCGCCACCCCGAACAACAACGCCTCCTCACCCAGACGGGCATCAATGCTGCGGCGGCCGCCACCCGCCCCAGGAGACGCAACATGAGGGCCGACGCCGAAGAAGCCCTCTCCCAAGCCCGCTCCTACACCGCCGAACACGGACACCTCGCCGGAGTCAGCGCGACCACCCTTCACCACGGGTACCCGCCGGGCCGATGGCTCGCCGGACAACGAAGCCAGCAACAGCGCAGAGTCCTCTCCCCCGAACGGCAACAGGCCCTCGCCGCCGTCGATCCCTTGTGGTGCCCGCCCTGGAACATGAAATGGCAACGCAGCTACCACCGGGCCCGCGACGCCGCAACCAGCCGGCCTCTCTGTCCCGACATCGGCTTCCGTGACCTCGGCGACTCCCCCACCGAGCGATGGCTTCGGCGCCAGTGCAGCATGTTTGACGAGCTCCACGACGGACAGCAACGACTCCTCTCCGATGTCGGCATCACCGCCGAGATGGCCCGCACGGCCCGGGAACACGCGCGTACCGTCCCAGAAAGCAGCGGATGGTGTCCCGACCCCGGGAACGAGTGGCAGCATGGTCGCTTCGGAGCATGCACGGGGGGCTGCGCGGCGTGAGCCACAATCCCTCACACTGCCTCAGCACAGCGGCAGCTGTGATGTAGTGGCCGATGGGGAGGTCTCAGTGGATGGTGTAGAACCCAATGAGTTGGCTGCTGCAGGTTACATCTCACTGTCGCCGGCAGAGCTGGACAGGCGAGTGCGACCAGCTTCATTGCCCTTGCCTGTACAGAACCCCAAGCGGCTGCCCTTGACGGAGCTGGATCCAGAGGCATTCGAATGGTTGATCACCGAGATCGTGAGCCGACAAGACAACAGGGGCGTTCAGTTCTACGGGCGCAGTGGGCAGGAGCAGCATGGGCTCGACATTGTCGCGCGTGAGCCCGACGGACGTCGGTCGCTATACCAGGTGAAGCGGTACCAGGAGCTCACCGTTCCCCGGATCAAGAGCGCGATCAAGGACTATGCCATCGCCCCCCGCCCCCGGGGGCACCGTGCGCCACCGCGGCTTTTCGACCCGTATCGCTTCGTGCTGGTGACTGCAGCACCGTTCGACTTCGATACCGGTTTGGTGAACGCGGTGACGGACCTTCAGGACGCTTATGCCGGAGACCTGGAGATCGAATGCTGGGGCGCGGAGGCTGTGGGCCGAAAGCTCCGGGATGCCACCAACCTCGTTGTAGCGGTGTTCGGCGAAGCGTGGGCGAAAGCCTGGTGCGGCTTCGTGCCCGCACCGAACGACGCGGCCGCACCGCGGCCGTTGGGACTGGTGAACGGTCCTGTAGCCGTGCTCGGCTTGCAGTCTCTGGAGGACGAGGCCCGGCTAGTGGAAAAGGAGGACCCCGCTCAAGCTGCACAGCTGTACGGCAAACTGGCCGAGGCACTGAAGAAGGGCAACTTCCCGGGGCACGCGGCGCAGGTGCGTGCCCTGCAGGCGAACATGGCCAGCGCGGCGGGCGATGCGGGACAGGCGTTCGACCTGCTCTTCGAGCTACAGCTGGACGAGGTCCTCAAGCGCAGTTCTTCGCACTCCTCGGGCGCGCTGAAAGCGTTGGCTTCCCAGACCGGCCAGCCGCGAACCGCACGGTGGACAGTCCTTGAGTGCGTGGCCGCCTGGTACGAGCAAGGAAGCCGCCTAACTAAAACTGTGCCCGCGCTTCGCCAGCTCACCGGCACAGCAGACCGGTATGCCGGACTGCTGTGCTGTCTCGTACTGGAGCAAGCTCTAGTCGACGGACTGTACGACAGTCCCACTCGCTCGCTTGTAGTTGATTCCGAAGAGGCTCCCCCAGCGCTGCTGAACGAGCTGCGTACGCTGGCTGGGGGCGCAGAGAGCCACGACGTCTTCATCCGAGGCCGCCTAGCCTGTGGAGTGGCGGATGCGTCCTTGCGCTTGGATTCCTCGTCTGAGGCCGTGGAATCCGCCTACAGTGGGCTGGTGAGCGCTGCGGGCGCTGGCCGATACCAGCAAGCCCGTGGACTGATCACCTCACGTGCGGCTCATGCGTTTGCCCTGCGTGGTGCCCCTGACCGTGCTGAGGAACTGTGGCACCAGTCTGTTCTCGCCAGCAGCGAGGACGGTTGGTTCGGGGATGCACGATTCGCGCTCCGGGCGTCGCGACGGCTGGCAAACGACAGGGGCAGATTCGTGCTCGGCCTTGCTGCGATCACTCAGGCCCTACCGAACCGGAAGAGACTTCTGGCTGGCCCCTTCGACCCGGCTCTGACGGCCTATGAAGCGGCACACCGTGAGAAGCTGCCTGACGCTTTCGGTGACACCCGGCGATATTTGTGGGAGTCGCGCCTGCAGGGCGCATGGCAGGAAGAACTGCTGGCAATGGAGCTCTTCGGCGATGTCCTGGCCGCTGGCGGACATCCGGCCGAGGCGGTGGAGGCCTACCTGCGTTGCGGCGCTGCCAAGAAGGCTGCTCAGCTCGCCGGGGAAATGCAGGAGCTGGTCGAAGTCGGTTTCTGGCTGCGGTCGCCGGTTCGGCGTTGCGTGGCGGCGGCCGTCCAAGTGGTTGAGGCACAGGAAGCGCTCATCGGCAGTGCGGACGCGGACGCGACGGTGACTTCCCTGGTGGAGGTGGCGAAGGGCCTGTGGAGATCCCCGGCGGTGCGCCCGCACCCGGAACTCGACGCGCTCAAGGCGATCAGGTCGTTCTCCTTCCGACTCCCCGACTCAGCGGTGGGCACCGTGCTGGCCCTCCTGTCACCTGCGATCAGCCAGGAAACGCGCTACAACGGGGAAGCGGCTGAGCTCTTGGTCAACATGCTCCACTCCGTTGAAAACCGCCGGGACGACATCGCGCAGGCGCTGATGAGCATGATGCAGTTGCCCAACCAGCATGATCTCTGGGACGTCGTCGGGCAGCTACCTGAAGACGGGCGACCGGCTCTCGTGTCTGGCGTGGAGCAGCGTGCTACAGCGCAGATTCCCGAAGCAATTGATGTGCTCAATGCTTGGCGCCCTACGGCGGAGCAGGCACAACGGCGAAGCCGTTCGGCATGCGCGGCACTGCTTCGTGAACCGGTCGGAGTACCCAAATCAGTGACGCACCTCGGCACGCGAGAGGGGGCAACAGTCCGCCTCCTGCTGGGGCTGCTGGCCTGCCCGCAGGCCGACCTCGTGGACGTGCCGGCCAGCAGCCTTAGCCCGGAACGGACAGCTTCAGCGGGAGAAATCCTCGTAGAGCACCACACCGCCACAGCCCAGCAAACCCGACACGCTGAGAGCTTCGGCAGTCACACGCCGGACGTGAGGGCGGACAGTGCCGAGGCTAGTAGCCCTGACGAAGCGGCCTTGCTCTCAGCAGGCCCGCCCACCGAACTGGCCGTAGCGGTGGCCCTGCATCTGACTTCGATGGTCGAAGACCATCACGATTCCGCTGACTCCCGCAACAGCCGAGTCCTGGCGCTGCGGCCGCTCCTCGATCAGCTTCCCACTACGCCCGCTGAGGAGATCGCGCACCGGCTGCTTGCAGTCAACCACGCACCCCAGCTGTCAGAGATGGATCAATGGGAGATCGGCTCTAACGTACCGCTCAGCCGCGCTCGATTCCGTTCCGGAGCGGAGAGCTTCGCGGGCAACGCCCTGCGTGTCGCGGCCGAGGCGTGGGCTGCTTCAAGGAAGACAGATGCTGAGCTGACGCACAAGGATCTGCATCTCGCGCAGGCGGTCGTAGGCGAGGCCTTGCCCCTCCTGCAGGATGCAGAACAACAGCGCCGCATCCGAGGAGCACGCTGCATCAGTGCCCTTGCTCAAGGAGCATCGCAGTTTGCCCCCTATGCGGTCGGACTCACCCTGCACAGCTGCAAGTACGTGCGGGCGATCGGCGTCCACCACCTGCCGCGCACCGATCCGCTTCTGACCACCTTGGCGAGGGATGCTGCGCCCTGGGTACGAGCCGCTGTCGCCCAACGAGCCGAAGACCTCCCGCAAAGTATCTTGGATGCCCTGAGTGCCGACCCACACCTCGGAGTGCGCCGGACTCTCGCCGCAGCACTAGCTCCAACGGGGACGCCTACCTCAACGTAGTCTCCAGCTGCTCTCAACAGCCGACTGCAGGCCAGCACATACCCACAATCAGAGAAAGTGACCAGCACTCAGGCAACATGGTCACAACTGGTCAACGAGCCTGATATCTGACAAGCCCACAGCTCAAACGGCCGCTACAACCCACCAAACGATCGCTTCCCGCTGCACGCCCCCACGAATAAATCAGACGCTCGAACTGATAAGCCGAGCTCAGCCCACCCACGAACCGATCACAAAAACCGATCCTGGACATCACCGCCCTCGCCAAGCTCGGCATCGACTGGGCGTGACACTGGGCCGTGGGTGGTGTTGGCCCAGTTCAAGCGAGTATTACGAAGGCCCCCGGGTCGGTCTCGGGGGCCTTCCTGTCGCTTGCCGACCTCACCCGGCATCAGGGGCGGCGTCTCGTCCTACCAGCCCGTCAGCGCGCTGCGGTCGGGGCCATCGATCCGGTCTACTCGAATGTCGCCCTCGGGGGTCAGCACGTGGGGCTGATGGGCTCCCATGTCAGCAAGAAGATCGGCGACGAGAGAGTAGGCCGTACTGACGGCCTCGCGCTTATCCGCGATCAGCGCTGCTAGGTTCGCCGTGGTCTGCGCAGGGGTCCGGGAGATTGGCCCTACGGGACCGTGCTGGAAGGCGCTCTCGGACACAACGAGGCGCAGCGGGATGAGGTCGTCGTCGAAGCGATGGAGCGCTGCGGAGAGCATGAGGTCGCCAGCCCCGCCGATTTCCGCGGCCCAGGCGGCGGCGGTTTGCACCTGGGCTACGAGTTCAAGCTCGAGTTCGCGCTGGTCCAGCTGCTTGGGGTCTCTCGATTCGCGCGGGTTCCCTTTGATGTTGAGGTGAGGGAGGTCGAAGGCGACGTAGTGGGCGGGCATGCGGGCGGCCGGGGCGGTGAGGGCGCGGGCGGCGGCACGGCGCTGCAAGCCCTCGAACGACAACCTGCCCTCCTCCAGGTCCCACACGACCACTTCACCATCGAGGACCAGGCCGTGCGGGAGTCGCTCGGCCGCCGTGATGAGATCGGGGAACGCGTCCTGGATCAGGGAGCCGCGGCGGGTCTGGAGCAGTACCCGGGCCTCGGGGCCGTCGGGGGTGAAGACGAGCATCCGGTGACCGTCGGACTCCTGTCCGAGAGAGGCCCGTCGTCGACAACGGTTCCCACCCGCACCGTCCCACGCCCCGGCCGCCGCCAGCTCTTGGTCTCGATCGGCTTTGCGCGGCTCCGACGGCCGCGCGCTTCACGGCCTCCTCCGCACTCCTTCCCGACTGTGTTACGCGCGGCCTGCCAGCATGAGCGCCAGGGGGCCGGCGGGGAGAAGGAACTGTCCCTCCGCAGCGGCCTGGATGGCGTCTTGCATCGGCCACCAGGACAGCTTGAAGTCCGCCTCAGACGGTTCGAGCTGCTGGGCACCCAGGGTGAGGTCGTGAGCCTCGAAGAGGTGAACGCGCGCCGGACTCCCGAGGGTGATGGCGTACGAACCGAGGCTCCTCCAGGATTCCGCGGTGACTCCCGCTTCCTCCTGGAGTTCCCGACGAGCGCACTCCTCGGGGGTCTCGTCCCCTTCGACCCGTCCTCCGGGGAGGAACAGGTACTCGCCGCCGTGGCGGGGGAACTCGGCGTTCAGAATTGCAACAAGGCCGTCCTGGTCCACGGCCACGATGACGGCCGCGTCCGGGGTGTTGTCCGTGTGGTCCATATCGATTGAGAGTAGACCTGATTCACCGAGTGAATGCCGCGAACGGAACATTCATCACCTCGGGGCGGGCAGTTCCCCTCCCCCAGAAACCGTCCTCTCCGAACGAGTCGCCGTGGTCGGCGCAGAGGATGATCAGCCATCGCTGATTCTGCGTGAGCGTGGTGATCAGCCGCCCCAGGTGTTCGTCGGCGTAGGCAAGTGCTGCGGCCTGCGAGAGGGCACTGTCCGTGCTCTCACCGAGGTAATGCGCGTGGGGGACGTGCGTGGCCGACACGTTGACGAAGAGGAAGAGCGGGCGACCCGCGTGGCCTTCCGCGACACTGAGGGCCTGGTCGACCTGATGCCGGGTGGAGTCCGGTTCCGGCGAGCAGAACTCGGGGCGCCAGTGGTCTTCATCGAACATCGCGGGGAGCACCCCGCCGAGCGGCGTTTCCCGGGAGAAGTAGGTGACGCCCCCGATGCACACGGTTTGGTACCCGTACTGACCAAGGCCGGCCAGCAGGTTCGGGGCGTCGAAGACGAAGGTCTCGGGCGGCACCTTCTTGAAGGCTGGCGGGCGGCACTCCCAGAGCCGTGTCGGCTGCTCCGGCTGCGGGAGCTTGGGCAGGAAGCCGGAGAAGTAGGCCGTGTGGGCCGGGAGGGTGAACGATCCCGGGGTCTGGCGCAGCTCCCATCCGCCTTCGGGGAGAAGGCCGGCCAGGGCCGGGGTCAGACCTTCGTCCAGGGCGGTGCGGGCTACGTCGTACCGGAGGGAGTCCAAGGTGACGAAGAGGATGTTCGTCTCCGTGTGGATGATCTCCGCCGCGTTGATCACTTTCACCTCCACATCACACCCGGGTAGGGCTCGATGGTGCCTCGGGCGTGCTCGTTGACCGGGATGGGCACCTGGTCCTCGCTGATCATCCGTCGGATCAGGACAAGGCCGGACCTGTCCTTGATCGGGCTCCCGTCCTTCGCGTACAGGGTGATCGTGACGACCTGGGCGCCGTTGTCCTGGGCGTCCGTCTTCACGCGGATGCCGGGGATGCCGTCCTGGGCGGCCATGGCCGCCAGCAACTCGTCTTCGGTTGCGATGCCGTGGTCGAAGACCCGACAGGCGTAGTGCCTGGCGTTGATGGCTCCCCTGCACAGCCGGTCGAAGAACTCGCTGCTGGTTTCGTGTCCGTCGTGGGCGACGACGAGCTGAGTGGCCCGGGTCACGACGACGAAGCAGGAAGCGATCCACCAGGCGACCCCGGAGTGGATCTCCTCGGGGAAGCGGCCGGATGCCCCGCCGTCGCGGATGACCGTGTCGACGTCAATGGGGTTAAGCACGGATCGTCTCCATGTGCGCTGTGACCGCGTGCACGAGGTCGTTCGGGGTGAGCCCGTCCGTTTCGAGCATGACGGCGGTGGGGTCGTCGGCGGCGACGGCCTCGAAGCTGTCCACGAGGCTCTTGAAGCGGCCGGGGATGCCGAAGAGGTCGGCGTCGTCCTGCTTGTAGTCCGGCTTCTGTTCCAGGCGGCTCCGGAGGGTCTCCTCCGAGCAGCGCAGGTAGAACGTCACGTCCGGCACCACCAGGTAGGGCCTGAACGGGAAGAGCAGCCGGTCTACCTCGGAGGTCGTGGCGCCATGGATGGCGGCCTGGCAGGCAACGACCGAGGAGGTGTAGCGGTCCGCGATCACGGGGCCGATGGTGAGGGCCTGGCGGGCGCGGTCGGAGACGTGAAGCAATCCCGACAGGTAGAAGGCCAACTGGGGCAGCGGCATGAGGGTGCCGGCTTCCCGCGACCACTCGTTGTGCGGTGAGGCCAGCGTGTGTATCACGCACCCGTTCCACCTGCGGGACAGCAGCTTGCCCAGAGTGGACTTGCCGAAGCCCGAGGGCGATTCGAGGGCGATGAACACCTCGGCGCGGTCCTCGTCGTAGGTGATGGGCTCGAAGGCTCCGGGGAGCTGGCTGGAGTCGATCACAGGGTTCCCTCCGTGAAAGCGGTGACGTGCTTGGCCACGACTTCGGCCAGGTACTCCGGGTCGGTCAGGTGGTCCCTGAGGTCCAGCCGGAGGTCGTCTCGCAGCAGGCAGGGCTGGAGGCCCCCGCCGTGGTCGATGCGCAGCGACCAGAAGCCCTCCACGCACTGCTTCCGCACGGGGCAGGTTCCGCACTGGCCAACGTGGTGACGTCCCAGGTCTCGGTGGATGACGTCGATCTTGATGCCGTCCACGTTGAATACGCGGCGCCCCTGGCCGACGCCGGCCTCTTCGATCCGCTCGTCCGTTGTGAGGGTGCGCAGGTGCCTGATCACGTCGTCTGCGGCGACTGCGGTATCGGCGAGCCCCTCGTTGAAGTCGGTGTTCACGAGTTCGATGAATTGGACTGGCATCCGGCGGTTGAGCGCGAAGTCGAGGATGCCTCGGACCTCGTGGGCGTTCGTCGTGAGGAGGAGGCAGTTCAGCCCGACCTCCTTGAAGACCTCCCGGGCGGCCTCGATGCCGTCGAGGACGAGGGCGATCTCGAAGCGGGTCTGCGCGATGGTCCGGAAGGTCTCGTCGGAGAAGTAGTGGAGGGAGACCTTGACCTTGTCCAGCCGGGTCTTGGTGAGCCACGCCTGAGCCCTGCGCACATGAGTGCCGTTGGTGATCAGCGTGTACGAGCCGTCCGGGCCGAGCGGAGGCAGCCCGGACAGCACCGGACGGGCCATCGGGGATGTGAGGGGTTCGCCGCCGGTGAAGTAGAAGCGGTCCATGCCCCTGTCTGCCAGGGCCCCGATGATCGTCAGGTAGTCCGAGGCCGCCAGCTCGCGGGAGCGCGGCTGCTTCGTGCGGTCCTTCTTCGTGAGCGGGGGCGGCGTGTCGCCCTCGTTGTGGCAGAAGAGACAGGCCAGGTCGCACCTGGGTGTGAGGGAGATCCGGGTCTGCCCTCGAAGGGCATTGAAGTTCCGCAGGGCAGTCCAGTCGACTACCGGTGGGTCGTAAGGGGAGAGCGTGATCGTCACAGCAACCTCCGCACTTGTGGCTTGCCCGCCCGTTTGGGGCGGGAGTCGGTGGGGCCCGGCTACTCGGGAGCGACCACACATGCAGCCGGGCCCAGCTCCCTTACTGGCTCGGGGGAAAGGCCAGAAGCTCTCGGGAGCGCGTCCCGCGCGGGTAACGGCTGATCGCCGCGCGGGAGATCTAGGGGTTCTTGATCCAGGAGGCACACAGGAGGACACCGAGGATGAAGCTGGTGACAAAGATGATCAGTCGTCACCACATCTCCGGGGTCTCCAGTAGGTCCGCCTGCGGTCGGGGAGCGATGGTGCGGGAAGGCCGGCGGCGGGCAGCACGGTCGTCTACGGGGACCCCGGAGAGGGAGCACCGGTCGATGAGCGTGTAGCCCGTGTGGTCAGCTATGCGACCTCTGGTCACGACGGCGAGCCGACCACAGCCAGTCCCGGGGCATCTCAACGCGTAGAGCCGTTGAGTATCCGGGTCACGGAACACCGGGTGCGGGTATCCGAGATCGGCTACCGAGGGTGTGATGAGGACGATCAGAACCATGGCTTCCGTCTGGGATTGGAGCCTCGCCCGGCCGGGGAGATGGATGGGGTGATCACGGCCGGGGCGAGGGGCTTTCGGTGCTGACCGATTCGGTCGCCGACTACCGGACCGGCCAGGGTCTGCCCCCATCCCGGACCCCTTCCTGACGTCCGGGACAGGGAATCTATGCGGCGACGCGCGCCAAGGGGCGGTAGACCTTGCCGTGCATGGCCATTACCCAGGGGGCATGGGTTCGGAAGATCAGCACCCGCTCGGATCGTCCGCTCGGGGCCCTCATGTCGTCCACCCGGTGGTACCCGCCGTCCAGCGGGATCACGTCTCCGACACGGACATCGGTGGGCGGGCACTCGATCACCTCGAAACCGATCAGGACTTTCGGCCTCCCCGGCCCCGGGCCGTTGGTCCCACCGCGGCCTCGCTCACCGGCCTCACTCGCAGAGCGGTCCTTCACGCAGACGCTCTCCATGGCGGCCCACACGCAGCCCTCGCTGGTCTCCAGCTCCAGGACTCCCCGATGGACCATCTTCACCACGCCCCGCTCGCCGCGCTCGGTGTCCAAGACCCGATCGCCTTTGTGGAAGCGGGGCTCCCTTTCGCGCTGGCTCAACCCTTTCACCTTCTTACCGGCGGCTCGTGGTTCCCGATGACTCGGACCGGCCGGTCACCGACGATGACCTTCGCCTGGTCCTCGTTCGCGTAGTGACAGAGGCGGGCTTCGGTGGTCCAGCTCGTACTTCCCGGCGGACGTACCAGGGTCAGCATCGGGCCGTTCACCTCGTCCACCCGTCCGACTCGGCTCAGTGCGTCCACAACCACGTCTCCTTCCACGAAGGTCACCTCGTGTTCCAAATGGTGAGAATGTGGGCCAGGCGCTCCATGTCGCGGGTGGTCATGCTGGTGAAGCGCCAGCGCCCGGGGAAGTTGGGGTCCTCGAACAGGGCGACGCTCGGCAGGTCGTTCGTGGCGAGAGCGGCCTTCAAGTCAGCGGCAGCCCGTTGCCCGTTCCTCAGCTCCTCGTCCATCGCCATGGTTTTCGCTTCCCACCTCCGTTGATCGCCTCTGGCCTTGTGAGGAACAGATTGGACCGCTGACTGCCTTAGCGACAGGAAGAGTTGATGGCGAAGCCGATAAGCTCGACCGGAAAACTTTGCGCCTCAATTACCAGACCTCTGGCCTCCTACGTGGTGGCCCGACTACTTTGAGCAACATGGGAGAGAACGCCGAACTGAGGGCGGCACTGGCCAAACTCGGCTTCAAGCAGGAAGAGTTAGCAGGTGAGATGAACACCGCGCTCCAACGGCTGACCGGCAAGACCGGTAGTTTCTCGGACCGCACGGTAAGGAACCTGCTGGACGGCTCAACCCGCCGCCCCACCGGCAAGACGCGGATTGCCTTGGAGTCCGTTTTCGGACGCTCGATCGCGGAACTAGGGTTTAGACCACCTAGCTCCGAAGCACTTCGGGAGGACTCCGTGCTCCGTCGCCGCTTTGTCACCGCAACCACCTCCATCGTCGCCTCCAGCGCGATCCCGACCGGATCCTCCCCCTCCCCCAAACGGATCGGGACGCAAGACGTCGAGCGGCTACAGGAGCGGTTCGCAGAGATCATCGCCAGCGATCACCGCCATGGCGGCCAGCGAGACATCGAGGTCAAGGCCGCCGGCATGTCCGGTGAAGCTCTGGCCCTCCAGGAATCGGGAAGCGCCAGTCAGCGCGTCCGCAGCCATCTGCACGCCTCCGCTGCCGCCTTCCGTAGCAGCGCCATGTGGGCCGCGATCGACGGCCGCAGGTACGACGCCGCAATCGCCCACATGCAGGCGGCCCAACACCTTGCCGAGATGTCCAGCGACGCGGCGATCAAGTTCCGGATCTGGAGCCACGCCGGCACCATGTACCGGCACATGGGCCGCCACACCGACGCGGCCGCCGCGAACCAGGTCGCCAGGAACCTGGACCTCAACCGCCGTGACCCCATGTTCGCCTCGCTCGGGCTCGCGCGCCAAGGCGCCATCCACGGTGCCGCTGGGGACAAGAACGCGACACGCAGGGCCTTCCATGACGCCCAGGTCGCGATGGACCGGGCCGACCCGTTGGCCTACCGTCCGGTCTGGATGAACGCCTTCTTCGACCAGGCGGAGCTTCACTCCCTCGCCCTGTCCGCCTACCTGGAGCTGGGTGATCACGCCCGAGCCGAGTACCACGCCCATCAATGCCTGGCGAGCCTGCGCCCGCACATGGCGCGCTCGAAGGCCATCTCCACGTCTCGACTCGCAAGAGCGCAGTTGGAGCAGGGCGATCTGGAGCCCGCGATCAAGACCGCGATGTCGGTGTCCCGTGACGCGGCGATGCAGCACCCTCGGGTGGCCGGGATGCTGCACGTCTTCGGGAAGCGTCTCCAGGCCCTCGCCCCTGCCAGCGCCGAAGCCGCCACCTGGTCTCAGTACGCACTCGACACACGGAAGGCCGGCCTATGACGGGCACGATCACTCTCCAGCGGTACACCGAGCTGGGGGCCGTGAAGAATACGTTCCTGGACCTGTGGGCGGAGGTCCGTGCACCTCTGCTGCACCTCCCGAACTACGCCGTCAGCACCGTCTCGGATCGCCTCGATCGGCATGCCACTGACGAGGGGTTCGAGGTCGTGATCGGCTACGACGGAGACGAGCCGGTTGGCTACGCCTACGGCAACCATGCTGGCCCTCAGGACAGGTACTGGACTCGGATCACACCGTTCCCTGATGATCTGTCACTCCGGGGAAGCGGCTTTGCCCTCAAGGAGCTGGGTGTCCGTCCGGCCTGGCGAGGAACCGGTGCGGCCAAGCGCATCCACGATTACCTACTCGCGGGACGCGAGGAGAAGTACGTGAGCCTGATGGTGAACCCGGAGGCCGGTGATGGGAAGGTCCAGCACCTCTACGAGTCGTGGAACTACACCGCTCTCGGGACGAGCCAGCCGTCCCCAGACTCACCCGTCCTCTTGGCCATGGTTCGAAGCACTGACTGACCCGACAGCTTTACCAGGTCCGACACGGCCCGCGCAGCGGACCAACACGCTCAGGCACGCCGAGTCCTCGAACTGCAGGCAGGTGACGACCCAGCCGGAGGAGGCGCTGCACCTGGCGGAGGAGTACGAGGTGTCACGAACGCCTTGTCGAATACGCCGATGTCGGCCGACAGCGTCGAGGCCGCCACAGTGACCGACAGATCGGTGTCAGCCGCCAACCGGTGACGTGTGACGGACGACGCCGGTGCGGAGCCCGTTGATGTGCACAAGACTGCAGGAGAAGCGAGCACAGTCGGAGGCATCGATGCGTGCACGTGGATGAGGGGGTTCCGTGGAGCCGGCTGAGGAGCGTTCAGGGACAGAGAGTCCGGACAAGGTGAGGCGGCTGCAGGGCGTCGCTGCCGTGATGGTGGTCGAGCTCCAGCGTGCGGATGGGAAGGCGACTGCCGTGTGCGGCGCCGCAGGGGGATTCCTGACAGCCGTCGTGGCGTTATTCGCCGCCCTTGAAGACGCGCCGCGGTGCTCGGTCGTCGCGCTGTTGGTAGCGTCGGTCTTGCTGGCAGTCGCGGTGGGCGTGGCGCTGTGGGCTCTTCGTCCGGTGCTTCCGCAGGTCGGTTCGCCTGAAGCATTGCTCGGCGTGCGGCGGGGGTCCGATATCGGGCCCGTGATCGCGTCGATCGGCGGGTTGACTGTCGTGGAGCAGCTGCGTCTGGAGGAGGCCCGGTTGGCTGTGCTCACCTGTCTGGCGCGGCGCAAGTTTCAGGCTGTTTGCGTGGCGGTGGATCTGGTTGTCGCTGGGCTGGCGATGGCCGGATTGGGACTGTTGTTGCTGCACGTGATGCGCTGAGAACATCCAGTCAGGACGGACGGTACCTGGGGGGTCTGTGTATCAGCCGCATGTCACGGTGTTCGGTGAGTCGTTGTGGTCTCGGCTGAGAGATCTCGCACCCCGGAGAGTCCGACCGGCTCGCAGTGTGCTGCTGCGGCAGGGCGATCCCGCAACGCATGTGATTCTGATGGATTCGGGTTCCACGCTGGTCACCCTGGCAGGCGGGAACGGGGAACGGACGCTGCTGGCGGTTCGGGGAGCCGGCGAGCTGCTGGGTGAGCTGGCGGTGCTGGACTCGCAACCGCGCACCGCGTCGGTGATCGCAGCCGAGACATGCCACGTGCACATCATTCCGGCTCCGGATTTCCTCGCTTTCGTGGACGAACACACGCTGCTGGCTCCGTTGCTGCGCCACGCCATCGCCCGCGTGCGGGAAGCGGAGGCCGTACGCCTGGAGATGGCCACCGCACCGGTGGCGGTGCGTCTGGCTTCGGCACTGGGCCGTTTGCTGCAGGCGGCCTCCGGGGAGGGCGGTGACTACGTCGTCCGCCTGACGCAGCTCGAGCTGTCGCAATTGATCGGCGCGTCCCGTAATGCCGTAGGAGCGGCCCTCAAGCCATGGCGCGAGCGGGAATGGCTCGCCACCGAGGCCGCTGGCGGCCTGATCATCCGCGATATCCAATCGATCCGCACGCACTCGGCCACCCAGTAGTGATCGACAGCACGGTCGAGATGCCCACTGCTGGGCACCACCGTGCGACCGACGCGGCCAGCATGGGGCCATCCGATCGTTTCTACCAGGAAGGCCGATGCCGCATGATCTCCGCTGTCGCACCGGACGCGGACGATGTCCCTCAGGAATACGCCCTGTTGGTGATCGACATGAAGGACTACAGCAAGATCCCCGAGGCGAAGATGGCTCCCACTCTGGCCGATCTGGAGTCCATTTTGTCCACCGTTTTCGAGCAGTGCGGAATCAACGACGTCGCCACCCTCGACAACGCGGTCAAGGACCGCGGCGACGGGTCCATCTATCTGCTGCCCGCCCGACACGCGGCCAGGCTCGTCGACCCGTTCCTGGGCCACCTCAAACTGGCTCTGGAACGCCGGGAACAGAGCCGCCTGGCGAGTTCCCCTTCCATCCGGCTGCGAGCGAGCGTCCACGTCGGCCCTCTCGTCCTCCCCGACCATCGCGGTGACGCCGCGGTCGACGCCTGCCGTCTCGTCGAGAGCGTGGCCGTCCGCCGCGCCATGGACGCCGCCCTCGACAATGACCTGCCCCTGGCCGCTGCCGTGTCGGCCCCGGTCTTCGACCGCTCCGTCCTCGCCCAACGCACCAAGACGCTGAAGCCCCGGGACTTCCATGAAGCCACAGCGCTCGTGAACGGCAAGCCCGGGTTCAAGGAACCGTGCTGGCTCCACGTTCCGGGACTCGTGCCGTCCATCATCGACTCCTACTGCAACGCCGACAGCAACACCTCGTCGAGCGACCGGAGCAACCCCGAACGCCAGAACCGGACGGACGACGGCCCGGCGCCGGAGAAACCGGCAGTTCCCGCGGGAGGGCAGAGCGCCAAAGCCAAGGGCAAGGCACGGATCGTGCAGGTCGGCGGGAACTACCGGGGGCAGGGGGAAGCATGAGCTTCGGAGGTGAGGGCTATGGAACGCCGCCGAGCCAGAAGGCACAAGCGTCGGACAACGCCAACGTGACGCAGGTCGGCGGGAACTACACAAGGCACATCCACCGCTACGAGCGGAGCTGGCAGTACCTGCGCGGAGTCAGTGTCGATGCGGCCGAACTGAATCTCGCCGAGCACGCGTTCGTCGACGTCGCCGGTGCCGGCGGGAGCGGAAGGGCATCACTGGCCGCCGGCAGGCTGACGAGCCCACACGAGCGAAGCCACACCCTGGTTCTGTGCGGCCAGGCGGGCACGGGGCGACGGACCACCGCGCTCCACATCCTGCTCAAGGCAGGCGTGCCCAAGGAGCGGATCAGCTGGCTGGTCTTGGACTGGGACCAACCGCGTAGCGAGCAGATCCCCCACACCCCGGGGCACGGCTTCATCCTGGATCTGACGTCATCCGGTCGGTTGGACGACGACTTCTACACAGGGCTCACCGACTATCAGAAGGCCGCACGGGCAGACGAGGCCTTCCTCGTCATTCTGGCCGATGAGCACTCCTGGAACCCCAGGACGCTGACCACCGTGCCCACGACACACCTGGTCCGGCCGCCGGCTCAGCAGGTCGCCGCGGCGCACCTTCGCCATCGCGCGAACGGACGAGTGGACTGGCTGGCGAGTCCCCCGCTCGACACCCTTCTCACCGAAGCCTCTCACGCGTCCGAGGCCGCCCGCCTGGCCGGCCTCATCGCCGGGGCCGACCAGGACGGCAAGGATGCGGTCAAGCAGCAGTTCA
Source organism: Streptomyces sp. NPDC001568 (assembly GCF_042893755.1). Lineage (NCBI taxonomy): Bacteria > Bacillati > Actinomycetota > Actinomycetes > Kitasatosporales > Streptomycetaceae > Streptomyces > Streptomyces sp. NPDC001568. The sequence continues at coordinate 134,824 of NZ_JBIAVF010000020.1, read as the reverse complement.
CCGAATGGCACACGCACCTCGAGGAGTGGTTCGAGGAGCACTCGGCCGAGGATGACCTGCGCGAGCGAGCCCTGCTGATGGCCGCGGCCCTGTTGGAGAACACACCCCCCGCGACCGTATTGGGAGCGGCGGACAAGCTCTTCGAGGAAGTCGGCGGTACCCCGCGACCCGGCGGGGCGCTGGCCGGCCGCGACCTGTCGGCGCGCCTGGGCGCCATCAAGGCCACCATGGTCGGCGAGGAGTGCCTTTCGCTCGACGACGAACGGCACGGGCTGTCCGAGGCGGTTCTGAAGTACGTGTGGCAACAGCGACCGCAACTGCGCGGTGTACTGCTGGAATGGGCTTCGCAGATCAGCGCCCCGAACGGAATCGCCGTACGCCATCTCGGCCGCATCGCCGAACGGCTGGTGCAGCTGTCCCTGCTGCCGGGCGGCTCGACGGTACAGAGAGTGATGAGCGGGTGGATCGAAACCGGCCGCACCGGACACCGCCAGCTTGCCATCGGCGTCCTGGAGACGATGGCTCTCCACCCCGAGACGGGACCCGGTGTCCGCAGGCTGCTCTACCAATGGGCACAGAACAAGAACATCAGCGGGGAACTGGCCTCGGCCGTGGCCGAGATCTGCTCCGGCCGGCTCGGTCAGAGGTACCCGCGCGTGGCCCTGACCCGACTGCGCATCCTCGCATCACGCACCGACGATCTGGCCGGCGAGTCGGTCGCCAAGGCGGTGAGGACATTGGCGAAGGCACCGGAGCAGCGCCTCCCGGTGCTGTCGGAGATCATTCAATGGGCCGAGTCCGGGGAAAGTGCGACACGCAAGGCCGGAACCACCAGCTTCCTGGCGCTGACCGACATCACCGACAACGCTCTCGTGCCCTCGGCACCCGAGCCCGCCGACGACCCCACAGCCGACATGACCGACCAGCTCTTCGTCCGGGGGTGGCGGGCCGCTTTGGAAGAACCCTCGACAGCGGCAGCAGCCCACACCCGACTTGCCGACTGGCTGAACTCCCCCGCGCTGCCCGACACCCTGCTCATGCCGATCGCCGAGGCAGTACTGAGCGGGCGCCTCCACGGGGTGGGAGCAGCGGACCTCCTGGTGGGCACTTCCAGCACCCCGGACCTGGGCCGAACACGGCGCAAGACACTGTTCCACCGCCTGATCGATGAACAGACACCCCCCGCGGCCACCGCTTCCACCCCCGGTGAAGACATCCACCCGCCGCAGACGTGACCTTCCGGCGCTGGCTCCGCCGCCCACCCACACCTCTCTCATCGGGTGCAGCCGAAGCCCAGGAGGACTCCCATCCGCTCGCCCTACGGGACGAGCGGATGGCAAGCCGCCTCAAGGCCGTGCACTTCACCGTCCGCATCAACGGCACCTGGCGCCGCACAGAAACTGATTCACCAGAGCTCCAGGACCCCGCGGCCACAGCCCGGGACCACCTGCGCCGGCACACCGCGAAGGTCCTGCGAGCGCACTCCATTCTCGATCTCGCCGCTGCCCAAGATGCCGTCAACGCCGACCTGGGCCGATGGAGTTGTGCCGCGCCGGGACTGACGTGCAGCGGCAGCGCACTCTTAAACGCCATGCCCCACGACCGTCACCTGGCCCAAGAACATGCTCTCCGGCAGCAGACATTGATCCTGGCACACGAGGAGGAACTCGACCGCCTGGCTCGCCTACAGGGCGTACTGGCAGACCCTGACCTGCGCCGAGTGTGGTGGATCGACCGGTTCCCCGAACGCAGCGACGCCCTCGCGACGCTCACCACCGCTCTGAATGATCTACGGCCTCCCGACAAGGCAGGGAGCGACGGCATCCGCGGCGACATCCTGCGCTTCACCGAACAACTCATCACCGACCTCCACACGCCCCAACAACGCGAAATCTTCCTCAAGGCCCTCATCCAAACCCTGCGGACGCTCGGCCATCACAGCCTCAAAGACGCTGCCGACCACTGGCGCACCCCACCCGAGACCGGGAGCACACCTCTGTGAACATCCGCAGCACACGCTGGCTTCTCGCACCGGTACGACAGCACCGCAGCCTCCAGCTCGTGAAACGCCACGGGCCCTCACTGCCATACGACACCGCATGGGCCCTCATCACCCTGCACACCGCACCCGCCGAAAAACTGCTGGTCCACGTATGGGCCCGCAAGAACCCGGACAGAACACCCGGCATCCATTACGACCGCTGGAGCGATCTGAACGAGAAGGAACAGAGGCGGCGCCAAAGGTGGCTGCGACGCCACAACCGATCCCCCATCCAGCTCCTGGACCTGGAAGCCGATCTCGTCCTCAGCACGGGCCTTCACGTCCTCGACTGGGGCCCACCGTCACGGCCCCGAGCGCCTAAAGTTCCGACACCACAACCCCGTCCAGACGACAAAACACAGGCATGACGTCGCAGACGCCATCAGAAAGCCCGCACGGCACCGACCCCGCTCGCCGAACGGATTCCGCAACAGCAGAGGAGGAGCCCTCGGGTCACCTTGCGACCGTTCTGTCATGGTGAGCGGTCGAATATCCTGCAGGAGTCAGGTAGACAGACGTCAGGTTTCGGCATTGCGAGCACCTCCAGCAGGGACACGTCCCAGGTGGCCCATCGGATGAGTCGAAACCTGGACGAAGCGGATTTCGTGAGCCGTCGCAAGCGGGTGGGCCGGCCCAGTAGAGGACTTGTTCGCGACGGTTACGAAGGAATGGGCCTTGTGCACGAGGCGAGCGGTTCCGTAGGCGCAGCTCCTCGCGCGGCACCGAGCCTTTCCTCGCGGCCGCCCATCACGGCTCGTACAGTCGCAGCGCGGCCGTCGATCTCGATCTTCTACCTCCCGATGGCCGACGGACGCCAGGTCCGCGTCGACATCCAAGTCCAGGCCAACGCGGCGCAAGGGTTCGAGGAACCACACCCACGACCGTTCATGCCCGCCCGACATCCCGGCCCGGGACCGTGGCCGTCAGGTCAGGACCGCGGCCAGGGCTCCGGTGATGGCGGCGACCAAGGTCAGAAAGGCCGCGAACGCGGCGGCGGCGCGCAAGCACGCAGCCGGGTATGTGGCGCCGTCGAGGCGGGCGAGTTTCGCCGCTGCCGCGGCAGCCATGAAGGCGGCAATGGTGATCAGGCAGACGGCAAGGAGAATCGCGGTCAGAGCATGCATGTAGAGCTCCCCGAAGAGGTGATGGGCTAATGCAGCGAGCCTCTCGAATCGGGTGTGCAGCAGGGTTCGGGCGGACGCTTCGGCTTCCGGTTCAAGACCGCTGCAAGGCCATGAGCGCCTCACTGCACGAAGACGCTGCTGCCAGCGAGTCGAGCTTCTTCGCGCAACGACCCGGGGATCCGTGACAGCCACCGGGACCTCGCGCGTGTAGGTGCAACACGGGATGCAACAGCGGTCTGGAAACTCCAGTCGACCTAAAGCGCCAGGTCAGGAGCGCAATACACCTCGGGGTTGCACCGCGCTGTTGCAGCGCTAGACCGGGCCCCCCGCCAGTCGCGCGCCAACCATCCAAGAACCCGCCGAGGACGCGGCGCTGCTGTTCCTCGCAGGCGATCTGCTGCGCGAGGATGTCGCGGTCGATGTACGGGTCGACGGCGGCCAAGACCAGGCGCCTAAGCTCGTCCGACTCCAGTGCCTCCACTTCCCACTGGACCGGGCGCTCGATGTCGAAGCCGTAGCGGCGGGCGAAGGCAGGCCACCGCGGGTCGCCGAGCTTGCCCGGCGGCCGGCTCCCACAACGGGCGGGCACGGCCGGTGCCGTCGCAGTGGAAGCACCGGCCGCCCCCGGGCGTGCTGCGGGCCCCGATGGTGCCGACGGCGGCGCAGGAGCCTGGTGAGGCCGTCGACGTGGGCCGGGTGCAGGGCGAGTTCGTGGCGCTTGCCGACCATGACCTCCAGTGCGACCCCGGGCCCGGCGAAGCCCAGTTCCGCGGTGACGCCGTGGGTGACCGTACGGATGAGGTCGTGGAGATGGCTCATCGTCTCCATCCCGGACAGCTCGACCCGTACAGTGAAGACCAACCTGCGTAGCCCCGTCCGCCCACCAAGAAACCTCGGGCCACCCGCTCACCCATCCCATAACTGCGCAGATCAAGTGAGAAACACCGGGGCCGCACCCAACCAGTCAACCTGCGAATCCCCACCTCAGAAGGCCGACGCCTGCTCAGATCCATTGGTCAGCGACAGGAGCTGTCTCGTCTCCACCGATGCGGCCCGCATCTCAAGCGACCTGCTCCGATCCGCCTTCGGTCTCAGTCGACCGGGTTCAGCGACGGAGGGCCATGATGGAATCGCCGAAGTCGGCGTCCTGGGGTACTGGCCAACGCATTCCGTGCGTAGTGTCCAGGCCATGATCATCCTGAAGTGTCTGCTCATCGGACTGGGCCTCCTGTGCCTGCCTGTTGTCTGGTTCTGTCGGTCGCTCTTCCTCGGCTCGACGTCGGGTGTAAGGGAGTTCAAAGAGCTGGAGGACATGGGCATAGAGAGCCACGCGCGTCTGACGTACCTGGAGCCGTTCGGCACCCGCGGCTACGCCAGTGCCGTGTACGAGATCGAGGTGCCGGGCGGTGACAACGTCCGCAAGGAGACGGGTGTGACGGTCACCCCCGACCTGGTGATCGGTGACGCTTATCCGATCGTTCGTCACCACCAGCTTCCAACCCGGTCGTATGTGGGCACCATGGAAGAGGTCGTCGACTGGCGCAAGACCCATGAGAGAGCTGCGGCAGGGGCCAAGCGCCTCGGCCGCATCGCAGCCGCACTAGCCGTCGCGTCCCTCGCGAGTGGTGTCCTGATCATTGCCTTGCTGTGACGCCGGTCGTCAGATGGCAGTGCACGTTTTCCGCTGAGCACCGTAGTCGACCTGACGGGCCGATTACGGCGCTAGGTCACAGCCGGCGACCCAGATCCGGTATCAGGTCAGCACGCCGGAACCGGACCAAATCAGCCGAGAACAAGGTTCGGCATCCACCACCGCCGAACCACATCGGATGAGAATCCGACTCGCACGGCGTCTCAAATGATCTGGTCGCCGCAGGTCACGGCCCGAGTCGCGAACCAGAGCCGTTGAGATCCGGACTGGAGCCCGCGCGGACACGGGTTGACCGTCGACGGCACCACGCCTACCGGCGTCCAGGAGCAGCGCCAGATCGGCAAGCGACATGCGTGCAGGGTCGCGGGCAGGGCACGGCAGATCCGGGTCCCAGGCGGCGACGAGGGGGGGTCGACGTGCTCGTCGCGCTCGCCCGGACCGAACAGGTAGGCCAGCAGATCGGCGGTGGTCGAACCCGTCTCCGCCTTCTTCGGCATCACGACCGGCGGCGCCTCTCCCGCATCACCGCGACCGTCGCCGCGTCGAGGCGGGCCACCGCTTTCAGGGTCTCCTCCACGGTCGCGGCCGACTCCGGAAGATCGGCCACAGGCGGGCCGGCGGCGGCCACGGCGCGGAGCGCGGAAACGGTCTCCCGCAGGTGGACCCGAGCCTGGACCAGCTCCCGCAGTACATCGGCGGCGTCCCGGGAGACCGGCACCAGCACGTGCTGCGCGACCGCCATCACCTGGCGCCCCGCCCACGACGCGGGCGACATCCCCTCCCGCCCCGCGGCCAGCCGGACGACCTCCAGCTCCGCGTCGTTGAACGATAGATTCACCCGCCGAGCACGCGGCGCGGACGCCAGCCGCTCACGCCGTCGGCTCCCACCGGAAGACCCATCAATACCCATCGACAACCGCTCCCGGATAACACCCGTCGGCCCGTCGAATACGTCGGACCCTTCGGGTCCAGTCAGCCCGTACTGTTCCAGTACGTACTAACTGGCTGCCAATTTCTAATGCCTGAAAAATGGTGCAGGACCGTGCGCCCGCGAGCCGGGAAACCAGGCACGCCAACACCGGGCACCACCCAAACCAACGACCCCACACCGCCGCGCCGACGCTCCACACCCCCGCGCCACACCCCCACCCCGCCACCACCCCGAACCCCACCCCACCCACCAACAAAGAAGCGACGACCACCCCCGTCTGAAGCTCCACCACCGACTGGTCTCGTACCGCAGTGTCACGACTGCGGTACGCACCTTCACGATCACGGCGGGGTGATGCGGGAGAGCGCGAGAGGGCAGCCGCCCTCTCGCCATCGGACTCGCAGAGCTCCAGCTTCCGCTGCGTTCACGAGGGCGCGCCCATTGCCGCACACGGAGATGGCATAAACCCTCCACAGTCCTCACCGTGGGGTGCGATTCTTTGCGCATGGACTTGGAAGAGCTCCTCCGCGCCATGGACCGCACAGCGGCAAACCTGAGCAAGCTGGACTCCGTTTGGGAACGTGCGAAGCCGTACATTCCCAGTGGTCCGGAGCTCGGTACACATCCCGACTACGAGGACCTCGCGCGGGCTTGGGCTGACCTGCTTCCGGGGCTTCCACCGATCGACGGTTAGACAGTGACCGACCCCCTTCCAGACATTGCAGCGATGGGGCAGGCCTTCCTTGACTACCTTGAGATCATGGAGCCGCCGACTGCCGTGCATGCCGCCGGCGAGAAGCCGGGGGCAGACCTCGCCACCTACCGGTATCGCCTCGACCGCGCGCGCCGCCGCGCCGCGCGGGGACGCCTGGAGCAACTCATCGCCAAGGTGGACGCAGCGCTTCCGATCGCTCTGAAGGACGTGCCACGGGACTCCCTCGAACGTGTGCAGAACGAGCAGACGGAGCAGATCGAGGTGGCCGTGGGGGAAATCGCAAGGCTCCTGGGTGACGCCGCTGACAGCACTGGACGCTGGTGGGACCTGCACAGGCACATGCGATTCAGTCAAGGGCACGACTGGCATGACATCGCCGAGTTCGACTGGCCCTCCGTACGTGCAGACATCATGGCCAAGGCGCTGGGGGACAGTGACCCGCTGCCCGTCCCGAACATCGACCTCGGACAAGCCGCCTCCGGCCATCTCACGGGCTCGGCAACCCTCGCGCTTCCCTGGGAGCGATTGGACGATGATGGGTTCGAGCGGCTCCTCTACGACCTTTTGCGCAGCATTCCGGAACACGAGAACGTCCAGTGGCTGATGCAGACCCGGGCTCCCGACCGCGGTCGCGATCTCTCCCTGGACCGTGTCCTCAAGGACGGCTCTGGTGGTGTGCGAACCGAGCGGGTCATCGTTCAAGCCAAGCACTGGCGCAGCCGGTCGGTGAACGCTGCCGCGGTGGTCGAGACGGCCACGGCGGGGAAGCTGTGGAGCCCCCCTCTCGTCCGCGGGATCGTGGTCGCTACCAGTGGACGCTTCTCCGCCGACGCGGTCGCGTGGGCGGAGCGCCACAACGCTGAGGGCACAGCGCCCTACATCGATCTGTGGCCCGAGAGCCGCCTCGAAACCCTCCTCGCTCAACGGCCCCACATCGCGGCGGCTCACGGTCTTCGCTGAACCAGCAGGACGTTTCTTCTGCCTGAACTTGTCGAACATCCCCACCACCCCACAGCCCGTCGGGGGCGTGCCAGAAAGAAGCACCACGTGGTAAGCGACGACACCTCCGGGCCGGTCATTGAAGCCGTCCCCACTCAGTACGGCGGCACCACCTTCCGCTCCCGCCTCGAAGCGGACTGGGCCGCCACCCTCGACAGCAGCGGCATCCGCTGGGAGTACGAGCCGGAGCGGACCACGCTCCCCTCCGGAACGGTGTACATACCTGACCTCTGGCTACCCGAACTGGGCACCTGGATCGAGGTGAAGGGGCCCGGAATCCCGCGTGTGGAGAAAACCGAGGAGCTTGCACGAACCCGGGCATGTCACTGCGAGAAGTCGTGTTCCTGCCGGTGGCCAGACGGAGAATTGATTCTCATCGGCAGGCCGCCCCTGGAGGCCAGCTGGAGGGATACCAGGCACCGTTCCCGGCACGGCTATGCCGACTGGTCCGCGCCCTTCGGACCCTCCACCTACTTCGTGACGTGCCCAGGGTGCACACGGTCGCAGTGGACCACACTCCGACGTCCGTGGCGCTGCCGCGCCTGCGCTGCCCTGCTCGAAAAGCAGCAGGTGCATCGGCCCGTCGACCGAGTCGTACGTTTACACGCATCAAGCGTCGGAGGGCTATTCGCCATGCCCGACCTAGGGGAGCCGTTCACGGACGAGGAACTTGGCCTCGACAGTGAGCTGGATGCCGAGCTGGACTGAGGAAGGACTGCAGATCAATGTCAGCTGTTGTACCCGACATGATCACCGATACTGCGCTCATCGCCTTCGTCCGGGCGCGTGTGGCAGGCGAAGGGCACCTGCCCGGCGCATCCGTGCCGGCCTCGCTCGCAGCTCTGATAGATGCCTTCGAAGGCATCTCACCGCACGTTCAGGACCTGCCTCGCGGGTTCGACACCGGCGTCGCCGAGGGACTGGGCCAGGCGCTGCGCATCATCGCGGAACACTGGGCTCACCACCCCGACTACCTGCCCGAGTTCCGCGTGGGTGACTCCGCCCGCCCCGCGTCATGGGCAGCCCTCGGCACTCAGGACACAGCCGTCGGCCCCAGGGGGGGAGCTCCTGGCCGTGCCGGGCAGCTGGCGCGTCCCGGGTATCCCCACCGCCCGCCACTACGACCCGGGCCGGCCGGTCGAGGTCCCGGGCAGCGAAGTCCGGTTCCCTCCGCTGCAGAACGGCTTGGACTACCTCCTCAGCGTCACCGAATACCTCACGGCCGGAGCGGAACGGGTCAGCGCCCGCGACCTCAAGGACGCGGTCCTCCATCTCGCCGCGGCAGCCGAGGTCCTTCTCAAGCACCGCCTGCGACTGGAGCACTGGAGCCTCGTCTTCGCCGACCCTGCCAAAGCCCGACGCAGCGAACTGGAAGCCGGCACGCTCAACAGCTGCACGCCGCGCGAGACCGTGGAGCGGCTCCAGAACATCGTCGGCATCGACATCTCGGCCCAGAACGCCCGCCTGCTGGCGAAACTCGCTGGAGAACGCAACGCCCTCCAACACTTCGGGCTGACCACGACCGCCCGCGCGATCGAAAGCCGCGCCGGGGAAGTCCTCGACTTTCTTGTCGCCTTCCTCGACCAGGAACTGGTCCCCGCCCTCGACGGGGAAGAGTTCAATCAGACCATGATCGATATGGAGCGCATCCGCGGCGGCCTGGCCCAGATCCAGGGCTACACCAACAAACGGATGCAGCGCCTCAACGCCGAGCTGCGCAGCGCGGAAGACCGCCTTCTGCGCTGCCCCGACTGCAGGCAGTGGACGCTGCACATCGCCACACCCGGCGTGGTCGGCTGCCACTTCTGCCACCGCATCCACGATCCGATCCACGCGGCCGCGGCCTACGCGGTAGAAATCCTCGGACGGAACTGGGAACCGAGCGGAAACCCCTTCGCACCCGAGGGCTTCGTCGAGGAGGGCTCTCCCATGACATGGTCCCGATTGAGCGGGGTCGAGCCCTGCCCATCGTGCACGGCAGTCGCGATGGTCAGCGGAACACTTTTCAAGAGCGCGCAGACGGTCCCGGTCGACTTCTGCTTCGTGTGCACGGCACGCACCCCGCACGAGCAGGTACGGCGCGACGCCTGAGCTCAGCTACGAACCTCGATCCCAATCAGGCGAGGGAAGAATGCGTCTGAGGGCAGTGGGCGCATTCTAAGTGGTTGTTGTCGTTCCGTTCTTGCGGGGTGCAGGTCGAACGGGGGTCCCGTTCGGGTGATCGTGGTGGGTTGCGAGCATGAGAACAGGGCCTCTTGGTAGCTCGGTAGGTGTCTACGCCAACGAGTTTTCCAGGAGGCCCTGTTGTCGCAGTTCTACGCCTTCGGGCGGGCCGGGTTCAGTCCGCTCACCCCGTCGTGTGACTGCCTCGCGCACCGGTTCGGGAACGCCGCTGACAACGGGACGCGTGAGCGGCGCTACCCCACCGACATGACGGACGCGCAGTGGGCCGTGGTCCGTCCTCTGCTACCGGTGCCGGGCTGGCTCGAGGGCCGCGGCGGGCAGCCGGAGGCGTACTGCCACCGGACGATGTTGGACGCGGTCCACTACCTCGTCGACAACGGAACCAAATGGCGGGCGATGCCGGCCGATTTCCCGCCGTGGGACGGGGTCTACGCCTTCTTCCGACGCTGGCGCGAGCACGGTCTGATCGTCGAGTTCCACGACCGGCTGCGCGGGAAGGTCCGTGAGAAGGCGGGCCGCGACCCGGAGCCGACCGCGGGTGTGATCGACTCCCAGTCGGTGAAGGCGGACGCCGTCGTGGGCGCGGACAGTCGCGGATTCGACGGCGGCAAGCTGATCAACGGCCGCAAACGCCACGCCGTGGTGGACACGCTCGGTCTGCTGCTGGGCGTGATGGTCACCCCCGCGGACACCGGCGACCGCACTGCCGCCCGGGTACTTCTCGAGCACGTCACCGACGCGCATCACCGACTGGAGCTGGTCTGGGCCGACGGCGGATACACCGGCAGCCTCATCGAGCGCTGCCTCGCCATGCTCGCGCTGGTCCTGGCGATCGTGAAACGCAGCGACGACACGCGCGGCTTCGTCGTACTGCCCAAGCGGTGGATCGTCGAGCGGTTCTTCGCCCACCTGATGCGCAGTCGCCGCCTGGTCCGTGACTTCGAACGCCGCACCGCGAGCGCCGAGGCGATGATCTACTGGTCGATGACCCTGCTCATGACACGCCGACTGGCCCGGGCGCGCCCGGCATCGGCATGAACTGCCCCGGCGTCGACTCGGCCAGCCAGCCCCGGGCCACCAGCCGCTTCGCCTTCGACCGCAGCGTCTCCACCTTCGCCGGCACCGGGTCAATGCCGAACGCGGCGGCCATGTCCTGGCAGGTCAACGGTCCCTGGCCGAGACGGTGCCGGTCGGAAAGGACCCGCAGGATGCGCTGATAGTCCACTGACAGTACCGACCAGGCCAGCCCCTCGCGCCACACCGGCACCACCGACTTCGGCTTCGCCGGCCGGACTGCGGACCTGTCTCCCGCAGACCCACGGCGGAATCCGGGGCGGCATCTCCAGAACCGCCCGGGCCGAGAACCTCGCCGACCCGCGAGCGGGCAATGACCCACTCCTTCCAGTCCTGCTCGGCCACCAGCAGCTCGGCCTGGACGCGATCGGCCTCCTCCCGCAGCCCCTCCACACGACGACGAGCAGCGAGCTCCCGCTCTTCCAGCAACCCAGAAATCGACGGCATCCACGACCTCCCGGAGAACAACAACCCGACAGGCCACCCCTCCCACCGAACCACTGCTCCTACTCCTGACCAGCGGAAACACCGCTGCCACGACCGGAAAGACAACAGCCACTGAGCCATCGCGTGCTGTGCAACGAGACTTCTGGAGCCTGATCGCCTCGGGGATCACTCTGTCCAGGCTGCCGAGGGGGTCGGGGTGTCGGCACCGGTTGGGATCCGATGGTTCGAACACGCTGGCGGGATGGCGCCGCTGAGTCTGGACGAGCCCTCGGGCCGCTACCTGTCGTTCGCCGAGCGTGAGGAGATTGCACTGCTCAAAGCTCAGGACAAGGGTGTGCGTGAGATCGCCCGCACGATCGGGCGAGCTCCGGGAACGATCTCTCGCGAACTGCGTCGCAACGCCGCGACCAGGAGCGGCAAGCCGGTCTACCGCGCTGTGGTAGCCCAGTGGAAGGCGCAGCAGGCCGCGAAGCGCCCAAAAACGGCGAAGCTCGTGGACAACGACCGTTTGCGTGAATACGTGCAGGACCGGCTCGCCGGTGACATCCGTCGGCCCGACGGCACGATCGTTTCAGGTCCTGCGACGGCGCCGTGGAAGGGACTGAACAAGCCCCGCCGTCAGGACAGGCGCTGGTCAACGACATGGAGCCCGGAGCAGATCGCGCGCCGGCTGCGGGTCGACTTCCCTGATGATGAGTCCATGCGCATCAGCCACGAGGCGATCTACCAGTCGCTGTTCATCGAGGGCCGGGGAGCGCTCAAACGCGAGCAGGTCACCTGTCTGCGCACGGGCCGTGCGCTGCGGAAGCCAAGGACTCGGTCCCGGAACAAGCGGCAGGGCCACGTCACCGCTGACGTCGTTCTGAGCGAGCGCCCGGCCGAGGCCGACGACCGCGCTGTCCCTGGCCATTGGGAGGGCAACCTGATCATTGGGACGGGTAGGTCCGCGATCGGCACGCTCGTCGAGCGCAGCAGCAGGTCCACGCTCCTGGTCCATCTGCCACGGCTGGACGGCTGGGGCGAGGAACTGTATGTGAAGAACGGGCCAGCGCTCGGCGGATACGGTGCCGTCGCGATGAACGCGGCACTGACGGAGTCGATGACCAAGTTGCCCGAGCAGCTACGGAAGACCCTCACCTGGGACCGCGGGAAGGAACTCTCCGCTCACGCCCAGTTCGCCATGGAGAGCGGGACGCAGGTGTTCTTTGCTGATCCCCACTCGCCCTGGCAGCGACCGACGAACGAGAATACCAACGGGCTCCTGCGACAGTACTTTCCAAAGGGCACGGACCTGTCTCGGTGGTCCGCCGAAGACCTCGAAGCCGTCGCATACACACTCAATAGCCAGCCCCGCAAGATCCTCGGGTGGAAGACACCCGCCGAAGTCTTCGAGGAGCAACTACGCTCACTTCAAAAACCCGGTGTTGCATCGATCGGTTGAACTCGCCCAATACACGAGCAGGGCCTTCGCGGAAATCCGCAGGTCAGCAGGGGTCCGCCAGAGCATGGGCGCGGTCGGTTCCAGCGCGGACAACGCGGCTGCGGAAAGCTGCAACGCCGCCTTCAAGAGAGACACTCGAGGGTCGCAAAAGCTGGTCAAGCGAGCGTGAGGCCAGGCTCGACGCCTTCCGCTGGCTGACCCGATACAACACCCGCCGCCGACACTCCCGCCTCGGCCAACGCTCCCCGATCGCCTACGAGAACGCCCTCCCACCAGCAGCAACTACCCTGGCTCAAGCCGCATAGACGTGTTCAAAACCCGGGGTCAAGGCCCATGGCCTCGCGTATGTAGCGGTACGCGGTCGCGGTGTCGATACGGAAGCCGGCGGAGAGCTGGGTGTAGATGTCACCGCACCGCAGGTAGGCCAGGACGAGCAGGGCCTGACGTCCGACCGGCAGGCGTCGCCATCGCGTCCCGATCTCCCGCCGCCGGGCCCGCAGGCGCCCCGTCAGATACTGAAGGGTGTGGCTGGACGCGAACAGCCCGACATCACCCGATCAAATTCAGTAATTGCGCGGTTCCATGGAATGAGCACGCCGCGCTTTGCGCCTGAAGAAGATCGCATGCCCCAGTATAGCCAGCGCTGCAACTGTGGCAGCTATGAGAGTGGCGATCCAAGTATTAACGACGATCGACTTTTCTCCGTCCGTCTCATGCGTTAGCCGCATCCATGTCTCAAGTAGAGCCGTGGCCGGAATCATTAGTCGAAATGTCAGACCTGCAGCTCCTGACGACCGCGCCATGTTGCCTAGAAGCCCGACAAGCGCCCCGAGGGTAAAGGCCGCAATTCCCCAAAACAAAACCCCCGAGTAAGACACTTGAGTGGAGGCGCTAGTTTCCAGTCCTGCGGGGAGAGTGGGGCTTATGCTCTTAGAGAGATAGTACGCAACTACGGCACAGGCCAGCCCCAATGAGGACAGAATCGCTGATTCAGTCCTAGATCGACGAAAAAAGCCGACCATGAATGCATAGCAGGCCCATGGCCACCCGCCATGAAAAATGAGACCCAGGATCACACCAATAGGATGGTCCCATTTTTCGGCGATAGGCCCCGTCACGCCGAGCAGGAATCCTGTCACGAGTGCCAATATCAGCGGCGCAACGCGCGTGTGTAGAGCGTCTATGGTAATTTTCCGGTCCGTGAGCAGATCAGAGTTTGTAGGTGCTGGGACGGGGCCGCCGACCGAATAGCCGGGCGGCCCCGCGCGCAGCATCAAATACTCCGGATGCCAACGAGTCCCCACCGGATCCGGAGATCAGCTCCTACTGAATGCTGTAATAGGTCTTACAGGTGAAAGCCGCGCCCCCTACGCCCGACGTGTAGGCAGTTTCACCAGGATTCACCCAGCCGCTGTTGCCCGACCAGCTGCCGAACTGGACCGACGTCTTGTGGGTCTTGCTGAAATGATAGTAGTTGGAGTAACACACTTTTCCATTGGTGGCGTAGTAGTATCCATAGCACCAGTTACCCCCACTGGCAGGGACACATGCCTCCGTCGACATCGCGCTGAAAGTCTTGGCCGGAGCAGTCTTCAGCGTGACTTCCCCCCATTCTGAGGGGTTACCCAGTTCTGTCGGCGGCTTCGCGCCATCACCACGCTTATGAATAACAATCTGGGCACCGCCTGCGGCGACCGCAGCGCCGTCGCCCGCTGCATTCACGTTGTTGTGAGTGTCTGCGAAGGACGGCGTAGAAAAGCCGCCTATGGCTAAGAGTGCCGATACGAAACCCAGCACTATAGATCTTCCGGATATCACGAAGAACCCCCCTTGGTTACCCCCTCGTAGGGGGTTTAAGAGGACCCTAAACGGTTGAAGCGGTGATCGTCAACAGTGTTTGAGGTGGCCAAAATTCGCGTCTGGCCGGTTCATACTCCAACGACGGTGACTTCACCTATTTGCACGCGCTTGGAAATGGCTGAAAGCATGCCGCGCCACAGTCGCAGCGGTCAGCCCGTCCGTGGTCATGGCGAGGCCCTACGTGCTTATCAGCACCCCCACGATGATCAGGTGGTCTCGTGAGTCCCTTCTGCCACACCGACTCCGATGAGGACTATAAGTGCCTGTGTCTGAACCTCTGCGGTTCTGAGCGGGCGCATGAGCCAGGCTCGTGGTCGTGGGAGCCATCCGCAGGCGGACCCCAGTGAGGCACGTCTGTCTCGTCGAACTACGGTGACCAGCTATGAACTCTGAAGACTGGCTGGCCGACACCCAGACGTCCTACGACACTGTCGCCGCCACCTACGCAGACCAGGTGCGCAACCTCCTGGATGAAACGCCTTACGAACGTGCGGTCTTGGAGCTGTTCGCCAGCCTGGTGAACACCACGGGCGGAGGACTGGTTGCAGATGTGGGCTGTGGGCCGGGGAGGATCACGGCCTACCTGCGTGGACTGGGAATGGACGCGTTCGGGATCGACCTGTCGCCCGCGATGATCGAGATAGCTCGGCGCGAGCACTCCGGCCTCCGGTTCGAGGTCGGTTCCATGACGGACCTTGGCCTCACCGACGCCTCGTTGGCGGGCCTGGTCGCGTGGTACTCACTGATCCACGTCCCCGACGATGAGATCAGCTCTGTTCTCACGCACTTCCGGCGAGTGCTGCGGCCCGGTGGGCCGCTGTTGCTCGGCTTCCATGTCGGTGACGAGTCGAGGCTGAAGACGGAAGGCTATGGCGGCCACCCGATGAAGGTCTACGTCCATCTGCGTCAGCCTGACCAACTGGCCGCATGGCTCAACGACGCCGGATTCACGGTCGAGGCACAGATGACCCTCACGTCAGCAGAAAGTCCGCTCGGAGGGATTCTCTTCGCGCGTCGCCGGCCGGATGCTCAGGAAGGTCCAGGCGGTGAGAAGTCCTGACCTTGGCGGTGCCGTGAACTTGGCAGGGGCGGGGTGACGGTCGCCCGGGCGACCGTCAGTCTCGTTCGGCCTCGTGGGAGGCGGCCTGGCCGGCCCTTCGGGACTGCCTGCGGGTGATGCGTCTGGTCATGAGCATGATCGCAACCCAGGTGATCATTGGCCAGGGCCGAGAGGCTGGGGCGCCTGTTCAGGGCAGGGGTGAGAACCGCTCGGGGGGCTTGCGTGCCTTGGTGAGCCGGCGGGTCATGAGGGTGATGGCTGCCCAGGTGATGAGGGTTTCGGAGTGCTGGACGAGTCGTTCGTAGTCGCGTGCGTGTCGGCGGGCCCGCATCATCCAGGACCAGGTCCGCTCCACGACCCAACGGCGAGGCAGGATGACGAAGCCAGATGAGTCCTTGGGTCTGCAGACGGTCTTGATCGTCAGGTTGAGATACTTGTTGCCATCCGGCGGACAGCCCGCCCGGCCCTGCGCACCAGCCTCACGGTGTGCGGCATCGTGGCCTTCTTGGTCGGCGTGATCCTCCTCCTGCTCGGCAAGCCCGGCGAGGTCGAGCTGCTCAGCGCCGCAGGTGCCGCCTGGGGTGCCCGGCCGGGGACGAGCGTGACTGCATCCGGGAGGAGACCCTCGAATGCCAGGTCGCCGCGGCGGCCAAGGGCAACCACGGCGGACGGCCGAAGGCCATCGACGACGACATGCTCGCCTTCGCCTTCGCCTTCGCCTTCACGCTCAAGCACAAGGGCGTCCCCGTCCCCGATATCGCGTGCACAGCTCCGCCATGTCCAAGCACAGCCGGAGCGGCGGCCGCGAGGTCCTGGTTCCAAGGTCGCTGTCGAGGTGGGCCCTTCAGCCGATGTTCGCCCCGCCCGCCGATGTGATCATGAGGGCGGTCCGATCGAGCTGAGGAGAAGATCATGCAGGTGGAGCAGGTGGACTGGGTTGAAGTCCCGGCCGGGTTGCTGCGTCGGGGTACGCCGATCGACGAGGTGGCGGAAGTGGCCCACCGCAACGCCGACACCGGGGTGCCGGTGGAGTGGTACCAAAAGGAAGCCCCGCGCGCAGAGATCCACCTCCCGGCGTTTCGGATCGCCCGTACCCAGGTCACGGTCGGCCAGTGGGCACTCTTCGCAGCAGCCACCAGCAGGCCGATCCCGCAGGCGCCGGCGGACCATCCGGTCATCGGGGTCACCTGGGACGCCGCGACGGACTACTGCCAGTGGCTCGGGGAACAGCTCGGCGGCCTTGAGGTGCGGCTGCCCACGGAGGACGAGTGGGAGCGCGCTGCCCGTGGAGATGACGCCCGGGAGTTCCCGTGGGGCGCGCAGTACCGCACCGGCCTGGCCAATCTCGTGGACCTGGGCATCGGCACCACGATGCCGGTCGGCTCATTCCCCGAAGGCGCAAGCCCTTTCGGGGCATTGGACATGGCCGGCAACGCCGACGAGTGGACCTCCACCCTCTACGCCCCCTATCCGGGTGCTCCCACCGAGGTGCCGGACACGGAGGACTGGGCATTCGATCCGCACGTCACTCGAGGCGGGGCGTTCCGCCACGACCGGGATCTGGCTCGGTGCGCCCGTCGACACGGTGCTTACGAGCAAGATCTGGCGGCGATAGGTGTGGGCTTTCGCCTGGCGGCACCACCGACCGAGTAGAACGGCACGCCGTATGCGCGAGCACGCCGTATGCGCGAGCACGGCATGACGCGCGGCAGCTCCTGAGACCGGTGCACTTTCGCCTGTACCGGCCGGTGAGGAGGCCGGACGCGCCCTCGCCCCGGCAGAACTCGGCGAGTCTGCCGGGGCGAGCCGGACCACGGCGGTTGCCGTGCGGTCGTCGGGTGGTAGGTCATGCCCCCGACGACCGCACGACCGTACGACGGCTCAGAACGTCGCGGTCAGGAGGAGCTCGGGTCAGCGGACCTCGGTGACCCGGTGCTCCTTGCGCGCGCCACAGTTGGAGTTGTAGACCTGCACGTGGACGTTGCTGATGCCGCCGCCCCAGTCGACGCAGTAGCCCTTGCCGTACACGTAGGCCGGACCCGCGTACGACGTGTACCGGCCGTAGTCCTCGCCCCGCTCCGAGGTCGCGTTGTTTTCGATCCACAGGGCCATGTCCACGGCCGCACCCGGGTTGTTACGGATGGTCGCGACGCAGTTCTTGCCGGTCGAGGCGTTGTACGTCAGGTAGACGGTGCCCAGCGAGCCGACGGCGGCCGAGTTCACCGTCTTGTAGCCGCTTCCACAGACCTTCTGCGGCGTGGTGTTGGGCGCGGCGGAGGCGGGCGCCGCCAGCGCGGTCGTCGCCCCCAGCGCCAGGGCGGCGAAAGCGGAGGTGGTCAGGACTGAACGGGTGAATTTCATGTTTCCCCCTGCTGGTCATGGGAGTTGGTCGCTCCTGCATGCTGTGACATGCGTGACGGCGGAACGGTTGCGCATCGCCCGAAAAAGATGTGATCGGGTGCCGCATGTACCCCGCCCGCCCGCCCGCACCCGCTCGGCGAGCGGCTCCCGCGACGGTGGCGTGCAGCCGCTGGTACGCGACCCGCCCTCACCTCCGACACCTGTCGGGCCGGCACGCTCACCCCCTCCGGCAGCAGCACCCGGTTCCGGGGCAGCCATCTCACCGCGTTGTCGAACGAGGACTTGAGCCCCTCGGCGTGCGTCCACGCCCACGCGTACGGGAACGTACGTTCTCCCCTTGAGAACCCCAAACAGAGCGGGCTGGGTCAACCTGGTGGTGCCCGAGGATCTGGTTGGTCACCATGAGCCCTGACGGATGTCGGTGGGCGGAGCAGAGGGTACGCAGTGGATTTGATCAGTCTCTCGGATGGCGATAACAGCTTCCGGGTCCGCGTGCTGGGGCGTAACTCACCGGGCCTGCTGCATCTTCATGACCAGCTCGACGCGGAGGTCCTCGTCACGAGCAGCTTCGTCGCCGGCCGATTGGCCATGCCCCTGATCCCTTCCGACCTGGAGGATTGGTCGCGGGCACTGGACGAGCTCGCTGCCGGGCAGGACGTCTGCTGGAGCGAGGACCACAGCCCCCGGATCAGGATCCAGCCGCACAACGAGGAGCGCGGGGCTGTCGCTGTCCACGTAGAAGACCTGGCCATGTCGTACGTCTCCGTCTTCCTCCCCATGGGCCTCGAGGATGGATGGATCGACGAACAGCGCAGACTTCTTGAGTTGGTCCGCACCCAGTGGCCGAGCGAGGTCCTGGAGTCGTCGCCAGGCGTCTTCGAGTGGCGGCGCTGATCTTCATGTCGTCGCGTACCTGGTCGGCGCCCCACTTGCCCCGGCCGAGCAGGTGCTGCATCCCGTCCAGGGTGGCTTCCCCTGCCCATTCGGAGATGGTCCAGCAGTTCTTGCGAGGCAGGTCTGCCAGCAGGCCGAGCACCAACTGCCGCACTCGCCGTCGGGGTTCGACATGCGTGAACCGTCCGGCGATCCGGCCCATCGGACCCTCGAACGTCTCCTGCCGGCGGGCAGGGTCTACTCTGTGACCTGCGGCCACTGTGTGATCATCTATATTCACGCACCGATGATCAACCCATACTCGTCTCCGCAACAACACCGCGGCCAGATCACGAACTACGACTGAGTGCCAGGAGGACAGCGATGGCGATGCCCCCGTGGTGGCACGATCTCCTGGCGGTCAGCGACAGGTTGGTCATCGTCGATGACGATCTCCCACCGACCTTCCTGCTGGCTAAATTCGGCGAGGTGTTCACCGCCCACTCATCCGAACTGACATGCGAACAGCGCAGGCGGGTGCTGAGTCTTCTCGAGCAGGTGCTGGCGGACGGCACCGAGAAAGATCAGGCGCTGGTCGCCACCGGCTTCCTCGAGGCACTGCTGAACGCCTGGGACGAGGGGTTCGAGCTGCGGACGGTCTGGGACGACCTCGGTCCGGAGTCCCGGGCGCACTGCCTGGCCTGGAACAAGTTCGCAGGCGTCGACTCGCCGGATTGGATGGGTCTCCGCTGATCCACCGGGTCCGACCTCGGACAGTGGAGTGATCTGTCCGAGGGCAGAACAACATCGTCGCGTCCACCCGTCCTCAGGCCGGCTCCTTGGGTGAGATCGCGATCCACGGCTGGAGTACTGAGCCCACGCAGCGGCCCGGCCAGGTGCATTCACTGCCGCATGCCCGGCCGGCGCCCGGTCAGTAGTCGGTGGGGACGTGGGCTCGGGGTACGGGCCGTGACGGAGCCCGCACCTGACCGACTGACACCCACTTCAGCTCCTGCACGAGCGCCTGGTGGGCGGACGCGTCGAGCAGGGCACGCGGAACCGTCCACGGAGCGGCGACAGCCGGCTGCCATCCGGACGCGGGAAGCCGGTAGAGGGAGGCCGCCATCGCGCCCGGTCCGTTCGCGTCGGCGAGGATGTCCGGAGTCGGGCCGGGCCGCCCCGGGCCGCTGATCCGGCGTCCACTGCGCACCGAACAGCAGCCGCCCCACACGGACCGACGCCGTATGCGAGATGACCACAGCGGGGTGCGGATCCGTCGCCGGGATGCGCGACGCCCGACCGGACCGGACGAAGGCGAGGCCCGGCGGTGGCAGCGGCGGATGCGTGCGGATCGGGGAGGTCGACGACCCCGGCCCAGGCCACCTCGGAGTACCGGTGCGTCAGGTAGTCGAACGCCGCCTGGTGACGCAGCACGTAGGCGTACGCCGTCAAGGGCTTCCGATCAGGGCCGAGGTGACTCCCGATCGTGTCCCGCACAGCAGTCAGTGCCTGAGCCGCGGCCACCACCCGGTCGTCGACGACCACGGCGGATCCCCTGCCGGTCCCAGGTGGGCCTGAGCGGTGCCCAGCCACCTCTCCGCCGGCGTCAGGCCGTCGGCCAGGTTCCGCTCACCCGTCGTCAGGTCCCGCTCGTCCGCGCGGTGGGGACGGGAGTGTAGGCCCGTGGGCCGAGCCCCTTGCCGAGCTGCGACAAGACCTGGACCACCCGGGAGCCGATCGGCAGCCCTGTGGACAACGACCGTCCTGTGGATAACCGCCGGTGCACCCACACGGGTCCGCCGCTGCCGGAACTGGCGTGCGACGCCGAGATGCTGTTGAGTCTGCAGGTCAAGTTGTCTGGAAGCCACGGGGGTTGACGGTGTTCAGGACGGTACGGGGGCTCGCGGGTGGAGCAGCGCTGATGGTGGCGCTGACGGCGTGCGGAAGTGAGGGTGACGACGGGGCGGGTGCTGCCGGTGGCGCCGGGGAAACGGGTGGCAAGACGAAGGCTCCGGTGGTCGTGACCGAGGACATGATCCGCACGGCCCTCATCAGCAAGGCGGCAGCGCCGCAGGGCTGGCAGGCGTTGGGCAGCGTCCAGACCTACGAGGGCGACGACAGCCTGCGGGAGTGCGAGGAGCAGACGTCGACGAACTGCGGCGGCTTCGTCGCGGTCGGGGCGAATACCCTCTCCCTCGTAGGGGGCGGAGGGGTTGACGGATCGACCATCCGGTTCAGCATCGTGTCGTTCAGGTCCGTGGATGATGCGAAGGCAGGCCTGAAGGGCATGTCAGCCGAAGCGCGGCGCAAGGCGGGGTCTGAGGCGAAACCACTGAAGATCTCGGCGGGAGCGGACGAGACCGACGCCTTCACGGGTCCGCACACCGAGGTCATGATGCGCGTCGGCAGCGCCCTGATCCGACTGGAGAGCGGGAACCTGAAGGAGAGCCAGCCCCAGCCCTACGGCGACTTCGCCAAGCTCCAGATCGACCGCCTCAACAAGACGACCGGGGGTAAGAACCCCGACGCCTGAGGCCGGCGCCCCTGGAGCGGCCGGGAGCAAGGTGCTGTCCCGGCCCCTCCACTGAGCGATGATCTGATCACCGCCCCAATGCGGGCCGGGTCTCAGCAAGCCTGCTCCCCGCGCCTGCGGGGGATGGTCCCGAGGGACGAGCGCCCCGCGTGCCGTCTCACCTCGCCTCCCCGCGCCCGCGGGGATGGTCCCTGGACAGCCACCGAGGAGCAGCTCCTCGCGGCCTGCTCCCCGCACCCGCAGGGATGGATCCGGAGACGAGTTTCTCCAGTCGCCCCGAGCGGTCAGATGCGGCGGGGTTCGATCGTCACCTCCGGGGAGGTGGATCGGATCACGCTCGCGGCGGGGACGATGCTGCTGCCGAGGCAGACGCTCGCCGCGATGGCCGAGTGTCGGCCCACGGCGATGCCCGGACCGAGCGTGATCATGCTGCCCGTCTGGACGTGATCCCCGATCAGGCCCCCGAACCGCGGCGTCGTGCACCGGTAGGCCGGTTCGTCGGCGGAGTCGCCGTGGAGAACGATCTCCTTGACGGGGTGGCGCATGTCGAAGTTCCAGAGGCTGATCGCCGCGATGACGAGGTTCGCCGACAGGTGGACGTCGGCCCCGATGACGGAGTGGCCGATGCCGACCTGGTGGCCGAGCACGGTGTTCTCCCCCACGAAGGAATGGGTCACCTCGCAGCCGAAGCCGACCGAGACGCCGGCGCACAGGACGGAGCGCTTGCGCACGGTGGAGAACTCGTGGACGCGGACACCGGGTCCGATGATCGCGTCGTCGCCGATGATCGCGGTCGGGTGGATCCGGGCGGTGGGGTGAATCCGCTCGGGCAGGAGGTGCAGGGCTTCGTCGTGGAGGGCGTCCCAGCGGGTGAGGAAGTCGGACAGCTCGAGGTCGCCGATCCCGGCGTAGCCGGTGGCGTGCAGGCCGGACTCGACGGGGCTGCGGACGTAGTCACCGATACGGATGGAATCCGGCACCTGCTCGCTCCTGTTCGTCGTGGGGGTCGGGGACCATCAGGCGACTTCGGCCGCTTCGCGGCGCAGGAAGTCCGGCAGGGCGCCGGGGGCGTTGTCGAGCCAGGCGACGTAGCGGGCCACCCCCTCGGCCACCGTGATCGTGGGTTCCCAATCGAGGGCGGCGGTCATGCGGGACGTGTCGGCCGTCCCGCCGAGGGGGTCGCCCTCGGGCAGCGGCCGGTCCTGGAACTCGGCGTCGGGGTAGTGGTTGCGGATGAGCCGGGCCACGTCGGCGATGGAGGTGGCCCGGCCCGTGCCGACGTTGAGGGTCTGTCGGTCGGCGCCCGGCGCGAGCATCGCGTGGATGGTGGCCGCGGCGATGTCCTCGACGTGGACGAAGTCGCGGACCTGCCGGCCGCCGCCGTTCAGGTGCAGGGGCAGGCCGAGCTTGGCGCGCATCGCCATCCAGGCGACGACCCAGGAGTGCGAGCCCTCCTTGACGGTCTGGGGCTCGCCGTAGACGGAGAAGTAGCGGACCGAGGTGTGGGACACGTTGGCCTTGCCCAGGACGACCGCGGTCTGTGCTTCGCCCCATGCCTTGGTGTTCGCGTAGACGGACAGGGGTGCCAGGGGCTGTTCCTCGTTCCAGCGCTGCACGTCGTGGCGTTCGGGGTCGCCGTTGCCGTAGACGGCGGCCGAGGAGACGAAAACGAACCGGCGTACGCGGGCGTTGCGGCGGCGGACCGCGTCCAGGAGGACCTGCGTGCCGGTGACGTTGGTTCGGATCGCGGCCAGGGGGTTGCGGGTGCAGGCGGCCACGTCGGCGACGGCGGCCGCGTGCACGACGTAGTCGGCCTCCCGTACGACGCGGTCCATCAGGGCGGCGTCGGCGATGTCGCCCACGAGGGTGTCCCGGTCGCTCGGGTGCACGCCGAACAGGTCGGCGTAGACGGTGGCGGGGTAGGCGTCGAGCTTGCCCACGGCCAGGACCCGGGCCCCGGCCGCGCGAAGGCGGGCGGTGACGCGGGAGCCGACCAGGCCCCCGCCCCCGGTGACGACGACGGTCGATCCGGTGAGTGCGGCGGACAGGTCGGCGTCGGTGAGCGGCATGGTGGCTCCTTCGAGCTCAGAGGAAATGGGGTGAGGGGGTGATGGGGTGGCGGTGCCTCCCCCTCCCCGCCACCCCCGCGGGTGCCGCCCGGGGCAGGGGTGGCCCCCGTCGGACGGAGCCCTGCGCGGCACCGGGCGGCGTGATGAACAGTGAACTCGGCGGCACGGTAAGTGAGTACGGTGGTGACGGCAGGAACCCGTTCAACCCGTTCAAGACCGTCCGCAGGGGGGTTCGCATTGGCAGGTGACCGGACGCCGAACAGCGCGCTGGCGGCGGTGATCGCCGAGTCCGGGGCCACGTACTACGCCCTGGCCAGGGAGATTCGCTCCGTGGCGGCCGAAGCCGGACGGCGCTTGGGTACGGGTCCCTCGGCCGTGGCCTACTGGGTCGCCGGCGGTACGCCGTCCGGGCAGACACCGTCCTACATCGCCGAAGCGTTGACGAGACGGACCAAGCGACGGGTGACGGTCGCCGAGATCGGTCTAGGCTCCGCTGTCATCGGTGGGGCCCTGGAAGCCGACCCGCTGGCCGCCATCGCCGATCTCGGGAGAGCAGTCATGCAACGACGCCGTGACTTCCTTGGCGCCGCGTTCACCGCCGCTTCCGTCGGCCTGCCCCTGACCTACGACCACGAAGCGGTCGCCGCGACGCTCGGAGCGGCCGAGGGCGGCGGCCTCGTCGGCCCGGCCGAGGTGACCGCGGTCAGACAGCTCACCGAGATGTTCCGCAGCGTGGACGAACGGATGGGCGGCGGGCACGGCCTGACCACCGTCACGGCCTATCTGACCGACACCGTCGCACCGATGCTCACGGCCCGGTTCCCCACCGCCGAAGTCCGCTCGGAGGCGTTCGGGGCGGCGGCCCAGCTGTCCTGTCTCGTCGGCTGGAAACATCACGACCTCGGGCGGGAGGGCGCCGCCCAGCGCTACTACCTGCTGGGCTATCAGCTCGCCTGCGAGGCCGACCCGCGGGGCCACGCCGCGTGGATGATGCGGGCCCTCACCCATCAGGCCCTCGACCTGGGGCACCCCCACGCGTGCCCGGAGCTCGCCGAAGCCGCCCTGAACCGGGCTGCGGGCAAGGTCGACCGACGGACCGAGGCCCTGCTGCTGGTCACCTGCGCCCGCGCGTACGGGGCCGGCGGACAGGGCGCCCGAGCGGCGCGTGCGCTGCTCGCGGCCGAGGACGCGGTGACGGACACCCGGGACCCGGTCCCCGACTACGCTGCCGCCTCGGGGCCGGTGGCGGCCACGGTCGCCTCGCACATGGGCAAGACCCTCACCGCGATGAAGGACCACCCGGCGGCCGAACGGCACTACCGACGGGCCCTGGCGGGTCGGCTGCCGGGCACGTACCAGCTCAAGCACGGCCTGACCCTGACCGACCTGGGGCGATCGGTGGCGGGCCAACACCGGTACGAGGAAGCCGTCGGGCTCTGGTACCGGTCCCTGGACTTCATGGGAGGCGTGGTGTCCGACCGCAA
The DNA here is from genome assembly GCF_042893755.1 of Streptomyces sp. NPDC001568. NCBI lineage: Bacteria > Bacillati > Actinomycetota > Actinomycetes > Kitasatosporales > Streptomycetaceae > Streptomyces > Streptomyces sp. NPDC001568. The sequence continues at coordinate 109,977 of NZ_JBIAVF010000020.1, read as the reverse complement.
CAGACAGGCGGTCAAGGAAATCCAGGCGGCCGCGGCCCGCTACCGCAAGCGCGGTGTGACCGGCGCGGGGAACCTGGAACAGCGCGCCACCGAACTGCTCACGACCCAGCGGTGAAAGGAACACACAGCGACATGCCGAAGATCGGGGTTGTCATCCTGACCATGGGCGACCGGCCCGCGGAACTGCGGGCCCTGCTCGACTCCGTGGCGAGGCAGGAAGGTGACCCCGCCACCGTCGTGGTCCTCGGGCAGGGCGTGGAACTCGCCCCCCTGCCGAACGACGTGACGGGCGTGGAGCTCCGGGAGAACCTCGGTATCCCCGGCGGCCGGAACGCCGGCGTGCGGTGGCTGCGCGAGCAGGGCGGCACGGACATCGTGGTCGTCCTCGACGACGACGGCCTCCTCCCACGTACCGACACCTTCACGCTGGTGCGGGAAGCCTTCGCCGAGAACCACCGGCTGGGCATCGCCGGGTTCCGCATCGCGGACGAGACCGGCCTGAGCCAGCGCAGGCACGTCCCCCGGCTCGGCGGCAAGAATCCGATGCTGTCCGGGCCGGTGACGACGTTCCTCGGCGGCGGCCACGCCATCCGCATGAGCGTCATCGACGAAGTGGGCGAGTTCCCCGCCCCGTTCTTCTACGCCCACGAGGAAACCGACTTCGCCTGGCGGGCCCTGGACGCCGGCTGGGACATCGACTACCGGGCCGACATGGTGCTCCAGCACCCGCGTACGGAGGCGTCCCGGCACGCGGTGTACTACCACCACACCGGCCGGAACCGGGTCTGGCTGGCCAAACGCCACCTGCCCGCCGTCCTGGTGCCGATCTACCTCGCGACCTGGGCCGCGTACACCCTCGCGCAACGCCCCCCGCTCTCCGGCCTGACCGCCTGGTGGGCGGGCTTCTTCGAGGGCGTACGCGTCCCGTGCCCGCCCCGCCGCCCCATGCGCTGGCGAACGGCATGGCGCATGACCCGCCTGGGCCGCCCCCCGATCATCTGACTCCTGGTGCTCCTTCGGGAGGGGCGGGGGCCACTGCCTGCCATACCCGAGACGCGGGTGAACCAGGACATTGGCCTTCATTCGCCTCGCCCCCGCGGGGATGATCCCGACGCGCAGGCCGAGCCCAAGGTTCGAGGTTTCTGCTTCCCGCACCCGCGGGGATGGTCCCACCGCCAAGCGGTGGATCCGCCCGTGGGTGGACTGCTCCCCGCACCTGCGGGGATGGTCCCACCCACACACGGCGCGCCGTGGAACTGGCTTAAAGGGATCGCGTGTTGACGGTGGCGGTCGGCGAGGGCGTAGCGGATCAAGCGTCCACCCGTGCCCTTACGCGCCGGTACCGTCCTCGGTGTCGAGCACGCTCTTGATGGCGGTGAAGAAGGTGCCGACCAGGTCGTCCGGCATTCGGTACCCGATGACCTTCCCGAAGCCGGGGCCCTGCGGCAGGACAGGGGCGGGCATGCCCGAAGGCCACCAGCCCTTGCGCTCCCCGCGTTCGAGGACCTGCTTGAGCGCGGCGCTGTGTCCGCGGAGGCTGCTGCCCTCGGAGTCGCGGAGGTCTTCCGCGGACACGTAGCCGTCCCGGATCGCGGCCTCGCGGACGATCTTCTGCGCGCGGGCCGGCAGGGCCCGGTAGTACCGCTCCGCTCGTTCCGGCGTCCACTCGGTGTCGAGCGTGACGTGTGTCGCGTGCTTCGCGAGGAAGTCCTTCAGGTCCTCGAAGCACTCGGGGGTCGGGTTCTTGATGGTGAGCAGGATTTCCATCCGGGGCTTCCCTTGCAACAGACGTGGAGAAACATCGACCTGACGTGAGTTCACACGCTACTGCCCGGCCGACTCGTCTGTTCGGCGTTTCTTCACATCTCAGCGGACGAGAGTCTGACCTGAAGCACGTCCCCGTCGCGCTTATCACCTCGGATAACATGCCATATCCGAGGTGATTGAATTGGTGTGGTGTGACGATCGGTCATCCCATCGAGCCGACCCCCAACCCAACCCCGACCCGACGGTAAGGAGCGCGTCATGACGGACGACCTCGCGCCCGCGCGGGCGGGCAACTCGGCGACGAGCAGCGAGATCGCCCGCCTGAGCGAAGTGGCGGTGCTCGACGGAGAGCTCATCGATCCGAACCAGGACCCGGCGGCGCGCCACGGCGTCGCCTTGTACGACCCGGCCGTGGCTGCCGTCCTGGCCGTCCTGGACCAAGGCGCGCAGGAACACCTGGACGCGGTCCGCCCGCGCAAGACGAGGACCGGGTACGCACGGGACTGGGCGCTGTGGGAAGAGTTTCACGGCTGGCTCGCCGAACGGACCGGCGTCCCGCTGCCGTTGACCGCGGTCAACAAGGGGACCCTGGTCGGGTTCGTGACCTGGCTGGACGAGGTGAAGCAGGCGGCGCCGAACAGCATCGACCGCCGGATCACCGGCGTCACGTTGACGGCTCGCCGACCCGCGTACGACGTCGAGGTGCCCAAGGAAGCCACCCTCGCCGCCCGAGCCGCGCTCAAGCCGCTGAAGAACGACCGCCTCCGCCAAGCCCGCGGCCGCGGCCAGGCCGCGCCGACGAGCCCGGAACAGCTCAGGGCGATGAACACCGCGCCCCGCACGGCGGCGGCCGGGAGCGAGCCGGCGACCCGACCCGGGCAACGCACGAGCACCCTCCCTGACCTGGCCGTTTACCGGAACCGGGCGCTCGTGACCATGGCCTTCGGGATCGCCGGGCGCGCCGAGGAGGTGAGCGCGCTGACCCTGGCCGACGTCGTCCTCGTCGAGGAGGGCCTGGAGGTGCACGTTCCCTCGGTGAAGGGGCGCCCGGCCCGGGACGTCGAGATCGCCCGGGGTTCCCACCCCGACTCCTGCCCCGTCCTGAACTGGCTCGCCTGGAAGGGCGCCGCCGAGGCGGCCGGACTCGGCGCCGTCGGGCCCGCGTTCCGGGGCGTCGACCAGTGGGGCCACCTCGGGACACGGCGCCTCTCCCCCGACGGCTGCCGCCTGGTCATCACCCGCAGCGCCGAACGGGCGGGTCTGGACGTACGCCTGACCGGCCACTCCATGCGCTCAGGGTTCATCACCACGGGCAGCAAGAAGGGCAAACGCCCCGACCAACTGCGCCGGCAATCCGGACACAGCGCCTCCAGCGCCGTGTTCTGGGAGTACGTCCGCAAGGGCGCCCGCTGGGAGGAGACGGCAAGTCAAGGCATCGGACTCTAGGTCGGCGACACGGGTCGAGTCCCGCCGTCCGGTCGTGACCTCCATGAGGGCGCCGACGGCATGAGCGTCCAGGAGGGCAAGGCCCCCTCCCGGCACGCCCTCCGCGTCCTCGCCGACACCGACGGGCCGCTCTCCGCCGAGGATCCGGGCGTGTTGCCGGAACGAGCCGGGCAGCGGAGTGCCACGCTGGAGCAGTTGCCCTCCGCCGCGGCAGCTCGGACGACGGGGTCCCGGCCGCCGACCGCGCGGTGACGACAACGAGGGCATCGGCGTGTGGCGAGGGCGCACCAGCCGACGGGCGACCCGCAGAGCCGGACCGTCCGCTTGACGAAGGGGCAGCAGCAATGACCGGCGAGCAGTCCGACGCAGTACGGGGCGACAGGTCCGTCGCGCCTCCCGCAGCCGAGCGCGCGGGGTGGGACGCGGTGGACGTACGCGCGGTGGACACCGTGCGTCTGCTGGCGGCCGACGCGGTGCAGAAGGTCGGCAACGGCCACCCGGGGACGGCGATGAGCCTGGCCCCGCTGGCGTACCTGCTGTTCCAGAACGTCATGCGACACGATCCGAACGACGACCAGTGGCTGGGACGGGACCGCTTCGTGCTCTCCTGCGGCCACTCCAGTCTGACGCTCTACATCCAGCTGTACCTGGCCGGCTTCGGCCTGGAGCTGTCCGACCTGGAGGCGTACCGGACCTGGGGCTCGGCAACCCCCGGCCACCCCGAGCACCATCACACCCGAGGGGTGGAGATCACCACCGGGCCGCTGGGACAGGGCCTGGCCGGCGCGGTCGGCATGGCGATGGCCGCCCGTCGCGAACGCGGCCTGCTGGACCCGGACGCGGCGCCGGGCACCAGCCCCTTCGACCACCACATCTACGTCATCGCCTCCGACGGCGACCTGATGGAAGGCGTCACCGCGGAGGCCGCCTCACTGGCCGGCCATCAGGAACTGGGCGACCTGACCGTCTTCTACGACTCGAACCACATCTCGATCGAGGACGACACCAACGTCTCCTTCAGCGAGGACGTGCCCGCCCGCTTCGCCGCCTACGGCTGGCACGTGCAGACCGTCGACTGGACCGCCACCGGCGAGTACGTCGAGGACGTCGACGCCCTGCTCGCCGCGACCCGCGCCGCCCGGGCCGAGACCCGACGCCCCTCGCTGATCATGCTGCGGACCCTGATCGGCTGGCCGGCCCCGACCAAGCAGAACACCGGCAAGGCGCACGGCTCGGCCCTGGGCGAGGACGAGATCGCAGCCACCAAACAGCTCCTCGGCTTCGATCCCGAGGCGCATTTCGTCGTCGAGGACGAGGTCCTGGCCCGTACCCGGCAGGCCGCGGAGCGCGGACGCACCGCGCACGCCGAATGGGACGAGGCGTTCATGACCTGGCGCCGTGCGCAGCCCGAACGCGCCGCCCTGCTGGACCGGCTCCAAGCCGGGCGGTTGCCGGACGGCTGGATTGATGTCCTGCCCAGCTTTCCCGCCGACGCCAAGGGGATGGCGACGCGAGCCGCCTCCGGCGCGGTCCTCACCGCGCTGGCCCCGGTACTGCCGGAGCTGTGGGGCGGCTCGGCCGACCTCGCCGGAAGCAACAACACCACCATGGACGGAGAGCCGTCGTTCGTGCCGGCCGACCGGCAGACCAAGGACTGGAAGGGCGGGCCCTACGGACGCACCCTGCACTTCGGGATCCGCGAGCACGCCATGGGCGCCGTCCTCAACGGCATCGCGCTGCAAAGCCTCACCCGTCCCTACGGCGGCACCTTCCTGACCTTCTCCGACTACATGCGGCCCGCCGTCCGCCTCGCCGCCCTGATGCGACTGCCCGTCACCTACGTCTGGACCCACGACTCCATCGGTCTGGGCGAGGACGGCCCCACCCACCAGCCCATCGAGCACCTTGCCGCGCTGCGCGCCATTCCCGGCCTCGACGTGGTGCGGCCCGCCGACGCCAACGAGACCACCGCCTGCTGGCAGACCATCCTGGAGCACACCGACCGACCCACCGGTCTGATCCTGTCCCGCCAGAACCTGCCCGTCCTCGATCGCGAACAGTACTCCCCCGCCCGGGGAGCGGCCCGCGGCGGCTACACCCTCGTGGACGCGGCCGACTGCGCCGCGCCCCAGGTGATCCTGATCGCCACCGGCTCCGAGGTCCACATCGCCCTGGACGCCCGCGCCCTCCTGACCGCCGAGGGCCTGGCGGTGCGGGTGGTGTCCATGCCGTGCCGCGAATGGTTCGCCGCCCAACCCCAGGACTACCAGGACGAGGTCCTGCCGCCGGCCGTGCGTGCCCGGGTCAGCGTCGAGGCCGCCGTCGGCCAGGGCTGGCGCGACGTGGTCGGCGACGCCGGACGCATCGTCAGCCTGGAGCACTACGGAGCTTCCGCCGACTACCAGCGCCTCTACGACGAGTTCGGCATCACCCCCGAGACGGTCGCCGCAGCCGCCCACGACAGCATCCACGACACCACCACGGCCCCGCGCCCCGGCGGGTACCGGCGGACCGCGGCTCCCTCGGAGGGCGGCGCCGGAGACCGTCCTTAGGCCGTGTCCGGTGTCCCGTGTCCCGTGTCCCGCATGGTCAGTTTGAGGAATCGTTCGTAGCAGCAGGCCGCCAGGGAGCGTACGGCCTCCCCGGTCGCCGGCCCCCGCGATCCCCCTGCTCCACGTCGAGCCGGGAGCGTGGGCCCCTCCGCTCCGCCGTGGTTCGAACGCGACTGCGGGCCTCCGTCGGGCTGGTGCTCGACGGAGGCGCCAGGCCCCTCGCGCAGGCCGGCAGGGTGGTTGCAAACCTGGAGAATCCTGGTCGAGCTGCGCTGCCGCCCGCGCCGAGCCACCGCAATCGTGCAGGCCGTCCTCGTCCTGCACCCCGTGGAGTCACCACGCTACGAAGGATGGAACGGCTCACTGGATGCCGGCTCGTCTGCGATCGACGCGCCGGCGCGGTCGCCGGTGCCCGGCAGGTCCTTGGCGAGCCGGCCCGCGAGTGCGCTCACCGGGCATCGACCGGGTGAGGACGCCGAGTGTGAGCAGAGCGAGCGCCGGCAGCACGGCGACGATGATTCCCATCGGCAAGGCGTCGGTGGCGCCCCCCGCGCCGGCCAGCGGAGCAAGTGCCCCGCCGAACATGAACTGGCTGAAGCCGAACAGAGCGGCGGCCGACCCGGCGTGTCCGCCGTGGTCGGCCAGGGCCTGGGCCGCGGCGTTCGGCATGACCAGGCCCACGCTGGAGACCAGGACGAACAGGCCGATCAGGAGCACGGGCAGGGGTGCCCGTGTCAGCACCGCGCCCAGGACCGTGGTGCCACCGGCTGTCGCGCCCAGCAGACCGGCGAGCAGCAGCACGCGGGCGCCGGCCCGGGCCACCAGCCGGCCGCTGATCTGGGCGGCCACAATGAATCCGGCGGCGTTGACGGCGAACACGGCGCTGTACTGCTGCGGTGACAGGCCGTGGATTTCCTGCAGGACGAACGGCGAGCCGGAGATGTAGGCGAACATCGCCGCGAAGACCAGGCCGTTGGCCAGGACGTACCCGGTGAAGACCCGGTCGCTGAGCAGCTGCCCGAAGACAGCCGGCAGCGGCCGGCGTGACGCGGAGGGCCGGGTCTCCGGCAGTCCTGCGGCGGAGGCCGCCAGCATCACGGCGCCGAGTACGGCCAGGGCCACGAAGATTGCGGGCCAGGCCGTGACGCGCAGTAGCTGGCCGCCGAGGACCGGCGCGATCACCGGCGCCAGGCCGGTGATCAAGGTCAGCGAGGAGAAGAGACGCGCGGTGCGGGCTCCGGAGGTGCGGTCGCGGACCATGGCGTTGGCGATGACGATGCCGAACGCCCCGCCGATGCCCTGGACCAGGCGTAGACCGACGAGGGTCCGGACGTCGGGTGCCACCGCGCAGAGCGCGCTGGCGATCGTGTAGAGGGCGAGGCCCGCCAGCAACGGACGCCGCCGGCCGTAGGTGTCGCTCAGCGGCCCGGCGATCAGCTGCCCGATGGCCAGCCCGGCCAGACAGGCGGTGATGGTGAGCTGGGTGGCCGCGGCGCCGGCGCGCAGGTCGCCGGCGAGGTCCGGCAGTCCGGGCAGGTAGCCGTCGATGGACAGCGGTCCCAGGGCCACGAGCGCTGCGAGCAGGACGGTGAATCGGGTGTGCCGGCCGGCGGCGTCGTTGCTCATGGCTCAGTACGCCACGGTGATGCGGCGGCGGATCGCGGTGCCGCTCTCGATCGTGTCGGCCAAGGCGATCGCGTAGTCGGCGTACGAGATGCGGCTGTTGCCGTCGTCGTCGGTGAGCAGGGTGTCCCCGGCGCTGCGGTAGGCCCCGGTCCGCTCGCCCGCTCCGATGACCGCGGCGGGCGACACGTACGTCCAGTCGAGGTCGTGCACGCCGCGGTAGAGGTCGAGAGCTTCGGACTGGGCCTCGGCGTTGGCCTTCCACAGCGCGGGGAAGTCCGGGTCGTCCATGACCCGGGCGCCGGTCGGCGTGCGCAGGCTACCGGCACCGCCGATGGTGACCAGGCGGGTGACGCCGGCTCGGCGGAGCCCGTCGATCAGCGCACGGGCGGCACCGACGATCGTGGCGCGGTCGCTTTCCTGGCCGATCCGGGGGCCGACGGCCGAGAGCACGGCGTCGTGGGAGGCGGCGAGGCCCGCGACCGCCGCGGGGTCGGTGACGTCACCCGTGGTCACGGTCAGGGCCTTGTGCTCGAGGCCGTCGACGTGGCCGGCTCGGGTGACCGCGGTGACGGTGTGGCCGCGCCGCAGCAATTCCTCGGTGGTGGGCCGACCGATGTTGCCGCCGGCGCCGAACAGGACGATCTTCATGTGTTGCTCCTTGTTTCTGATGGTCAGAGGACGGGCTGGCCGTCGGCGACGATGGCCGCGGTGATGCCCCGCTCGTCGGCGGCGTGCTGAAAGCGCTGCTCGATGTCGGGTTGTTCGGTGTAGAACGGCGGGTTGTGGAACAGGCCGTAGTGCATGGCGCAGACGGTGCCGGCGCCGAGTGCGACGGCGGCCTCGACGCCCTGCTCGGGGGTCATGGTCGCCGGGACGTTGGCCGCGTAGCCCTCGAAGTGGGCGATGACGCCGTTGACCGGGACGAACGCGACGTCGAACGGGCCGTGGTCGCGGGCGATCTGCCACCAGCTGCCGTGCCACTGGGTGTCGCCGCAGTGGATGACCCGCCGGCCGGCGCCTTCGACGACCCAGGCGACCTGGTCACAGTCGTTGCCGCGCCAGTCCAGCGAGGTCACCGGGGTGACGGTCAGCTTTCCGATGCGCCGTGACCGGCCCAGGTCCTGGGCAACGGGGGTGATGCCCGCCTCGCGCAGCCCGGCCGCGCTCGGGGTGTGACAGCCGATCGTGCCGGTGGCCGCGATCCGGGCGATCAGGTCGTGGTCGTAGTGGTCGGGGTGCAGGTGGGTGATGAGGGCGTGGGTGCCGGGCGGGGTATCGACCGGGTCGACCGGCCGGTGCGGCGGCCCCATCACCGGCGCCAGCGGAGCGACGTTCTCGAGCGGGTCGATCAGCAGGCGGGTGTCGCCGAGACGGATCTCGACGCCGGCCCAGGCCAGCCGACGTACGGAAAGGGTGGTGGTCATGGGCAGCGACGCTAGACCGACCTTGTTGAGAAAGTCAACAAGAGAGTTTTGAATCTCAACGTCACAAGGTAGGGTGGTGGCATGCGCACCTACGGGCAGTACTGCGGCATCGCGAAAGCACTGGACACCGTCGGCGACCGATGGACCCTGCTGATCGTCCGCGAACTGCTCGCCCTGGGTCCATGCCGGCACACCGACCTGCGCAACGGGCTGCCCGGGATCGCCAGCAACCTGCTGGTCGACCGGCTCCGCGAACTCGAGGAAGCCGGCCTGATCCACCGCGAGGCCGCCCCGCCGCCGGTGGCCACCACCCTGTTCTCCCTCACCGAGCGTGGCCGCACGCTGGAGCCGGTGCTGCAGGAACTGAGCCGATGGGGAATTCCGCTGTTGCGTGAGCCGGCCGGCAGCGACACCTTCCGCACCCACTGGCTGGACATGCCCGCCCGGGCACTGACCGACCACCGCCCCGACCAGCCGGCAATCGCCCTGCAACTGCACGCCGACGGCAACGAAGACCTGGTCATCGAAGTCAAGGACGGCTCGGTGCACACCCACGCCGGCCGGGTCGACCACCCCACCGCGTCCCTGACCGGACCGCCGCACCTGCTGGCCGCGACCCTGCTCGGCGAACTCGATCTGAGCGCCGCCGTACAGCAAGGCCTGCGGCTCAGCGGCGACCACGAGGCAGTACTGCGCATCCTGCCCCGCTGAACGACCGGCCGCTCGCGAGACTGCGACCTCAAGCTCTGCCGAGTCTGCGCCGGTCTCAAAAACGGTCCATGCTGGAATGGAAGGTGGTGGTGCGCGCTTCGGCGGCGTGCGGCCGTCACGCATCGCCAGCGGACTACCGGGCGAGGAGTCGGTATGAGCGTCGACGCATTCTCCGAGATGGGGCCGGTCGATTACCTGATTCTGGAGTTTCCCGGTAATCGCATGACCGGAGAAGGTCTGCCGCTGCTGCTCGATCTCGTCGACCGGCACGTCATCCGCATCCTCGACCTGTCGTTCGTCCGCAAGGACGTGGACGGCTCGGTCACTGCGCTGGAGATCGCCGACTTGGACGGTGACGGTCAGTTCGACCTCGCGGTCTTCGAGGGCGCCTCCTCGGGCCTGCTCAGCGAGGACGACTTCCGGGAAGCCGCCGCCGTCCTCGAACCCGGCAACTCTGCGGGCGTCCTCGTGTACGAGAACGTCTGGGCGGCGCCGCTGGCAGCGGCCCTGCGCCGCAGCGGAGCCCGCATGGTCGCCAACGGACGGATCCCGACCGAGGACCTGCTGGCGACTCTGGAGGCCGTCGAGGCGGGTTCCACCCCCACCCCCTAGCGGCCGACGCCCGCCCCACGACAAGGACACACCTGCCATGCCCGGTCTACTCCGCGGGATCGCCCGCACCGCAGTCATCTCCGGTACCGCCACCGCCGTCTCGAACCGGGTGTCGCGCCGCCAGTCCGGCCGGTGGGCACAACGGAACGACGAGCAGATTGCTGCGGCTCCGCCCCAGCCGGCCTCCAGCGCGCCCCCACCGGCACCCGCACCCGCGCCCACAGCGTCCATGGACACCAAGATCGACCAGCTGAAGGACCTCGGTCAGCTCAAGGAGCAAGGTCTACTGACGCAGGCCGAGTTCGATTCCCAGAAGCAACGCATTCTCGAACTTTGACGTCAGGGCTGCCCCTTCAGCCCGACCGCCGACCGCCTCTCCACCTACGCCAGGGGCACCCGCTGTCAGGGGCAGGCTCCGGCGGGGTCATCGTGGACGAGGGCGCAGACCATCTGTGCGCCGCGCCGGTGATCGGGGTACTTCGCGAGCAGCTCGGCCTTGAAGTCGTTCCACTGGCGGGTGATCTCGGCGGTGGCCCCGGCCGTCGCTCGCCGGAAGTTGTCGCCCGCGGAGCGGGTGGATGCGCGGGTGTCCTTGTTCAGGGCTCGGTTGTGCGAGACGCGGCCGTCGCAGTCGGCGGGTTTGACGCCGGTGGAATCGAAGTCGGGGTAGCAGCCTGTGGCGAGCTCCGCGGGGATGCGCCCACGGGCCTCCAGGGTCCAGTCGGCGTCGTTCATGGCGCTGTAACGGCGGATGTCGAGGAACGGCGCCGTGCCCGTCCGCTCCAGGCCGGGCGGGTTGTCGAGGCCGATCGGGCCGCTCGCGGCCCGATCGCTCCAGTTGGAATGCGAGTAGAAGTCCTCGATCTGGTGCCACCCGCGACCGAGCTGTTCGAGGACGGCGCACTTGGCCCGTTGGGGCCTCTCGTCCCACGTGCAGTGCGAGGACAGGTCGCTCTGGTCGGCGCGCACCTTGCCGTCGGCGTCGACGAGGCCGCCGGCGGCCTCGACCGCGTTGCGGAAGCGGGCGACGGAGGTACGGATGCACGCGAGGAGCTCTGTGGTGGCCTCGTCCCGGGTCCGGGGATGGCCGGAGGCGTGGCGGGGGGCGAGGTAGTCGGCGTTGTCGCAGTGCAGGGGGCCCACATCGAAGTACGGCGGGCGGTCGTTGGCGTTGATCGCCCCGTCGCGGGCGTCGGCCATCTCGGTCAATGTGACGGGCTGCCAGGGCAGTGCGGCCCGGGTGATCTCCTCGTGGTTGTCACCGGTGTAGGCATGGGCGGGGCCGGCCGGCACGGTGGCGAGAGCAGCCGTCAGGAGGCCTGCGAAAGCCGCGCAGGACATTCGGGGCAGCCAGGACGGTACGGGGCGGCACATACGAGGCTCCAGGCGTGCTGGGGACGTGGGCGGCACGGCGGCATGATCCCTGCGACCCGTTGCAGATGCGAGGTGAACGCGGCAGCGGCCTCGGTCTGGGCCTCGACGGATTCCAGAGCCCTCCTGGTCCGCACCCGAAGGGAGCCATGCGACGGGGATCCCGGTCGATGGCTGGGCGCGGAGCCCTTCGGACGTCTCCCCGGCCGCGAGATGACAACCATGCCTCCATGCTGCGCGTCCCGCGCCGGCTCCGCATTCGTTGTCCCCTCGGGGCCCTGAAACGGGGGATCGCGCCGACCACCGGCCTGTGATCACGCCACCGCCCGACCGGCTTCGGAATCCCATCCGGCAACAACGTTTCGGGCCTGGTCCACTGGACGTCGGTCGACGACGCCGACATGCGGGTGGGTAGGTGCACCTCTACGGTCACGGCATGGGTGATACAGATGAGCCCCGTGAGGGCCTTGCCGGCCGGGTACACGCCCTGACCCGACGGAACCTCGTTGTCGTCGTCGTGCTTTTCGTGTCCAGCGTCGTCACGGCCGTCAGCACACTCGTCACAGCCGTGGGCGTGGTGAGGAAGTCGACCACGGACTGGCGGCCGGCCGAGTACAGCAAGCTGCGGTCTCTCCGCGGCGGACACACCCTTGAGCGCTTCACCCAGATTCTTGGCCATGCCTCGTACCGGGTTCCGATGCCCGAGTTCGTGTATACGCCCGGCGAGGACAACTCCGGACTGACCAAGCACGTGTTCCGGCCACGCGAGGACTACCGGGTCGAGGTCATCACCGACCGCAGCGGTGCGACGCTCGTATACGCGGTGACGTCATGCAGCCGAGCCTTCAAACCGCCATTCGAGGTGAACCGCAACAGCGAGAAGGGTCGGTTCACGATCACCCTTGGTTCCCCTCTGGCCGACGTACGTCCCAGGGCCACGACCGTGTACCAATGGATGACGCGCACGGGCGCTCGTCAATCTGCCGTCTCGCAGCGTGAGGGCACCGGCGACGAAGACGGGAAGCGCGAGTACGCCTGGGGCAGCACCGACGTCTGTCCCCTCACCTCCAAGGAGGCCAGGCGGGACTCGGACAGCCTATGGAGCGAGTGGGAAGCATGGCGAGGAAATCGGACGGCCGACGCCGACAACGTCTACACAGCCGAGCGCAGCGACCCACGAACAAGATCGCTGATGGAACGCTCCGAAGTGAATGTGTACGTCGAGACCGCACCGCAAGGTTCGATCCGGCGGTACTACCCGGCCTTGCTCGGGGTCAACAGAAGCAACGCCGACTAGAAGAGCACGTGCTCGGAGCGTCCACGTCCAAGGTCGCCGTCCCGGGGCAGAAGCCATCAGCAGGCGACTGCGCCTCCTTACGCCGCACTACTCAGCCGCCGTGTCCCGGTGAGCCGATGACCGGGGATCAGCCCGGCGCACGCATCCGCTATCGGGCCCCGATCCTCGCGTCGAAGGCGGCCCGGGCATCGGCAATGGGTGCGCGATGGTCGATGGACCAGTCGGCGATGGCCTTGATGAGGTGGCTCAGGTCGCGGCCCATGTCGGTCAGCTCGTACTCGACCTGCGGCGGAACGGTCGGGTGGACGGTGCGCTTGACGAGGCCGTCGCGCTCCAGGCGGCGCACGGTGAGAGTGAGCATCCGTTGCGAGATGTCACCGGGGATCAAGCGCTGAAGCTCTTTGAAGCGTCGGACACCCGCGGTGAGTTCGACCATGACGTAAACGGACCACTTGTCGCCGAGCCGGTCCAGGACGTCCCGGACCCCGCACTCGTCCTGCGGGGTGTCGCAGCTGATCACGAGTTCGGGCGAGTGATCCATCCCCGGGGCGGTGGTTACCGCTGTGTGCCCTGCTGACATGAAAGTGCCTCCTTATGCGGTCGTCCGCCACTGGTGATCATGGTTTCAGTCATCGGAATCAACCACGACATGAGGGGGAACCATCCCATGCTGCTGATCACCGGCGCTTCCGGCGGACTCGGCAAGTTGATCGCAGGGCACCTCGCGGGCCGGGACGACGTGGTGCTCGGAACCCGCAGACCCGCGGAGGGTGAACGGCATGTCGATTTCGACGACCCGGCGTCGCTCGACTTTTCCGGGATCGGCACCCTCCTGCTGATCTCGGCGGGCGAGGGTGAGGACGACATCGTCATCCGCCGCCACGAAGCGGCCGTCTCGGCAGCGGAGAAGGCGGGTGTGCGGCACATCGTCTACACCAGCCTCAGCGGGGACGGCGATCATCTGGCGTACGCACTCGCCCATCGCTGGACCGAGCGCCGGCTGCGCGGGTCCTCCGTCGGCTGGACGATTCTTCGCAACGGCCTGTACGCGGAGTTCCTCGCCGCCATCGCGGCGCCGGGCCCGGACCTGACGATCGCCGCGCCGCTGGGCGTGGGCCGCCTCGCCGCAGCGGCCCGCGCGGACCTGGCGGAGGCGGCGGCCCGGGTCTCCACGGATCCCGCGGCACACGCCGGCAAGGTGTACGAGCTGGTCGGCGAGGTGCCTCTCGGGGGTGCCGAGCTGGCGGCCGCGGTCGGCGGCTCGTACGAACCCTCCTCGCTCGCCAAGGCGCGCGAGGCTCTCGCGGGCTCGGTGAGCCATTCGTTCCAGGTGCCGATGCTGGTCGGGACGTACTCGGCGATCGCCGGCGGATTCCTGGACGGGACCTCGCTCCCCCGGGGCGAACTGCGGGCGCTGCTCGGGCGCGCGCCGCGGTCGGCGATCGAGGTCTACGCCGCGACCGTGCGGGCATCCGCGTAACGGGGCGTCGCCCGGGAAGCCCGACACGGAAGGACCGAGCACCCCGCCGCCGCTGCTTAGTCGAGGAAGGAGTCCTGGATCTCGGAGAACTCGCTGACGGTGTCGGTCATGAGCCTGCCCCTTCGAGAATCAGCGGGAGACGGGTACGTTGATGCGCTCAGCGGCAGCTGCCACCACGGCGGACGGTTCGCCGCCGCGTCGGGTGCGCAGGCCGAAGGCGCTGATGACAGCGGCGACGACCGCTGCAACGAACGGGACGAGCAGGCCGGCCCGGTAACCGTCCAGCAGTGCGCCGGGGGTCTCGGCGTGCGTGGCGGCCACGCTGACGGCGGTGACCGCGGAGAGCCCGAGGGCGGCACCGAACTGGAAGGCGGTGTAGAGAAGGCCGCCCGCGAGTCCCTGCTCCTCCTCCGCGATCCCTTCCGTGGCCACGATGGTGAGCGGGCCGTACGCCAGGGAGAACGCGAGGCCGAGGACGATCAGGCTCGGGAACATCGCCGCGTAGCTCCAGTCCGCACCCAGCGGGAGGAACAGGCCGTAGGAGAGCACCGCGAGCAGGAGTCCTACGAAGATCACCTTGGCGGTGCCGAAGCGGTTGACCAGCCGTGGCGTGAGGGTCGGCGAGAGAACCGCGTCGACCCCGATGACCAGCATCGCGAAGCTCGTCTGCAGCGTCGACCAGTCGCGCAGTTCCTGGAGATACAGCACGACCAGGAACTGGAAGCCGAAGAACCCGGCGGCGAACAGCATCGCCGAAAGGTTCGCCCGCACCAGGGAGCCGTTGCGGAAGATGCCCATGCGCACCAGGGGCTCGGCGGAGCGCCGTTCGATGACGAGGAAGGCCACGAAGAATGCCAGCCCGGCCAGCAACGTTCCGGCGCTGGCAGTGATCCCTGCGTGGGCCGCACGCTCGACGCCCAGCACGATCAGCACGAGGGCAGCGGTGACGGTGAGCGCGCCGGCGGCGTCGACGTGCTGACCGGATCGGTCCGGGCGTGCCGACTTGGGGACGAACGTGAGGGCCGCGACGAGGATGACGAAGGAGAGCACGACCGGGGCGAAGAAGACCCATCGCCAGCCGATGGCGGTGAGCAGCCCACCGGCGACCAGGCCGATCGTGAAGCCTCCCGCGGCGGTGCCCGAGTAGATGAGAAGGGCCTTGTTCCGCTCGGGGCCCTCGGCGAAGCCCGTGGTGATGATGGACAGACCCGCCGGGGTCATGAAGGCTGCGGCGACGCCCGTGATGAAGCGCGCGACGATCAGCATCCATCCCTCGGTGGCGAATCCGCCGAGCCCGGAGAAGAGCAGGAAGACGGTGAGCCAGAAGACGAACATCTGACGGCGTCCGAACAGGTCGGCCGCCCGCCCGCCGAGGAGCATGAAGCCGCCGTAACCGAGTACGTAAGCACTCATGACCCACTGCAGCTCGCCAGTGGACAGTCCCAGGTCGGCGCGGATCGACGGCAGCGCCACATTGAGCATGGCGACATCGATGCCTTCGAGGAATATCGCGCCGCACAGCACGAGCAGGATGCCCCACTTGCGTGCACTCAGCCCGCTCGAAGTACTCAAGGCAGTCATGACGATGAACTCCATCCGGAGTGGTGGGTGTTGGTGGTGCCTCAAGCTTTCGCCACGCCTCGGAGGGGAACAACAGCGATGATCGCAACGTTCGGAAAGCCAGGCTTACCGATCGATGTCCCATGCGATCCCGGAGATGACGTGGAGCAGAACGAGCTCGAATGCTTTCTCGTACTCGCCGAAGAACTTCACTTCGGCCGTACCGCCACCCGCCTGCATCTCTCCCGCGCACGGGTGAGTCAGCTCACCCAGAAGCTGGAGCGCCGTGTCGGAGCGCCCTTGTTCACGCGCACGAGCCGACGTGTGACCCTCACCAGCCTGGGCAGCCGCCTCCACGACGACCTCGAACCGCACTACCGCGGCATCAAGAACGCCCTGGATCGCGCCGTGGCCTCGGCACGCGGCATCGAAGGAGTCCTGCACGTCGGCTTCTCCACGCCCTTGGCCGGCGAGATGGTGATGAAGACGATCGAGAAACTGCGCATCACCCATCCCGAACTCGCCGTCGAGGTGTGCGAGGTGCCGCTCTCCGATCCGTACGGAATGCTGCGAAAAGGCGATTTCGACCTCCAGTTGACGGACTTCCCCGTGCGCGAGGACGACCTGACCCGCGGCCCCACGCTCCTCACCGAGGACAGGGTGCTGGCTGTCGCGGCCGGGCATCCCCTGGCCGAACGGGACACGGTGACGCTTGAGGACCTGGCCCGTGTGCCGTTGCTGACGATCGCGGGAGACATCCCGGAGTACTGGCTGGAGCATCAACTGCCGACGCGCACACCCAGCGGCAGGCCGATCGCGCGGGGGTCGTCCGTCACCAACTTCCAGGAGGCTCTGACACTCGTCGCCGGCGGCAAGGGAGCCCTGCTGTCAGGGGCCCACGTCGCCCTCTACCACGGCCGTCCCGGTATCTCCTACGTCCCGGTGGAGGGAGACAAGCCCCTCGGATACGGCCTCATGTGGCGGTCCGACGGAGGCAACCGGGCGATGGAACTCTTCGGTCGCGTAGCAGGCGAGGTCGCACGGGACATGGCTCCGGCCGATCCCAGGAGAGCGATACACAGCTGATCGGTCACCCCGGGGTGTCGGCCCCGGGGAGTCGGCCCCAGGTGATGGGATCCTCGGCCGAACCGGCTGATCGTCACGGGCCGCCGCTGTCTTCCGAGTACGCACCGGCCCCTCCGGGACCGGGGTCCTTCTCATGCCACCTGGATGACGACCTTGCCCGAGGCGTGACCGTTCTCGACGGCGGCGAGGGCGGCCGGGGCTTCGGAGAGCGGATGGACCGCGGTGATCACGGGTGCGAGGACTCCGTCGAGAGCCAGCCGGGCCGACCGCTCCAGGTTCTCGCGGTCGACGCGACGCTCGACGAAACGCCCACCGAGATCGGACACGGACGCATCCCCCACAGCGATGACGTTGCGGGGATCCCGGGCCAGTGGAGCGACCGTCCGCAGCGAGGCGCCTCCGACCAGGTCGACGATCCCGTCGAAGCCGCCCGGAACCAGCTCGCGTGCCGCGCCGGCGACGTCCTCGGCGGTGTAGTCGATGAACCGCACCCCGATGCCCTCGGCGTGCTCGCGTTTGGCAGTACTCCCGGTGCCGATCACGCGCAGCTCGCGGCCGAGGGCGAGCCGGGCGACGGCGAGGCCGACCCCGCCCCCGACCCCGTTGACCAGGACCGTGGCGCCGGCCGGGAGTCCGAGCTGGTCGAGCACGTCCACCGCGGTCGTCCCGGCCACCGGCAGCGTTGCCGCCACGGTCGCGGACAGACCCGCCGGGATGCGCGCGGTGTTCGGGGCGGACAGCACCGTCGTCTCGGCGTAGGTGCCGCCACCGGTCAGGGCGAAGCCGAAGACCGCGTCGCCCACCTCGAGCCCGTTGACGTCCTCGCCCAGGGCGAGAACGGTTCCGGCTGCCTCCATACCCAGCACGCGGGGAAACGGACGCCCGCCGTCGAGCCCGTCGACGAGACCTGAACGCAGAAGGTGGTCGAGGGGATTCACGCCGGCGACTTCGACCCGGATCAGCACCTCGCCGCGACCGGGTACGGGATCGGGACGATCGAAGAACTCCTGTACCCCGGGCCCGCCATGCCTGCCGAAACCCCATGCCTGTCCCATCTTCCGCCGCCTCTCGTATGGCCAACCCGGTGATTCCGGGCGCTGTCGCCATCCTCACCGCTGACATTGGTGTCAGGGGCAACCGGCTGAGACGCAGGTCACAGCATCAGGTCGACTGCGCCGCCGGTTCCGGGGCCGTGGACAGCTCCGCCCGGTGCCGGCTGTTGACCCTGATCAGCGCGTCGAGTGCATCCCGGGTCTCGATCAGGTGCGCGATGTCGGCGTCGATCCGGTCGCGCTCGCGCATCATCGCCGTGAACGTCTCCTCGGCGACGTCCAGGTCATCCGGGATGTCCACACACGGCAGCACAGTCGCGATCACCCGGCTGGACATCCCCGCGTCGAACAACTGCCGGATGAGCGAGACGCGCTGGACCGCGGCATCGGAATAGTGACGCTGCCCCGCGTCGGAGCGTGAACTGGTCAGCAGTCCCTGGTCTTCGTAGTACCGCAGTGAGCGCGCACTCGCGCCCGTGCGCTTGGCAAGCTCGCCTATCCGCATCCTCGAGAGCCTACGCCCGCGGCCTCCGGGTTCGGACCGGGCCCGGGCACCGGGCTGTCAGTGCCCCTTGGCAGCATGAACCCATGAGCAAGGTAGTGAACTACAGCATGGCGAACCGCGGTGAGATCGTGCGCTTCGTACCGGCACTGGAGCTGAGCGCCGACGAATCGCGGCGCCTGGACAACATGCGCGTCAGGGCGAAGGCACGTCAGGACGGCCTCGACCACCAGGGCGTGGACTGGGGGTTGTCGGTCCCGGACGCCTTGGAGGAGCTGGTCTCCGGCCGGACCGACTCCTCTGCCGATTACGCCGGCTGCGCCTATTACGCGGCCCTCCAGATCATCATCGACCACAACGCGAGCGACAGCGCGACCCTGGCGAGCTACCGGAGCCCCGTCACCTACTTCTCCGCCCTGGACGATGCCCTCAGCTCGGTGGGCGTCCCGGCCGACCTGCTGCCCTACCAGTACGTCTTCAGCGGCCCGCCCTCGGAGATCGGGTTCCACATACCCCATCCCCCGGAGGGCTCACCGGAGATCGGCTGCTGGCCCCTCGCGAAGGCAGGCCCCGCGGTGGAGGCCTACCGCGCGGTACTGGACCAGGTCGACGCCGATCTCCGGTACGACCTCGGGGAACTCATCGGGGCCCTCGACAGCTGGGCCTCGGAGTGGAACGAGGGCGAAGGCGCCTGGTGGTGGGCCGAGGACGGCTCGATCTTCTTCTCGATCACCGGCTGACCCACGGAGGAAGCGGCTGCCGAGGAAGCGGCCGCTCCTTCCGGGTCAGGTCCAGCCGAGTTCGGTGCAGGGGCGGCCGACGGCTGTCGCCGCCCCTGCACCACCACGGGGGCTGATACGGGTGGGCGCGCGTATGCAACCGTCGCGAGTTGCCCACCCGGACCCGGCGCTGCCACTGAGCGTGACAGCCTCGGGCGAGGTTCTGGGTGTCAGGGGCATCCGGTTTGATGAGCGCATGACTGTCCATGACGTAGCTCGCCGGCTCCCTTCCATCGCTGACCTGCGCAACCTCTGCCGCTCACTGGCGATGCTCGATGCGATCCTGAGCCCGAACTGGGAAGGCCGGTACCACTCCTTCAATGCCGGCTGGGGCGACGGCGAGGAGATGGCGTCGATGCGCAACGGGTCGGGGAACGAGTACTCGGTCGTGTTCTCGGCGGCCGGGGTTCATGTCCGTGGCTTCGACCACGAAGCACCGATGAGCCCGTACGGCAACGATGGCGAGCCCTGGCCGGGAGTGATCGACGAGGTTCCGGAGGTGTTCAAGCCCTTCGTGGAAGAGCCGGCGTTCACCGACGAGGACGACGTCCCCGTGGTGACTGCCTGCCTGTGGCGGGAGACGACGGACGATCGGTGGCGGCACGGCGTGATCGACTTTCCCGCCGGGTGGTCCGACCCCGACGGGGCAACGGGCCTGTTCGGGCTCCTGGTCGACCGCTCGCCGGAGGCGTTCCAGCGCTTCGCCGAGGACTACTACGAGGTTCCCGTGGACCTGGAAGCGGTGCGCGACGTGTATGCCTTGCGACCGCTGAGCCAGAAGCTCGTGTCATCGCTGAACGCGGAGGTTACCCTCGCAGACCTGGCCGAGGACATCTCCGAGATCGGCTACCCGCGGCCGACCCGGGACGAGGTCTGAGCTTCAACCGTCGGTGACTCGATGGAGAGTCCAGCCGGATGGTGACCGTAAGGGGTCGCCGCGGCGCACCGACTCCCCGTCCGCCGGCTGCCTGAGGAGACAACGGTCCGGCTCAGCGGTGCGCGGGCACAAGGGTGAGAAATGATCACGGGATTGTCGGTAGGTTCGGACTCCAGACGGAAGGAGCACCCGTGGCACCGGCACCCCAGCACCACACCGCGGACGATCTGATCCCCCGGCCGGAACGCACGGCAGGCGCCTTGCGTGCTGCCCTGGCCAGAGTTGATCCGTCCCGACTGGACGAGATGCAGCGGACGATGGACGAAGCCTTCTCCCAGGCCATCGACCACAAGTCGCTCGCCCCGATCCAGGCGTGGCTGCTGGTCTGGGCTCAGAACATCGAGATCGCCCGGCGTGTGGACCTGCGCACGCGCCACCAGCACGCGCAGGCTGTACTGACCTCGTACGACAAGCACGAGCACGATGACGAAGACGCCGTGAACAAGGCGCTCGCCGAGATCAGCGCCGTCCTTGATGAAGCCCAGCAGGCGGTGCGCGGTTGAGTTGGAAGTGGGAGTACGCCTTCAGCGCCGAGGCGACCGCCCGGACAGCACCGGCCCCGTTCTTGCGGGAAGTGGAGAAGAAGGCGGACGAGCTGCTCCGCATGTGCGAAGTCTCCTATCTCCACGCACGCGACCACCAAGGCCTCGACCCCAAAGGTGGCACACTCACGATTCCCGGCGGAATGATCACCTACCAGGTCGTCGTCCGTCGCGAGCGCGTGTACATCCTCCAGATCACCGCTCTGGAGTGGTGATCTGGGCACGGGGCAGGTAGCACGGCGCGAGACCGCGACCGGCTGCACCCCTACCCCCACCCCGACACCGGGTACGGCCCTACGCCCTGCCCGGCCTGGACGCGAGCCACCCTTCCGGCGCAGCCCTCACGGAAGCGCGTGCAGGCGGAAGTCCTGATTGGTATGACGGCGTCACACGGCAGAACCCGCGTGCACTCACGCGAGTGGTTTCCGCTCCGCTCGCCCACTGCTTCCTTGACCTCCTGGGACGCGCTGGGAAAGGTGGCCGCCGGGGCAGCAGTGATTGCGCCACCGTGGAAGGGGAGGTCATGACATGACAGCCGGGCTCGGGCAGATCCTCGTGGCCACTGCCGCCACATGTGCCGCTCTCTGTACGGGCGTTCCTGCGGCATCGGCGGCCGACAACCCCAACCCCATCAGCTGGAGCATCCATTCGACTCATGTCGGTCCAGGAGGTGAGGACATCCCACTTCGTGTCGGCCAAGCCGATGCCGGCGGTGTGGACGGCTTCGGTAAGCGCCACATCGAGTCCGGACACGGGGATGAGATCTCCAGCTGGAGCAACATGAAGCAGGACATCGACAAGACGCTCTCCCGCGGCCGGTGCTCCGCGTCGGGCAGCAAGACCACCTGTGACCTGAGCAGCCGCACCTTCTCGAATCCGAGAGCCGGAGGCATGAAGGTGGTGTTCACCGAGCGGGTGGACTCCCGGTCGAAGGATCGGCGACCCGTCGGGGTCATCACCGCCTACTACTACGGCTGCGGATGCCGTTGACATGACGGACCGTGAAGCACTTGACGGCTATCTCGACGAGTTCCGCACCGAGGTCGCTGAAGGTCTGCGGCCTGCGCTTGCCGAGCGCGGCGCTCGGCTCCTCGGTCTCTCCTTCTCCGAAGAGAGCGACGGAATCTGGACCGAAGCGGTCATCGACCTACCGGGACGGTCCGATGCGTGGACACGCCGCAGACTGATCGTGCCCGGGCCAGGTCCTGACAAGGACGCGTGGCTCGCCGGAGCGGTGTTCTCCTCAGCCGTGATCGAGGACCTCGACCGGTACGGGCCTTCCGACGGCTGAACCAGCTGCCATGCCGAGCAAGTTCCGAGCGAATGCGGAAACGGCGGCGTGCCTGCCCATGGAATCGCTGTCCGGCCTCGTCGTTGGCGTACGCGCCGTGGTCGTACGGGTCGTTCAAGCCCTGCCGTGCCGCGCGGGTCACTCGGGCGGCCAAGGCAGCGGCGTCGAGTTCGGGTGACTGCCGTGAACGCGCAGGCGAGCCGGACCGCCGGCGGAGTGGACGTCCAGGCGCGCGCTACGAGGACGTCGTCCCGCGCTTCCCGCTCCAGCACAAGGACCTCAACCTGCCGGGTCGCTGCGGCTCGGCGGCCGGATCCTGCGTCAGATGGTGGGGCGGGTGCCGGGGGTGTGGCCGAAGGTGCGGTGGAAGACGTCGATGAAGGTGCTGGCGGATGACCAGCCGCAGCGGTGGGCGACCGTCGTGACGGGGGTCTCGGCGGCCAGGAGGATCAGGGCGTGGTGGAGCCTGACCTGGGTGCGCCACCGGGGGTAGGTGAGGCCGAGGTCGTCGCGCAGGCGGCGCGACAGGGTGCGGGCGCTGGTACCGATCTCGCGTCCGAGGTCGTCCAGGGAGCGGTTGTCGGCCGGGTCGGCGCGCAGGATGTCGTGGAGTTCGCGCAGCAGCGGGTCGGTGGGGATCGGCAGGTGCAGGGGTTGCTCCGGGGAGCGGGCGAGCTGGTCGAGCATGACGGCGCGCAGGCGCAGGCCGGGTGGGCTGTCGTGGTCGGGGTCGCGGGTGTGGGCGACGATGAGTTCGCGCAGGAGGGGGCTGACGGTGAGGACGGCCGGTTCGTCGAGGCCGAGGGGGTTCTCGGTGGTGGGCAGGCCGACGAGGTGGAGATCGAGTTCGCCGTGCGCCTGATGCTGGTGGACGGTGCCCGCGGGGATCCACAGCGCGCGGGTGGCGGGTGCGATCCAGGAACCGGCGTCGGTGGTGACCGCGATGGTGCCCCGCCCGGCGTAGACGACCTGGTGGTCGTCGTGCCGGTGCGCGTCGATCCGGCCGCCGGACGCCAGACGTTGCGTTCGGGTCGGCGCAACGGACTCGTGGCGGATGTTCTGCATCATCTGTCAGATTATCGAAAGCGCGACACGGTGTGCCTCTCGCAGCATGGGATGAATGCGAAGGAACACATCGATCTCCCTGCTGGCCGTGGGCCACGCCTGCGTTGACATCTACCAGGGCGCCGTCGCGGCGCTGATCCCGTTCTTCGTGGCCGAACGGGACTACACCTACGCGGTCGCCTCCGGCATCGTGCTGGCCGCGTCCCTGCTGTCCTCGGTGGCCCAGCCGGTGTTCGGTGCGCTCACCGACCGGTGGGCGATGCCGTGGCTGCTGCCGGTCAGCACCCTGCTGGGAGGGGTGGGCATCGCGTTGAGCGGATTGAGCGGCTCCTACGGGCTCACCCTGTTCTTCGTCGCCATCTCGGGCGTCGGCGTGGCCGCTTACCACCCGGAATCCGCCCGCGTGGCCCGGCTGGCCAGTGCGGGCAGTCACAGTGCGATGGGCTGGTTCTCCCTCGGCGGCAACATCGGCTTCGCACTCGCCCCGCTCATGGTGGCGGCCGTGATCGGACAGGGCTCCCTGCGTTGGACACCCGTACTCGTCCTCCCGGCACTCGTCGGCGTCGCCCTGTGCGTACCCGTCCTGCGGATGCTCGCCCGACCCCGGGCCGGCGCGGCCGGGGCCCGGGCGCCCCGTGGCGCGGACGACGTGGCCGCGTTCGTGAAGCTGTCCCTGGCGGTCGTCTTCCGCTCCATCGTCTTCATCGGCCTGAGCACGTTCATCTCCCTCTACGCCCGGCAACGCGTGCAGGACAGCACCACCGCGGGGACCGCCGCCCTGTTCCTGCTGTTCCTGGGCGGCGCGGTCGGCTCGATCCTGGGCGGATCCCTGGCCGACCGCTACGACCGTGTCCACGTCTGCCGCTGGTCCTACCTGCTCTCCGTCGTCGCCGTCGCCGGAGTGATCCACGTGCCCGGCCCGGCCATGTTCCTCTTCGTGGCCCTCACCTCGGCCGGCCTGTACGTTCCGTTCTCGCTCCAGGTAACCCTCGGCCAGGACTACTTGCCCTCCCGCATCGGCACCGCAAGCGGCGTCACGCTCGGCCTCACCGTCAGCATCGGCGGCCTCGTCAGCCCGCTGCTGGGACACCTCGCCGACACCACCTCCCTGAAGGCCGCCCTCACTCCCCTGATCGCCATGCCCGCCCTGAGTTGGCTCCTCTTCCGCGCCCTGCCCGAACCCACGGCCCCCGCGCTCCGAACCGCCGCACCCGCACCCGTACGGCAGGAAGCGTAGGGCTGCCCGCGTGGAGCTGCGCGCACGGTGCGCGAAAGCTGGTCGGCGTACCTCTCCGCCTCAGCCCTGGGGCCGGTCGCCCGGCGAGTGGGTGGTCGCGTCGGCGGAGAGGTGGGGGGCGATCTCTTCGAGGTCGGGGTGGGTGGAGGCGACCGCGCGCAGGATGCGGATGAGGGATTGGGGTTCCAGGGGGCGGCCGTTGACGGTGGTGAAGAGGTGGCCGGTGTCGTCGCGGGCGGTGGCGCGGTGGGGGAGGTATTCGTCGATGGCGCGGACGGCGTCGTGGTGGACGGGCTGGAGGCGGGTTGCGTCGGAGGCGGCGTTCTTCTGGGGGACGTCCCAGGTGGTGCGGTGCTGTTCCTGGTGGCGGCCGTTCAGGCGCATGGCGGTGATCTGGCCGGGGCGCAGGATGTCGTCGGCGCCGTGCCGGTTCCAGAGGTAGTGATTGAGACTGAGGTAGACGAGGGCGCGGGCGCGGTGGGGGCCTTCGCGGCGGGTGCCGGGGTAGCGGTCGGCGGCCTGGGCGAGCCAGCGGCACTGGTCGGGGGTGAGGAGTTCGCGGCCGGGCAGGCCGGCGGCGAAGTTTCCGCCGGTTTGGAACTGGAGGGACTTGGCGGTGCCGGGCGGTACGAGGTCGGGGCCGCCGGCGGCTGCGGGGGTCTCGGCCCAGCGGTAGAAGGAGCGGACGGCTCCGCAGGCGGCGTCGCGTGAGCGCGCGGCGGTCGCGTAGTCGATGGCCCAGTTCTGCAGCGTCATGGGGGTGGGCTGGAGGTACAGGTCGGGGTCCGGGCGTCCTTCGAGCCCGCAGCCGACGGTGAGCCAGTGCAGGACGGCGGGCCGGTAGTGCTCCAGGGCCTGGTAGCCGAAGTACCCGTTCGCCTCGGAGTTCGGGCCGGCCAGCCACTCGTCGACCAGGGCGGTGGGGTCGTGATCCATCGGACCAAAATAGCGGTGCCCGCCGGCGTCGTGACCGGGGTCGGCATCCTGACCGGGGCCGGCGTCGGCGTCGGGGCGCGGGCGGGCGCGCGGGGCCTCACGCCGGCTTCGTAGCCGGATCGGGTCTCCACCGGTGACCGCCACCCGTACGCCCCTTCCTCCACGGCTCGTCGCCGCTCCGGACCTTCCCGGGGGCGGACGCGGCTGAGCCCCGGCCCGGGGGGAGGGGGTCGGGACTCAGCCGGTATGCGGGGCGTTCGCCCGTCAGGTCAGTGGCGGAAGGCGTCCTTGACGTCTTCCTTGGCGTGCCGCGCCTTGCCCTTGGCCTGGTCGGCCCGGCCCTCGGCGGTCATGCGCTCGTTGCCCACGGCCCTTCCGACGGTCTCCTCGACCTTGCCCTTGGCCGTCTCGGCGTGCGCCTTGCTCTTCTCCGTACCCGACATGGGGACCTCCTCGTGTAGTACCGGCTTGGTCGTAACGCTCTCCTGCTCACGATCGCCATAGGCAAACCCCCACGATCCGAAAGACGTTCAAGGCCGAGTCGGCGGTCTGCGACCTCGCATCCGGAACCGGTCCTGTGCTGCGGCGCGCGCCCGCTCAGCGACGCCGGATGCGGGAGTTCGGCGTGCACCTTGCGCCGATACCGGGCGGGTCTCTTTCGCGGATCGGGCCCACCGGCCGTGCCGGACGCGGCATCGTCGGAATCCGGCGGCCCCGGCAGGGGCCACGGGGGCGAGGCGGCGGAGGGGTGTTGTGGGCAAGCGGGAGACATGGACGACGGACGAGTTCGGCACGTCCCACGAGGGTGCGGTCGGTGTGGTCCTGGCCGACGGCAGCGTCCCGGAGCCGGTGTACTTCGATTCCGGCTCCGGGACGGGCGGCCGGTCGGTGTCGCAGTGGTCCGTCTACGACGGCCGGTACCCGCGCGGGCCGCGGGCGGCCGCCGTGCGCGCGGTCTGTTCCTGCGGCTGGACGGGCGCCGAGCACCCTCTGGACTGGACGGCGATCGGGAACCAGGAGCTCGTGGAGGCCGGTGATCCGCAGGCGGACGCGTGCGTACGGGACTGGGACGAGCACACCGAGCAGGTCGAGGCGACCACCGTGCCCCTGCCGGATGCGGTCACCGGCCTGCTGGAACGGCTGGAGGAAGAGATCGAACGGCTGACGAAGACATCCCCGGTCGCCGGCCTCCGGGCCGCCCGCCGGATGGAGGTCACCGCGGGACGCGTCGGCTACTGGGCGGCCCGCGGAACCCGCGCCGACCTGAGCACCGCACGGGCCGCGGCGGCGCTGGGCCTGGACGAGAACGCCGCACGCGCCCTGCTGGCCCGCCTCGGCGGATGGAACCCGTACGCCTGACCCGACTACGTGCGCGGCAGGGGGCGCGTAGTCGGCGGCGGCCCGGGTGGAGGGTCCGGCCCGGAACCGGGGACGGGAGCTTTCGTATCGTCGTCGCCTCCGGTGGACGGCTCGTCCGCCGGTGCTGATCAGGGCTGTTCAGGGCGTACGGGAATGATGCGGCCGTCCACGTACCGCGTCACCAGCAACGGCTCCCCGTTGGGTGCGGCGGCGGCGTGGCTTTGCAGTTCGCGCCGGGCCGTGCGGCTCCACCCGCCGACGGTGGCCGCCCAGTGCGGATGGGAGTCGATGCCCAGGCTGGTCCGCAGCAGCTCCATGCGCATCGCGTGGCCGTCGGCCGGCGGGGAGGCCGCCAGCCGGTTGAAGAGCCGTGTCCAATGTTGCTGGAGCGCGACCAGGTCGTCCGGGAAGCCGGCGGCCGACGCTCCCGGACCGTCCTGACCGGTGCTCACGCCGCGGTCCCCCAGCCACGCGCCCGCGCCCGGCGGCGCAGGTCCGCGCCACCGGCCCGGGAACGCCCCGGGGCCGACCAGTACGGGTGGGCGTGAATGCGACAGGAAAGCCTGATCAGGCGCCGCCGCAGGACGTCCGTACCGGACCCGGCGGGTGCGTGGGCGAGGGCGCGGTATGTCGTCAGCCAGGCGGCTTGCAGGGACAGCAGATCGTCGGGGAAGCGGAGCGGGTCCATCCATTCAGTGAAACACGTGTTCGAATTACCGCGCCATGTGGCAGGGACCCTCTCCCCGCCGAGTTGTGACCCAGCGCTGTAGGTGGCCGGATCCCGCGATGAGTACCTGGAATCGTGGCGAGGCCGAGTCCTGGGCCGACGCGATGTCGTACGCCCTCGTACAGCACTACGGCAGCTGGACCGGTCCTGACACGGTGGTGGTCGACGACATCGCGGAGCAGCTTGCGCTCTCTCTGCAGCCGGCCGACGGCCGTGCGCGCTCAGACGCGCCGGCTCAAGACCACCTGCAGCGCTGGCTCGCGGTACGCGAATCGGTGCCGTGGCATGAGATCCCGGACGACGGCGCGGACGGACCGGTGGCGCCCCTTCGCGACGGCGCGGCGGAGGACATCCGGGCCTTCGATGGCGCCGTCGACCCTGCCCGAGCCCAAGGCCTACTCAGCGCCCTGGAACTGGCCCGAGCCGATGCAGCACGCGGAGCGCGGCTCGACTTCGCACTGCTCAGCAGCTGGCAGCGGCACGTCCTGGGCGCCCCGCAGCCGCCACGGTTCCGCACCTTGCCCGCCTTCGCCAAGGGAAGCCGGGAACGCTACGGCAGCGGATCGGACACGCCTGCCCGCTTCGACGCGTGCCTGGCCGAGAGCGCCTGCGATGTGGGCCGACCTCTCGGGCTGACCGCCCGCGCCGCCCGTGCCTATCTCGACGTCTGCTTCTTCCTCCCTTCGACGACGGCAACGCCCGCATCCGCCTTCCTCGCCCTCGTCTTCGTCCTCGCCCTCGTCGGCATCGCACTCGACGGAGTCGGCCTCCTGCGCCGCGTTACCTTCGAGGCCGACGCCCCGCAGGACCCGCTGATCCTTGTTCGCTACATCAACGGCCATCTAGCGGAGACCCGACGCCGCAGCGCCGACTCGGCCGGCTCGGCGAGGTGAACCTCAGTCGGCGACCGTCGCCAAGTACACCGCTGAGCCACAGGAGGTGTGACTGAGCGCCGTAGTCGGCACCTGAGCGTTCTTGTTGGCCCTGGTGCGCATCGTGCTTGGCCCCATGCCCGGGTCAGCCCGGTGGGTGGGCCACGTCGGAACGCGAAGGGGCCCCCTCTACCCTGGCCCGATGATGGATGCGGATGCGCGTGACTTCCGGGTCGGCGACGTGTTGTCGATCGCCTGCCCCTTCACACCGGCCAGAGTCGAGCAGGGCGTGACCTGGGGCAATGTGTCCGTGCGCTGGCCCTGGTGGGAAATCGACAGCGCCAGCGACTTCTTCCACTGGAACGGCGTCGTTGCCCTGGGCGTGGACACCGGTGAGTACGTCGCGCCTGACGTGCAGGCCGAACTGTTCCGTACCGAACCGCCGCCCCAACATCTGAAGGCGGGAGACATCTGTCGGGTTGGAGTGCCACCGACCGTGGTCCACGTGATGGCCGTCGATCACCATGACCCGCCCCTTGAGACGGGTTGGTTGCCCCGCCCGCGGCAGACGGTGGCGGTGCTGCGCCGCGGCGTGTCCTTCCGCGATTTTCCGGACGGGAGCCACCTCGACGGCTCGGGATACACCATTCATCCCGACGACGGGATCCCCTTCACCTTTGAACTGCTGCTGCGGCCGTACGCCCACCTCGACCTGGGTGATGAGGTCGCCGACGCCACTGGCCGGGCATGGCGCTTCGACGGCCCCTGGGAGTGGACACCCTTCGATGGCGAGCCAGTCGGCACGGGACCCGGGTGGCCCCTGGTCTTGCTCACCCGCGCAGGAGCGCCATGCTCCATCGAGCAAGCCGAGGCAGTGGCCGCGAGCACGGTGAGCGGTACGCACCAGGAGACGGTCCGAGAGTGGATGTCGCTCACGGCGGCCTCCCCGACACCCTGACCGACGACGGCGGCTCAGCCGTCGCCTTCCTGATCACGGACCACGCATATCAGCCCTCTGCGGCATTTCTGCAGGTCAACGACGTCTGTGATGGAGCGTTCCAGTTGTCCATCGGGGCCAACTACAGCGCTAAGTCACACGAGTGGTGACTTAGTCGGGCCGAAGCGGTCTGACCGGCGGATCCCACCCGCCGGGACCCCGAGCCCCGGCAATGGGGTCTGAACCATGCCCACCACCCCGTCGACCGCGAACACCGAACCAGGCTACGGACCAGGAATCCTTGAGGCCTTCCGCACCGTGGTGACCGACCGCTTCGCCGACAGGCCGGCTCCCGCGCATGCGGAACCCTTGTTCGCCGACGCCCCCTTCGACTCCGATCGGGAGTTCCTGGGGGACTTCTACAACGAGATCCTGCACCAGGACACCTGCGACGAGCACACGCACGAGGGCGTGCGCCTTCTCGCTGTGCCGGCGGCCGACGACCGTGTTCCTCCGCGCGAGCGGGTGGCGCTGGTGTCCTTGCCGTTCTCCATCGCGACCGTGACCGAGCGGCACGAGGCCGGATGCCGGCCCCGGACACATCCCCACGCGCATGCTTCCGCTGAGGAACGCGCCCGGGTATCCGTCCAAGCGGCCCTTCCTCACCTCCTGGCCGGTGGGAGACAGAGTGCGTCACCGTCCGCTTGGCCCTGGCGGCGATCGCGGCGGCCCTCCCGTCAGCCGACGCGTCCCAGGACCTGCTGCCCGAACTGCGGACGCCGGCCGGCGAGTTCCCGGGCTGGACCCTGCCCGGGGACTACGTGCGCCTGGCGGGGACCATCACGGTCGGCAACCGGCAGAGCGTCCTCACTGCGGTTGAGGCCCTCGCCCGCCTGAACTGGAGGCCGACAGCGAGGTCGGCGCCCCTCGTGGGCCGGGCTCTCCACCTCCTCGACCAGATGCTGGGCCGGCTCAGGGCAACCACGAAGACGCAAGATCGCTGAGCCGAGAGCCTGGTGGCAAGATCACCAGTATGAGTTTCGTACGAACTACTCCGCCGCGGCCTGTCGAGGTGACAGCGGTCTTTCCCGAGCTGGCGCCGTTGGCGCGTCCTGCGATGCGGCTGCATCCGCGCCCGGGATCGCCGTCGGTCAGGGACAGCTCGGTCGGCGGGCCGCTGCTGTGGCCGGCAGGGGAGCCGTGGCCGCACTGTGAGGACGGGCACCTCCACGTAGACAGTGGATTCCGCCGGTCACCGACCGAAGTGCGGCTCGAGAGGCTCTTGCAAGCCCGGTGGCGCACCGACGTCCAGGCCACGCTCACTCCCGAAGAGGAAGCGCTCAAGGAGCGCAATGCCGCGTGGCTCGCCAGACGGCTCGACACCGGCCCTCCCGGGCCCGCCGAAAGCCCGGTCCCGATGCTGCCCGTGGCCCAGCTGTTCCTCCGTGACATACCCCTGTTGCGGCCGCCCGGACAGGCCGATCTGCTTCAGATTCTGTGGTGCCCTTACGAGCACGATCCGGATTACAAGCCGGCGACCGCACTGTTCTGGCGGTCGGCCGCTGAGGTCGGTGACATCGTCAGCACACCACCGGAACCGTACGAGGCGGACTATCCGGGTTATGTGCCGGAGCCGTGCTTGCTGGCGCCAGAAACGATCACCGAGTACCCCAACAGCCTGGATCTGAGCCCGGAGCTGCGGCTGGCGCTGGAGGACTGGAACCGGTGGCAGGCAGCCGACGCAGGCGTGGACAACTCCTACGCAGAGTATCCCCGCGACTTCTACTCCATCCATCTGGGCAACGCACCCGGCTGGAAGGTCGGCGGCTGGCCCCCGTGGGGCCGCACCGACCCGAACCCCCGGCACTGCGCAGTGTGCGAGACACAGATGGTTCCGCTGCTGACGATCGCGTCCTGGGAGTGGGACGGCGGTGAAGGCCGCAGCTGGGCACCGCAGGAGGACCAGGCCGACGCCGCCGGTTCTCACTACGCGGGCCATAACCCCTCGCAGCCGACGAAGGTAGAAGTGGGCAGCACGGACAACATGCAGATCTACGTCTGCCCGGCCTCCCCCGAACATCCGCACACCGACCTGATCCAATGAGCTGTCCCAGCCGGCCTCGTCCCCCGTAACCCGTGGCAGAAGGGGCGTTCTCGCCATGGCGGGCCTCCATGGCGGGCTTCCATGGAGGCGATCACCCGCTGACGGAGAACCGTACGTCTACGGACAAGCGCGGCGAGCAGGGCCTCCGCTTGCTCGTCGAGCCGGGTGAGCTTCAACGTGTCACCAGCTCCATCTCGTCATGCAGTTGATGCGCGAGGCGACGGGAAATCGTCAGCGGATGGCGAGTAGTCCGTCCACCAATGCTCCGAGCCCGTCCAGGTAAGTGTCCTCGCCCGTCAGCAGTGCCCAGCGGTCCGCGATCCGTGCCAATCGGGGCAGCTCACCCGGGTCGAGATTGCCGAACACTTGCTCCCGGTAGGTCCCTCGGTCGTCGTCTGCGCGCCGCCGGGCCGCTGTCGCCCGGACCACGATCTCTCCAGCGGTGTAGTACCAGATCGCGCGGTAACCGTGCACGGCCCGCTCGGGGGAGAGTCCGCATTCGACCAAGCCGTCGACGATCTGCTCGACGAACCACAGCGCTGACGTGGACATCAGGTCATCGGCGGTCAGCACTTCCACGATCCAGGGACAGGCGGCGAGCGCCTCGTGGATCGAGGCGGCGGCAACGACGACCCGCTCGCGAGGGTGGGCGGGCAGTTCGGGTCGGCGCAGCGCCCGCGCGGCGTAGTCATCCAGCAGCAGGACAAGCAGTTCTTCCTTGTTGCGGACGTGGTGGTAGAGCGCCATCGGCGTGCTGCCGATCTCCGTGGCCAACCGCCGCATGGTCAGCCGGTCCACGCCTTCCTCGGTCACGATCCGGCGAGCCGTCCCGATGACCTCCTCGCGGGAGATACGGGGGGGTCGGCCAGGGGATTTGCGCGGTGCGGACGGCTGCGGTGGCATGGCCCCATCATTCCCCACGTATCGACAACGGCGATCCCTGACGCTAATTTCTTTACATGTATAAAAATTTATGGGGGCGACCCGGGATGGTGCTGGCGGCGGCGGCCGTCGCCCAGTTCGTCTTCGCCCTGGACATGTCGGTGGTCAACGTCGCACTGCCCGCAATCCGCACCGCGCTGGGATTCGCGCCGCTCGACCTGTCGTGGATCGTGCACGTCTACGCGCTCACCTTCGGCGGACTGCTGCTCCTGGGGGGTCGTGCCTGCGACCTGTACGGTCACCGTCGGTTGTTCGTGGGGGGCCTGGTCGTCTTCGGGCTGTGCTCGCTGGCGGGCGGGCTGGCCCAGGCGCCCTGGCAACTGATCGCAGCCCGAGCCGGTCAAGGCCTGGGCGCTGCCGCGGCCGCCCCAGCCGCGCTGGGCATGCTCACCACCACGTTCCCCGAGGGCCCTCGACGTGTCCGGGCGCTCGGGGTGTGGAGCGCGGTGAACGCCGCAGGGGGAGCGCTGGGGGTACTCGCAGGTGGCCTGCTGACCGAGTACGCGGGTTGGCGCTGGGTGATGCTGGTCAACCTGCCCATCGTGGCGGCAGCTCTCGCGCTGGTGCGGGCGGGCGTGCCCGCCGGAGCACGGCCCGACCGGCGCGAGAGGCTGGACGTGCTCGGCGCTGTCCTGGCGACCGGCGGAGTCGGGCTGCTGGTGATCGGCGTCGTCCGCACCGACACCCGAGGATGGGGATCCTCGGCCACCGTGGCGACCCTCGCCGCTGCGGCCGTGCTCCTGTCCGCCTTCGCCCTCGCCGAATCCAGGGCCCCCGCGCCGCTGCTGCGCCTCGGCCTGCTGCGCAGTCGCTGGGTGGCAGGCGCCAACGTGCTGGTCTTCTTGGCCGCGGCCGGGCAGTTCACGGCGTTCTACTTCGTGTCCCTGTACATGCAGCAGGTCCTGGGCATGGGTGCCGCCGCGACCGGCGCCGCGTTCCTACCGTTCTCCGTGAGCCTGGTCGCGGGCACCATCATCGCGACCCGCGTCACCACGGCACGCACTCCCCGAACCGCCCTGGTGTGCGGCGCTCTGCTGGCCGCCGTGGGCCTGGCCTGGCTGGCCTTCATCAGCCCCAGCGGCGGCTTCCTCACCGACGTGCTCGGTCCCTGCCTCATCACCGGCGTCGGCGTCGGACTGGTCCTGGCCCCGGTCGCCGCCGCCGCGACCACCGGCGTCGCCTCCCGCGAGGCAGGCATGGCCTCCGGCCTTTTCAACAGCTCCCGCCAACTCGGCGGCTGCGTCGGCCTGGCCGCCCTGGCCACCATCGCCGCACTGCGCACCGGCACGGCCACCGACCCCGCCTCCCTCAACGACGGCTACGCCCTGGGCCTGACCGTCACCGCCGGCCTCTTCGTACTCGCGGCAGTTGTTGCGATCGGAGTGTTGCCCCAACGCCGGTCCGCTCTGCCCGATCCGCAACTCGCCGCCCCCACGAAGAACCGACTGGAAGGAACGCCATCATGACGACGACCCCCATCGACCTGTTCGCCTCCGCTCTGCAGTTCCGCCCCGACGGCGACGTCCGAGCCGCCGAACGGCAGATGACGAGCAGCGACTCCGGCGCCTGGCAGATCACGACGTTCCACGTGGAGACCGACGTCGACGTCCACGCCGACCACTGGGAGATGCACCCGGAGGCCGAAGAGGCGGTGTGCTGCCTGACCGGCGGCGTCCGCCTCCACTTCCGTGCCACCACGCCCGGTGGCGCCGAGGACATGGTGCAGTTGCGGGCGGGCACCGCGGTGATCGTCCCCCGAGGCCGCTGGCACCGCCTGGAGCTGAACGCCCCCAGCGACCTGATGTCGATCACCCTTCGCCACGGCACTCGCCTCGAAAAGCGCACCGACACCCACTGAGCGGGAGGTGGCCCGACAGATTCGCTGCCGGGCCACCGCGAGCCTCGCCCAGTCCTCACGGAGTTCCAACAGCGCGCCGTTTGACACCTCGTCGACCGCACAGGGATCCCCTACTGAACCTTGAAGCCCTGGGCGCTCGGCCCCGCATTTCGGGAGGACACGGGAGACGCACACGCTGTTCTGCCGGCGGCGGAACACCGACCGGACCGGGCTCGCCGATCATTACAGTCCAGTCCCATGACGACGATCACGACGATCACGACGCGTACGGTCGAGTACCCGGCGGACGGCTTGACGATGATCGGGCACCTCGCGCTCCCCGCCGGTGTCGACCGCCGGCCCGCGGTGCTGCTCGGGCCGGAGGGCATGGGACTCAGCGACGTCGAGCGCCGCCGGGCCGACGCTCTCGCCGAGCTGGGATACGTGGCGCTGGCCTTCGACCTTCACGGCGGGCGCTATCTGGGCGACCCCGAGGAGATGCTGGCCCGTTGCCTGCCGTTGCTCGCCGACCCCGACCGGATGCGGGGCATCGGTCATGCGGCACTCGACGTGCTGCGCACCGAACCGCGGACCGACCCCGACCGGATCGCCGCCGTCGGCTACGGCACCGGGGGCGCCGTCGGGCTGGAACTCGGGCGCGACGGAGTCAACCTGCGCGCGATCGGGACGGTCAACGCAACCACCACGGGCCGACCGGGAGAGGCAGCGCGCATTCGCTGCCCGGTGTGGGCCGGGGTCGGGTCGCAAGACCCGATCATGCCGCCCGCGCAACGGAGCGCGTTCACCGCCGAGATGCAGGCCGCGGGCGTCGACTGGCGCCTCACGGTCTACGGCGGCGCCCTGCACGCCTTCCACCACCCGCCGGTCGACCACCCCACGGTCCCCGGCGTCGGCTACCACCCACAACACGCGCAGCGAGCCTGGCGCGACGTCGTCGACCTGCTCGCCGAGTGCCTGCCCGTGACGGAGGACCCGGGGGCATGACCCGGGCAAGCAGCCCGGCGCCAGGTTTGGTCCGCGTCGGGTACTGACGGTCCCCTCCCCCTCGAGTCCGCATGACCGCACATTGAGTCACACCAAGATCAACTTACTGATCGTTCCAGAATGGGTTGGGCTGGGCTTCTTGCGCCTGGCGATCTTGGGTCGGCAGGCTGTCCGGGTGCATGTTGATCTTGTTCCGGATGGTCTCTGGGAGCGGGTGGCTCCATAGCAGCCGCCCGCTCCCCGACGGCGTCACCGCTACCCCGGGCGGCTGCGAGTTCCAGACCGGGCGGCCCTGGCCGGCATCGTCCACGTGCTGCGGACCGGTGTCGCCTGGCGCGATGTCCCCGCGCAGGTCGTGGGCTGCTCCGGCGTGACGGCCTGGCGCCCCGGCTGCGGGACTGGACCGAGGACGGCGTCTGACCCCTCCTGCACACCGCGCTGCTGACCGAACTGCGCCGCGCGGACCTGCTGGACCTGGACGACTGTGCCGTGGACGGCTCGCACGTCCGGGCCCTCAAAGGGGGCAATCATGTCGGCCCCTCGCCCGTCGACCGCGCCCGCCCCGGCTCCAAGCACCATGTGATCGTGGACCGTTGGGGCACTCCGCCCGCCGTGACGCTCACCGGCGGCAACCGCCATGACATCACCCGGCTGCTGCCCCTGCTGGACGCGATACCGCCAATCCGAGGACCGCGAGGACACCCGCGGTACAGGCCCCGGCGCCTGTACGCCGACCGGGGCTACGACTTCGACAAGTACCGCCGCCTGCTCTGGAAGCGCGGCATCAAGCCGATGATCGCCCGACGCGGCCACGCCCACGGCTCCGGCCTCGGCAAAGTGCGCTGGGTCGCGGAGCGCGCCTTCGCCTGGCTCCACCAGTTCAAGCGCCTGAGCACCCGCTACGAGCAACGCGCCGACCTCCACCAGGGCCTGCTCCACCTCGCCTGCGGCATCATCTGCCTCCGGCGCCTTCGAAAGTCCCTCTGATTCGATCGGTGCGGCCGGCGGAGCTCTCAGCGGAGGTGCTCCGGTGACCAGGCGTCGCTGACGACATGGCTTTCGCTGTTGTCACAGCACGTCACCTTTGCCTTCAGGGCCGGCCGTTCCGCGAGGGCCTGCCGGAGGTCCTGGCGGAGTTGGTCGAGGAAGGCCCACAGGTCAGGGGCGACGACGCGGAAGCCGGTCTCGCTCACGTCGAGGCGGGTACCGTCCCAGGACCCGCCGATGAGGTGGCAGACGGATCCGGTGGAGGGGCTGACCGCGTACAGGTTCCCGCCGCCGTCGGTGGCGAACACCGTCACCGTGTCGTCGACTGCTCCGGTCACCGGCATGAGGGCGCCGGCGAGGATGCCCTCGGCGACCCGCTCGGCATCGGCGATCCAGATGCCGATGTGCAGGTCCGGCAGCTCGACAGCGCCCAGTGTCGCGTAGTACTCCAGGAGCGCGCCGGTGACGCCTTCCCCGGCGAGCAGCGCGACGGCCCGGGCGCCGTCCTGCGCCGTGACGGTCTCCACGCTGTACTCGCCCGGCGAATACGAATGCACCTCCTCGAAGCCGTCGGCGAATGCGACGGCCAGCGGTGCCATCTCCTCGCCCCATTCGCGAAGGTTGAAGGCGGAGTCGTTCATGCCGGACTTTCTGACGAGGAAGTGTGCGTTCCCCGCCATTGTCCCTCGTGGGACCGGAAGGGTGCGCCTTGCGTACGCCGAGAGCCGTGCCCGCTTGCCGACACCGTCGAGACGTCGGTTGCCGGACGAGCGCGCGGTGCTGGATCCGGCGGGCCGTGGCAACCACCACCGGTGCCATGAGCCAGCACAAGTGCGCGCCGGAGCCCATAGGCAGGAGTGAGAGAGGGATGGACACCCCGAACACAGCCACCAGGCAGATGCTGCACACCAGGTTCTTCGCCAAGCGCAAGAAGCCCAGCCCAACCCATTCCGAAACGATCAGTTAGCGCCCCTTCTCGCGTGTCTCTCGGCCGAACCCTCGCTCTGGCCGACCACCTGGCGGGAGGTGTCGCCTACTGCGTGAGCCTGACCCAGGCGGCGGCCCGGACTCCTCGTCCTCGTTGTCGAGGGCGACCACCATCTCTTACGCGGCGACAGGAGGTGTTCATCCTGAAATGCCCGTTTCAGTGAAAGTGAGTGAAACCAAGCCCCACTCTCCATAGAATCGCAGCTCAGCAAGCCTGCTCCCCGCACCCGCGGGGATGACCCCGAGTACGGGGGCGGTGCGACCAGCTGCCGATCGGCAGCCGCGGTCCGCCCGTCGTGCGCCGCTGTTGCACCGCGCCCCAGGCTCAGGCGCAGGCCCTGTCCACGCCCGGGCGGCGCGCGAAGCCCGACGGATCGGGAGGTTCGAGCAGACGGCCGGGATCCGGATCACGATCGCCCTTCAGGACTTCTCCGCCGCCCGTGACCGGAACGCGGCTCAGACCTCGTCGAAGGCCTGGTTCATCTCGTCGAGTTCGCGCGGGTTCAGGGAGGTGCGGAGGTCGAGGAGTTCCGCGGTCCATGCGGGGCTCCGCAGGGCGAGGATGCAGTGGAGGGTGGGGTGGACGGTCGCCTCGGCTTGGTAGGCGGCGTTCTCCGTGTGCCGGAACGTCATGTGCAGCGTGCCGTCGGCCGCCTCGGTGACCGGCACGGTGGGATCCGGGGCCCAGTCGTGGCCGTGACCGCCGTCGATGCCCCGATGGCGGGGCAGCAGCAGAGCCACGGGAGACGTGAACGAGGGCGTGGCGGGAAGGCCGGCGCGCACCGTGCCGTCCGGTGCGACGTGGCGGGAGCCGCGCGGGGTGCTGACGGTCCGCCCGCCGTGGTCGACGTCCAGGATCCACCGGTCGGTCGCCAGGTACCGCAGGGTTCCCGCCTCGCCGATCTCCCCGTCCGCGAAGACCGTGCGGAACCCGCAGACCACCTGCGGTGGATCGGCCGCGAGCATCAACCGGAGCAGCGTGTCGTGGTCCATGGTGGCGCCTCGTCCGTCCCGGGCTCAGGTGTCGCCCTTCTTGAACTTGCACGTCGTTGCTTTGTAGCAGGTGGCCCGGTCGCTCTCGACCGGTCCCGCCGTGGACACGGCGGTGCCGTCGATCCTCAGGTGGAGGTTCCAGGCGTCCCAGAAGTAGCGCTTGCCGTCGTAGGGCAGGCGGTTGTGCCCGTTGCCGTTCTGCCCCTCGGTGCGGGTGTACGACTTCGTCGGGACGGAGCTCCCGTAGAGCTGCGCCGGTGGATGTGACAGATGAGGGGAAGATTCTTTTGCGCCGTAAGGGCTCCGCCGGCGGGCGTGGTGTCCTGTGCTGCGGGCGCTTCCCCAGCACAGGACCTTCAGGCAGCCGTCAGATCTTGTTGTACGTACCGGAGGCCCAGAGGGCGCCGCCCTTGCCGGGGCCGCCGTCCGCCTTGTAGACGACGAAGTTGCCGTCGTCCTGCAGCAGCGCGTAGGCGCCGGGGTTGTTGCCGGTGCCCGCGCTCCAGGCCACCGTGTGCGGCGAGAACCAGTCCCGCAGGGTCAGGTTGCCGTCGGCGGCGATGCTCAGTTCCGTCGTGTGGTAACCCGTGTTGTACGTCCCGCTGTACCAGATCGCCTTGCCATCGCTCTTGCGGTGGATGACCAGGTTGCCGTCGTCCTGGAGGACCATCCAGACGGTGGCGCTCTGGGCCCAGTCGCCGTCGAACCGATAGCGGTACTGGGACACCGCGTCGTTCGCGCAGACCTTCGTGGTCCTCTCGCGCCTCATGGCCGACCAGTGCAGCCCCAGGAACTCTTGCTCCTTCCGGCCGATGACCCTGAAGTTGCCGCTCCATTCCAGCATCGCCCTGGGCTTCGTGTCGGTGTGGTCGCCGTACGTGTTGGTGTGCCAGATGCCACCACCCGTCTGGGGGCTGCCGCCGTCCTTGTAGACGACGAAGTTGCCGTCCTCCTGCATGAGGGCGTACGCGGCCCAGTTGCCGTAGGTGCCGCTGTTCCACAGCGGGAGCTTCGGCCCACCCGGGTTGCCCAAGGCGTACAGCACGAGGTTGCCGTCCCACTGCATGACCAGCTCGGTCGACTTGGTCGGGCTGGTCAGCTTCTCGCCCGGAGCGAGCCGCTGACCGATCTTCAGGACCGTCTCGAGCTGATCGTAGGGCCCGTCGCACTCGGCCATCCCGTCCCGGGTGGCGGGCGCGGCGTGCGCCGCGGCCGGAACCACGCCGGTCAGGGCCGAGGCGGCGAGCAGGGATATGAAGGCATTGCGGAGCAAACGGTTGTACATGGGTGGTTCCCCCGTGGTTGGTCTTTGGTTGGTCGGCCGGTCAGATCTTGTTGTACGTACCGGAGGCCCAGAGGGCGCCGCCCTTGCCGGGGCCGCCGTCCTTCTTGTAGACGACGAGGTTGCCGTCGTCCTGGAGGAGGGCATAGGCGTCGTCGCTGCCGGCCGTGCCGCTGTGCCAGCGGACGGTGAAGGTCGGATAGAACTCGCGCACGTTCAGATCGCCCGTCCGCTCCATCTTCATGTAGACGGAGCCGTTTTGGGAGCCCGAGGGGCCGTAGGTACCGCTGTTCCAGATCGCCTGGCCGTCTCGCTTGCGGTACATGACGAGGTTGTTGTCCTTCTGCAGCACGAGCCACACGGAAGCGGACTCGGCCCAACTGCCTCGGTCCCAGGTCGGGACGATACCGTCCGGTGTGGCGTCCGAGCAGATCTTGGCGTTCCGGTTCATCGTCTCGGTGCGCCAGGACGGAATACCTTCGGTGCGGCCGGTCACCTGGAGCTCGCCCCAGTCGATGAATGAGGCTTGGGGGGTCCTGTCGGTCCGGGTGCCGTAGGTGCCGCTGGCCCAGAGGGCGCCGCCCTTGCCGGGGCCGCCGTCCTTCTTGTAGACGACGAAGTTGCCGTCCTCCTGCATGAGGGCGTACGCGCCCCAGTTGCCGTACGTGCCGCTGTACCACAGCGGCAGGTCGGGCCTGCCGATGTTGCCGACCGCGTAGATGACGAGGTTGCCGTCGGACTGCATGACGAGCTCGGGCTTGCCCGGCGTGGGGACGAGGCGCGTGCCCGACTCGAGGCGCTCGCCGACGGCCAGGTTCTTGGAGTTGCTGGTCGTGTAACGGACGCATTCGGTGGCGTCGGCGGCCGACGCCGTGGCCGCCGGAACCAGGGCCGTCAGGACGGAGGCGGCGAACAGGGGCGTGAGCGCTCTGCAGAGCGCGCGGGTACGCATGATGTGGTTCCCCCCAGGGATCGTGATGTCCGACCCAGGACCTGGCCGGATCGGTGCATGACCTCCTTTCTACCTTGTCGCCCCGGGGTTGGATCAACTGACTATGCGATCAGCGCGCCTACCCGCCCCCGGCCCGGGTAGCGCCTGGGGTTGGCCCACCTGACGCGATCGAGCTCGTACGGCAAGGACGGCTTGGGGCCGGGGGCTTACGAAGCCTTCGCCTGCTCGACGCCGAGGCGGTGCGGGCGTCACTGCGCGGTGGCACGGCCGCTCGCGTGCATCGGGTCGTGGGCAACCGCGCAACGGAACGCCGCCGGCGTGAGCGCAGTGCCCGATCTCGGCGAGATCGGGCGCCGGCCTGTCCGGCACCCGATCCGTTCCTTCAGCGGACGGCGGGTTTCACCTGGGCGCTGCGTCAGACGGGCTGGGCCGCGAAGACGAAGAGGCCCCCGGAGTTGCGGACGGCGGCGTACCCGTTCGTCGTGAATTGCGGCATCTCCTCGATGCCGGAGGCCAACAGCTTCTTGTCGCGGACGTCAAGCGCGGCTGCGGCACCGTCCAGATACGTGTAGAGGACGCCGTTACCCGCGAGGGTGTGCGGCTTGATGTCCACCTCGTCCGCGGCCTGGCGCCACAGCTCCTTGCCGGTCTCCGTGTTCCATGCGACCGCGCCCTTGCCGTACTGCACCACGGCGGTCTTGCCGTCCGGGGAAATGGCGAGGCCGTCGTCATCGATGGCGCTGTTGGTGTCGATGACGGGCCCCTCGGCGAGCCGGAGGCCGCTCTTGACGTCGATCAGCGTCATGGCTGCTTCGGTCTTGCCGTACACGGACCATTCGAGGAGGGCCTTGTCGCCCTGGTACGGCATCAGCCGCGCACTCGTCGCATTGGTCGGGGTGACCTGCTTGGCGATGGCGGCCGGCGGCGTGAGGTCCTTGGTGTTCCACGCCTTCTTGCCCGTACGGATGTCCGTGGCGGTCAGCCACCAGGCGTAGGGCTGGTAGGAGATGTCCTTCTGCGAGGAGTAGCCGAGACCGGAGCCGACCGCCCCCTTGACGTCGATGTGCGAGGCCTCGGTGACCACGGTCTCTCCGTCACCGATCGGGATGAACTT
Source organism: Streptomyces sp. NPDC001568 (assembly GCF_042893755.1). Lineage (NCBI taxonomy): Bacteria > Bacillati > Actinomycetota > Actinomycetes > Kitasatosporales > Streptomycetaceae > Streptomyces > Streptomyces sp. NPDC001568. Next base: position 68,606 of record NZ_JBIAVF010000020.1, on the reverse strand, counting down.
GGCGCCGCCCGAGGCGCCGACGTCCACGAGGTGGCCGTGCCGGACCGGGGTGGACATGTGGGTGTCCCCGTCGAGGGAGGAACTCCCCAGCTTCTCGCCGGACGGCGCATACATGGTCAGCACGGTCTGGGTCGAGGCCTTCTTCAGGCCGTCCGCCGGAGTGTCGACGCGGTTGCGGATCAGCAGGGCCGGCGAACCGTCCCGCCACTCGCCCACCTGCGCGAGGGCCACCGTCGGGCCCTTCTCCGCGGGGAGGGCGAAGTCGAACTGCTTGCGCAGCTTGCCGCTCTTGGCGTCGAGGAGCCGGGCGGTGAAGGTGCTCGTGCCCGACTGCCCGTCCTTGTCGCCGGTGACGATGACGGCGTCCCCGACCGTGCAGACGTCCTGCCGCGACGAGCCCTCCCCGGAAGCCTTGCTCACGCAGCGCCCCTCATCGGCCGTCAGACTCCAGGCCGGCTGCGCGGCCAGCCCGGGCACCGGCTTGCCCTGGTAGACCGGGCTCTTGGGGGCTGCGGGAGCGGACTCCGCGGCGGCCTTCCCCGTCTCCCCGCCACCTGCCTTGGCGTCCGGTTCCGCACCTCCTGAGCATCCGGTCACCAGACCTGCGGTCAGCACCAGACCGAGTGCCACCGTCGTGCGTATGCGATTCAACTTCTTTGTCCGTCTTTCCTCTTGAACGATCACGCCCAACGGGCCACCCTACTTCGATCAAGACCCCCTGCTCATACTGGTTCTGGCTCCCCGTCACCGGTCCCGCGCCCCTGACGGCCCTCTGCTCCATGAAGGGCGTCCGCCGGTTCCGTGCACGCCGCAGCCCATCTTCCTGATCCGGAAGATGGGCTGCTGGGCCGCTGCTCCACCGTCATACGGCCCCCTCCCCCGCGCCGCCATCACCTTCGCCGCGGCCCTCCCCCGCGCCGCCGTCGCAGCCGCCGACCGGCCGGCCGATGTGATCCGCGCATGCGAACGACAGACCCGACCCGCCCGCGCCCGCTACGAGCTGACCCCGGGCATCGGCGGACGACCCGGCGTGCGCGGGCCGGGCCCGTCCGGGCCGGTCGTCGGCAAGCCGCACCACCGTGTCACCGTGACCTGGCCTCAGCGGCGCCCTGTTCGGCGAGGAGCTCGGCGGCGGCCAGGACGAGAAGGTCCTGCGGGACGTGCTCGACGCCGCAGCCGGCGCCCGAAACGAAGAAGCCGCGAACGGTACTTTCCAGCTCGGCCCGATCGTCCCGAACACCCGCCAGGACGCCCGCGGCCGGCCGACCCTCTACCAGGAGAGCACGACTACCAACGGTCCCTGCCCGAGGTCAAACGGCAAGCTGACCACAACCTCGGCAAGCCTGAACGCGACAGAATCGTCGCGTGATGAATTTCCTTAAGGATCATCAAACAATCCTGCTCGCCGTCTTCACAGTGCTCGTCGGTTTCGGTGGTGCCTGGCTCGGTGCCAAAGTCCAGGCCGGTGGTGGACTCGCGCAAGCCAAGGCCGCCAAGGAGGCCGCCGAGACGGCCGCCGCGGCAACCCTTCAGGCCGTCCGGGACCAGACCGACCGTGCCGCGGCCGCCGCGCATGCCGCCACCCTGCGCAGCCTGCGCACGACGGCGATAGCCGACCTCCTCCGTACCGTTCGCGAGTACGAGCGAGCCTTGAACAACCACTACAAGGAACCGAACCGGGCAGCCGTCGACAGTGCCCACCTCGAATTCGTGCACGCCCGATCGGATGTCGAACTGTCCGCCCCCTCGACCCTCATGGAAGCCTTCAACCACCTTGTTACATCAACGCTCCGACTGCGGACGATCAGTGACTTGCACGCCGTCGCCGAACAGATCCGATGGCGCATGGCCGGCATGCGTACCGCCGAAACCACAGAAGCCCTACGTGCGTTGGAGAACTTTCGTACGGCCTTCCACCTCGATGCCGGCGATGAGGACGTGCTCAAACGAGACGCGGACCGTGCACTCGATCAGGTGCCTGGTCTGAGTCACGAGGAACGACAAGAGCTGATCGTCGACTGTCTGATCCCACCGCTGCATGCAGTGCTCAGGCCGGCCAATGCGTCCCATACGGACTCCATGACAAGGTTCGTCACCGAGACGCGCGTGGTTCTAGGTGTCAACGAGTAGTACGGAAACGGCGGTGGCCGACGCCTTCAATTGCCGATGGCCACCTACGCACGTCGCACGGGCCGGGTCGGACAGCGGCTCCGGCGGGGCCGAAATCCGAAGGTGGGAGCGCCCCGCCGTCACCGCGTTCGATCAGGGCGCGACAACAGCGTGCCGGCCGGCCGTGGGGATGGACAGCGGCGGCGCTCCGCCGTGGTCCCCGCCGATGCGGGGGTGAGTCTGCCGTGGAGCTGGCAGTACGACGCCTTCGGCTCCACGAGAGTTTCTGCGGTCGTACCTCGACGCGCGGCGCGCCAGCGCTACGCCGGATCGCGGAGGAGGAGTCCGTCCTCACCCGTATGGATCTCGCGTCACCTACCAATTTCGGTATGTGGCCCCCGTCAAACAAGGAGACTGTTCACGACACTCCACAAACAACGAGCGGAGCAAGCACATGGGCACCGCGCCGGACTACACCAACGACATCAACCCTGAGCACGCATTGAAATACGCCATCCAGAACATTCGGGGCGACCGAGCCCAGATCGTCGAGGGAGTCATCGAACCTGTGACACCGACTTGGGACCACGAGGCCACAGCGGAGGCCATCAGGGACCAGATCAAGCCCAGAGTCCGCGAACTGGGATGCGTCACAGGTTCCGGCAACCTCGACCTACCTGGATCATCCAACTGGTATGTACCCGACATCGCGGTCGTACCAGCCGACCAGGCAAAGGGTGCCGGTGCGCTCCTCCCTGACCAGACTCTGCTGATCGTGGAGGTGACCTCGGAGTCCAACGGTGACACGGACCGAGTCGTCAAGCGGAGGCGCTATGCGGAGTACGGGGCGCCGCTCTATCTCCTCGTCGACAGGGTTGAACGCAGCATCACCCTGTTCTCCGAGCCTGGACACCTCGGTTACACCCGGGCAGAGGGTCCCCTCCCCTTCGGCAGCCCGATCGCACTACCGGCGCCGTTCGACATGAGCCTCGACACCACAGATCTCTGAGCACCCGCCGCGGCCGTTGGACAGCTCGATGCGCTGGCTCCACGAAGCTGCCGCTGCGGGGGCGTACAGGATCAAAACGGACAGGAAGGCGAAGCCCGCGAGCGAGCGTTCTCCTTTGAAGAACCGTTGCGAACGGATCGGCGGGCGACGCGCTGCGCGTCGACGCCGTAGGTATCGCACCCACGACACCTGCGAGCGGTTCTCTGAATCGGCTCGGATGACGGGTGCTGCGATGCGGGTGAATGGGAATGGGCACGCACGGCCGCCGTGTGCGCCAGATTCCAGTGAACCTCAGGTCGCGCCGGCTTCGTCGACGCGGGGGCGAGCCGCTGTCCACGGTCTGCAAGCCGTGGACGGGTTCCCCGCCGACGCGAGGGTGAGTCGGCCCCGGAGGCTCGCGCGGCCCCGGCATGCCCGCCTGTGGCCCCCGCCGACGCAGGGGTGAGCTGGCCACGCCGTGGAGCCGTCAGCGCAGCCCTTCGGCTCCACGGGAGATTCTCTGCACGAGCGCGTCGTGTACGACGGCACCGCGGCACTGCGGCACCGCGGCACCGCGGCACTGCGGCACTGCGGCACTGCGGCACTGCGGCACTGCGGCGACTGCGGCGACTGTGCGAGGTGCCAGCCGCCAAAGGGCGTACGAGCCGGCCAGGGCCAGCGACGCGACGCAGCCTGTCCGATACTGCCGCCTGATCCACCATTGCCCCAGCTGGTCCTACTGAGGGCAGGGGGTCCAGGTCCCGCCTCAGGCCGAGCGCAGGGCGTCCGTCGGGGAGGCCTTGGCCGCGCGCAGGGCGGGGTGGATGCCGGCGAGAGCGGCGACGACGACGGAGACGACAGGGCCGGTGACGATCGTGTGGTGGGGGATGGAGGCGGGCCATCCCTGGACGAAGGCGTAGCCGTAGACGGTGAGGCTGCCGACGATCAGTCCGCCGATGCCTCCGACCCTGAAACTACTGCTGGACTGGCTGGAATACCGGCGCAAGCGCTGGCCGAACACGGCCAACCTCCACCTGCTGATCAATAATCAGACCGCCGCAGGCACCGGGCGCGCCAGCAATCGCTGGATCCGTGGGCTCCTGCACGGCCAGGAAGCGACCTTGGAGCGGCTCCGCGTCGACCGGCAGCTCGAGGAGGCCCTGGCCCACGGGCCCGATCCGCTCCACCTCGCCGAGGTGTTCGGGCTCGATGAGAAGACAGCGATGCGCTACTCGGACTCCGCGCGAACACTACTGAAACAGGCCGCTGAGCAGCAGCTTCGATGATGTCCGGGCTTCTGCCGTCAGTTTTCGGGGGGCCGAGACGGCGCGGGTTTCAGTCCGTCCAGGGTGAGGTCGAGGAGGCGTTCGGCCTGCTCTCGCTGCTCGGGCTTGGCCGAGGTGAGGGCGATGCCGGCGAGGGCGGCGAACATGTCGGTCGGGCTGATGTCGGACCGGATCGTTCCGGCAGCGCTATTGGCGTCCATGAGGGAGGAGAGGGCGGTCTGAATCATCTCGTGACTTTCGGCATAGGGATTGGTTCCCACGTTGACGACGGCTCGCAGGGCGTCGGCCATGCCGAGTTTGGCGGTGGCGTAGTCGATGAAGCGGCGGGTCCAGGCTCGCAGCGCCTCAGGCGGTGACATCGCCGCAAGGAGGCCGGGGACGGCGTCGCACAGCCGGGCCACTTCGTTGCGGTACGCCGCCTCGATCAGAGCTTCCCGGGTCGGGAAGTTGCGGTAGAGGGTGCCGGTTCCCACGCCCGCTTCTCTGGCGATGCGCTCGAAGTGCGCATCCAGTCCCTCCTCGGTGAACACGTGCACCGCGGCGGCCAGGATCTTCTCCCGGTTCCGCTGTGCGTCAGCCCTCAGCGGGCGTCCTGCATCCCGGGCCATCAGTGGCTCTCCCTTGTCTCCGTTTGCTAAGTGGAGGACCCGCCACTTAGTGTGAACGAAGTGGCGGAGCCTCCACTTTCACTGTAGGGCACGGCCGCCCCCACTCCTCCGCTGGAAGGACTGTCCATCATGTCGGGAATCGAAGGCAAAGTCGTGGCGATCACGGGCGCCGGCAGCGGCATCGGCGAGGCGACCGCACTTCTGCTCGCCGAGCGCGGTGCGAAGATCGTCCTCGGGGCACGTCGTCCGGAGCGTCTTGAGGCTCTGGCCGCCCGTATCGAAGAGGCCGGCGGTGAAGCCGTCTGGGCCCGCACGGACGTGACGCGACGTGAGGACCTTTCCGGCCTCGTCAAGCTGGCAAGCGATCGATACGGCCAGCTCGACGTCCTCGTCAGCAACGCCGGGATCGGCTTGATCTCCCGTCTGGATGACCTGCGCGTCGAGGACTGGGAGGAGATGATTGACGTCAATCTCAAAGGGGTCCTGTACGGGATCGCCGCGGCCCTTCCCGTCTTCCGGGAGCAGGGCTTCGGGCACTTCGTCAACACCGTGTCCACCGCCGGACTGCGTATCGTGCCGCTCCAGTCGGTGTACGCCGGCACGAAGAACGCCGTGCGCACCATCTCCGAGGGCCTGCGGCAAGAGGCCGGCGACAGCCTGCGCGTCACCGTCGTCTCTCCCGGCGCCGTCCGCACGGACTTCGCAGAGCGCATGGATCCGGCGGTGAAAACCCAGATCGACAAGATGATGGAGACCGCTCTTTCGCCCGACGCGGTGGCCCGCGCCATCGCCTTCGCCATCGAGCAGCCGGACGGTGTCGATGTGGGCGACATCGTGGTTCGCCCCACTGCCCAGGGATAATCTGCGCAACCACGCAGCCCACCCCCACGTTCCCACCGAACCCACGGATGCCCCCGGCCGACGCACACGGACCGACGCCCGAGTTCCCGCTGAACAAGCTTCAGTTCCGCTGAACCCACGGGCCTCTCCGGCCTTGGGATTGGTAGGCGTCGTTGATCGTGTAGTCGGTGTTCGGCTGCCCGCTGTCGTGGATGGGGAGCGAGTGTCACGGGCTGTGGTCGCGTCCGTCCCGTGGTGCGAAGGCTGTGAGGGCGTCGGCGTCGGTCGCGCGAGCGTGCAGGAAGTAGTCGGCCCATTCGGTGATGTCGGGGTAGGACGAGTCCTGGCTGAGCTGAGTGGCTGCGGCCTCGATGTCGAAGTGCGTGGTGCGCAGTTCGACGCCCGGGCCCAGTAGGGCCCAGTGTGCTCCGGTTCGTCCGTAGGGCATGCCGATGCTGCCGGGGTTGATCACGAGCCGGCCGAGGGCGAGGCGGACGAACGGCATGTGGGTGTGGCCGCAGACCACGGTACGGATGTCGGTATCGAGTCCGCTGAAGACTTCCTCCCAGCGGCCGAGGCGGGAGTCGACCAGGACGACCTCCTCGTCGTCGCGAGGGGTGGCGTGGCAGAACAGCACCTTTCCCATGCCTTTCACTGACAGGGATAGTGATCGTGGAAGCGAGCCGAGAAGGTCGAGATGGTCTTCGCGGAGCTGTTCGGCTGCCCAGGGAGCGATCGGGTCGGGGATCGTGTCGCGTTGCCCTCGGCGGTATTCGAGGAGTTCGCGGTCGGCGTTGCCGCTGATCCAGATGACGCGGTCGCCGAGGCTGGTCAGCAGGTCGAGCACCTGGGCCGGTTGCGGGCCGGCGGTGATGTCGCCGGTCAGCACGATGTGATCGGCGGTGCTGACGTCTGGTTCGGCGAGCACTGCCTCCAAGGCCGGCAGGACTCCGTGAATGTCGGACAGGACGGCTACTCGGTTCAGCATGCTCACCACTGTGGGGCGAAGGCCGCCGAGTGGTGTGACCTTTCGCCCGGCGCGTAGTTCAAGGGGGGGCCGTTCAGCGTGTGTGGTCGCCGGGTGCGTAGTTCTTCCAGGGGGCTCCGGCTTCGGTGGCGATGCGGGTGGTGCTCTTGTCGTGGTAGCCCAGTGCCTGAGCGATGACGGGCGCCGGGGCCTGGAGGACGAGCTGGCGTATGGCGGAGGTGCGGCCTTTCTCGGCCGGGACGCCGAGTTTCCGCAGCGCGTCGCGCAAAGTGCCGGGATTCATCGGCTGGCTCGGGCGACGGCCGGGGAAGAGCCAGGGCGAATCCTGATTGATGGCAGGGGTGTTGGCGGGCAGGGCCTGGAGGTAGTCGAGCAGGAGGGCGGCCACCGGCTCGGGTACTGGGGTGGGCGGGTCGCCGAGCCGGAGTGCGATATGCCGGCCGTCGTGGACAACGTCGTCGGTGACCATGCGGACGATCCGGCTGACGGGCTGGGCGAACAGCAGGACCAGACAGGCGGCGAGCCGGACTCTCGGCGAGGTGCTGTCGTCGGCGAGGACCCGTTGCAGGGCGGCGATGCGCTGGTGTTGGCCCATCGGGTGGGGGTTGGTGGTCGGGCGGTTCGGGATGATCAACCGCGGCATGCGGCGGGTGTCCATGCACCAGCGCAGGAATGCCTGCGCGGGACGCCGGGTGGCGTACTTCTCCGCGTGCCAGGCATCGAGGTCGGTCTGGGTGCAGGCGTCCAGTGTGACGTGCCGGGCGGCGAGCCAGACCAGGAAGGCGCCGGCCTGGGTGATCTGCTGACGGGATTCCTGCGTCGTGCTGGTGCCCAGCGGGCTCCTGGCCGCCTTGGCGCGGAGCTTTCGGAGCTGGTGCCAGGTGGCGAAGTGCTGAAGCATGCGGGCGTGTTCGGTGTCAGCGGTGGTGGCGATGCGCTGGGCGAGCCACCGTTCGAACAGCAGGAGTCGGCGGTCGAGGTGAGGCAGGACGCCGCTGTCCATGAGCAGGTCGCGGAGGTAGGCGGCGGTCCGCCAGTTCGGCAGGGCCTGGATGGCGTCGTGTGTGAGCGGCACTGTTCCGGTGGCGAGGTCTCTCAGCAGGGCCGGGACTTGCGGGTTGCGGAGCCAGATCAGCCGGCTCTTCGGGCGGTCCAGTCTCACCAAGAGCTGGTGCAGCGGGACCAACTGCGGGTGGATGCAGCCGGTGCCGTCGTCCAGGAGGGTGGTGAGCCGGTCGGAGAGTGTGCAGCGTTCGCAGAGCCGTCCGCCCAGGAGCAGGCCCTCGAAGCCGCAGCGGTCGCAGAAGAAGTCGCGGCTGATGCCTGCGCAGTCCCGGCAGATCGCGGTTCCCGCCGCGTCCCGGCCGGGAAGCAGACGCTCGGTTCCGCAACCGGGGCAGCGGCCTCGGTCCTGCGTGGCCCGGTCGTAGCAGGTGCGGCAGATAGGCCCGTCCGACCAGTTCGCGGACTTGGCGGCGCGGCGGCCGCAGCGTGCGCAGGTGCGTATGTGCCACCGCTCGTATTTCTCGCGGCTGTCGTAGGCCGGGCTCACGAGTCGGGGCTGATCCGGGCGCGCTTGGGCCGGATGGTGTTGGCGAGGTCCACGACGTCGGCGCCGCCGGAGGCGGCGGTGCGGCGCGGGGCGACGCTCTCGGCCCGGGTGGCGATCAGGTCGGTGGGGGTGACGTCGAGGATGTCGCAGAGCGCGGCCAGGACCGGCAGGGAAAGCCGTTCGGGAGTCTGGGTGACCAGACGCCAGACTTGGACCGAGGACAGCTCGATGCCGCGTTCGGCGAGCAGCGGGGAGAGGTCGGAGGCGGCGAAGATGCCGCGGGTGGCCATCACCTCGCGCAGTCGCCACTGGTAGCTGACCTGGCGTTTCATCAAGCCTTCCTCGCCGGCCGCAGAGCGGCCTGCATCGTCGCGTCCAACGCTCTGCGCAGGGTGCGGGTGCGGAAGTCGGAGGACACGCACGTGTAGATCGCGGTCGTGGATGCGTGTTCGTGTCCGACCTGTTCCTGGACGAACCGGGCGTCCATGCCCTTCTCGATCAGGTGGGTGACGTAGGACCTGCGGAAGGAGTGGAAGTCCAGTCCGTCGTCCAGGCCGAGGGAGTCCCGGTAGGTGGTGAAGCGGGTGTTCATCTGGGAGAAGCCGACCCGGGCCGAGCGCTCCGAGGGCCACAGAGCCCCGGAGCCGGCGGTGGGGAACAGCGGACGCACCTCCTCGTTCCACTGCTGGAGGATCTCCGCCGACCAGTCGAAGACGGTCAGCACGCTGCGGCGCTTGGGCGGCGAGCCCTTCTTCGCCTTGCCGTGGCGGACGTAGAGGACGCCGTAATCGCCGAACTCGGGGCCTTCGGGGTTGCGTCCGAAGTCGACCGTGTCCAGCATCCGCGTCTCGTTGCGGCGCAGGCCGAAGGCATACGCGGTCTTGAACGGCATCGCGTCACGGAAGGCGGGCAGCCAGCCCTTGCGACCCCGGCCGCGGACCCTGCCGACCTGATCGTCAGCGTGGTCGAAGAACGCCTGCAACTCCTGCCGGGTAAAGGCCCGTTTACCAGGGTCTGCCTCGGCTTCCTCCACGTGCACCGCGGTGTTCCACTCGTGCACCACCTGAACCGGGTGGGCGCCGAAACGCTCCTCGCAGGTCACCGCCCATCCGTAGGCAGGATCGGTGATGAAGGCACAGAAGGAGCGGACCGATCCCTGGTAATTGCGGAGCGTGGAACGGCGCAGGTGCCGTACCGGCCGCAGGTCACCCAGCCACTCGTCGACCATCTGCGGCGACCAGGCCCAGGGGAACGTGTCAGCGTGCCGGACGAAGGCGCGTACCACCTTCTCCCGGCCTTCGATCGTGGAGAACGCCAGGTTCCGCGCGAGCTGCTGGTTGCGCCAGCCGTCCAGCATCGCCGTGAACACCTGCTCGTCCGGCCGCAGCAGTGGCAGGTCACTGACCAGATGCAGCCCGACGGCCCCCGGTGCGAGCCTGTTCCCACCCACGAATGACTACCCTCCGCCACCTACATCAGACGAAGGAATCTTTCATCAGATGTAATCGCCTGACAAGTTCCCAGCTCAGAAGGCGTGATGCCGCGCATCCGACCCCCTTCAAGCGGCTCGGCCAGTCCCCGCCGACGGGCCCATACAAGCCGCTGACCAGTACAGAACGGTCAAGCTGTCGCCGGTGTGCGATCCAGCCTCAGTGTTGCATCCGATGAAATTGCGGCTACTTGGAACATCGGCACAGCGGTTGACGCCAAGCCGGTGATCTTGAGCATCCAGCACGCGCGGTCGCTCCAGCGGCAGGGTTCGGCGGAAGATCTCTGGTCGACTGCGGACGCCCATAGCGTCAGGTCCATGCCAGTGGAGTTCTTGACCGACGAGCAGGCGGCCTCGCCCGGGAATACGAGGAGCCGACCCGGTCGGAGTTGGAACGGTTCTTCTTCCTCGACGACGAGGATCGCAAGCTCATCGCTAAGGGTTGTCCCGCAACTGCCCTGATGGCCTCGGGTCGCCGTGGCAGACGTCGGAAACCGGGTACAGCAGGCCATGGGCGCCTGGCATCATGGCTCACGTGATCATTTGTCGAAAGGCCGATGCCGCGTAGACGGCCGCGCGCACTGCGCACTGAACAATCGGTCTCCCGTGTCTGGGGGCCGACCCCACCGTTCCGGATCCATGGACTCTCCGCCAGGGCGAGCCTGGCCGTGCACCGGGCCGAGCACCTGAGCGACAGCTTCTACATCCACCCAGGTGCCACCGACCGTGCGTTGCGGCGGTACCGCGAGTTCGTCCACCCACCGGGCAGGCGTCCGTTGTACCCGCGGGAGTCGTTCTGCTCGTGCACCTGGTGCTCCTTCGACGACGTCAGACATGCGCGCGACGTGCTGGAGGAGGTGCTGGAGCGGCTGCCGGAACGAGCCCGTGCCGAGCTGGGCCGGCTCGTGAAGCCTATGGATGCGGTGTTCTTACGCCGTACTTTGCCGGACCCGTTCGTGCACCGGCGCCAGTGGCGGACACAGTTCTGGTGGTACCGCCGCCTGGCCGACAGGTCGGAGTGGGGGTGACGGAACCCGTGGTCGCCCACTGTCGAGGTGGGATGATCACAGCCATGGGTGTTGTGATCACGGCGTCGGAGTCGTCCTGGATAGCCCCGTTCTCAGGGCTGAGCTCGCGCGGCTTCCGCAAGCTGATCACGGTCCTCCGCCGCGAAGGTGCCGACACCATGCGGCCGGGCCGGCCCTGGAGTCTTCCGCTGGAGGACCGGGTGCTGCTGGTCGCGGCCTACTGGCGGACCAACCTGACTCTGCGGCAGATCGCGCCGCTGTTCGGTGTGTCCAAGTCGGCGGCCGACCGAATCGTGGACCACGTCGCCCCATTGCTCGCGCTGAAGCAACGGAGGCGGTTCGCCAAGGACACGGTGCTGATCGTCGATGGCACCCTTGTCCCAACCCGGGACCACGCCATTGCCGAGAAGTCGAAGAACTACCGGTACTCCACAAACCACCAGGTCGTCGTCGACGCGGACACGCGCTTGGTCGTCGCAGTCGGCAAGCCCCTGCCCGGCAACCGCAACGACTGCAAGGCCTGGAGGGAGTCCGGCGCGAAGGACGCCGTCGGCAGGACGACCACGATCGCCGACGGCGGTTACCCGGGCACCGGCCTGGTCATCCCGCACCGCCGCCCCAAAGGCGGCGAACTCACCGACTGGCAGACCGAGCACAACCACGATCACAAGAAGGTTCGCGCCCGAGTCGAGCACGTCTTTGCCCGCATGAAGAACTGAAAGATCCTCCGCGACTGCCGTCTCAAGGGCGACGGCGTCCACCACGCCATGCTCGGCATCGCCCACCTCCACAACCTCGTCCAAGCCGCGTAACGGACCCCATCGACGGCCAACCGACCTTGTCCCAACCCTCGCAAAGATCAGTTACGGGACAACCCTTAGGCGGCTGCAGCACGCGATCGACTTGCGCCGGAACGCACCCGAGAGGCCGTTCACCGACGAGCGCACCGGGGAGGAGATCCGCTACCTGTTCATGAGCCACGGCAAGCTCCTGTCGACCTTCTACCCGTTCGAGACGCCGATCCAGGACGCCTGCAAGGCGGCCGGACTGGTCCGTCCGGGCGGTCGTGCCGGCACCGGACGCGGCACTGTCTCGGCCCACCGGTTCCGGCACACCGTCGGCACCCAGCTCGCTGAGCGCGGCGCGAAGCTCCACACCATCATGAAGGTGCTCGGCCACACCTCCGTCAGCATGGCCCTGGTCCATGCGCAGATCAGTGACCAGGAAGTACTGCGCGACTACAAGGCCGTGCTCGGCCCCGGCGCCACGATCGCCGGGCAGGCCGCCGACGAACTGCGCAACGGGTCGAACTCGGCCGCTGCCTGCGTCTCCCCGCCGAAGGCCCCTGCGAGTGCGACCTCTCCCTGACCTGTGCGAAGTTCGTCACCACACCCGAGTACGCACCGCGACTGAGGGCCCGACGTGAAGTCGAGCAGACCCTCGCTCTCGGCGCCGCCGGACGCTGCTGGGACCGTGAAGGCCGAACGACATCGCTGACCAGCGACCGCATCGACAAGCTTCTCGCGGACCTCGGGCACCCCGCCCATCCCGAGGCGAGTACCGAGGCCTCCAGTGCGTGACCGCTACCCGGTGGGTTACCGGACTGGTCCTCGCTCATCGACGAGCACCGTGGGCGAAGAGGAGAACACGTCAGCTTCCACCGGGCCGTAAGCGATGTTGAAGGTATCAAGCCAGTACGACCAGCCCCTCACTCCCGCCGCGCTGCTGAAACGGTAGTTGAGCTGCCAGCGGACCCACTGGCCGGGAACAAGACGTACGGCCGGGGGCCGGCGTGGCCGAGGAGGTATTGCAAAGAGGGGCTGGACCCGGGGAAGGACTCGCAACCGACCGTCGTCCTCTCGGAGCTGGACGTCGACCTTGCGCAGGTCTTCCTGGCCGTCAAAAGGGTCGAAGCCGTCGCACTCATGCATCCGGACCACGTGCGCAACCGCAGGCGACATAGGCGGGACACGAAAGCCGACCGGGACGGCGTTCCTGCGAGCCGCGGCATCTCCTCCCCGAGACTGCTTCGTCCAGGACGTCCGTATCCATTGAACGGTGACCTCCACAACGCTTCCCCCCTGCCACCTCATCGAAAGTCTCACTTTATGTCCACACGGCCCGACGGCACCTCGGAGGAAGACCAACTTGAACTGTCCACATGAACTCCGACATCGCGTTCGGGATCTTCAAGATCCTGGGCTACAACTTCAGCCCCCGCTTCAAGGACCTGGACGACCAGCGGTTCTGGCGGGCCACGGTGCCCGGCGTGGAGACGGGGACGTACGGCGTCCTGGAGCCGCTCGCACGCAACCGGGTCAACCTGAAGAAGATCGAGACGTGGTGGCCGGACCTGCTCCGCGTCGCCGGTTCCCTGGTCACCAACCAGGTCCGCGCCTACGACCTGCTGCGGATGTTCGGCCGCGAGGGCCACCCCACCCCGCTGGGGGCAGGCATTCGCCGAGTACGGGCGGATCGGCAAGACCGAGCACCTGCTCCGGATGGTCGACCCGGTCGACGACACCCACCACCGGCGGATGAGCCGCCGGCTCACCGTCCAGGAGTTCCGCCACAAGCTCGCCCGCGACGTGTGCCACGGCAAGCGCGGCACCATCCACCGGGCGTACCGCGACGGGGATGGAGGACCAGCCCGGCGCGCTCGGCCTGGTTCTCGACGCCATCGTGCTGTGGACGACGAAGTACATCGACGCCGCTGTCGTCCAGCTCCGCGCCGAGGGCCACGAAATCCGCAACGAGGACATCGCCCGGCTTTCCCGCTCAAGCACGCGAACCTCAACGTCCTCGGCCGCTACGGGACCCTGATGCGGTCGAGTTCGACGAGGACGACGACGGGTAGGGAGGAGCGGGCCCGGTCTCGTGTGGCCGGCTAGTGCATCAGCTCGGAGTGGGGGTGCTCGGGCGCCGCAGGGCAGACGTAGAGCTGCTGGTCGTAGCCGCGGCCGATCTGGACGGCAGTGGGCTGGCTCCGTTCGTAGGGGTCGAAGCCTGGAAGTGATGCATCTTCCGGTTCCTGGTGTGGGAGCCAACTGCTGTCGTCGTCGTCCTCGTACGTGGCGATGGTGAGCAGGGCGTCCATGTCTCTGCCGCAGGCCGGACAGGGCCGGGGGCCCGGGTCGGTGGTAGTCCACCGTGGCCAGCCGCCGACCTTCCAGCCGGGCGCGCCGGCCAATTCTTTGTCGTAGAACTCCTCCGGCCACGGAAGTTCTTCGCTGTCCATCTCCACGTTGGCGGCCTGCCACACACTCAGGTTCCCCAGCTGCTCCTGCAGTTCCTTGCTCACCTCCAAGTGGTCGGGATATTCGGTGACCTGTTCCGGGTGGAGCAGGCACGGCTCGGGGAGGTAGTCGTCGAACTGCATCGCGGGCGGTTCGGGGGGCGTGGCGAGGATGTCGGTGACCGTGGCTGCCGACCGCCAGAACAGCGCGGTCTTGGGCATGATCGGGTGGTCGAAGGGGCACCACAGGACCTGGAGCAGGTCCATTCCTTCGGGTATGGGCAGATCGGGCACGTCCCGCTTGTACAGCTGCGCGACCGGCAGCATCGCGATGGAACCCTCATACGGAGCGACCTCGACCTTCACGGGGTGTTTCCGAGGAGGGATGATCCGCTCCAGGGTTTCTCGTTCCTGCTCGGTCAGGATCCGTCCGCGGGAGGCGGTACCGATTCGCCGCTTCAGCCTCACGTCCGCCGGCGACAGGGCCAGGTTGCTCCCGTCCACCACATGAGGTCCCTCGCAGTGCGGCCACGGCTCGCCGGCGGGCCACAGCAGCGGTCCGCCGATGGAACTGTCCTGCGGTGACGGGGTCCCCCGGCGGGGGTGCAGCCGGGTCGCCGTGCGGGCCAGCGGAGCGAGCTGAGGGAAGATCACGGTGACGTCGTACGGACGGGGAGGCGTCGTCGGAGTGCTGTTCATAGCCGCGATCTTGACAAGTGACTCCGACAACGGAGCTCGCTGCCACCTCGGGGCAACTGTCCCTCAGGCGGTACATCCGGAACGGCCGCGTCCTTGTTTGGCTGAGGGGCCGGGCTATGGGAAGAGCCGCCTGCCCCAGCCGTCGCGGGGGCTCCAGCACTGACTTATTGGATCAGGTCGGTATGTGTGTAGCACGTCGGGCAAACGTAGAGCCGCAGATGATTCGCGTCGGAGACCTGGATCCCGGGCGGGTTCGGCACGGGGTCGATGACTGCCCGAACTGTGACGCGCCGGCCGGCTCCGCCTGTCGCACCCGCGGCGGGAAGAATCCCGAAGTTGCGTCACGCGACCACAAGGCACTCGAAGGGGAAGGACCCTCTGGCCACAGGGTCAGAGACTCAGCGAGGCTCGGAAGAACTCACCGGATGTCGCACAGTCGTTCTCGTTTCGAGCCGAACGGTCCGAGAGCCCAGGCGCGGTCATGGCGGAGACTCTGCCCAGGTCTCCGGGCCACCACCGCGCCACTCCACGAATTCACCCGGGGTCAGGTCGAAGTCCTCCGCGTTCTCCATCCCGGCCTGCCGCAGCAGCTCCGGGATGCCGGAGGGCCGGTACGCGGTACCGAGGATCTGCCCGTGGCATCGCATCGGGGCGGGTGGCACGCCCCCGGTTGCAGCAGGGGCGTGCCAGGTCGAACAGCGCGCTCAGTTCCCGTGTCGCGGACATCCGCCGCACGCGCCAGGTTCGCGGATCAGCGCATGTAGCCGCTCCACCGCCGACCAGTGCCCCAGCTGGTCCTGCTGAGGGCAGGGGGTCCGGGTCTCGCCTCAGGCCGAGCGCAGGGCGTCCGTCGGGGAGGCCTTGGCCGCGCGCAGGGCGGGGTGGATGCCGGCGAGGGCGGCGACGACGACGGAGACGACAGGGCCGGCGACGATCGTGTGGAGGGGGATGGAGGCCGGCCATCCCTGGGCGAAGGCGTAGCCGTAGACGGTGAGGCTGCCGACGATCAGTCCGCCGATGCCTCCGATGAAGCCCATCAGGACGGCTTCGAGCAGGAATTGGGCGGCGATCTGTCCACCTCTGGCACCGAGTGCGCGGCGCAGTCCGATCTCGCCGCGGCGTTCCATGACGCCGACGACCATGGTGTTGGCGATGCCGACGCCGCCGACGAGCAGGGCGACTCCGGCGAGGGAGAGGACGAGTCCGGTGAGTGCTCCCTTGGTCTCGTTCCGCGCCGTGAGGAGGTCGGACGGGCGGCTGACGGCGACCCTGCTCGGGTTGGCGGGGTTCGCGGTGGCGCCGGCCACGGCTTGGACGTCGGGGACGCGTTCGGGGTGGGAGCGCAGGTAGACGGTGGCGGCGGTGCCGTCCGCTCCGAGGTGGGTCGTGGCCTGGGGCCAGCCGACCAGTGCGGATGTGGAGAGTTCGGGTGCCAGCTCGTTCGGAGCGAGGATTCCCGTGACGGCGTACCACTGTCCGCCGAGCCAGACCCGCTCGCCCGGAGCTGTCACGCCGAGGCGTTGTGCGGCCTGGTCGCCGAGTACGGTCACGGGGAGGTTCTCGCCGGCTTCGTCCAGCCACTTCCCGCTGCGCAGGGTGGCGTGCAGGACGTCGAGGAGGTTCAGGCGGGCGGCCAGCACGGTGATGCTGCCGGTCTGCTCCTTCGGTACCAGGTCGTTGCGGTAGACCTCGGCCTTGGTGGCCCCGCTCGCGGTGACCTGCTGGACCGGGGCGATGTTGGCGAGCATCTTCTCGGCCGTGGGCGGTAGCGGCACGGGTTGCTGGTTCTGGTCCTTTCCGGGGCTGACGGTGATCAGGTTGGAGCCGAGCTGGTCCAGGCGTGCCAGCAGGTGTGCCTGGTTGGAGGCGGAGATCCCGGTTACGGCGATGACGGCGGCGATGCCCAGACTGATGCCGAGAGCCGACAGGGCGGTGCGCGTCTTGCGCGTGCGCGGTCCGATCATGCCCAGCCGCAGCAGGTCCGCCGGACGCAGCCGGGTCCGGCGCAGGGGGGACGGGGATGTCATCGGTCGGCTCCTGCGGGGTGCGGGCGGCGTTCGTCGAAGTCGAGGCGGCCGTCGTGGATGCCGATGCGCCGGGGGAAGGAGGCGGCGAGGTCGCGATCGTGGGTGATGACGACGACGGTGGTGCCGTTGTCGTTGAGGGCGCGCAGGAGGTCTGCGACGGCCGCGCCGGAGGCGCTGTCCAGCGCGCCGGTGGGTTCGTCGGCGAGCAGCAGCGCGGGTCGGCCGACGAGGGCGCGTGCGATCGCGACGCGCTGCTTCTCGCCGCCGGAGAGCTGATCGGGGCGGTGATCGAGGCGGTGGCCGAGGCCCACCTCGCGCAGGGCTTCGACGGCCGCTTCGCGCCGCCCGGCGGCGGGGACGCCGCTGTAGAGGAGGCCGGTGGCGACGTTCTCGACCGTGGTGAGTCCGGAGAGAAGGAAGAACTGCTGGAACACGAAGCCGATCCGGTGCGCGCGCAGAGCGGCCAGTTCGTGGTCGGAGAGGCCGGACAGGTCGCGTCCTTCGAAGCACAGCTGCCCCGTGGTGGGCCGGTCGAGCGAGCCGAGGAGGGCGAGGAGGGTGGACTTGCCCGAGCCCGAGGGACCGACGACGGCGAGGAGTTCACCGGCCTCGACGGTGAGGTCGATCCCGTGCAGAACGCGCAGCGGCGACGATCCCGCGACCGGGTACTCCTTGACGACGCCGCTCAGCTCCAACACGGGCACCCGGCCCGCTGTCGCTGTCGCTGTCGCTGTCGGTGTTGCTGTCGGTGGCACCGTCACTTGGGGATCACCACCTGATCGCCGGCCTTCACTTCGCCGGTGATCTGCGCCTTGGCATCGGCGACCAGACCCAGCTGGACCTTGACCAGCCGGCTGGTGGCACCGTCGACGACCTTGACGCCGTAACCGCCGCCATCCAGGGCGAGCAGCGCGGTGACCGGGACGATGAGGGCGTCGGCGGCGATCTCCCCGACGACGTTGACCGTCACGGCGGAGGGTCCGGCCTGCACGGCCTTGTCCTGGCTTTCCAGCACGATGGTGACGGAGGTCTTCTGCTGACCACCGCCCCCGGAACCGCCCGCCCCGCCCTCGGCTCCGCCGGTGTCGCCGCCGCGGATCAGGGAGCGGATGCGTCCCTCGACGGTGCCGCCGCCGGCGAGGTTGACCACCACCTTGCCGTTGGGTTTGAACTGGGACAGCTGGTTCTCGGCCGGCTGTACGACCGCGACGAGGTCGGTGCCGCTCACGGTCAGCACGGACCCCGCCCCCAGGGCGGAACCCAGCTGCGCGCCCAACTTCTGAACCTGCGCCGCGGCCAGTGGCAGCATGACGGCGCTGCCGGGCGTGACGGTTCCGGTCTCCTTCACGCCCAGGGCCTTCTGCCACCGCTTGACGGCGGTGGCGGTGCCGTCCGTGAACTTCTCGTCGACGGCCAGACCGAGGCCGCCCGCGTGGCCGAGCTTGACCAGGTTGCTCTTGAGCTGCTTGACATCGGGTCCGTCACCGACTCCGGGGCCCAGCTCACGCCACATGGGCCGGTCCCCCGTCATGAGGACGACGGGGCGTCCGTCGACCTCGTAGAGCTTGCCGCCGGGCTTGACGACGGAGCCGACGGCGGGCAGCGCGGTGATCGTTCCCTGGCCGGAGCCGACGACGGGAGTGGGCGCGTCATGGCTGAGGGCCCCGGCGACCTGGATGCTGCTGGACAGCGATCCCTTCTCCACCACCACCGTCCCGTGATCGGCGGACGGCTGCTCGGCGACGGAGCCCTTGTCGTCCCAGGGACGGGTCGCGCCCCACGCGGCGGTCCCCGCGAGCGCGGCCATGAGGACGAGGGGGACGATGGTCCTGCGGCCCTTCTTGCGCCTGCTGCCTCGCCCGTCGGGAACGGCGGGGGTGACGAGGGCGGCGGACGCAGCGGACTCGGCGGACTCGGCGGTTTCGGGCATGGTCACTCGCCGATCGAGTAGCTGGGCGCGGGCAGCTTGCTGCAGGCCGGCTGGACCGCGTCCCACTTGGCACCGTCGAACTTCAGCCTCGGTATGTTGAGGATGCCGGTCCTGGCGTCGGGGTCGGGGAGCTCCGCGTAGCCGTTCTTCCGCGCGCACGCGACCCAGGCACGCGCTTCGTCGGCGAACTTCTGATTGAGCTTCGACTTGGCCTGGTGGATGCCGGGAACCTTCTCGTCGCAGACCTTGGCCGCCTTTTCGTACGCGGCGAAGTCAGCGTCGACGTCGCCGGTACCGGAGGCGGGGATGGTGATGTTGCCGTCCTTGTCCTGCTGGACTTCGTTGCGTCCCTGCCCGTGCATGCAGGTCACCCAAGCCCTGCGGACCTCGTTGTCGTCCTGCTGCTTCCTCTTGCCCGATCCGTCGCCCCCGGCGACCTTGGGCGCGTCCTCCTGCGAGGAACAACCGCTCATCACGAGTGCCGCGCTCACGGCGGCCGCCGCCATGAGAACCCGTCCGGTTCGACTACGCATGTTTCTGCTCCCTGCTGGATCTCGACGGTGTCTCCCAGCAGTTCTACGCAGGGCCCGGTTAGCCATCGGTGAGCTGCGCCTAACCGATGGCTAACGCCGCCGGAGGGATCCTTGACCAGCGGGTTCACACACAGGACAGCGCACCGCGCAGGCGAGTGGAGGGGGATGGACGACATGCGAGTACTGATCGTCGAGGACGAGGTGGAGCTGGCCGAGATGCTGGCCGAAGGCCTGCGCGGGGAAGGCATGGTCTGCGACGTCGCCCACGACGGTGCCCGCGCGCTGGAGATGACGGCCGCCGCCACCTACGACGTACTGGTCCTGGACCGGGATCTGCCCCATCTGAGCGGGGACTCCGTCTGCCGGTCCCTGAACACGGCCGGCTACCCGGCCGGGATCCTGATGCTCACCGCCGCCGGAACCCTCTCCGACCTCGTCGACGGCCTCGGCCAGGGCGCCGACGACTACATGGCCAAGCCCTTCTCCTACCTGGAACTGGTCGCCCGACTACAAGCCCTCGCCAGGCGCGCCTCCCACGGCAGCGCCTCCACCGTACTGAGCCGGCACGGCGTCAGCCTGGACACCGTCCGCAGAGTCGCCGAACGCGACGGCCGCCCCCTGAAGCTGACGCCCAGGGAACTCGGCGTACTGGAACTGCTGCTGCGAGCCGACGGCGCACCCGTCGACACCGAGGAACTGCGGGACAGGCTGTGGGACGCGGCCCTGGACCCGGCCACCACCGCCGTACGGGTCACCGTGCACGCACTGCGCCGCAAGCTCGGCGACCCACCGCTCATCCACCACGACCCCGGCTTCGGCTACCGGCTGTGAAGCCCGGCCAGGGGTCCCGCACCCGCCCCGCCCCGTACCGGCTGCCGCTGCGTGGCCGGCTGACGTTGACGACCACCGCGCTCTTCGCGGTCCTCGGCGCCGGACTGCTCCTCCTGAACTGGCTCAGCTCGCGTCAGCTCATCGAGGACAACCGCTACCTCGTCATCCAAGCCGCCGATCTCCTCCCGGCGGCCGTGCCTCCCGGCGTCCCGGACACCGACCCCCTCGATCCGACGCAGAGCCCCGCCCCCCTGCCACCGAGCACCTCGGAGGCCATGCCCACCACCCCCGCCGAAGCATTCGAAGACTTCCAGCACAGTGTCCTCAACGAACTGCTGATCCGATCCCTCCTGCTCCTCGCCCTCTTCACCGCCCTCGCGGCACTGCTCGCCCTGTGGGCCGGGCGCCGCTCACTGCACCGCCTCACCCAGGTCACGGCCGCCGCCCGGCGCATCAGTACCGGAAGCACCTTGGACGAGCGGCTCGACCTGACCGGACCACACGACGAGGTCCGCGAACTCGGGGACACCTTCGACGCCATGCTCGACCGCCTGGACCGCAGCTTCACCGCGCAACGCCACTTCACCGCCCACGCCTCGCACGAACTGCGCACCCCGCTCACCGTGCAGCGCACCGCCCTCGAGATCCCGCTGGCCCAGGGCAAGGTTCCCGAGGATCTGAAACCCGCACTGCAGCGCGCGCTGGACGCAGGCGCCCGCACCGAGCGCCTGATCGACGCCCTGCTGACCCTGGCCCGCGGTGAGAGCGAGACCCTGACACCGCAGCCGGCCGACCTCGCGGACATCGCCGCCGACGCCATCGCGGACCTCGCCGAGGAGACCGGGACCGCGGCAGTCGGGATCACCGCGCATCCCGCCCCCGCACCGGTCGCGGGCGATCCCGCCCTGCTCCGGCAGATCGCCCTGAACCTCCTGGCCAACGCCGTACGCCACAACCACCCCGGCGGTACGGCCACGATCACCACCGGTGTCACCGGGCAGCTGGCCTTCATCGAGGTCGCCAACACCGGACAAGTCCTGAACCCGCAAGAGATCCCCACCCTCTTCGAGCCGTTCCGACGCGGCCCGGAACGCCGGAGCAAGGGGCTGGGATTGGGACTCGCCGTGGTCCGCGCGATCACTCTCACCCACCACGGCAAGGTCACCGCGACCCCCCGCCCCGGAGGCGGACTCACCGTCCGCGTCGACCTGCCCCTGCGAACCCCCAGCGAACGCCCGGGCAACGGGACGGCCGGCCGGAGCGGGCCGACCGAGCAGTGAACGCGGCTCCAGGCGGCAGTCACGTCAGGGAGCGGGCCGGCGTGGACGTGTTGCCCTGCTGCGGATCGGCGCGGGGGAGGATCCCGAGCCGCAGGTGAACTGGTTGGCGCGGGATCTGGGGAATCGGGGGCCCGAGCACTTCCCGACGGCCGCCCTCGCGGTGGTCCACGCGGCGCGGGGCGACACCGAAGCCGCCGCGCGCGTGACCGAACTGCCGATGGAGGAAGGGACGCGCGCGGTCGCGCTCGCCGCAGTGACGGGGCACCTGGCCCGGGTCCCGGTTCGTCCGGTACCCGGGGCGGACCCGGCGCGGACGGCCCCTTTCACCCGCACCATCCAGGACCTTGCCATGCGCGTCACCCCGTACGTCACGGCCGACGAGCGGACGGCAGCCCGGTTCCTCCACCTGAGCCTGAAGAGTGACGGCTGGTACCACGCCCTCCCGGTCCTGGCCCGGCTCCAACCCGAAGTGGTAACGCGGGTACGGGACATGGTGGCCGCATCCGTCGGTGCCGAGGGTGGCCCCCGGTCCGGCTGAACCGCCGTGGCGCGGCTTCCAGCGCCCCCCGCACCGGGCAGGTGCGGCCCGGTGAGAGCGTCGCACGGGTCTTGCGAAGCGACGGCTGACGCGCATCTCACGCCGTTACGATCGGTCCAGGACGGGTCCGGCGGACCGGCCGGACGGTGGGATGGGGGGCGTCAACATGCTGCAGATCATTGGTGTGCACGGGATTCGACAGGGGACGTCGGCCACCGAGGAGAGCCTCAGCCGCGCGTGGCAGGAGTCGGTGGACGGGGCGCTGGCCGCCGCCGGCTGTGCCGGGGGCGCCGACTCGGTCCGAATCACCGTTCCCTCGTACCAGGGTGTCTACCCGAAGACGGCCACCCGGTACATGCGGCTGGGCCCGCAGGCAGGTTCGGCCGCCGAGGACGCGCCCATCGACGAGGACGAGGAGGAGTTCATCCTCCAGGCCCTGGCCGCCTACGCGCCGTCAGCAGTCGGTGAGGAGGACGGCTCGCCCACGGCCGGTCGGACATTGGGCAACGGACGGCTCACGCCACGCATCCTCAAGCGGGCCCACGCCGTGGACCGGATTGCCGGCAAGGGCGTCACCGACCGCCTGCTGTGGCTGGTCCGCGAGGCACACGGCTACCTGCGCCACGAGGAGACCGGGGCCGCCGTACGAGCCTCGGTGCGCGCCGCGTTGGTCGCCACGGGTGCCCGGATGGTCATCGCCCATTCCCTGGGCAGCGTCGTGTTCTACGACATGGTGAGCCGCGGCGAGGTTCCGGCCGCCACGGGCGGCGAGCCCGGTGTCACCTCGTTGATCACCTGCGGATCCCCGCTGAGCTGGTTGGCCGTCAGGAAGGGTGTCCACACGACCGATGGCCCGCTGTCCGTTCCGGCCGGAACGGAGTGGACGAACCTCTACGCCCCGAACGACCCGGTGAACCGGGGTGGGGGGCTTTCCCATCTCGCGGTCGGAGTCACGGACGTCAGGGTCAACAATGGCAGGCTCAACGCCCACGATGTCCGCCGCTACCTCGACAAGTCGGCCGTGGCCGAACGCATCACGACGTTCGGACGTCTCTGACCGGCCGGGCCGCGACCTCCTCCGAGCCGGTTCCTGCGGCCGCCCTGCTCCGCTGCCGTCGGTCCGCCGCCCTCACCAGAAGCGGTTGTCCAGTGCCAGCGTCGCCACGCCTGCCGGGCCGCGGAAGTGGAGGACGGCGCCCGTCGGTTCGAAGCCGGAGGCCAATCCGTGGACCGGAGCCCCGGTGAGGAGGGTGTGGCACAGTTCGCCGGTCAGCGGGTCCCACACGCGCAGTCCGCTCCGGTTCCCGGAGGCGAGCAAGGTGCGACCGTCGGGCATGGGCAGTTCGGCCAACACCAAGGTGTCGTGGGTGGGGCACGTGGCGAGCAGGGTTCCGTTCGTGGCGTCCCAGACGTGCAGAGCGGACGCCGTGGCGGACGCGAGCAGGGTACGTCCCTGACTCCTGAGGGCGCAGGGGGAACGGAACGGTCCCACGATCGGGCCCTCGGCACGCAACACCCGTACGAGGTTGCCGGAACCGAGGTCCACGAGCTCGACCCCGTCCGTGGCGGCCACGGCGATGACGGTCGTGCCCCCTGCGCTCCACGGCGGAAGGGCGGCACATGCGTGCGCCTCCTGGTCCCGATGGTGGTAGGTCACGGTCGTGGCATCGGTTTCGCGGCTTACGGGGTCCCACGTGACGATCCGGATCGCTCCGCCCTTCAAGACGGTGGCGAAGAGCGGCTGGTTCGTCGGCGTACGCGCGACGCAGGACGGCGCGTACGGGGGCCCGTCCCTGTTGATGCGGCTCACCCGCTCGTTGCCGACGAGGTCCCAGACGATCCAGTCCGCCCTTCCCCTCAGGGCGACGTAAGCGGTGCCCGCAGGGGAAGGGATGGGCTCCGCCGCCATCACGGGGCCTACGGCCACCTTCGACAGCGGTGACCCCGACATGGCGTCGTGTACGTCGAGTCCCGTGTCGGTTCCGATCAGGATCACACCCGTCGCGCTCCGGCACAGAGGCCACTCACCGCTGCGGTTCAGCGGCGGTTGGTACTGAGTCCCCAGCGGTCGCCGCCCACTTGAGCCGGCGTCCTCGTCGACGTCCCAGATCCTCAGGCCCTGGGGTCCGGCCGACACGATGCGCGGGCCTCCCGGGCTTTCGAACGCGCCGATCGCGTCGATGTGCTCAGCACCGGTATCGAACGAACGCCGCAGATGCCCCTCGAGGCCCCGGATCGTGATCCAGCCCGCCTCCGCGTAGGCGAGCCCCATGCCCCCGGGCAGCGCCGTGACCGCCTGCGCGTCGATCCGGCCGTACGGTACCCGTTCACCGAGGAAGGGGTTCCACGCCTGGGAGAGGGAGGCGGACGAGATGCCGTTCTTGATCAGCAGGAGATCCTCCATCCCCTGCCTCGGAACGGCCATCAGGGCATGCGTGTGCTCACCGCCGAAGGAGCGAGCGGGCCCGTATCCCGACGCGGGGTCCCAGAGCTGGACGCCGTTCCGGGTGGTCACGGCCACCAGAGGGCGCCCGGCGGCGGTGCGCACCACGGCCGTCGCCGCATGAGGGAGGTTCCGGCGCACCGGCGGGAAGCCCTCCGCCCAGACGGCACGGTTGTTCCTGGTGTCCTGTTCCTCGCCTCTGACGGGGGTCCAGAGGAGTGCGCCCTTGCCGGTGAGGACGAACACCTGCCACCCAGCCGAACCTTCCTGCAGGACGTGTGCTTCCTCCGTGTAAGGCAGGTGCACGCGGGCGAGGGGCTGGCCCGAGGTCGGGTCGTGGATCGAGGCGCTGTGGGAGCTCAATACGATCAGGAACGTCCTGCCGTCGGCGGACCGGATCTGTTGCAGGGACCTCACCCGCTCGCGTTCACGCCCGATTTCGGCCGTCAGTCGTCCCGATGCCGAATCCCGGATCTCGATCCGGCCGTTCCCGGTCAGCACCGCGATCAGCGTGCGCCCGTCCAGGGTGGGCACACAGCAGATGTCCTGTGCCCTGCGCCCGGGCGGGGCCAGGACGTTCACAGGAGGGACCCAACGGCCCCACGCGAGACGGGCGGGAAGGTCCTGGGGCGGCTGCCATGAGTCGTCCTGCACGGCCCGCTGGAACGAGACGCTGCTCAGGCGCGACGCCATGTCCACGGTCGCGTCGACGTACGGCTCGATCAGCGCAGCGGCCGTCAGCGTCCGGCGGTTCGGGTCCGTGATCGGAAGCGGCAGCCCCAGGCGGGTGCGCAGCGTCTCGGATGCCTCCTGCACCAGCAGTGCCCGCGGTACGCCCTCGTCGGTCAGAACCCCTCCCGCCGCCGCGTGATGGAGGAAGTGCCTGCGCACGTACGGGTGGGCCGTGTGCGGGCGGGACCGTTCGACCAGGTCGGCCAGGGCACGGGTGATCGCGGCATGGGCCGTGACGCGTTGCTGTGGCGTGACGCGTTGCTGTGGGGTGGCGACCGCGTCCGGCCCTCGGGAGGACGTGTCGTCCGGCGGGTCCAGCAGCCAGGTGTGGTCGGCTGTCAGGAGGTCGGCCAGCCGTTGGTGGACGGGGCGGTAGACGGCCCGATCGTCCTCCTCGGCCGTGGCCAGATAGCCGGCGAGACGGCTGTTGCGAAGCGTCCGAATGGCCTGGTCGGCGGCGTCCGGGGCAACGTCCGGCCCGGACTCGGCGGCGGCCAGCGCGGTGGTCACGGCGGGCCACACCTCCGCCCAGGGAAGCCCCGCACCCGGAGCGAACGTCGTCGCCCGCAGGACGGTCACCAGCAGGTACTTCGAGACGCCGGCGCTCAGCGCCACCGCCGCGATGTCCTGGCGGAGCAGTCCGCTGGTGCCGGCACCGAGGCGCCGCAGCCAGCCGGGCTCGGTGAGGTCCTGGCGGGCTCCGGTCTGGCGGAGTTGATCGGCGGCGATCCGGGCGTCGAGGAACGAGGGGACGACCGCGTCCGCGACGGTCCGCGCGGCTTCGGTGGCGGCCTCCGCCGAGGAGCGGTAAGGGCTGTAGGCGGGGGCGAGCAGCAGGGCGGTGACGTAGGCGGCGATGTCGTCGACGCATGACGGGCCGTCGCTGCGCACGATCCGGGGCGGGAGCCCCTCGGTTCGCAGGGCTTCGGTCAGGTGCTGCAGCAGGTGGTCGGCGCGGTCGTCGTGAAGCGTCTCCTCGCCCTGGTGACCCATGAGAGGGGAACTGCGTATCCCCAGGAGCAGACGCAGGGGGCTGCCGTCGTCGTCCGCGGCGCCGAGGCGCGCCAACGGCAGGACGAGATCGTTGAGGAGGGCGATCGGATCCTGAGCCTCGTCCAACGCGTCGATCACGATGACGACGGGTTTGCGGGCCGATGTGCTGCGACGCGAGAGCAGTCGCAGGAGTTCCTGGAGCGGAACGTGTGCATCCGGATGGGAAGAGGTGTCCTTCCCCAGCGCGGTGAGGAGATCATCGACCACCATCCGAGCGGACTTGTTGCGGGCCGGCACGGCGACGTCGACCGATCCCCGGGGCGGTCGGCACTCGGTGGGAACCTCCGCGACCATCCGCGCGTGCCGGGAATCCTCGATGAAGCCCGGGTCGGAGAGGGTGACGAGGCGGGCCAGCAGCGCTGACTTCCCGGATCCCGCGGCGCCGGTGACGATGAGGACGCGCTCGTGCTCGTCGCCCCGGAGGAAGGCGGTCATCGTCCTCATCTGTGAGACCCGGCCGCTGAAGTACCAGCCCGGATCGTCATCGGCCGCCCGCCCCGAAGCACGCTCGGGCCAGAACGCGTCGAGGGGGCCCAGTGGCGAGTCGGTCCCGACGGCCGCGGTCGGGGCCGGTTGCCGCAACGCAGGGCCGATGGCGCTCTGGGCGGGCTGATGGCGGGGGTTGGGCAGGCAGGCGCTCAGACGATTCTTCCGAGAGCGGGGAAAGACCCACTCGGCGTCGACCAGATCCTTCTCGCGACCGGCCTCCCCCTGCCCGACCTCGTCGAGGAGCTTTTCCCACTCCTGGAAGGACAGGTGGGACGCGGTGTAACCGGAGGCCTCGTCCTGCATCCGCTCGTGGGCCAGAGCCACACGCTCGGTGAAGGACCCGATCAAGGGCTGCTCGTCGAAGTCCCCGGAGGTGACGACGCCGGCTCCGTGGAAGGAGTATCGGTCCTTGTCCAGGTCTCGGAACAGGGCACTGAGTTCGGTGTGCAGGGTGCCGGAGAAACACGAGTCGACGAGAACAAGGACGTGCTCCGATTCGCTGTCCACGACTGCGGCGATGAGCTCGCTGGTCGGGAAGGTCGTAGCGAGCCGGCGCCCCTCTTCCGTGTCCGCGAACGTCAGGTAGTGGCGATGGGAGCTGCCGCCCAGCCCGTGCCCGGTGATGTAGACGACCACGGCTTCCTCGTACGTGGCAGCCGCGAGGTCCTCAGCCTGGAGGAACGCACGAAGTCCCTGAACGGACCGCATCGCCGGAGCCCGACTGACCTCGAAGCGTCGCCCCTCGTCCAAGGTGGGGCCGGCCAGCCAGTCGGTGATGCGTCCGACCTGAACGTCGAGGGCCGCCTCGAACTCTTGGTCACCGGCAGTCCCGTAGCTGGTGATCGCCACCACGACGAGTCGCCGTCGGGTGATCCCCTCAAGGTCGTCCATGTCTCTCTCACCCCACTCCGCGCGGTGCGGAGTGCGCGGGGCCGTCAGCCTAGTTGGGCCGTGCTGTCGACCGCATGGGTTCCCTGACTCGGAACGTGGCTCGGCCGGGGTTTCGGCGGCAGTCCGCAGTCGCCGGCCAGGCCGGACGGGCTCCTACTCCTCGACGGTGTAGCTCAGCTGCGCGAAGCCGCCGCCGACGTCCCTCTCGACGAAGCCGCGCGACGGGACCTCTTCGCCCTCGATCAGCGCGAACTCAGCGGGCGGCGACACGTGCGGTGTCATTGGCTCCGGATCGCCGGGCGGCCTGGTCTCATCCTCGGCCGGCGAATTGGTCGAGGGCCTTGAGCACCTGGGCGCGGGTCGTGTCGCTGCCCAGGTGGCCCGCGTTGTCGACGACGGTCAGTTCGGCATCGGGCCAGGCGCGGGCGAGCTCCCACGCGGTGTCGAGCGGCCCAGCCAGGTCGAGTCGGCCGTGGACCAGCACGCCCGGGATTGCGGCCAGGCGGTGTGCGTCGCGCAGGAGTGCGCCCTCCTCCAGCCAAGCGCCGTGGGAGAAGTAGTGCGAGCAGATGCGGACCAGGGCGAGTTGCGCGGCCGGTGGGCGGTCGCCGTACGGGTTGAAGGCGCCGTTCGTTTCCCCGGACAGGACCGCGTCCTCCCAGGCGCACCAGTCGGCCGTGGCCCTCTCCCGTACCGCGGCGTCCGGATGTTCCATCAGGCGTGCGTAGGCCGCGACGATGTCACCGTCCCGTGGTGTTCCGCCGGCCCCTTCGAGGAAGCGTTCCCACTGCTCGGGGAAGAACCGGCCCGCACCTCGGTAGAGCCAGTCGATCTCGGAGCGCCGGGTGGTGGTGACGGCGGCGATGACGATCTCCGACACCCGCTCCGGGTGGGTCTCCGCGTAGGCCAGGATCAGCGTCGAGCCCCACGAGCCTCCGTACAGCAGCCAGCGGTCGATACCCAGGTAATGGCGAAGCCGCTCCATGTCGGCGATCAGGTGCCGGGTGGTGTTGTGGCGCATGTCGGTCGTGGGTTCGCTCGCGTGGGGGGTGCTGCGGCCACAGCCGCGCTGGTCGAACAGGACGATCCGGTAGCGGTTCGGGTCGAAGTACTGACGTGCCCCGGTCCCGCATCCGGATCCCGGCCCGCCGTGGACGACGAGTGCGGGCTTGCCGTGCGGGTTGCCGCAGACCTCCCAGTACACGAGGTTGCCGTCGCCGACGTCGAGCATCCCCTTCTCGTACGGATCGACCGGCGGGTACAGCTCGTCCATCTTCCAGACCTCCTGGCAAATCACACGCACCATGAACAAGGCATTGCAGTCAACAACATGGCCGGCTCAGCACGGGTTGTTGACTGCCGGCTGCTCGGGAAAGCCGATTTCACGACAGCGTCCTGTTCGGCTTGTTGGGCGACACGAAAATGTCAGTGGTTGGCGACACGTCGTATGTCAGAGCTGGTCTCGTCGCAGTTGTGCGTACGTCCGCTCGCCGTGCGCGTCCGTGATGTCGATGGTGATGCTCTCCCACTCTTCGACAGGTTCCTCCGGGACTACCCCCAGCTGGTACTCGGACTCCGCCAGCAGCTGCGCAGTCACTCGAACGCCGGTGAGGCGCTCCGCAAGGGCCATGACCGCCGCCTTCGTATCGACGCTCGGATCCGTGTCCCCTGAGGAGTTGAGGCCGACTTCCCCCATCATGGCGTTCAGTTCATCGGGGGTGCTGCCAGAGCGGTCCGCCGGCCATTCGAAGGTGGTCCGCAGCTCGCCGTCCTCATACCAGTGGAAGAAGTCCATGGGCTTCCCCCCGTTGCTCGAATGCGAGACAGCGCGCGTCCCGGCGGACAATGCCTCCATGATGCGCGGGCGTGTGCCCAGATCGCCTCCGAACTCCAGGGCGAGCGTCCACTCGCCGCCCTCGCCCGGCACCGTGAACGCTCCCGTAAGGAAGGCATCGGGCCACTCCTCGGACTCGTTGAGAAACTCCTGCTGCTCGAAGATGAGATCGCCGAGCCCATCGCACTCCTCATCGCGCGGCTCGGCTCCCACGATCCGGAACAACTCCGAAGGCGAGATCCCACGCACTAGTGTCAGGGTGTACCCGACCTCCAGCCCGTAGGCGAAGGGAGAGGCCGGGGAACGTATCCAGCTGTAATCGGCTGCGGTAGCGGAAGTCATGCAGCGCATCCTGTCAGCGCTCTCTGACACTGGGTGTGTGTCGGACGAGATGGGCTCTGGCCCACATTCGATGAGCGGTGACTGATCGTCATCTTCTGCTGCCTTGTGGCCGGAGGCGGGTAGGACCTGGACGATCGCGATTGCGTAACCAGCCGGGTGTGAGGACAGCCGCTCCGTGACGATCTGGGTAGACCGGATCTTTGATCGTCGCCGAACGGCTCGGGGTTCTTCGTGCTGCATGCTCCGCCTGTGGGCAACGCTGTCTGCTGTGCTCGTGTGTTCGTCCCGGACCTGAATGACGTACTCATTCAGGACGTCGACGACTTGGGCGACGCCGTCATGGTGACCGCGCGGACCACTGCCAAAGAGGCGGGTTGTCCCTCGTGCGGGACGGTCTCCGCACGGGTCCACAGCCGATACCGCCGCGTCCTGGACGGCTTGGCCGCGGGTGGACGGCCGGTCTCGATCAGTCTTGTGGTCCGTCGGTTCTTCTGCCGGGAAACGGAATGCTCACAGCGGATCTTCGCTGAGCAGGTCGCCGGGTTGACGACCCGGTACGCCCGCCGAACGACAGCGTTGCGCGAGTTGCTGACCAGCGTGGCCATCGCACTGGCCGGGCGGGCCGGGGCACGACTCACCGCAGTGGCCGGTGTCGCGGCTGGGCGCTCGTCATTCCTGCGGATACTCCGGTCGTTACCAGATCCCGAAGTCGGCGAGATCCGTCTGCTCGGCGTCAACGACTTCGCCAAACGCCGTGGGAGCTCCTACGCCACGATCCTGATCGACCTGGAGAGCCGCCGGCCCGTCGACATTCTCGACGGACGAACCTCCGCTCACCTCGCGCAGTGGCTCAAGGCGCATCCCGGCATCAAGGTCATCTGCCGCGACCGTGCCGGCGCCTATGCCGACGGAGCCCGTGAAGGCGCGCCGGATGCGATCCAGTGCGCGGATCGCTGGCACCTGTGGAGCAACCTCGGTGACGCCCTGGAGAAGACCGTCCGCGCCCATCGTGCGCGCTTGGACGAGACCACTGAAGCCGACCAGGATCCTCCAATCCAGGAAGATACGGAGCCTCCCGCCGAGCGTCCCAGGACGCTAGATTCCGGCGGCAACGAGCGGCCCTTCGTGGACCGGACACGCACCCGCTACACCCGAATACAGCAGCTGAAGGCTCGCGGTGCGTCGTTGAACTCGATCTCCCGCGACCTAGGCCTGGCCTTCCGCACCGTTCAAAGGTTCGCCAACGCCGCCAGTGCGGACGAACTGCTGCCCCTGTCCTCCACCGAGCTGGCAAGCTCGACAGGTTCAAGCCCTACCTGATCGACCGCTGGAATGAGGGCTGCACCAACGCTGTTCAACTTCACCAGGAACTCGCGGCCCAGGGTTGGACCGGCAGCATACGCACTGTTCAGGGCTATCTACGGCCGCTTCGAGGGCACTCCAAAGCAGCCGTTCCACCGTCCCTGCCGCCGTCACCTCGGCGCGCCACCGGCTGGATGATGTCGCACCCCGACCGCCTGGACGCCAACGCCCGAATCCGGTTGAAGGAGGTCCTTGCCCGCTGTCCCGAACTCGAGATCGCAGCCGGCTTCGTCCGTGGGTTCGCCACCATGATGACCAATCGCGAGGGACACCTGCTCGACGAGTGGATCACCACCGTGACCGCCACCGAGTCCCTGCCGCACCTGGCCAACTTCGCGAGCGGCCTACGCCGCGACCTCGCCGCGGTCACAGCCGGACTCACGTTGCCCCACAGCAGCGGCCCCGTCGAAGGCACCGTTAACAAGATCAAGTTCCTCAAGAGGCAGATGTTCGGCCGCGCCAACCTCGACCTGCTCCGCATCCGGGTACTTCACCACCGGTAACCACTCGCGATGACTCATCGTCACGACTTCGTCGAAATGTCAGTGGGCGTCCTCCGCCCACGGAAAGGGCCTGCGGTGTGCATGCCGGGTGACAGACGCCGCGGCACGTCAGGTTGGATGGCAGCGTGGCGAGACGATCCAAGACGAAGAAGAAGCGACCTTCCTTCGGTATACCGAAGGAGATCATCCTGCTGTCCGGCCGAGACGTGTGGCCCTTCACGTTCGTTGCCCATGGCTGGGGAGGCGGATGCGGCAAGGTTCCGATGCCTGCCGATGCGGCCCTTCAGGACGTGCAGACGGCGATCTTCACGTCACTCGCGGACTACACCCGCACAGCGCACGGTGTTGAGATCGACGTCGAATGGTCCTCCCTGACGTCGGATTCGTGGGTCGGCCACTTCCGGCAGGTCACCGCGGAGGAGCCCCCTCCGTCTGAAGCGGCAGTGCCCCAGGCTGCCGTCCCGTCGTTGCGTCGTTCCGGAGGGGCATCCGGGGACCAGCGTCCCTGAGGCGGCCCGAACTGCTGCCCTCAGCGGAGCCCACACGAATTTCACATGACAGTTGCGAGCGGGCTCCGCGATCATTGCGCGATGACCATGGGACCGGACTTTCTCAGCCTGAGCATCGTGTGCCCACCGCCAGGCAAGGGCGGCATAGAGGTCCGCCCGATCGTCAATGGCCGGGATTTCCTGGCCGACCTGCCCTTCCCCTGCAGGGTGAGTGGCCTCCGGTATCTGGGAGTAGGCCCGCAGTATCTGCTGGGCGGTGCCGCGCCGCTGCATGCCGCGGTGACGCCCCACGAGGTTCGTCTCGCCTGGTCCGGGTGCGGCGTGGAGGAGTGTTGCGGCGCCCTGTACGTGACGGTCAGGCGCGACAGGGATCACGTCGTCTGGGCAGGCTGGCGCGACCTGGCCCATCAAGACCTCGACCTGCCGGAGCTTCGTTTCGCCGCAGACCAGTACGAAGTCGAGGTCTTGCGAGCCGGTGAGGACCGTAGCTGGGAGTGGCCGGCAGGAGTGGTTGCGCGGCTGCTCGAGGCAGGTTTGAGGGACCGCGGAGACTGGCTCGCCAGGTGGGAGTGCGAGTTGGAAGACGTCTGGGCCTCCCGCACCACGGAACCTGATCGGATCGACGTCATCCTGAGGCATCCCCCGAACCGGGCCGACACAGATCTGCCCTGGGCACAGTTCCTGGTGACCCTTCCGGTCTCCGCAGAGGACCCATCCCTCCAGGCGGAGCACCTTGAATCGCTGCTGACCGCGGGCGACCCCCGTGTTACCGCCGAGCTTTGCGGAGGCTACAACCCTGAGGAATTGGGCTACCCGTGGCCGTAGCCGGCCAGGATGGTGGCGTAGGAGTTTCCACGGCGTTTGGCCAAGTCGTCCACGCCCTGAATCTGTACGTCCTTCAAATCTGGCAGGAACACGCGAGCACAGCAGACATCACTGCGTGCGGACGGAGCATGCAGCACGAAGCACCCCGAGGCCGTTCGTTGACGATCAAAGATCCGGTTGCCCCAGATCGTCACTGAGCGATAGCTCGCGCACTCGACTGGTTACGCAACCGAGACCATCCGGGTCCTACCTGCCTCCGGCCCCGCGGCAGCGGGACCCCACGATCAGTTACCGATTCATCGAATGTGGGCCAGAGCCGAGATGTCAGTACGGCGCAGAGTTATTGTCAGCAGGGCATAGTCCTGGGCGACGCGCCAAAGGCGGCAGAGCCGGTCGCCTTCCCTTGAGTGAGCGGTCGCAGTCGCGGGAGTAGCGTTCAGGACCTCGCCCCGGACTGGCAGCGTGGAATGATCAAGAGATGACCGAAGCGAGTGGTGAGGACGGCCGCGCCGTCCAGCGCGAGACCGAGCAGGTCGTCAACGAGATAGCCCAGGGGCTCCGCACGTTGGACGACGGGACAGCTTGGTTCTCTGGCCTCTCTCTGGCGGGCCGGCAGGAGGTGCTGCGGGAGGCCGGCGGCTACGTGATGCAGGCGCACATCACGGCTGCGGACGGGTGCGCGGGCGTGGCGCGCTCCGGGGTGAAGCCCACAGCAAACCCCTCGGTGATGATCTGCATGGACCCGCCCCGCTACGGGTTCGCCAAACTCCCCGACGACGAGCACGTAAAAGCGTTCCGTGTACTCGTCTCCGTGTTCGCCGTCGCCGACACTCGACGCAGGGAGACGGAATGCAAGGGCACTTGCGGACACGCATGGCACCACCTGCCAACGGCAGTAGAGGGCCGTAGCAGCAGCACTGAGTTCAGCAGCGGACTATTTCTCCGGCGGAAGAGATTCCCCGGATGGCTTCGTCATACGCGGCGAGCGTCCGGTAGAGGGTGGAGCGGCCGATGCCGAGGTGCCGGGCGATCGAGGTGACGGACTCTTCGGCGTCGCGGCGGCGCAGGGCGACGGCGAGCATGTCCCCGTCGGTGGCCGGCCGCCGTGGTTGCCGTTCGCGGCGGCATTGTCCAGGCCGATCAGGGTCCGTTCGTGGATGAACTCCCGCTCGACCTAAGCCATCGCGGCAAAGACGACGAAGAGGGCCTTGCCCGCGCCATGCGGGTCGTACGTCCCGGCGGGCGGGCCGGTGAGGATCTCCAGGCGGTGGTCGCGCTCTGCGAGGTCCTGCGCGGAGGTGATGAGCTCGACCATGTTGCGGCCCAGGCGGTCGAGCATGGTGACGGTGTGGGTGTCGGCGGGCCGGAGGGCGGCGTTGCACTCCGGGCGGATCTTCTCCCGGGTGCCGACCTTCTCGACGCAGATGCGCACGCAGCCGGCCTTCTTCAGGAGGCGGACCTGTCCGGCGAGGTCCTGGCCCTTGCTGGAGACGCGGGCGTAGCCGATGCGGTCGCCGGCCCGGGGCGAGGAGTTCGGGGTCGAGGCCGGGTTTGGGGGCAGGCTGCCAGGTGCGGCCGGGCCCGCGCGCGGCGGGGATCCGGATCGCGGGCCCGGACTTCAGTGCGGGGATCTTGCCGTAGCGGCCGGTGTGGTAGTCGACGGCGACGACACCGGAGTTGGACCGGCACACCGAGCCGGGCGGAGCCCCGCACCTCGGGCACGGCTCGCACTCAATCAGCTCGGCGCGGCCGCCGATCTCGTCCAGGTTCCCGTCCACACGTTCCCCCTTCGCCCACGCGCGGCGCGGCCCGTCCCGAATACCCATCCCGCTTCCCGGCCGCGCCCCTTGATTCCGGGACGCCTTTCGGGACGCCTCCCGCGCTCCGCCCACTGCTGCGGGCGGCCGTCCCGGAATCGGTCGTTTCTGAGAGACGTTCATCGAGGCTGCGACAAGCTTCGGGGGCCTTTCCCCTGTGTCTCCGGGGCGCGATATGCGCGTCTCGCAGACACGTTCACACGTCGCGGCGTCGTACGAGGACCACCGCGAGGACGACCGCGAGCAGCGGCCAGAGGACGTACACGGCCCAGGAGCCGGGGACGGTGGCGTCGTAGCCGAGCGAGTGGGGATCCGGTTCCCAGGTCTGCACCAGGCCCCGCCAAGCCGCGGCCGGCATCGCGTGGTTCACAGCGGCGGACCAGCGCACGCTCTGCGAGAAGATCGGCGGCAGCATCACCAGGACGAAGGCCGTGGTGACCATGGTGGCGGCGCTGTGCCTGATCAGAGCTCCCAAGCCGAGGCCGACCAGGGCGCAGACCGGGGCCAAGAGGGCCGACGCGATCAGCGCGCGAAGCACTCCGGGATGGCTGAGCGGGACTCCGGCCCGCTCTTCGCTCAGGATGGCTTGGGACACCAGGAAGGAACCGGAGGAGACGACCGTGCCGAGCGCGGTCCAGAACGCGGCGGTGACGACCGCCTTGGCCGCCGTCACCGCCCCGCGGGCGGGGACGGCCACGGTGGTGGTGGCGATCAGGCCGCTGCTGTAGTCGCTCACGACGGTGAGGGCGCAGCCGTCGACATCACCCCGACGTCATCGAGTACCTGGAGCGCATTCGGGCGACCCTCGACCCCTTCGCCGGCCACTTCGTCATCCACGGCCCGCCGGCCGAGGTCGTGGAGGGAACATGGCCCGGCAGCATGGTGCTGATCGAGTTTCCCGGACTGCCCGAAGCTCGTGCCTGGTACGACTCTCCGGCCTACCAAGCCATCCTGCGGCTGCGTGCCGACCACATCGAGGGCGACTTGCTGATCGAGGGCGTCGGGCCGACCTACGACCCCGCCGAGCGAGCTCGCAAGCTGCGGGCCGCAGCCGAGCACGCGGGAGAGCCCGTCGGCCGCCTGCACTTCGGACCCCCTGCGGCCCTGATGCGCCGCAGGGTGGTTCACCGGTGACAGAACCGAGCTCCGGTATCCACGGCCCCTCACGCTCGCCGCGCGCGATGCGCTGCCCCGCGCCGCACAGCAGGGGTAAAAGTCGCCGGGTGTCCAAAGCCGCCATTCCGCGTGATGCGCTTGCCGCAGGGCGATTCGGGCAGGTGCGGAGGGAACGACCGTGTCGAGCGCCGCCGCCGGCAATTCGTCCCTCAGTCGAATCGCCTTCCAAGCGTGCGTGGTGCCGCACCGTTTTGGAGGTTTCGCATGCCCCTCTCCGCTGAATCCGGCCCGCTCGCAAACCTGTCTGCGGCCGGTGTGTCGGTCTGGCTCGACGATCTGTCCCGGGAACTCCTCGCGGGTGGAGAACTGAAGAGGCTGATCGGGGACAAGAACGTCGTGGGGGTCACCACGAACCCCACGATCTTCGCCTCGGCCCTGTCGAAGGGGTACCGCTACAACGAGCAGCTGCGCCACCTCGGCGACGAGGGAAGCAACGTGGATGAGGCGGTCTTCTCCCTGACCACCGACGACGTACGTGACGCCTGTGACGTCCTGAGCCCGGTGTACGAACGGACCGCGGGCAGCGACGGGCGGGTCTCCATCGAGGTCGATCCGCGGCTGGCGCAGGACGCCGAGGCCACGGTCGCGATGGCGCGAAAGCTCTGGGACACCGTCGACCGACCGAACCTGTTCGTCAAGATCCCGGCCACCCGCGAGGGGCTGAAGGCCATCACCGCTGTCACCGCCGAGGGCCTCAGCGTCAACGTCACGCTGATCTTCTCCCTGGACCGCTATCGCGCCGTGATGCACGCCTACCTGCGGGGCCTGGAGCAGGCTCATGCCTCCGGCCGCGCCTTGGCGAACATCCACTCGGTGGCCTCGTTCTTCGTCTCTCGCGTCGACACCGAGGTCGACCGCCGTCTCGACGCGATCGGAAGCCCTCGGGCCCGGGCGCTCAAGGGCAAGGCCGCCGTCGCCAACGCGCGGCTGGCGTTCCAGGCCTACGAGCAGATGCTCGTCGACCCGCGGTGGCAGCGACTCGCCGCGGCGGGAGCCCGCACTCAGCGCCCGCTGTGGGCCTCCACCGGGGTGAAGGACCCGGCCTACCCCGACACGATGTACGTCAGCGAACTCGCGATCGCGGGCACGGTCAACACCATGCCCGGCGCCACGCTCACCGCGTTCGCCGACCACGGCACCCTTCCCGCGCACGCCCACCGTGGACGACTTCACGGCCGCCAAGGCCCACTTCACCGCTCTGGAACAGGTCGGCATCGACTTCACCGACGTCACCGACACGCTGGAGCACGAGGGCCTGACCAAGTTCGAGGACAGCTGGACCGAGCTCGGGGAATCGGTCGCCCGCGAAATGCGCGCCGAGACCGACGCGGCGGATGCCGGAGCCGGCCGCGGCGGCGATTCCGAGAACGCCAAGTTCCTGGCGATCTACCTCAACGACCACTGCGCGGCCGCCACCGGTGGCCTGGAGTTGTTCCGGCGGGCCGCGGACGCCCGCGCGGAGGAACGGGACGGCCGCGCACTCGCAGACCTCGCCCACCAGGTCGACGAGGACCGTGACGCCTTGGCCCGGATCATGACCGCCCTGGAGGTGCCCACCAGCCAGTCCAAGGCGGCCATGGGCTGGCTCGCGGAGAAGGCGGGCCGCCTCAAGACCAACGGTCATCTCCTCTCCCGGTCCCCGCTCAGCGACGTCCTCGAAGCGGAGTCCATGCTCATGGGAGTCCAAGGCAAGGTCGCCTGCTGGCGCACCCTCCGCGCCCTCGCCGAGACCGACGAACGCCTGTCCGCCGAAGACCTGGACGTGCTGTTGGAACGAGCCGAACAGCAGAGCAGCACGTTGGAGGAGCTGCGCTCCGCCGCGGCAGCCCGCACGATGGGATCCCGGCCCCCAGCTTCGCGGTGACGACAACGGGGGCTCCAACGGGTGCCGACCGGCAGGGCCGCGAGGACGCATCCCCGAGGGGCTACCCGCAAGGTGGGTCCATCCGCTTGACGAGGGATCAGCAGAGCGACGATCAAGCAGTCCGATGCAGCAAGCACGGTCGACAGGCCCGTGGCCAGTCCGGCAGCACAGAGCGTGGGGTGGACGCGTGGACACCGTGCGTCCGCTGGCGGCCGGCGCGGTGCAGAAGGTCGGCAATGGGACTCTGATCGATGCCCCGACTGGGCTGCTCGCCGGTTTGGCGCCGGTCCTGGCCACCACACCGCGTTGCTCGCACGGGGCGTTTCGCCGCCCGTCACAACTCAGGCGAGCAAAGACCTATGGCGGCCACCTGCAGATCACCTCCCGAGTCGCCACCGGCACCGCCGTCGGCCGCACCTCCGGGCCGGCGGCCAGTCGTGACGCGTGGGCGGTGACACGGCTCCAGGCAGCGGGCAGGTCCTCGGCGCAGTCCGGGTCCAGGAGCAGCCGGTGGTGCAGCCACAGGGCGCTGCGCGTCGCGCCCTCGGCCACGGGCAGCGACCTCGGGGCTCCCGTCGGGGGCCGGAACGCCGGCAGCAGGTGCCATGCCGGGAAGAGGACGCGCGCGGGGATTCCCTCGGCGGCCAGGGCGCGGACGGTGGTGGCGTTGTCGAGCCCGTCCGTGAGGGCCGCCTCGGGCAGTCGCAGGAGCACCATGTAGTGGTCGTGCCGGGTGACTCGGGGGTCGACCGCCGCGAGGGCACCGGCCGGCAGGGCCCGGTCGAGGCGCTCGTACGTGCCCTTCCGCCGAAGCCACAGCGCGTCGGTTCCCGCCATATGGCTGAGCACCAGGGCCGCGTGGAATTCGCTGATCCGTGCGTTGGTCCCCGGTTCGAGATGGTCGTAGTCGGAACTCCCTCTCGGTCGACCACAGTTGGCGATGCGTTCGACCCGACCGGCCAGGGCTCCGTCCGAGCGGATCAGTACGGCGCCGCCTTCGCCAGCCGGCCACAGCTTCGCCGCCTGGAAGCTCATCGCGGTCATGTCGCCCGCCGAGCCGACGGGCCGGCCGTCCCATGCGGCGGCGACCGCCTGGGCGCTGTCCTCGATGAGGAGCAACCCCTTTTCGTCGCACAGCAGCCGGGCACCGGTGAGATCGGCGGGCTGGCCGCCCAGGTGCACCACCACCAGGGCCTTCGTCCGTGCGGTGACGCTTTCGCGGGCGGACCCCAGGTCGA
The DNA here is from genome assembly GCF_042893755.1 of Streptomyces sp. NPDC001568. Lineage (NCBI taxonomy): Bacteria > Bacillati > Actinomycetota > Actinomycetes > Kitasatosporales > Streptomycetaceae > Streptomyces > Streptomyces sp. NPDC001568. Next base: position 29,567 of record NZ_JBIAVF010000020.1, on the reverse strand, counting down.
GGGAGAAGGTGTCGGGCCGCACGTCCGCGGGCACCGGCGTCGCGCCCACCGACGAGACCGCCGAGGCCGACGACACGAAGGTAGTGGCCGGGACGATGACCTCGTCGCCCGGTCCGACGCCCGCGGCGCGCAGGGCGACTTCGAGAGCAAGCGTTCCGTTGGTGACCGCGACTGCGGCGCGCACCTCGAACCGGTCGACCAGTGCGGCTTCGAGGCGTTCGCCGGCGCCGTCGCCGTTCTGCCACCAGTGACCGCTGTCGAAGACCGCGTTCACGGCGGCGCGGGCCTCGACGGAGGGGCTGGGCCAGGCAGGGAAGGGCCGGGTGCGGACGGGCCGGCCTCCCAGGGCCGCGGGCAGGTCGTGTGGCATGGGACGGCTCCCGTTCGGACGGGCCGCACGGGGCGCTCCCACCCCGGGCCGCGAAGGGCCGACAGCGAGAACGGACTGCGGGACGGCACCGGCGGAACGCCGTGTGCGGCCAGTGGATTTGCAGTTGGATCCACCCCTGTTCGAGGCTAACAGGACGCCGGTTGCCGCGGCGGGGTACGGCGTCGAATCGTCCGGAAGGCGGACCGATCGAACGACAGGGAGCGGCCGCAGCGGCCGCACGCGGCTGCGACCAACTCGATCGGCCGGGAACGCGGTCCTGCCGGCTGCCGACCAAGCGGCGAGCGCAGCGGCGCCGGGCTCGCGTCGAGGGGCAGGAACCCCTCCGGAAGGACCGCCGGCGCGGCAGGGACGTTCCCCCCGGGCAGTGTCAGACGGCTTCGGTGGCGAAGAGTTCCAAGTGGCCGCAGCGGGGGCAGCGGTACGCCTCGATGCGACGGCGTGGCCGGCCCAGCCGCTTGGCGCCCCCGAACATACCCCGCTCCAACGCCCCGGCGATCCAACGGGCGTAACCGCGGGAGCCCTCCCCCGCGTCCTCGACGAAGCCGGGTTCGAGACCTGCTCCGCCGCAGTACGTGCACTTCGTCCCATCCACCGGACGAGTGTACGAAGCGGGCGCGCGTCCCGCTCGCGGTTTCAGTGGCGGGGTCGGCGGTGGGCGAGCAGAGGGGGTCGCGGGGTCCGTGATCCCGCCCGTTGACGGAACCGGGCGGCGTACCTGCGCAGTCGAGGTCGGGGCCGTGCCGGCGGTGGCCTGCCGCGTGCCGGGGCTCCGGTCGACCCGGCGGCCTGAAGGCGTGATGCAGAAGAGGGTGCACCCGGAGAGCACCCGCGGAACAACAGAGCGTAACGATGAATCCCGCGCTCGGCCGGGTTTCCCCGAAGGCACAGGAGGGCGACGGGTGCGCTCACCAGCAGGGCGTTGCCGCGCGGCGCCCGCTCGTTCGCGGCCGCCGTGAGTCGGGAGAACCCGTAGGCGGATTCACCAGGCCGTAGGCATGATCATGGTCACGGCCGGCGTAGGTGCTGAACAAGCCCTGCTCACGCTGAGGGCCAGGGCCTTCCGCGACAGTGAAAGTACCGACCATGTGGCCAGGGCAGTGATCAAACGTGTCATCATTTTCGGTTCACAATGACGGGTGAGATCCGAAGCTGGGAAGCAGGCGAAGGACATGAACCGCGAGCAGCAGCTGGCCAGGACCTTCGTCGAGCTGGCGGACACCCTGACGCCCGGCTTCGACCCACTGGTCCTTTTCGACGTCCTGGTCACGCGCTGCGTCGATCTCCTCGACGTGGACGCCGGCGGGGCAATGATGGCCGACGCACGCGGGGGGCTGCGCATCATGGCCGCCTCGGGAGAAGAAGCGGTCCTCCTCGAACTGCTCCAGCTGCAGAGCGGAACCGGACCATCACGACATGGACGCAGCCGTCGCCCGCCTCGTCGCCCTGCTCTCCCGCCACGGGGACCGCCCTTTGCACGAATTGCTCCGCCGGATCAGTGGCTGGCCGAACCGGCACCCGAGGACGACGTCGTACTGCTCGCCGTGAGCACCCCCGCAGTGGCCCAGCCACGGCGCCGCGGAAACGGCAGCGGGGACCGGGGTTCCGGATAGTTGAGTGGGCAAGTAGGTCGGAGCAGAACCAGACTGAGTCGGAGCAGAACCAGACTGAACAGCATCGCAACCCTCCGAGCCTTCCGGCCCCGCTTCAGCGCCGACCTGCGGGCCGTGGTCACTGCCATGGAGGAGATCGGCCAGGTGTCCCCCACCGATCCGGACCGCTTGGACGCGAAGATCGAGCAAGCAGCCGTGGCGGAACGATCATCAACACCACATCGGTGCAGGGCTACCGGCCCAGCCCCCACCTGCTCGACCACGCCACGACGAAGTCCGCCATCATCTCCTTCACACACGGGCTCGCGCAGATGCTCGCCGAGCGCGGCATGCGCCTCAACGTCGTGGCTCCCGGGCCCGTTTGGACGCCATTGGCCCCGGCGACGATGTCGGACGTAACGGAATTCGGCGAGCAGTCTCCCCCGGGCCGCGCCGCCGAGCCTGCGGAGATGGCTCCCACCTACGCCTTCCCGGCATCCGCCCAAGCCGGCCACATCACCGGGGAGATCCTCAACGCCACCCGTTGAACAGCCCTGCCGTAACCTGCCGCGTTCGAACGCGCAGGTCCCACTCGCCGGACCCCACGGCGGAAGGCGGGGCAGGGTGAGCGCGCCTCCATGAGATCACCGCGGACGAGCCGGGCATCGCCACCGGCGAAACCAGCACGGAGATCGTGGAGGAAAGTGGTGCGGGCACTCGGCGAACACCGCGCATGGGGCCGCTTCCCCGCCAACCTCCGACCTCGTCGTCAATCCTGCATGCCGGCCCGGTCCGTCCCACGGCAGGGGCCGCCGGCCGAACGAGCCGCCGGGGCCGCGGTCAGTGCTTGGCGCTCGGGACAGCGAGGGGCTCGCCCGGAGCCTTCTTCTTCGCCGCCTCCATCTCTTCCCCGAGTTCCGTAAGCCGGTTACGACCCATGGCCTTGCGGACGTCGGGGAACCACTCCTTCTCCTCCTCCTCGACGTGATGACGGACGTTCTCCATCAACACGCTCATCTTGGCGTCGAACCGCTCGTCGGCCGCGTCCAGGTCCTTGAGCTCGGAAAGCATCCACAGCACGACATGGTGCTCCTCGATGCTCTCCAGGACGTGGTCCCTGGTGTCGGGCGCGGCCTCCCGGGCAGCCGGGTAGAAGATCTTCTCCTCGATCCAGGTGTGCGTGGTCAGCTCGTCGATAACCTGGTCGGCGATCTTCCGCTTCTCCGCGTGAGCGTCTTCACCAGCCTTCTCGAACTGCTTGAACAGCTTCTCGACCGTCTTGTGATCTTCCTTGAGCAGTACGATCCCGTCCACCGACGCCTCCGAACCTCGCAGTACGGGTGGCGCGGCCGGCCACCCTCGACCGTGTACCCGGCGCGAGCTCGCGGTGCCCGCCCGGAGCTCGGGATTGGCCAGGACGGGCGACGCGCCTCGGCCATCCGCCGACGGCACACCGCACCTGCCCGCCGATCGACATAAACCATTCGGCATCTGGTATGTCGGCGCATCGCGGGTAGGGGCCGCCCATGACTCCTGTCGAAACACTCGCGGCTGAAGGCCAGGCCTCGTTCTTCCTGTTGTTTGCCGGCGTGGTCCTGGTCGCCCTTTTGATCGGCGCGTTCTGGTACGGGAGCCGGCGCAGACGTCGGGAGGCACCGCCGGTCGAGCAAAATCCTGTCGCGCAGAGCCGAGAGGACTCGTGGCAGACCCCGGAAGAGCACGCACGCGACCAAGAAGACCAGGAGTATCCCCGACCGTGAACCGAACGAGTCGGAACCGTTGACCGACGAGTCGGCACGGTCGGAGGAAATCGGGGCCGCAGTGCCTCACTCACATCGCGAGACGCCATGGCTTCACCGGAGGGCACATGCCGTACGGCGAGAACGATCACATTACGTTTCACGATGGGCGGCCCGATCCGCAGAAGGGGCGGATCGAGGAAGTCCGTGACGAGGGACCGCATGCCGTGTACCGGGTGCGTAACGAGGAGACCAACGAAATCCAGGTCATCACCCAGGGACAGATCGACTGAAGCATCCACTTGACACAGGGCAGCGCTGCCGGGATCCGAGACCGGCCCCACCCCCGTACAGGTTCCGATTGACAGCTGACCGTCGGCGTCCGCACTCGACCTACCCGGGAGCGCGTTCAGAGGCAACCCGCGGAAGAGTACGACGCTGGTCTCCTCGTGGTGTGTGAGCGCCGTGCATCTCATGCCTCCTGACGGGCACCATCGAGGAACCCACGACACAGCCAGGCGGCCGTCCGCCCTCGTCGACAACGACTCGCTGGGCAACACCGGGCACAGAGCAGGCCCACCGATAGCGGGTGGCGGCGTGGCTGGTGGGCGAGGGAATCGCGGGGCTGCCGCATTGCGGTCCTGGCCGCGGTGGGAGCAGGCGACCAGGTTCGGGGAATCGAGCGGGAGCGATGCGCTGACCGTCGTCACCGGGCGGACGGTGTTCTTCTCGCCGCAGCACGGCGGGCCGTCGGTCTGTCCGTACTGCGCGGTGGCAGTCGTAGATGGGCGCCGTGAGGTCTTCTCGCCGACCCAAGGACCGCTCGGCAGCGGCTTGATCTCCGCCGATCACCCGCTGCGCCGTTACATGCGCCTACCTCATCCCCGTGACACCCGCGGTGCTCGGCAGGGTCAGCCCGATGGACCCCTTCCCCACGGGGCAGGAGGTCCGTCCTGCGACCAGGCGATGCAGTGCCGTGCGTCAGCGGTCGGCATCCAGGGCGCCGACCGCGAGGCGGCGTGCTCACGCGTGGGCGTTCGCATAGCGGACGGAATGAAGGGTTCCGGTACTTCGTGACCACGGATGTGCTTTTTCGGTCAGGTGGGAGCGGTTACTCAGGGTAGGGCGCATCAATCCTGCCCCAAGTCCCTGCTTCGGCCACCCCTTGGCCCGACCGCCTCTCGCCGACCGCCTCGCTCACAGGAATTCACGCGGTGACACCCGGGATGGTACGAAGATTTTTTCGAGGAGGGGCTGTTGGGCCGTCAAATACGTCCGAAAGTGACAGGTTTGCTTTGACTCCCGACGGATGGATCGGTGAGTGTCCTTCACATGTCCGACACAAACCGAGCCGCTGCCACCAACGGCCCCTTACGCCTGCGTGACTTCCGGCTGTTGCTCGCGGGCGCCGCCACCGGACAGTTCGGTGCCCAGGTGACGCTGGTGGCGCTGCCCCTGGTGGCCGTCCTCGAACTCGACGCGCCCGCCTTCCAGGTGGGCCTGCTGACCGCCGCGGAGACGGCCGCCTTCCTGCTCGTCGGGCTGCCCGCAGGGGCGCTCACCGACCGCATGCGCAAGCGGCCCCTGATGATCCGTGCGGACCTGGTGCGCGCCTCGGCCATGGCGAGCATTCCCGCTGCCGCGCTCGCCGGTGCCCTGACCATGGCCCAGCTCTACGCCGTAGCGCTCGTGACCGGCGTGGCGACGGTGTTCTTCGACGTCTCCCACCAGAGCTACCTGCCGCAGATCCTGCCCCGTGACCAGCTCGTGGCCGGCAACGGCGCGCTGGAGACGGTGCGTTCCACCGCGCAGGTCACCGGCCCCGGTGTCGGCGGCGGACTCGTCCAGCTCCTCGGGGCCCAGTTCGCGGTCATCGTGGACGCCGTCGGGTACCTGCTCTCCGCCCTGTTCCTCTCCCGTGTGAAGCAGACAGAGGAAGCGCCGGAGCCCGTTGTCGGGAGCTCTCTGCGCGGGGAGATCGGCGAGGGTGTGCGTTTCATCCTCGGACACCCGCTGCTCCGTGTCATCGCCCTCACCACGGGACTCGCCAACCTCGCCATGGCCGTCCTCATGGCGACGCAGACCGTGCACCTCGTCCGGGTCGTCGGGCTGGAGGCCGGCGGGCTCGGGCTGGTGCTTTCCGCCTCTGCCGTGGGCGGGCTCCTGGGCGCCCTGTGCGCCGGGCGCCTCGCGGCCCGGCTGGGACAGGCCCGGGTCATGTTGCTGTCCGCCCTGGCGACCGGTCCGTTCGCGCTGCTGTGGCCGCTGTCCGGGCACGGGGCGACCGGAGCGGCGCTCTTCGCCGCCGGATCGGCGGTCGTCTCCTTCGGCGCCGTCGTCTACAACGTCGCCCAGGTCAGCTTCCGTCAGGGGATGTGCCCGCCCCGGCTGCTCGGCCGGATGAACGCCACGCTGCGCTTCCTCATGTGGGGCACCCTGCCGCTGGGCGCGCTCCTCGGCGGGGCCCTCGCCCAGTCCTACGGCACGCGCACGGCGCTGATCTGTTGCGCCGTCGGCATCCTCGGCGTCCCCGTGCCGCTGCTGCTCTCGCCGCTGCGCCGCATGCGGGACCTGCCCGGGCCGCAGGACGACGGCGCCCTCCCGTCCGAGGAAGGGGAACGGGCGGCCTCCGCCCCCGCCGGCTGACGCGGACGGGCAGCTGCCGCACCACGTACCGATGACCACGACACGGAGAATCACGTGCCCAGCATCACGGGTCAGTACATGGCCCGCTTCCGGCGTCTCGCCGACGACCGGAACGACACCCTGCTCCCGGCCACCGGAGCGCAGCGACGCTTCGTACTGGTGCGTTCGCTGGACCCGTCGGGACGCCCCGACCTGGTGCCGATGGTCTTCGCGTTCCCACACGGAACCGTCGACCCCGAACGCCTGCGGACGGCGGCCGGCCTGCTCGTCGCACGGCATACCGCGCTGCGCGCGCGGCCCGCTGTCGTCCGGGGCACTCCCGTCCTGCGCGTCTGCGAGCCGGAGGTGCGCCTGACCCGGCCCGAACGGGCGCCGGGCGAGTCGCCCGGCGATGTGCTCCGCCGGGCGCTGGCCGCCTGGGAGGCGCAGGGCCCGCCGTTGCGGCTCTTCCTCGTGCACGACGAGGAGCGGGCCGAGGACGTTCTCGCCATCGCCCTGGACCATGCCGTCTGCGACGGCCGTTCGCTGGCGCGGATCGTGAAGGACCTCGGCGCCGCGTACGACGGGGAGGCCGCCGGGGCGGAAGCCGAACCCGCCGCCTACCGTGAGGCGGTGCTGCGCCAACTCGACGCCGAGGAGCGGGCGGAGACGCCCGGAGCGGCCGCGTACTGGGCGGAGCGGCTGCGGGCGCTGCGCGCGGGGGCTCCCGCGCGCGGCGCGGCCCGGCTGCCCGGGGGTGGTGCGCCCAGCGGGGCCGCGCAGGCCCGGCTGCCCGGGCACGACGGCGGCGTTTCCTTCCCCGGACTGCTCGACGCCTGCCGCTCGGCGGCCCGCGAGCTGTACGGCCCGGACCTCACGGTCCCGCTCGGGTACCCCTGGGGCGGCCGTCCCGCGGGCACGGAGCCGGTCGTCGGCTGCTTCCTCAACACCCTCGTCTTCCCGGCCGCCACCGGCCGCGGGCTCGGCCCGGAAGCGACGGCCGACGCGTGGTGGGACGACCTCGACCGGGCCGACGTACCGTTCGACGCCGTCGTGGCCGCCGTGCGGGCCGCCGGCTCGGGTTGGACCGGAGGCCTGGACGGGCTGCTCACCGTCGACGACGACACGCGCCGCCCGCCGCTGCGCCTGGCCGGTGTCGAGGGGCGCGAGGTGGACCTCGACGGCCGCCCGGGCCCCGGCCCCTTCGCCGTCTCCGTCACCCGGGGCGCGGAGATCCACCTACGGATGGTGTGGGACCGGGCGGCGATCGACGACGAGGCCGCCCACCGGGCCTTCGACGCGCTCACCCGCGCGCTCTCCCCCGCACCACGTCGCTCGGACCACACCGCAGGGTAGGCCCGTCCCCGCACCCGCGCTCTTCCTTCCCCCACGGCATCCCCACGCACGAAGCGGCGCCGCGCGACCCGCGGAGCCGCCCGCACCACCGCCGGACACCACCGTGACCGGCTCCTACGCCCGACCCGACAACCTCAGGGATCGCCCATGCTTCCCCTCTCCTCCTCGCAGGAGATCGTCTGGCTGCACGAACAGATGCAGCCGGGCAGTCGCGCCTACAACTTCACCGCCTCGCTGGACCTGTGGGGCACCCTCGACGCCGAGGCGCTGAGCAGGGGGCTCGCCGCCACGCTGGCACGCCACCCCGGTCTGCGACTGGAACTCGTCGCCTCCCCCGCGTCCGTACCGGACCAGCGGGTCGCAGCGCACTGCGCGCCGAGGCTGCATACGGCCGACCTCAGCGCGGAGGAAGACCCGGAGGCCGCCTTCGCGCGGCTGCTGCGCACCGAGGCGCAGACCCCGCTCGACACGTTCGAGGCACCGCTGATCCGCTGGACGCTCGTACGACTGTCCGAACTCCACCACCGGCTGATCCACGTCGAGCACCACCTGATCCACGACGGGCACTCCTTCGCGATCCTGCTCGACGACGTCTTCCGCGTCTACCGCGCCCACGTCCTCGGTGAGGCCCTGGAGCTCCCGCCCGCCTCGTCCTACGCGGACCACGTCCTCGCCAGGGCCGGATCCGAGCCCTCGTACGCCGCCGAATCCCTCGACTTCTGGCGGGCCGAACTGCGCGACCAGCAGCACGACCTGCCGCTGCCCGGCCTCACCCGCCCCGGCGCCCGCCGCAGGCACCGCGGCGGGCAGCTGCGCCAGACGATCGGCGCCGACCTCGCCGAACGCCTGCGCGGGCACGCCGGTAGTCGCGGTCTCACATCGTTCAGCACGCTCCTCGGGCTGTTCGCCGAACTCCTGCGTCGGCACAGCGGCCGGTCCCGGATGGTCATCGGCACCGCCGTCGGAAACCGCCCCCTCGGCTACGAGGACGCCGTGGGCATGTTCGTCAACACCATCCCGCTGCCGCTCGCACTGGATGCCGCCGCACCGGCCCAGGACGTCATGGACGAGGTCACCGACACCCTCATCCGGGCCCTGCCGCACCAGGACGTGCCGGTCCAGGAACTGACCCGTGCCCTGGGCATGCACACCTCCGGCGCCGACAACCCGCTGTTCTCCGTCATGTTCAGCGCGCACGACGCCCCGCTGCCCGAGATCGACGTACCGGGCCTCGACATCACGCTGTTCGAGGGCTTCAACACCGGCACCACCCGCTTCGACCTCGATGTCGTCCTGCTCTCGGACGACCGGCGCGGCGTCACCCCGCGACACGGCGCGCCCGGTATGACGCTGGTCTGGGACTACGACGCCGACCTGTTCGGCGAGGACGTCGCCCGGCTGGTCGCCGGCCGCTTCCTCGACCTGCTGCGCGCCTACCTCGACAGCCCCGGGACCGCTCTGGCCGATCTGGGGCCGGCGGTCGCGGAGCCTGCCGCCGAGCCCGTGCCCGTTGCCGCCGATCGCGATCCGCTGGACCCGGTGGCCGCGCACCACCCGTCGTTGCCGGCCGTGCTCTGCGGAGCCCGCCGGCTCACGTACGGCGAGCTCGACGAGCGGGTCGGCTCCCTCGCGGACCGGCTGCGCGCCTGTGGCGTGACACCGGGCCGGCCGGTGGCCGCGGTCCTGCCGAGGGGGACCGACTCCGTCGTCGCTCTGCTCGCCTGCCTGCGGACGGGCGCCGTCTACTGCCCGCTGTCCCCGGCCGACCCGCCGGCCAGGATCGGTCTGCTCCTGGAGCGGCTCGACCCGGCGCTGGTGCTGACCGGCGAGGGCACCCCGGAGCTGCCGGGCACGCTGCCGGCCGCCCGCATCGACGCGCCCGTGCTGCCGCCCGCGCGCGGGGCGGCGGTGCTCCCCGGGACCGCGTACGTCATCCACACCTCCGGCTCCACCGGCACGCCCAAGGCGGTCGCCGTCGGCCGCGGGGCGCTGGTGCACCATATGACGGCGGCCGCGGACCGGTTCGGCCTCATCACCTCCGACCGGGTCCTGATGTTCGCCCAGCCGTCCTTCGACGTGGCGTTGGAGGAGGTGCTGCCGACCCTGTACTCCGGGGCGTGCCTGGTGCTCCCCGAACACGAGGTACCCGCGGGCGGGGAACTCGCCGAACTGCTGGCGTCCGCCCGGGTCACCGTCGCCAACCTGCCGACCAGCTACTTCCTGGCCGCCCGGGAGGACCTGCGCCCCGCCCTGCGCGACGGGAGCTGGGCCCCCAGACTCCTGGTGCTCGGCGGCGAGCGCCTTCCCGCGGAGGCGTTGCGCGGGGTGCTCGCCGACACGGGGGCCGTCGTGCTCAACGCGTACGGCGTCACGGAGGCGGCCATCACCTCCACCGTCCACGAGGTGACCCGGGACGCCCTCGACGCGGGAGGGGAGATTCCCCTGGGCACCGAACTGCCCGGCGAGCGGATCCTCGTCCTGGACGCCCACCACCGCCCGCTGCCCCGCGGCGCGGTCGGTGAACTCGCCGTCGCCGGGCCCGGTCTCGCCGAGGGCTACCCGGGGAACGCCGAGGCGACGGCCGCCCGGTTCGTGAACGTCGGCGCACTCGGCGGCCTGCGGGTCTACCTCACGGGCGACCTCGGCTACCGGGGCCTGGACGGCCTGTTGTACTTCCTCGGCCGGCGCGACAACCAGATCAAGCTGCGCGGCCACCGCATCGAGCTGGAGGAGATCGAGGCGACGGCGTCCGCGGTGCTGGGCGGTCGCTCCTGCGCCGTCGTACTGGACCGGGAGGACCCGGCCGGGCCCCGCCTCGTCGGCTTCCTGGAGGACGGATCCGGCGGATCCGGGGCGGACGGCTCCGGGGCGGGCTTCGACGAGCAGGCACTGCACGCCGAGCTGAGCCGTCGGCTGCCCGGCCCCCTCGTGCCCGCTCGGTGGGCCCGGCTGGAGGCGATGCCGACCCTCCCGGGCGGCAAGCCGGACCGCGCGGCGCTGTCCCGCCGCGCGGCCGCGCTCGACCCCGAGGCCACCGCGACGCCCGGGACCGCGTCCGGGACCGCACCCGAGACCGCCGACGCCGACGCCGACGATCCGATGACCGCCGTGCTCAGGGAGGGTTGGCGGCAGGTCCTCGGCCACGGCCGATTCGACGCCCGTTCCCACTTCTTCCACAGCGGGGGCCACTCCCTGCTGGCCGCCGAGCTCGCTGCCTGGCTGGAACCCCGGTTGGGCACGCGCCCGCCGCTGCGGACGCTCTTCCGCAACCCCGTCCTCGCCGACCAGGCCCAGGCCCTCGCCGCCACCGCCACCGCCACCGCCACGGAGTCGTGATGACCCAGTACCCGACCGCGCAGGTCGTCCCCGGCGTGCCGCCCGTCACCACGGCCCCGCCCGTGCCGAGCGTCGCCCACGGCCCCGCCGCCGAACCGTCCGCCGTCCTCGCACGCTTCGAGGACCGGGTCCGGTGCGCCCCGCAGGCACCCGCCGTGATCGACTCCACCCGAACCTGGACGTACCAGGACCTCGGCGGGGCGGCCGACCGGATCGTCGCCGCCCTCGGCGACCGGGTCCGAGCCGGCGACCTGGTCGGCGTCTGTCTCGACCGCTCCACCGCCTTGGTGGTGACCGCCGTCGCGCTCGCCCGGATCGGCGCCGTCTACCTGCCGCTCGGTCCGCGTCCCGGCGAACGCCGTACCCGGGCCGTCACCGAGGACCTCGACGTCTCCTGCCTCATCGGCGACCCCGGCGTCATGCCCGGGGAGCACCGGACCGGGGAGCACACATCGCTGCCGCTGCCCACCGACGGGGTCAACGCCCCCGTCGCCGCGGTCGCGGCGTTCCCCCGCCCCGGCTCCGCCCACGGCACCCGGCGCGCCCCGGAGGGCGCCCTCTACGCCGTCCTCACCTCCGGTTCCACCGGCCGTCCCAAGGCGGTCGCCGTGGCCGAGGCCTCGCTCGCCGTCGCCCTCGACTGGTACCGGGCCGAGACGGGCCTCGCACCGGGCGACCGACAGTCCCTGCTCATCGGCGTCGCCTTCGATCCGCACCTGCTGGAACTGTGGGCGGGCCTGACCTCGGGAGCCGCCCTCGTCCCGGCCCCGGACGACACCCGCTGGGACTCCGGGGTGCTCACCGAGTGGTGGCGCGACGCCGGCGTCACCCACGCGGTAGCGGCCACTCCGACCGTCGATCCGCTCCTGGAGCGTCCGTGGCCGCAGGATCTGAGGCTGCGTCACCTCGTCGTCGGCGGCGACCGGATGCGCCGTCGCCCCGGCGCCGACGTCACCGCCACCGTCCACAACGCCTACGGTCCCGCGGAAGCCACCGTCCTGGCCACCGCCCACCGCATGCGCGCCACGGACCCGGATGCCGGCAGCCAGGCCCCGCCGCCCATCGGCACCGCGCTGCCGGGCGTCACCCTGTGCGTGACCGACGCCGAGGGCCGCCCCGTCGCCCGCGGCCAGGACGGTGAACTCCGCGTCGGCGGACACTGCCTGGCCCTCGGCTACCTCGACCCGGAGCTGACCGCGCGCCGGTTCACCGCTCCCCCGCAGGATCCTGAACTGTCCGGGGTCGACCGCCTCTACCGCACCGGCGACCGGGTACGGATGAACGCCGACGGCAGCCTGGACTTCCTCGGCCGCCTCGACGACCAGGTAAAGATCAGCGGGGTGCGGATCGAGCCGGCCGAGGTGGAAGCCGCCTTCGAGCAGGACCCCCGGGTGCGCGGCGCCGTCGTCACCACCGTGCGCGACGGCTCCGGCCACAGCCGCCTGGTGGCACACGTACGACCCGCGGACGGCGCCGCCCCCGCGCCCGGGGACCTCCTCCACGCGGTCCGGGCCTGGCTCCCGGAGCAGGCCGTCCCGGCCACCGTACGGATCGTCGACGCCTTCCCGCTCGACGCCAACGGCAAGGTGGACCGGCCGGCCCTTGCGGCCCGGTCCCACGGCTCCGCACCGTCCCGGGACACGTCCCCGCACGAGGCGGCCGTCACCGCCGGCGAGCGTCTCGTGCTGACGACCGTGCGCGACCTGCTCGGCCGGCCGGACACCGGCCTCGGCGACAACTTCAGCGCGGCCGGCGGCACTTCCATCGTCGCCGCACGCCTGTTGCAGACCGTCGAACGCGAGACCGGCGTGCGCGTGCGCGCCCCCGAACTCCTGCGCAGCACCGACCTGCGCGCCTTCGCCGCCCTCATCGACCAGCGCCGGACCCCGCGGCCGGAAGGAGCCTGACATGACGCTCATCGCCCCGCATCCCGTTCCGCCGGCGACCACCGAGCCGGCGACCACCCTGCCGGCGCTGCTCGTACGGCACGCCGACCGCAGCCCCGATGCCCTCGCCGTCGTGGACGGCGACACCACCCTCACCTACGGCGGTCTCCTGGGCGCGGGCCGCGCCCTCGCGGCGCGGCTGCGCGCCCACGGCGTGGCCCGCGGCGACCGCGTGGCGCTCCTGACGTCACGGTCGTCCCGTACGGTCGTGGCGCAGCTCGGGCTCTGGCTCGCCGGAGCCGCATGCGTGCCGCTCGATCCCGCCCAGCCCCGGCCGCGTACCGAGGCGGTGATCGCCGACGCGGGCGTGACCCTCACCGTCGGCGACGCCAAACTGCTGGAAGCGGCAACCCTGCCCGGTCCTGTCCTCGCCCTGCCCGAGGAGCCGCTCGCGACCGGGGGGTCGGTCGACGACTCGGACCCCGACGGCCCGGCGTTCATCATGTTCACCTCCGGGTCCACCGGGCGCCCCAAGGGCGTCCTCGTACCGCACCGCGCCGTCACCGAGCTGGTCACCGCACCCGACTACGTCACCGTCACCGGCCGCGACCGCGTCCTGTTCCACTCCCCCATGACCTTCGACGCCTCGACGTTCGAGGTCTGGGTCGCGCTCGCCAACGGCGCCGCGGTCGTGGTCTGCACCGAGCAGCGCCCCTCCCTGGAGGACCTGGCCCGGCACGTCGAGCGGCACGGCGTCACGGTGGCGTTCTTCACCACGGCCCTCTTCCACCAGCTGGCCGCGCGCCGCTCCCGCGTCTTCGGCCAGCTGCGCTCGGTCGTCGTCGGCGGGGAGGCGATGGCCGCCGCGCAGGCCCGGGAGGTGCTCACCGCCTTCCCCTGGCTGGAGCTCGTCAACGGCTACGGTCCGACCGAGACCACCACCTTCGCGACCGCCCACCGGGTCACCGCCCGGGACTGCGACGGGCCGGTGCCGATCGGCAGGCCCGTACACGGGGCGACCGCCCACGTCCTGGACGTCGACGGCCGTCCGGTGGCCGACGGCGACCGGGGCGAACTGTGGATCGGCGGCAGCAGGCTCGCCCACGGGTACACGGGTCTGCCCGAACTCACCGCCGAACGGTTCGTCGACCATCACGCCACCGGCCGACGGCTGTACCGCACGGGTGATCTCGTCTCCCAACGGCCCGACGGTGTCCTGCGGTTCCACGGCCGCAACGACGAACAGGTGAAGGTACGCGGTTTCCGCATCGAACCCGCCGAGGTCGAACACGCCCTGCGCGAGCAGCCGGAGGTGGACGACGCGGTCGTCACCGTCGAGGGCTCCGGCACCGCCGAGGCATCGCTCGTGGCCTTCGTCGTCGCGCCGCCCGGGCCGGTGCCCTCCGGCGGGGCGCTGCGCGATCGGCTCGCCGCCGTCCTCCCCGCCCACCTGGTGCCCGACGTGATCGGCGTGCTGGACCGGCTTCCCCTGACCCCGGCCGGCAAGGTCGACCGGCGCGCACTGGCCGGCCGCGCCCGGGCCGCCGCGCATGCGGCCGGCGACGGCCCGAAGGCGCCTATGACCCCGCTGGAGCAGGCCGTCGCCGAGGTGTGGAGCCAGGCACTGGGCATCGAGGTCACCCGTGCCGGGGACGAGTTCCTCCACCTCGGGGGCCACTCCCTGCTCGCCCTCGTCGTGACCGAGGACCTGCGTGAGGGACTCGGCGTGGAGCTCTCCCTCGCCGACTTCTTCGCCGCCCCGACCGTCGCCGCGCAGGCGGCGCTGGTCGAGGAAGCCCTCTTGGCCGCCCATGCGGACCTCCAGCCCGAGACCACCCCGGAGCCCACCGATGTCCACTGACGCCGAGTCCGCGGCCGGCGACGGCCGCCTTCAACTCCAGCGGGAGCTGCTGCGCCGGGCCCGGGCCACGACGACGGGCCGGGACACGACGGACGCGCCCCCGGCCACGGGGGCGGGGCAGGTTCCCCTCTCCCGGGCGCAGCACCGCATGTGGTTGATGGAGCGGCTCGGCGGCGCCGGCGACTCCTACCACGTGCCGTTCGCCACCCGGCTGCGCGGCCCGTTCGACCCGGCCGCCTTGGCCACCGCCCTCACTTCGCTGATCGCCCGGCACACCATTTTGCGCACCCGCTATCCGGAACGTGCGGGTGAGCCGTACCAGGAGGTGCTCCCGACGCCGCGGACGGTCCCCGTCCACGTCGTCGACACCGACCCGGCGCACGCCCCGGAGCTGCTGCGGCGCGAGACGGTCCGCCCGTTCGACCTGGAGGCCGGCGACTGCGTACGGGCCCTCGTGCTGCGGCACGGGCCGCAGGATCACACGCTCCTGCTGACGTTCCATCACATCGCGATCGACGGAGCCTCGCTGGAGACGGTGGCCGGCGAACTCGCCGTCCTCTACGCGGCGGCCACCGACGGGACGGGCCGGACCGGGCTCACCCCGCCGCCCCAGTACGCCGACCACGCGCGCCGCGAACACGACGCTCTGCCCGGCCTCGACGCCGAACTGGACAACTGGAGCGCCCAGTTGGCGGACGCGGCCCCGCCCGCCCTGCCCGGGCCGTCGGAACCCGCCCCGGCCGCCGCGGGGACTCCGGCTGCCGCGCACGAGGTGCTCCTCGCACCGGCCGTGCCCGAGGCGCTGCGCGCCCTGGGTGCGGAGCGAAACGCCACGCTCTTCGCGGTGGCGCTCACCGCAGCCTTCGCCGCGCTGCACCGTCTCACCGGCGACGACGACCTCGTCATCGGCGTGGCGGGCACCCACCGCAGCGGATCCACCATGCGCGGCCTGGTCGGCCTCTGCGTCAACACCCTGCCGGTACGGGTGGACGTCTCCGGCGCCCCGTCCTTCGCCCGGCTGCTGGGCCGCGTGAACGCGGCGCTCCTCGAAGCCCAGCGCCATCGGCACCTCCCCTTCGACCTGGTCCTCGAACGCCTCGGCGCCGGGGCCCGCGGCGGCGACGGCACGGCCCTGGTCCGCGTCACCTCCGACGTCCTCGGGGCGCCGACCGTGCTGCGGCTGCCGGGCACGACCGCCGAGTACGTCGACGTCCCCATCGGCGGCGCGAAGTTCGCCCTCTCCTACGGTCTGGACCTGGGCGACGCCGAGCGCCCCCGGGCGCTCGTCCAGTACGACGCGCACACCCTGGACACCACGGCGGCGGAGGCGGCCGTACGGGACTACGCGGCCCTGCTGGAGACGATCGCGGCCGACCCGGACCTCCCCCTGGACCGGGCGGCCCCGCCCTCCCCGGACCGCGGCACCGCCCCGGAGGGTCGGCCCCACCCGGCCGAGCAGGTGCTGCGCGCCCACCCGGAGGTCGCCGACGCCGCGGTGGTCCGGCCCGAGCAGGGGCCGCCCGTGGCCTACGCCGTCCTGCGCGACGGGGTCGGCCCGGCCGGCCACGAACTGCTGGGCCTGCTGCGCCGGTCCCTTCCGCCCGAAGTCGTGCCCGCCTCGGTCACGCTGCTCGACTCACTGCCCCGTACACCCGGTGGGCCGACCGACCCGGTACGGCTGCCGGGCCAGGACGTGGCGGCCGTACCGTCCGGCGCGCGGGCCGGAGCGGTCGAGGCGGCCTTCGCCGCCGTGCTCGACACCGGTGTGCCCGTATCGCCGCACGACGACTTCTTCGCGCTCGGCGGGCATTCTCTCAAAGCCGTGCAACTCGCCGAACGGCTGCGCACGGAACTCGAGCTGCCGCTCACGGGCCTCGACGTGCTCCAGGCCCGTACGCCCCGGGCGCTGACCGCGCTCCTGGAGGCACGCGCGGCACGGCAGCACGCCGCGCGCTCGGCGCGCAGGCCGATCCACCGCTCCCGGGAGGTCCGGCCGGGCACGGTCCTGGTCACCGGCGCGACGGGCGGTGTGGGTGCGTTCGTCGTACGCGAACTGGCCGCCCGGGGCCGCCCCGTGCTGGCGCTGGCCCGCCCCGAGTCCGCCCACCTGATCGCCGCCGAGGGCGTCGACGTCATCGAGGGCGACCTCGGTGACCTGGCCGGGCTGCGGGACTCGGTCGCGCGGGCGGACGCGGTCGTCCACGCCGCGTGCACCTTCACCCGGCACGAGGTGGACCTCGCGGCGATGGAGGCGATGGTCGGCGCCTGGCGGCGCGGCCCGTTCGTCTTCGTCAGCAGTGTGGACGCCTACGGGCACCCCGGCACCGAGCGGGTCGCCGAGGAGGCGCCGCCCCACGGGCCCGTGAGCCCGTACGGTCAGGCCAAGCTCGACTGCGAGGACATGGTGCTGCGCGCCGCGGGCACCGGGGGTCGCGGGGGCGCGAGCGCCGTGCGGTCACCGATCGTCTGGGGCGCGCACGACCGGCTGCGCGAGCAGCTGCGGTGGGGCGCCGTCGGCTCGCTCTACCAATCGGCCCACCGGGGCCTGCCGATCGAGCTGCCGCGTGACGGCGCCGGCGGACACGCCTGGTACGGAGCGGCCTGGGTGCACGCGGCCGCCCTCGCCCGGGCGGTCGCCGCCTGCCTGGACCGGCCCGTGCACGGGGTCGCCAACGCGTGCAGCGGCCACGTCTCCTGGCGCGACCTGGCCCGTGACCTCACCGAACTGCTCGGAACCAGGGCGGAACTCCGGGAAGCCGACACCGTCCCACGGGACCTCGATCACCGGTGGCGCTACGACAGCGCCCGCCTGGCCGGACCGCTCCGGGCCCGTCCCGGTGAGGAACGGCGGAGGGTGCTGGCCGAGATGACCGGCGCCGTCCCTCCCGGCAACGACTGACCGGCGGGTCTCGCGACCTGCGCCCCCTGCCGGGAGGCGGCTCCGCGCGGCCCGGTCCTGCGATCTGCGCCCTCTCATGGGTCGGCACCGACCGGCGACGCGCTCCTCGGGGAGGTGGCCGATCGGTGCTGACGCGAGGTCGTCGGTGGGGACGGAGCGCGCGAGGCGCTGACGTCCACGAACGGCGGGGCCGGCCAGTGGAGGGCCTTGCGGTTCGTCGTCACTCTCCGGTGAGAGATCGGAGAGTGACGGCGTCGCGCTCGGCGAGGGCCTGAAATTGGCCCAGGTCGTAGTTGGCCAGGACCGAGTCGAGGTTGGTGAGGGCACCCACATGTTCGATGAAGCCCTTGGGGTCGTACTCGATCTGAAGCGTCACCCGGCTCCGGGTCTCGCTGAGGCGGTGGAAGGTGACCACGCCGGCGTGGTGCACTCCCTGGGTTGTACGCCAGGCGATGCGCTCTTCGGCGATCACTTCGGTGAGTTCGGCCACGAACTGCTTGTCCGCTCCGGGCAGGGAGACCTGCCAGGCGAAGGTGGTCGCGTCGATCCGCTCGACGTGGTGGACGTGGCTGAGGAAGGACGGCCAGCGCTCGACGTCCTGCCACAGGGCCCAGCTCACTGAGACCGGGGCTTCGATGTCGACGGCTTCGATCAGGGAGGACGTCATGGGATTCTTCTTCTCCTTCGCACGGCATCCGGTTGCCGTGCGGATACCCAGAAGGCCCGGTTTCACCAAGGGACGGTCAGATGGCCGCGGCGCGGTGCCCGACGGTACGGCGGGCGGGCATCTGCCCGTGGGTGCCCGTGCGTACCCGCACCTGCCATCGCCGCCGAACGGCCGGCCGTTACGCCCTGACGTGAAGTACCTCGACGCCAGGCTGCCCGGACGCACGGCGGCGGAACTGCCGGCGATCCGAAGCCTCGCCCTCGCACCAGCCTGTGGTCCGCGCTCGGAAATCCCGGGCCGCGGCCACCGGCGAGCGGTACGCGCTCGCCGGGTTCCGTCGGCTCATCGAGCAACGCGCCCACCAAGCCCGGGATCTCGCTGGAGGAGGACCTGGACGGCACTGGCCGGACCGCCCGGATCGGCCGACTGACCGCGCCGTCAACGCCCGGCCCGTGCCGTCGTGACCATCTTTGGGGGTGGGGGCGTTGGAGGGCTTCCTAGGGTGCTTCGGTTCGGTCACCATGGAGGTCCGTCGACGATCCGAGGATGCGGATGAGCGAGGGTGTGGACGTTGTGGACGGGCAACCGGAGCCGGTCGGACCCGCGCCGTGGCTGGCGCTGGCCTGTCTGGTCGGGTTGCTTCTGGCGTACGTCGTGCTGACGAACTTCACCGAAGAGCTGCGGGCGGCGCTGTGGGGCAGGCCCGGGACCGTGGTCGAGGCCGAGTGCCGGACGTACGACAACACAGTGGCCAATGCGGGAACGTCAAGGCACTGCTCGGGCGCCTTCACCCCGGACGGCGGCGGCGCGTCGTTCAACGTCTCCGTCGAGGGCGACATCGATTCGCAACCCGTCCGTGCGTGGCTGGTGGACGGTACGTCCGGCACCGCGTACGTCTCGCCAACGGTGTGGACGGGACTGCTCCCGGTGGGGCTGTCACTCCTCCTGACCGGTCTCCCGACGACGGTGACGGTGAAGCACGTGTGCAGCGTCCGCGCACAGCGCCATGGGTGTGCGGCTGCCGCGGGTGAGGTGCCGTGGGGCCCGCACGTCGGGTAGGTCGTGACGGAGTCGGCGCAGGCGCCGCGGCCCCGTTCGAGTGGCACGGCCCATGCGAGCACCTCGTCCAGCCATTCCCGTTCCTCGCCGCTGATCCCCGTACGCGTCGCCCTTCACGAGGGGGACACGGGCGACTTGAAGCTCTCCGGGGCACGACGTGCACCTGGAACAACCCGCCGTTGTCGAGGGCCGCGGCGGCGCCCTGCACGCCTCCACAGGGGGGCTCGTGGGCGGAGAGGCCGCATCGGCCGGGCGAAGTCGGGGCTACGGCCTCTGAGCTGGTGGAGGTGATACGCCGGGGCGGCCGATCGGGTGGACTTCGGCACTTACTTCCCGCGTGGGGAAAGCGATTCTCCGGATTCTCGGACGGGTGAGGTGCCGGGGCTTCCCTCTACTCCAAAGCAGCTGAGAGCAAGGGAAGGAACGCTTCCGCTTGCCTGTGCCTGACGCGGCGGCGGCCCGCCCCTGGCCCAGTTGTTCGGCCGTAGGCCCCTTCTCGTGTGCGGTGCCCCGCTCGGAGGGCAGTCGTTGATGCCCTGGGAATCCCGGCGTACGCCAAGGGAAGCGCGTGCGGGGAGTCGGACCGAGAGGGCGTGTGGTGGTCGTGGTGTCGGGTGTGGATTTGCAGAAGGCGGGCCGTCAGGCCTTGGTCGTGGGTACGGCCGCTGGAGCGGTGCTGGTGCCTGTCGGGGCGGCGCAGGCGAATATCGTCGGGGTCGGGAACGCCGTGTTCGGGAACACGTGCGTGAACCAGGGTGGTGCGCGGGCCGAGGGTGGAACGGCGGCTGCGAGTGGGGCAGCGTCCGGGAATTACGCCGCGCTGCCGCTGACTCTGCCGCGAAATCACTGCGGGAACAGCGGAATTGTCTGTTTTGCTGTTTTCATGGCCCGGGACTGACATGGGGCCGCTGCCGGGAACACACGGCACGGCGGCAGTGTGGGAGATGGCCTCCCTCAGCGGACGGGCCCTGCCCGCCCTCCGGGCGTGGGTGGCCGCCGAGCCGGACTACGGCGTGGCGCGGGCGCTGCTGGTGCTTGCGACCAGCGACGGGCTTGACGACGCGGAGCTGCGGGCGGAGCTGGTGCGCGCCCACCGGGATGCGCGGGTGGGCGGGGAGCGGGCGGTGAGCCTGGTACACGGAGTCTTCCTGTTCACGCACCGTCAGTACGTCATGGCCGCCGATCACCTGGCCGGTCATCTCGCGTCCTGGCCGGGGGACGAGGCCGCTGCGCTGATGGTGGATGCCTTCGCGGCCAGCGGGTCTCGGGCTTATCGGGAGCGCGGGAATGCCTTGGTGGAGCGGCAGTACTCGCTGGCCGGCCCGGGGAGCTGGGTGTGGGCCGGCCGGCTGGCCTGGACACGCACGGAGCAGGGACGCGTCGGCGAGGCCTACGATCTGGCGGTGCGTGCCCTGGAGCTCAATCCGCGCTCAGGGCTGGCCGTGCACGCGAGGGCTCATGCCGAGCACGAGATGGGTGCCGGGCCGAGGTCGGTGGCGTTCATCGACGAGTGGCTGTCCGCCGACCCGCAGGCGGTGCAGTTCCGGCATCTGAACTGGCACGCCACACTCCAGTCGCTCGCCGCCGGTGACTTCGCGTGCGCCCGCCGACGGGCCGACCGGGTTCTGGACCGGGCGGACGTCGGCATGCGGGCGGCGACGAACTGGCGGCTGCTGCTGGCCGGTCAGGTGCCCGCCCGGCGCACCGAGGTGGAGCACGTACGGGAGCTGCTCGCGGCCCCGGGCGGCATGGCGGAGGTGTTCCACACCTTCAACCTCGCCCTCGCACTCGCTGTCGAAGCCGCCACGGACGACCTGGAGGCACTTGCCGAGCGGGCAGCCTGCGACGAGCGGTCCGAGTTCGTCCGGGTACTGGCGCCCGTGGTGCGGGCGCTCGCGCATCTCACGGCAGGCCGACCGCAGGCCGCGGTCGATCTCCTGGCCCGGCTGGAGCAGGAGATCGAGGTGCTCGGCGGAGTACGGGTGGAGCGGGAGATCGTCCAGGACACCCTGGCCCGGGCCCTCGTCGACGCAGGCGACCCCCACCGCGCGGCCGAACTCCTGTACCACCGCACCCACAGCCGGGTCCACCACGTCTACGAAGACCTGCTCCTCGGCGCCCCGCCGGCGCAGACCCGGATTTTGGAGGAGATCCCGCATGCCTGAACAGCAGTTGATCGCCGTGTCCCTGCGCGGCAGCGGCACGCCGCTGCTCGCCGAAGCCATCGAAGCCCTCGGCTACACCCCGTACGGAACGATGAGCGCAACCCAGCCAGTCAGCGGCGAACCTGTTGGCGCGGGCGAGGTCTACCCCCTCCTCGAAGCCGCGCACGGCGCAGGCCGTGCGGCAGAGCTTCTGCGCGGTGGCCGTGAAGAGCTCGCGGAGTCCTTCGACACCACGGTGCATGCCTTGTGGCGGGTGTGGTGGCGGCTGTTGGGGCAGCCGGTCACCCTCGCCTCGCCGGTCGATGCCGCGCTGGAGGAAAGGCTGCTGCGGGTGCCGGGCACCGACTTGGTCCGCCTCCTGCCGGGCCGGGGCTGCTGGTACGTCAACAGCCTCGACCTCGGTCGAGCCGACGCCGACGTCCTGCGCGTGTGGTCCACGGGCGGCGGGCCCCCGCTCGTCTTCCACCACCGTGACGTACGCGACCGCATCATCAGCCACATCGAGTACCTGATGCAGCCGACCGACCGGATCGGCAGCCAGCCCGAAGACCTCGTCTACCAGGGCATCCTCCGAGCGCTCCCCGACATGGACGCCAGGGTCGCCCTCGCCCTGAGCGACCCCGACTTCCCCGGCATTCGCGACGCCCGCCGCTGCCGGTGGATGCTCCACCACCCGGCAGTCCACGTCGTCACGCACGAAGACCTCGCAGGCCCCGCCCTTGGCGGCAGCCCCGAGGCCCGTGAAAGTGCCCTTGCCCGGCTGCGGCACGCCACCGGACACCCGGAACCCGCGGTATCCATCCCCGTACCGGCCCCGGCTGCAGACGCCGCGTACGACTCACTCGCCATCGGCTCCTGGCGTACCTACTTCACCCCCGGACACGAACGCCTCCTCCGCGAAAACTGCCACGACCTCCTCCTCGCCCCCACATCGGACACCAACGTGTGACCTGCGCACACCAGCCGGGGGGCCCGCTGCGAGAAGCGGCCGCTCTCCCGTCATCCGGTTGCCACGGCACGGCAGACGCCAGCCATGCGTTGGTCACACCAACCCGGACCGCGGCGGTCGAACCGTGCAGGACAAGGAGTGCGGGCCGGTGACAAAGGGATGACAGCTCACCCCGGCCCCGACCGCCTGCTCCTGGCCGGCACGGACCGTGGGCACGCCTTCCCGCTGCAGTGGCAGGCCGACCGCGCCGCGGCTGGTCACGGACTGGAAACCGGTAGCTGAGGCAAGGCCGTCTTCGGAGCAGCGGGATCTACACGCCTGCGGCCGTCAGGGCCTGCGTCTTGGGCGATTTCGCCGACGCCCTGCGGGGATACCCCCGCGCGGCGCAACGCCCGGCCGGACCGCACACCTGCCGGGTGGTGTGCGGTCCGGCCGGTGATCCGGTCAGGAATCGGAGCGGAATGCCCCGTGGACGCGCAGGTCTCCGTTGATCGCCACCTTCCCGTCGTTCGTGTGCATGATCCAGTCGCCTGAGTTGCGGACCGAAAGGTGTGCTCCGGCGTTCACCTTCCCCTGGAGGCGGGACTCGCCCTCGACGCGCAGCATGCCGAGGGTGGTGAGGTCCCCGTCGACGGTGACGGTGTCACCGGCCGCCACCTCGCCCTCGGCCTCCAGGCGGCCGCGGACGATCAGCCGCGGCGGTCCGTCCTGCGTCTCCAGCACGTTGTCGACGCTCAGCCCGCCCTGGAGGGTGAGACGTTCCTTGACCTGGGCCCGGTGGGTGACCAGGTCGTTCAGGTCCGCCTTGTCGGCCGCGACGGTCCCCCACTGGCGGCTTCCGGCGCCCTGGAACACGTTCATCCCGGAGGCCGGGAACTCGATCCATCCGTCGGTGGCCGTGCGGCCCTGCACCCACTTCGTGTTGATTCCGTTCAGGTCCGCCAGGTCGGCGGCGACGGTTCCCCAGTCCTGCTTTCCGTCCTTGCGGACGTTCACTCCCGACTGCGGGAACTCGACCCATCCCTTGCCCGAGTCCCGGTCCCCCACCCACTGGGTGTTGACGCCGGTCACGCTGATCCTGTCGGCCGTGACGGTTCCCAGGTCGCCTCCGCCGCTGCGGCCGACCCTGATCCCGTCGGACGGGAAACCGATCCACCCGGCGTCGCTCTCACGTCCCCGGACCCACGTCGCGGTGACGGTGTCGACGTCGGCCTTGGCCGCGGTGAGGGTGCCGAGGTCCTCGGCGGCGTCGCGGATCCGGGCGCCCTGCGCGGTGAGGACGATCCTGCCCCTGTCGGTCGTGCCCTCGATCCAAGGACTGTGGATGCCGGCGGTGGCGGTTACGCCCTCGAACTCGGGGCTGCGCAGGTGGACCGTGGTGGTGAGGAAGTACCCGGCCTGTTGTCCGCCCGGGGAGGTGGCGATCAGGGTGTAGGTGGCGTCCCTCTTGGGCTCCCGGCCCGCGGGCGGCGACCACTGCCAGCCGGTTGCGCCCTGTGTCGGTGCGACGGTCTCCGGTTGGCCTTCCGGGCCCTGGATCCGGTAGGTGAGGGTGTCGGACCCGTCCCACAGCAGGACGACGTCCTGGCCGCCGACCACCAGGGACTGCTGGGCGCGAAAGTTGCGCGGGACCTTGGGCAGTTGCTTCAGCAGGCTCAGGGTCACCGGGTTCTTCTGCACCCTGGCGCCGTTCGCCGCCCGCTCCGTCACCCGCAGCAGCACGAGTCCCGCCGCGCCGGAGACGGGGAAGCCGTCCAGAACCAGGACCATGGAACCGGCTTCCTGGAACAGCGCGTTCGGCCGGGCGGTCACGGTGAGGACGCCCGTGTTGTCGTCCCAGGCGAGGTGGGGTTCCTCCCCCTGCCTCGTCGCGGTGTTCCGCTCCATCCGCGCGGTGATCGTCTTCGGGTTCGCCGTCAGGTCTCCGGCCCCCTGGCCACAGGGCACCCGTATCTCGATGGAGTATCAGATGACCTCGTCCATGGTCGGGTTCGAGACGACGACGTGGACCGATCCTTGGCGTTCCTCGCCCGCGACCGGCACCTGGAGCGGAGCCGGATCGGTGAGTATGTCGTAGTGCAGAGAAGCCATGGCTGAAGACCCCCTGTTGACGCTGTCCGACGCTCGCCCCGGCGGGCGCAGCCCCTCCAGCACAACACCCACGGGACAGACCGACACCCGGATCATCCCCAACCGGCGCGAAACAGACGTTCGCTGTCCGATTCGGGAATCTCCCATTTTCAGAGGGCACGCCCCGAGTGGAGGGCTCCGCCCGGGGGTGTTCGCCGGGCGCGGGGTCCGGGCCGAAAATGGTGCCCGGCCGTCCGGCCCGCGGCCTATTCTGATCACCACCTCCGGACGCGGCGCCCGTGCTACGCGTCCGTCATGAGCGCGCCTTACCCACCGGCGGCGTCCGGCTCGCCCTCACCGTGCGCGCCCCGGTCGTCCACGCGCGATGGACGCCACCGGACGGGTCGGGGAGCCGCGCACGATCCATTACACCTAAGGCACCCCGTGGACAGTGAACGCATACAGATCTGCCTGGACATGCTCCAGCAGGCACGGCAACTACCCGTGGACGATGCCCAGCGCCGGTCGTTGGAACGGGCCGCCGGGGATCTCCTCCGCGACGGTCGACTCAGGCGTCGCGCCGAGGCGCGCGCCGCGCGGGCCGCAGCCGACGCGGAGTTGCTCGCCACCACCGCGATGGGTGCCCGCGACCGCGTCATGGACGCCGCTCTGCCCGCGCCGGCCCCGCCGGGGCGAGGTCCGACGGTCCCCGAAGACGTTCCGCTCCGCCCGGGGCCGTCCGCGCAGCGCCGGTTGCCGGACGGTGATGGTCCGGAACGACTGCTCAACCGTCCCCTGCGCTGCTACGTCTGCAAGAACCACTACCTGCACGTCCACGACTTCTACCACTTGCTGTGTCCCGAATGCGCTGGTGAGAACTTCGCCCACCGTACGAACCGCACCGACCTCACCGGCCGGCGCGCGCTGCTGACCGGCGGCCGCGTCAAGATCGGTTTCCAGGTCGCGCTGATGCTCCTGCGGGACGGCGCCGAGCTGACGGTGACCAGCCGTTTCCCCCAGGACACGGTGCGCCGGTTCGCGTCCGTCCCCGACGCCTCGCAGTGGTGGTCGCGGCTACGGATCGCCGTGCTGGACCTGCGCGATCCCCGGCAGGTCCTCGCCTTCACGGACCACGTGCTGGCCCAGGGACTGCCCCTGGACATCCTGATCAACAACGCGGCGCAGACCCTGCGCCGCTCCCCGCAGGCGTACGCCGCGCTGGCCGGCGGCGAAACCACGCCGGCCCGGGCGTCCCTCGGCGCGCCACGGATCTGGACCGCTCCGGAGTTCTCCGTACCCGGCCCGCGCACCGCGCCCCTGCCATGGACGGCGGAGCTCGCCCCACGGGTCCCGGCGCCCCGCGCCCCGGCCGATACCGTGCGCACGGCGGACGCCCCGCCGGCCGTCCCGCTGTCGCGGGAGGGAGTGGACGAGGCCGGCCTGCTGCCCGAGACGACCGCGACCAACTCCTGGACGCTGCGTCTGGGGCAGATCGACCCGGCGGAGCTGCTGGAGGTCCAACTGGTCAACGCCGTCGCGCCGTTCCTGCTCGCCGATCGTCTGCTGCCCCTGCTGGACTCCTCCCCTCACCCCAACCGCTACCTCATCAACGTCTCGGCGGTCGAGGGCCGGTTCACCGTCCACAGGAAGACGGGCGACCATCCGCACACCAACATGGCCAAGGCCGCGCTGAACATGCTCACCCGCACCAGCGCGGCCGAGCTGGCCACCCGCGGCATCCACACCTGCAGCGTGGACACGGGGTGGGTCACGGACGAGAAGCCCCTGCCCGCCCGGAGCCGGCACGCCGCCACCGGCTGGCGCCCGCCGCTGGACGTCGTGGACGGCGCCGCCCGCGTCTACCACCCGATCGTGCGGGGGCAGGCCGGAGCGCCCGTGCACGGCATCCTCCTGAAGGACTACCGGCAGGTCCCGTGGTGACCCCTCCGGCCTTCCTGGCGGATCCCGTGCCGGACGCTCCCGCCGCTCCTGCCGGCGGAGCCGCCTCGGCTAGGACCTGTCCTGGCGATCCTCCGGTAGGGCGCCTCGGTGATATTTCGACCGGAATCGTGGGAAGGGGGCGGGCGAATCCGTGGCCAGTGACCTGCGGCGTGCGGTCGTCGTGACGCTTGGCGAACTCGGGCGAAGCGATGACTGGCGTGACCGGGCGGATGCCGGTCACGGCCTGGCAGGGTTCGCCGAGACGCCAGAGGCCGTGGAGCCACTGCTGGGGCTTGTGCTCGATCAGGACACCTTCGTCACCCGGCGGACCGCGGAGGGCTTGCTTCGGCGAAAGGACAGGGTCGGACTGACGATCGTCGCGTCCGCACTGGCAGTCGCCAACGACAACCACGCCGATCACATCCACACCGCGATCGTCGATGTCTTCAGTATCTTCTCGGACGACCTGGACGAGGCGCTACGGCTCTGCGAGGAGATGTCGGGCGACACCGACGATCGTGTTGCCCGGGGGGCCCGTCGGCTGCACGAAGGCCTGGCAGAGATCGATCCCGTTCTCCGCCCCTCAGAGCGGGGGTTCGATCGCTGTTGTGAGGGTGCAGATCCTCGACGACAGGGGCAGTGAGGAGCACGTTGTCGGCTCAGTGCCACGGAGAAGTAGCGCGAGCGGCCCAGACCCTCACCTCCCGCACCACCTCCACCAGGCGGGCGTGCAGGCTTTGCCACGGGGTTTCGTCCTGGTGTTCTGGGACTTCCGCCCCCTGGGAGGCGGGGGCGGCGGTGGGTCTGCCCGGGTGCCTGCCGCGTGCTGATGCGCCCGCACGATGGTGGAGTCGACCGACACGTCCCAGTCGATCTCACCCGCCGCGTCCGCTGCGGGCTGGACCTGCTGGAACGGACGCTCCCATGTCCACATCAACGACCCGGACATGAAGCGGTCACATGATCGGCCGGACAAGTCCTGGCCGAGAGCACCGGCGCGTACCCACACCCGGCCGGGGCGAGGCCAAACCCTTGCCCCGGTCCGCCCGTGGGAGCGGAGACCACGGCCGGGCCCGACCGGCCCTGATGGCTTCAGCCGTGCCGGGCGACCTTGACCGCCGAGACCAGCAAAATCACCGCGAGGGCGGGAATCAGGACCAGGTCCGGGACCACGCCCAGGAGCAGTCCGCCCAGGAGTGCCCCGGTGATCGAGCCGCCGGCCATGAGAGCGGCGAAGCGGATGTTGGCGCCGAGGACGGCGAAGCTGCCGTCGCGGCTGTAGCGGGCGAACGCGACGAGCATGGTCGGGAGGGACACCAGGAGAGACAGACTCCCGGCGAGTTTGATGTCCGCGCCGAAGAGCAGCACGATCGTGGGGATCAGCAGCTCCCCACCGGCGACGCCCATGATGGCGGCGATCGCGCCGATCCCGAACCCGGCGACCACGCCGGCCACCACCTGCACCGGTCCCGGCAGGTCGAGGGATCCGACGGCGGTGGCGTGGGTGAGGACCAGGGCGGCGGCCATGCCCACCATGAGGACGGCGAGGACCTTGTAGAGGGTTGCGGAGCGCATCCGTACCGCCCACGAGGCCCCTGCCCACGCGCCCAGGAGGCTGCCGGCCAACAGGTTGACCGCGATCGCCCAGTGCGCTCCGAGATCGGTGAAGGAGACCGCGGCAAGTCGGGCGGGCAGGGCGGTGGCCACGACGACCAGGCTCATCGCCTTGTTCAGGATCACCGCGGACAGGGCCGCGAAGCCGAACACGCTGATGAGCAGCGGCAACCGGAACTCCGCGCCGCCCAGTCCGATCATGCCGCCGAGCACGCCGACCATCGCGCCGGCCCCGAACACCGACGGAGCCGACCCCAGCCGCGCGGCAGCGGCCGGGCCCTTGTCCGGCGGCACATCGACCACGCCGTTCACTTGCTCCACCAACCGGCGACCGAGTACCTGCTCAGGGCGGTGGCGACATCGTGGCCGGCAACTGCCGACACAACAGCCATCGCGGGCGAAGGGAGATCAGACATGCTCGGCAGTCTGCACAACGCGGCCACCCCATGGGCAGTGGAGAAACACACCACGTCAGCACCACGCCACGTGCAAACCATCCGACCCTCGCCGGCCGGCAAACCACAGCGGAGCCTGCGAGTGGGCCCGCATGTGCCGCCCTCCCCCGGCTCTCAGCCGCCCGCCGCAGCGGGGCCCTCTCCGAACCGGGGGATGTCCTGCGGGGTCGCGTCCAGGCGCAGCCGGGTGAACCGCACGGGGTGGCGGAACACTCCGCCGTGGTCGACGGATCGGGGTCGGCGCTGATCCCCGCCACCAGGTCGGGGCGCACCACCGTCACGCCCAGGACGTCGCGCCTGTCCCGCGCGGTCGCGACCGGGCACCGGCCCACGAGTGTCGGACAGCCGCCGCCTCACGCGCGGGCGTCCGAGGACCTGAGCAGGCTCGGGGAGCGGGCATCCGACGACGTGGGCGGGGCGGCTGAACGGGGAGAAACGATCGACGCCCGCGGCGCGCGCCTCCGGTTCAACATGAACCCGCGGCACTTCGTCCCCCTCGCCGCGGTGTTCACCTCTGAGCAGGTGCCGTGGTCGGCGGCGCGGCGGGAGGCGTACGCGAACGACCAAAGCAGCCCGGACACCCTGATCGCGGTCTCCGCCGCTTCCAACCGGTCCAAGAGCGACAAGGATCCGGCCGGGTGGCTGTCCTCGGACGGCTCCCACCACTACGCCTACGCCGCGACGTGGGTCGGCCACCAAGCTCCAATGGGACCTGGCCGTCGACGAGAACGAGCGCCAGGCCCTCCTCGGGCTCGCCGAGGAGGGCCCCACCACCACCGTCGTCCACGAGGCCGCCCCGTAGAAGCGTTGCGCGGGTGGTTGCCGGGCGAGTGCGACGCGCCCCGGTCGTGGGGGGCGGGGGGGGTGGGGGGGCCCCCCCCCCCCGGGGCCGGGCGGGGGGGGGGGGGGGCCGGCAGTACGCGCCCACGGACAGAAAGGAACAGCCAACCACATAAAAACACACA
>NZ_JBIAVF010000019.1:0-194245 GCF_042893755.1 Streptomyces sp. NPDC001568 | reverse complement strand
GAGACCCGCGAGGTCCTCGCGAGCGCCCTCGCGATGCTCCGCACCAAGCACGCCGACCTGCCGTCGCGCAAGCACGGCAACCCGCCGCAGTAAACGAAGGAGACATGCCACCGATGAGCATCGCCACGGACACCCTGCTGAAGGTCGAGAAGGGCAACGCCGAGCCCGAGGAGCTGGCCGCGATCACCGCGATCCTGCTCGCCCGCGCCGCCGCGACCCCCGAGGCCGCCAGCATCCCCCGCCCCCCGGCGGGCTGGCGGCGCCTGGAGCGCAGCCGGGGCTTCCAGGCCCCCCACAGCTGGCGCTGACCCCGCAGCACGCACACGCTCTTCCCGACGGCCGCTCGGCCGCTCCTGACCTCGATGCCCTCCGGCACCGGGTCGAGGCGCGGCGGGCGGCCGTCGGCCGTCCGGCAGCCGTACCGCCGCGACGTCCGGCCGCCCCGTACGCGCAGGCCGCCCGCCGGGCGGGGACGGCCGCGATCCCCGGCGCCGGTCCGCCCTGCCCCCGAACCGCCGCTCCGGGCCCCGCCGGTGGCGCGGCCCCGGTACACGGAAGCGAATCGGGTCCGCCACGGAGGGACCCGCCTCCTGCGCGCGGCCCCGGCGCTCACGTGTACTCCTCCGGCACGAGAACGGGACGCCGGGAACCCTCCACGGGTTCCCGGCGTCCCGGGTGAACGACTGAGCGGAGCGCCTACCGCAGGCGGGCCATCAGGGCGTGCTCGACGAGCGTGATGAGCGCGCTTTTGGCGTCGCCGCGGTGACGGGCGTCGGTGGTGATGATGGGGGCGTCCGGGCCGATCTGCAGGGCCTCGCGGACCTCCTCCGGCGTGTAGGGCTGGTGCCCGTCGAAGCCGTTGAGGGCGATCACGAAGGGCAGGCCGCTGTTCTCGAAGTAGTCCACCGCGGGGAAGCAGTCCGCCAGACGACGGGTGTCCACGAGCACGACGGCGCCGATGGCGCCGCGGACCAGGTCGTCCCACATGAACCAGAAGCGGTCCTGACCCGGGGTACCGAAGAGGTACAGGATCAGGTCCTGGTCCAGGGTGATGCGGCCGAAGTCCATGGCGACCGTGGTGGTCGTCTTGTCACCGGTGTGGGTGAGGTCGTCGATGCCGGCGGAGGCGCTGGTCATGACGGCTTCGGTGCGCAGCGGGTTGATCTCGGAGACCGCGCCGACGAACGTGGTCTTGCCCACGCCGAAGCCGCCCGCCACCACGATCTTCGCGGAGGTGGTGGAGCGCGGTGCCCCTCCGGCAGAACCTCCGTTAGAGCTTGCGAAGTCCACTGAGCACCCTTTCGAGCAGTGTCACATCTGGCTGGCCGCCGGCGGACTCGTCGCCGCCGGGCTGGTGAATGGCGACGAGGCCCGCCTCCGCCAGGTCGGCGACGAGGATTCGGGCGACACCAAGAGGAATGGAGAGAAGTGCCGAGATCTCCGCGACGGATTTGATCTCCTGGCACAGGCGGCAGATGCGCTGGTGCTCGGGCAACTGCCCTTGCAGCCGCGCGGGATCGGCCGTGGTACTGACCAGCGCCTCGATGGCGAGCTGGTAGCGCGGCCGGGTACGGCCGCCGGTCATGGCGTACGGACGCACCAGCGGGTTGTGCGCCTTCGGAGCCTGGGGCTGCGAGGACCGCATGGGACCCTGCGAGGGCCGATGGCCCTGCGGGGGCTGCTGCGGCTGCTGGGGCTGTCCGTACTGCTGGTACGGGTTGTGCTCCGGCACGGGCCGGCTGGGAGTGGAGGGGAAGTTGAAGCGGTTCTGGTCGTGCCCACCCTGCGGCTGCTGCGCGCCGCCATAAGGATGTCCTCCGGGTGTTGTCACGTTTCCTCCTCCGACTCCAAGAACGCAGTACTCCCTGTGGAACCGCGCCACCGCACCCTATGGTGCGGTGACGCGAAACGCACTGCTTGTTTGCTAGTTGAGAAGACTTCCCTGAAGCTCCGCACGCAGGTCCGGGGTGAGGACACTGCCCGCGCGGTCCACGAGGAGGGCCATCTCGTAGCCCACGAGGCCGATGTCGCACTCGGGGTGCGCGAGCACCGCGAGCGAGGAACCGTCCGAGACGGACATGAGGAAGAGGAACCCGCGGTCCATCTCCACGACGGTCTGGTTGACGGCGCCACCCTCGAAGATGCGGGAGGCTCCGGCGGTCAGCGACGTCAAACCGGAGGCCACGGCCGCCAGTTGGTCGGCGCGGTCGCGCGGGAATCCGTCGGACATCGCCAGAAGGAGTCCGTCGGCGGAGACCACCACCGTGTGCGACACCCCTGGGGTGTTGTCCACGAAGTTGGTGATCAACCAGTTCAGGTTCTGTGCCGCCTGGCTCATCGGGCTCACACTAACGCTCCTGGTCATAGCTGTTACTTGACTGCTCGGATCCCGCGCTGCGTCCCTGTTGGACACCGCGCCGCAGGTTGCTCAACCTGCCACGGACGTCCTCCGGTGCGCGGGAGACCTGGGGGCCGCCCTGCGGGGTCGTCTCCGCAGCGCCCTCGACCAGGTTGGCCTTGGGCACCCGCCGAGGGAGACCGGACGGGGTGACCCCGCCCGCCTTCGGCTCACGGAGCTTGCCGGCCTGTTGCCAGCGCTCGTCGTTCGTCGAGCGCCAGGACTCGGTGCCTTCGGATTCCTCCGGGGCCCGCTTCGGTTCGGCGGGCTGCTGCTGACGCTGCGGCCGCTGCTCGAAGAGAGATCCGGTGGACTCCGCTTCCTGCTTCGCCGGCTGCCACTGCTGCTGGCTGCCGCGTCGCGGCAGGCCCGCGCCGGTCATTTGGTGACCGGAGTCGGCAGCGGCGCCCGGACGGTCGAAGCCTACGCGCTCCGCGGCCGGTTCGGGAGCGGACGTCGATTCCGATTCGGTCCCGTAGCCCTGCTGGTAGGAGCCCGAATAGGTGTTCTGCTGGGGCCACTCGCCCTGCTGGGACTGGTCCTCGTAGCCACCCTCGTACGACGGGGCGGGCTGCTGGGGATCCTGGTAGCCAACCTCCGGATAGGCATATGCCTGGTCCGGATAAGCCTCCTGGCCCGCCTGCTGCCCCGGAGCGTCCCAGGTGTTCTGGTAGCCCTGCGCGGCCGGCTCCTCGTACCCCTGGTATGGCTGGTAGCCGTGTTCCGGCTGAGGTTCCGGATAGTCCTGGGACGGGTACTCGGCCTGCCCCTGCGGGTAGCCGACCTGAGCCTCCAGCGCGGCCCGGCGCTCCTCGCGGCCCAAGGACCGTACGACGGGGTCCGCGGGCGCGCCGCCGGCGCTCCCGCTGCCCTGGCGGTCGTACGCCGAGTCGTCGAAGCCGAGTTCTGCGGCGGTGCGCAGCGGGGCGGCCAGCTGGGTCTTCTGCTCCGGAATGATCGAGGAGACCGTGAAGTCGTCGTCCGGGATGCCCTCGCCACCACCACCGTGGGTGATCGCGTCCGGGAGCATCACCAGCGAGGTGGTGCCCGCCGCCTCGCCCGAGGGGCGCAGCTGGACGCGGATGCTGTGGCGGTCCGCCAGCCGGCCGACCACGAACAGACCCATGCGCTGCGAGATCGCGGCGTCCACGGTCGGCGGGTTGGCCAGCTTGTGGTTGATGTCCGCGAAGTCCTCGGCGGTGAGGCCGATGCCCTTGTCGTGGATCTCGACCATGACGCGGCCGTCGGGCAGACGCGTGGCGTTGACGCGGACCTTGGTCTGCGGGGAGGAGAACGTGGTGGCGTTCTCCAGCAGCTCGGCCAGCAGGTGCACGAGGTCGGTCACGGCCTGGCCGTGGATCTCGGCCTCGGAGACGCCGGAGAGCTCGATGCGCTCGTACTGCTCCACCTCGGAGGAGGCGGCGCGCAGGACGTCGACGAGGGGCACGGGCTGGTCCCAGCGGCGGCCCGGGTTCTCACCCGCGAGGATGAGGAGGTTCTCGCCGTTGCGGCGCATGCGGGTGGCCAGGTGGTCCAGGCGGAAGAGGTTCTCCAGCTGGTCCGGGTCGGCCTCGTTGTTCTCCAGCTCGGTGATGAGGGTCAGTTGGCCCTCGATCAGCGACTGGTTGCGCATGGAGAGGTTCGTGAAGATCGCGTTGACGTTCCCTCGCAGGAGCGCCTGCTCGGCGGCGAGCCGGACCGCTTCCCGGTGGACCTGGTCGAAGGCGCGGGCGACCTCGCCGATCTCGTCCTGGGAGTTGATCGGGATCGGCGCGACACGGGTGTCGACCTTGCCCGGGTCGGTGCGCGAGAGCTGGTCGACGAGCATCGGCAGGCGCTGCTCGGCGATGTCGAAGGCCGCGCTGCGCAGGTGGCGCATCGCCCGGCCCATCTGGCGGGCCATCATGCCGGCCAGGATGAAGGCGGCGAGCAGGGCCACGACCACGATCGCACCGGTCAGGATGGCGTCACCGCGGGACTCGTCGGAGACCGCGACGGCGTCGTCGACGGCCTTTTCGAGGAGTTCCTTCTCGATCTCGGCGTAGCCGTCGAACTTGGCGGTGGAGGCGGCCTGCCAGGCGGCCGGCGTGGTGCCGTTCTGGGCCAGCTTCGTGTTCTTGTCGCCGCCGGCTATCGCCTCGGTCATGCCGATCAGCGGGGAGCCGTTGACCACGGGCGGAGCCTTGAAGACGGCGCCGGACTGCTCGGCGGCCTGCTTGGCCTGCGCGAGCTTGGCGGCCCCCTCCTGGGACTTCTTGCCCATGACCTCCTTGAGCCGGTTCGTCTCCTCGTCGGTGCCGGCGGCGACGTACTCGCCGATGGCTATCTCTTCGAGGTAGGCGTAGGAGGAGAAGGCGACGAGCTGGGCCTTGCGGACGTCCTCGTTCTCGTTCGGACGCACCAGCAGGTGCGTGCCGACCGAGCGCTGGAGGGAGTTCGCGGCCTTCGCCAGCTCGATCGCGTAGACCATGCGGCCGTAGCTGGTGACGTTGCCGGTGCCGAGGCCGAGTTCGTTGGAGAACTGCATGAGGTAGTGCTGGACCAGCACGTACCCCTCTTCGGTCGGGATGGGCCCCGCCGAGGCCGGCAGGTTCTTCTTCGCCGACTCGGGCACCGCGTAGGCGGTCTTGCGGACCTGTTCGAGCTTCGGCTCCTCCTGGCGGAAGAGCTCCAGGCGACGCTCCAGGCCCTGCTTCGCGGGCAGGTCCTTCGCGGCCGTCGCGAACTTGGCCTTGGCGGCGTCGGTGGCGGCGTACGCCTTCGACACGACGTCGCTGTTGCGCTCGCCCTTGAGGAGCGGCTCGGCGGTCAGGTCGCGCTCGTTGAGCAGCGCCTGGCCGTACTCGGCCGCGGCCTGGACGATGCGCGCGGTCTTCTCGGCGTCCTTCGCCTCGTTCCAGCTGTCGACCGAACCCTTGACCTGGAAGCCGCCCATGACCAGTCCGACGAGGACGGGTACGAGGAGGATGGCGTTCAGGCGGGTCGGTACGCGCCAGTTGCGGGGGGACAGCTTGCTGGTGCTACCGCCGCTCGTGGGTGGGTCCACGGGCACGTCGACGGATGACGTGGCCGCGCGCGGCGGCGGGGTGAAGTTGCCGCGCGCGGGTTCATCCGCGGGGCTCGAGTTGCTTCGCCTCACTCGACCAACAACCTCTCGGCGGTGCTACTAGCTAGTTCGTTGAATTCCAGCACGGTTGACGGCCGTGTTCCAAACAGTTGAAATCGGCGATTCACAGAGCCTTAAGCCCCACATAAACCGGACATAAAGAGCGAGCTGCGGCAAAAACGGGGTCAGATATGCGCACAGCGGCACCGGTTGACCGCACCCTGTGGCCACGGCCCCGATAATTCTCTGTCGAAACGTTATGAACGACAGGGGCGGGCCGTGTCGTAAGACACAGCCCGCCCCGGCGCACGGCACGCGCAATCGTGTTACTTGAGCCGCGCCATCAGCGCGTGCTCGACGAGCGTGATGAGCGCGCTCTTGGCGTCGCCGCGGTGACGGGCGTCGGTGGTGATGATGGGGGCGTCCGGGCCGATCTGCAGGGCCTCGCGGACTTCCTCCGGCGTGTACGGCTGGTGTCCCTCGAAGCCGTTGAGGGCCACGACGAACGGCAGGCCGCTGTTCTCGAAGTAGTCCACCGCGGGGAAGCAGTCCGCCAGGCGGCGCGTGTCGACCAGCACGATGGCACCGATGGCGCCGCGGACCAGGTCGTCCCACATGAACCAGAAGCGGTCCTGACCCGGGGTACCGAAGAGGTACAGGATCAGGTCCTGGTCCAGGGTGATGCGGCCGAAGTCCATGGCGACCGTGGTGGTCGTCTTGTCACCGGTGTGGGTGAGGTCGTCGATGCCCGCGCTCGCGGACGTCATCACGGCCTCGGTGCGCAGCGGGTTGATCTCGGAGACCGCGCCGACGAACGTGGTCTTGCCCACGCCGAAGCCGCCCGCGACCACGATCTTCGCGGAGGTGGTGGAGCGAGGAGCCGCTCCGCCGTCAGAGCTTGCGAAGTCCACTGAGAACCCTCTCGAGCAGCGTTACATCCGGCGTTCCGCCGGCCTCTCCATTGCCCGGCTGGTGGATGGCCACCATTCCGGCCTCCGCCAGGTCGGCGACGAGGATCCGGGCGACACCGAGCGGCATCGACAGCAGTGCGGAGACCTCCGCGACCGACTTCACCTCACGGCAGAGCGTGCAGATGCGCTGGTGCTCCGGCAGCAGGCCGGACAGGTGCATCGGATCGGCCGTGGTGCTGACCAGCGCCTCGATGGCGAGCTGGTAGCGCGGACGGGTCCGGCCACCGGTCATCGCGTACGGACGTACCAGCGGCTGGTCGCCTTCCGAGTACGAATCTCCGTACGCATCGGGATAGGCGGGGGGCGGGGTCATTGATCCTCCGGGCTGGACAGCAGTGGTCAGCGTGCCGTCTGACGGGGCGGCCGGTGGGGGGACGTGATGACGGCCTGGCGGGGGTACTGGGTACCGGGGGTGGGGTCCCGGCTCCCCCGGCCGGAAGTACCGTCCGGCCGGGGGATGTGCAGTCAGATGAGCAGGCTTCCCTGAAGCTCGGCGCGCAGGTCCGGGGTGAGGACGCTGCCCGCGCGGTCCACGAGGAGGGCCATTTCGTAGCCCACGAGGCCGATGTCGCACTCGGGGTGGGCGAGTACGGCCAGCGAGGAGCCGTCCGAGACGGACATGAGGAAGAGGAAACCCCGGTCCATCTCGACGACGGTCTGGTTGACGGGGCCGCCCTCGAAGATGCGGGAGGCTCCGGCGGTCAGCGACGTCAGACCGGAGGCCACGGCCGCCAGCTGATCGGCGCGGTCACGGGGGAATCCTTCGGACATCGCCAGAAGGAGTCCGTCGGCGGAAACCACCACCGTGTGGGACACCCCGGGGGTGTTGTCCACGAAGTTGGTGATCAACCAGTTCAGGTTCTGTGCCGCCTGGCTCATCGAACTCAACTAACGCTCCTGCTGGTAAGTGGGGTCGATGTGGTAACTGCCGGTCGCGGGGCCGGTGGTGCCGGCCTGGCGCCCCTGCTGAATACCGCGTCGGAGGTTGGTGAGACGGCCACGGACGTCGTCCGGAGCACGCGAAACCTGCGGGCCCGCCTGGGCTTCGGCCTGCTGCTGCGCGGTGCCGGCCACGAGGTTCGCCCGCGGTACCCGGCGGGGCAGCCCCGACGTCGTGATCCCTCCGGCGGCGGGCTGACGGACGCGCTCGGCCTGCCGCATCAGCTCGTCGTTGGGGGAGGAGCGCCAGCTGACCGTCGGCGTGCTGCCGGTGACCGCGGCGGAGGGCTCGGCGGCGAGTTCCGTGCCGCGCTGAGCCTGCGCCTGCTGCTGGTGCTGCTGAGGCTGCTGGGGTACGGCCGGTGCCTGCGCGGAGGGCTGCTCGCCCTCCTCGCGGAACCAGTTCGACTCCAGCGTGTCGAAGATCGGGCTGCGGCCCGCGCCGCCCATGGGCTGCGCCGGCGCCGGCGGCAGGGCCTCGGGCTGGTGGGCCTGGGGCAGCCGGGGCGCGTCGGGACGCGGAACCGGGACGGGCGCCGGCGCGTAACCGCCGGGCTGCTGCTGCTGCTCCTGCCCGTAGCCACCGACACCCGGACCCCCGGTCCGCGGCGCCGGAGCGTGCTGCTGGGGCGCGACGGGACGGGCGAACTGGCCGGTCGAGGCCGGGTCCAGCGGGCCGCCCAGCTGCGGGCGCTCGAACTGGCCCGTGGCGGACGGGTCCAGGGGACCCCGTACGTCGGGACGCTCGAACTGGCCGGTCGTGCTGTTGGCCGGGTTGCCGCCGGTGGCCTGGGGCGGGTAGGGGGCGTTGTAGTCCGGGCGGGCGAACTCGGAGGTCGAGCCGGGGCCCGAGAGCTCGTCGTGGCCGCGCGGGACCTCGTGACCGCCCTGGGCGGAACCCCAGCTGGTGGCCTGCGGGATCCCGGTGGGCGAACCGCCCGTACCCGGAAGCTCCGCACGGGGAGCGCCACCGCGCGGCGGCAGCTGCGGCCGCTTGCGCTGGACCGGGGCGCCGGG
The DNA here is from genome assembly GCF_042893755.1 of Streptomyces sp. NPDC001568. Classification (NCBI taxonomy): domain Bacteria; kingdom Bacillati; phylum Actinomycetota; class Actinomycetes; order Kitasatosporales; family Streptomycetaceae; genus Streptomyces; species Streptomyces sp. NPDC001568. The sequence goes on along the minus strand of NZ_JBIAVF010000019.1, from coordinate 185,814 downwards.
CTGCTGCTGCGACTGCTGCTGCTGACCCGGCTGCTGACCCTGCTGGAACTGGCCCTGCTGCTGGCCCTGCTGGCCCTGCTGGGGCTGCGGCGGCTGCGGCCGCTCGAAGCCGTTGCCCTGGGCGAACGCGCCGGGGCCGGAGGACTGGGGCCCCGCCGCCGGACGGGCCTGCGGGCCGCCGGACTGGCCGCGCGAGGGCAGCGGACCACCGCTGCCGAAGGCCGCCTGGCCCTGGCCGGTCGGAGCCGTGGGGCCGCCCTGCTGCGGACGACCGCCCTGCGGGCCCTGACCCTGACCCGGGCCCTGTCCCTGGGGACGCTGCTGACCGGGGCCACCGCCCTGGCCGGGCAGCGCGGGGCGCTGTCCGCCACCGGCGACCTGACCGCGCTGCGGACCGGCGCCGACCGGGGGACGGGCGCCGGCACCGGGCACGGAGGCCTGGCCGGCGGGGCCACCCACGCCGCCGGGGCCACCGGCGTTGCCCTGGGATCCGGGGCCGCCCTGACCCGGCATGGGAGCCGGCTTCTTGCCGCCCTGGGCGACGTCCACCGGCAGCATGACGAGGGCCGTCGTACCGCCCGAGTCGGAGGGGCGCAGCTGGATGCGGATGCCGTGTCGCAGGGACAGGCGGCCGACCACGAACAGGCCCATGCGGCGGGAGACGGAGACGTCCACGGTCGGCGGCGCCGCGAGGCGCTCGTTGATCGCGGCAAGGTCCTCGGGGGAGAGGCCGATGCCGGTGTCGTGGATCTCGACGAGCACGCGGCCGTCGGGCAGCGCGTGACCGGTCACCTTGACCTTGGTCTGCGGGGAGGAGAACGAGGTGGCGTTCTCCAGCAGCTCGGCGAGCAGGTGGACGAGGTCGTTGACGACGCGGCCGGCGACGTCGGTGCCGGGCACCGACGAGAGTTCGATGCGCTCGTACTGCTCCACCTCGGACGCCGCGGCGCGGAGCACGTCGACGAGCGGGACGGGACGGGTCCACCGGCGGCCCGGCTCCTCACCCGCGAGGACGAGGAGGTTTTCGCCGTTACGGCGCATGCGGGTCGCGAGGTGGTCGAGCTTGAAGAGCGAGGACAGCTGGTCCGGGTCGGCCTCGCGCGACTCCAGCTCGGAGATGAGCGAGAGCTGACGCTGGATGAGGCCCTGGGAGCGGCGCGAGAGGTTGGTGAACATCGCGTTGACGTTGCCCCGGAGGAGGGCCTGCTCGGCGGCGAGACGGACGGCCTCGCGGTGCACGTCGTCGAAGGCCGCGGCCACCTGGCCGATCTCGTCGCGGGTGTGCAGACCGACGGACTCCACGGAGGTGTCCACGTCCTGCGGGTCCGACTCGGAGAGCTGCTTGACGAGCTCGGGCAGACGGTCCTGGGCGACGCGCGTCGCGGTGTCCTGCAGGCGGCGCAGCGAGCGGATCATCGACCGGGCCATGACGAAGGCGCCGACGAGGGAGACACCGAGGACGAGGAGGATCAGGGCACCGTTGATGATGGCGTCCTGCTGCGACTCGTTCTTGAGCTCGCGGGCCTTCTGCTCCATGTCCTCGAGCAGGGTCAGCTCGATGACCTTCATGGCCTGGAGCTTGGTGTCGTCGGCGTCGTACCAGTCCATCCAGGACCGGTTCTTCTCCTTGACGAACTGCCCCTGGGTGCTCAGCACGCGGCGGGCGTAGTGGTCGGCGCTGCCGATCTCCGTGTTGCCGTCGCCGAGCGCCGCGAGGAGCTCCTCGGGCTTGCCCTGGTAGACGAGTTCGAAGGTCTTCTTCGACTGGCTCTCGCCGCGGAGGGCGGAGAGGGCGTAGAGACGGTCGTTCTCCTCCAGCTTGCCCGGCTGGGCACCGCTCTCGGGGAGCGAGGCGGCGATGATCGCGCGCTGGATCGAGGCGTACTCCTTGGCGGAGGAGAAGGCCGCCAGGGCGCGGGTGCGCTTGATCATCTCGGGGCTGGAGGTGGCCTGGGCCATGTCCTGGGAGAGCGAGAGCAGCGAGACGATCAGCGCGTTGTACTCGGTGACGGTCTGCTGGGCGCCGTTCATGTACGCCTTTTTGCGGATGTCCTCGATGCCGGTGAGCTGGCGGCCGATCTGCAGGATGTTGTTGCGGATCGACTTGAGGGTCTCGTCCTTGTCCTCCGCGTTGTCGACCTTGTCGGTCGCGGCGGCGAAGGCCTTGGCGGCGGAGTCGGTCTGGTCGCGGACACCGGCGACGAGGCTGTTGGTCTTGCCGTCCTTGAGGACGGACATCGGACCGGCCGACTTGTCCCGCTCCTCCTGGAGCATGGCGGCCAGGTTGGTGGCCTGCCGGGTCATCGTCGTCAGCAGCTGCATGTGCTCCAGCTGCGAGATGTCGTTCATCGAGTCGTTGATGCGGAAGCCACCGAGCGTGGTGGCGGCGACGACCGGCAGGGTCAGCAGCGACACCAGTCGCGTGCTGATGCGCCAGTTCTGCAGGGCGAGACGGGAACCGGGCCCGGGGGCCTTCGGTATCGCCTCGGCCGCCGGCTGGGGCGCGTCGAGTTTGCCCTGGGGCTTGGCCTTGAGGGCCTTACCGGGCTTGCCCGACTTGCCGCGTCCCTTCGCCTTCACCGAAGCGGAGGTATCGGGTCCCGCTCCTTCGACAGCCGGCCCGCGGTTCTGGGCGTGCTGGGGCGAGGAGCCACGGTCGGTCCCGCCACGCGGCTCCTGCTCCGCCGCAGCGCTGCCATCCCTCTTGAATCGTCCCTGCACTAGCGTCGCAACCTCTGGACCAGGCGTCCCGCCGGGCGACCGGTGGGACGGTGTCGAGTCTTGGGGCACTGACGGCCCCATGGTGGTCGTCGGTGACCGGCGCGTCTCCCTCTCCGTGCCACCGCGCTCGGCGCTGTCTCGCGCCACCTGCGCGCCGGCTGATTCCCGCGGCGGTCCCGCGAATTCCAGCACAGTGGGGGATCTCCAACAAGGTGCGCGTGTCGCCCCGGCGAGCCCGTCACGGCACGTGACAGGAGCACTACGCCATGTGGAACCACTACCGGGACGAACCGGACTTACGCCAATCAAAGCTCGTGCCTGGCAAGGTGTCCCAGTCCTGATGATCAGGAGCGGAATGGCGCATTCAGTGGCGCAATGTCCGTTTGGTCGGGCGGAATCGACTGTCTGGTATGCCGGGAATGCCCGGTCATTGGTGAGCAAACTCACACGGCCGTGGCCATTACTTCCCGGTTCAGCCGGGGATTCAGATGTTTAGCCTTGCCCATTGAAGGGTTGGCGCATCCGACAACCATCACCCACCACGACCGAACCGAGGACCCCGGACTCCGATGAAGACGACGATGATGTTCCGCAACATAGCCAACCCCCGCCGCACCACCCTCGCGCACCTCAAGGACGCCGAGGAGTTGCAGGCGGCCCCGGCCACCCCGGAGCACTCCGTCGAGCTGCCGGCCCAGACGGCGAACCCGCGCCGCACGATCCTGATGGACGCCCCGGTCGCCGTCGCCGCGCCGTAGTCCCCCGGGTACGGAGCGCCGAACGCCCCCGTCCGCCGCGTTAGCCTGGAGTCCGCAGACTCCAGCCAGCGGACATACAGAGGGGCAGACGCAACACGTGCGCATCGCCAGGTTCTCGATCGACGGCAATGTCGCCTTCGGCGCGGTCGAGGGCGATGCCGCCCCCGGCGCCGGGGGCGAGCTCGTCCTCGACATCATCAAGGGCATCCCGTTCGCGGACTTCGAGCTCTCCGGCACGAAGGTCCCGCTCGCCAAGGTCCGGCTGCTGCCGCCCGTGCTCCCGAACAAGATCGTGGCCGTCGGCCGCAACTACGCGGAGCACGCGGCGGAGCTCGGGAACTCCGTCGTCGACGAGCAGGGCCGGCTCGAACCGCCCCTCACCTTCTTCAAGCCCTCCACCTCGGTGGTCGGCTCCGGCGACCCGATCACGTACCCCTCCTTCTCGCAGGACCTCCACCACGAGGCGGAACTCGCCGTGGTCATCGGCCGCATGTGCCGCGAGGTCCCGAAGGAGCGCGTCAAGGACGTGATCCTCGGCTACACCTGCGCCAACGACGTCACCGCCCGCGACGTGCAGCAGCGGGAGAAGCAGTGGGCCCGGGCCAAGGGCTTCGACAGCTCATGCCCGCTCGGCCCGTGGATCGAGACCGACCTCGACCCGAGCGACCTGACCATCCAGTGCACCGTCAACGGCGAACAACGCCAGCTCGGCCGCACCAGCGACATGGTCCGCTCCATCGAGGACCTGATCGTGCACATCAGCGAGGCCATGACCCTGCTCCCGGGCGACGTCATCCTCACGGGGACCCCGGCCGGAGTCGGCCCCCTCAACGTCGGCGACGAGGTCGCCGTCACCATCGAAGGCATCGGCACTCTCACCAACAAGGTGATCAAGCGTGGTTAACGGACCTGTCCGCGTACGTTTCTGTCCCTCCCCGACCGGCAACCCCCACGTGGGCCTGGTCCGCACCGCCCTGTTCAACTGGGCGTTCGCGCGCCACCACGGCGGTACGTTCGTCTTCCGCATCGAGGACACCGACGCGGCCCGCGACTCCGAGGAGTCGTACGACCAGCTGCTCGACTCGCTGCGCTGGCTCGGCTTCACCTGGGACGAGGGCCCCGAGATCGGCGGCCCGCACGCCCCGTACCGCCAGTCCCAGCGCATGGACATCTACGCGGACGTGGCGAAGAAGCTCCAGGACGGCGGCCACGCCTACAGCTGCTACTGCACCACCGAGGAGCTCGACCAGCGCCGCGACGCCGCCCGCGCGGCCGGCAGGCCCTCCGGCTACGACGGCCACTGCCGCGACCTCACCGCCGAGCAGAAGGCCGCGTACGAGACCGAGGGCCGCGCCTCGATCGTCCGCTTCCGGATGCCCGACGAGACGATCACCTTCACGGACCTGGTCCGCGGCGAGATCTCCGTCACCCCGGAGAACGTGCCGGACTTCGGCATCGTCCGGGCCAACGGCGCCCCGCTGTACACCCTGGTCAACCCGGTCGACGACGCGCTGATGGAGATCACCCACGTCCTGCGCGGCGAGGACCTGCTGTCCTCCACCCCCCGCCAGATCGCGCTCTACCGCGCGCTGATCGAGCTGGGCATCGCGAAGGGCGTCCCCGAGTTCGGCCACCTGCCGTACGTCATGGGCGAGGGCAACAAGAAGCTCTCCAAGCGCGACCCCGAGTCCTCGCTCAACCTCTACCGCGAGCGCGGCTTCCTGCCCGAGGGCCTGCTGAACTACCTCTCGCTCCTCGGCTGGTCCTTCTCCAAGGACCAGGACATCTTCTCGATCGAGGAGATGGTGGCGAAGTTCGACATCCCGGACGTCAACGCCAACCCGGCCCGCTTCGACCTCAAGAAGGCCGAGGCGATCAACGCCGACCACATCCGGCAGCTGGACCCCAAGGCCTTCGCGGACGCCTGCGCCCCCTGGCTCACGGCCCCGCACGCCAACTGGGCGCCCGAGGACTTCGACGCCGAGGCCTGGGCCCGCATCGCCCCGCACGCCCAGACGCGCGTCACCGTCCTGTCGGACATCACCGCGAACGTGGACTTCCTCTTCCGCAAGGAGCCGGTCGAGGACCAGGCGTCCTGGGACAAGGCGATGAAGGGCGAGCCCGCGGCCCTGCTGACGACGGCCCGCGCCAACCTGGAGACGGCCGACTGGTCCGACCCGGAGGCCCTCAAGCAGGCCGTCCTGACCGCCGGTGAGGCCCACGGCCTCAAGCTCGGCAAGGCCCAGGCCCCCGTCCGCGTCGCCGTGACCGGCCGCACCGTCGGCCTGCCGCTCTTCGAGTCCCTGGAGATCCTGGGCAAGGAGCGCTCGCTGGCCCGCATCGACGCCACCCTGGCCAAGCTCACCGCCTGACCCGCACCACCCCGCGGGGGCGACGGCCGCACCCGGCCGTCGCCCCTGCGGCGTTCCCCGTCCTTCCCCGTCGCGCCCCCGCGGGCGGGCGCCCCGGCGTAGGCTCGGCCGCATGCCGATCCGCGCCGTGCTGTGGGACATCGACGACACCCTCTTCGACTACACGGGTGCCGACACCACCGGTTTCGCGCGGCACCTCGTCGAGGAGGGCCTGGGGGAGCGCCACGGGTCCCCCGCCGATGCCCTCGCCCGGTGGCGGCGCCTCACCGAACGCCACTGGGCCCGCTTCGCGGCCGGCGAGGTCACCTTCCCCGGCCAGCGCCAGGACCGCGTCAGGGACTTCCTCGGGGAGCCCGCGCTGACCGCCGGGCAGGCCGACGCCTGGTTCGACCGCTACGTGCGCCACTACCGGGCCGCCTGGGCCCTGTTCCCCGACGTCCTGCCCGTACTGGACACCCTGGCCGGCGCCTACCGGCACGGCGTCCTCACCAACTCCTCCCTCGCCAACCAGGACCCCAAGCTGCGCCGGCTCGGCCTGCGCGAACGCTTCGAGGTACTGGTGTGCGCCGCCGAGCTCGGCGTCAGCAAGCCCGAGGCGGCCGCTTTCCTGAGCGCCTGCGAGGCCCTCGGCCTGCCGCCCGACGAGGTGGCGTACGTCGGCGACCAGCCCGAGATCGACGCCCGCGGCGCCCGCGACGCGGGGCTCACCGCCGTCTGGCTCGACCGCACCGGCGGACGCGGCCCGGCGCCCGCCGGCGTCCACCGCATCACCGGCCTCGACCTGCTGCCGGGGGTGCTGGCCGGGGATACCCGTTTTGGAGCACGGTCAGGCATCCGGTAATGTTCTTTCTGCGCCGCCCGAGCGGGCCGAAAGGCCGGAGGGAAGCGCTAACCGAATGAAAGCCCGTCAGGGGCTTGAATTTTGGTGGGCTATAGTGTAATTGGCAACACGAGGGTTTCTGGTTCCCTTATTCTAGGTTCGAGTCCTGGTAGCCCAGCGCAGTACAGAAGTAACGCAGTGCTTGCCCCCGTTGTGTAGCGGCCTAGCACGCCGCCCTCTCAAGGCGGTAGCGCCGGTTCGAATCCGGTCGGGGGTACAGATCCTTCCCGCAAGATCTTCATTTGGGTAGCTCCCGGACGTCTTGATGCAGGATCGCTAGGGCCCCCGTTGTGTAGCGGCCTAGCACGCCGCCCTCTCAAGGCGGTAGCGCCGGTTCGAATCCGGTCGGGGGTACTACGTCTAGCAAGGTCTAGACCACTATGGGCTATAGTGTAATTGGCAACACGAGGGTTTCTGGTTCCCTTATTCTAGGTTCGAGTCCTGGTAGCCCAGCGCAACACCACACAGGCCCCCGTTGTGTAGCGGCCTAGCACGCCGCCCTCTCAAGGCGGTAGCGCCGGTTCGAATCCGGTCGGGGGTACATGAGGAAGAGGCCCTCCGCGATCATCGCGGAGGGCCTCTTCGCTGTTCCCGGCGGCAGGTCGGGTCGGCTGACAAGTGCGGGCCCGGAGGCGCGAGTTCGGACGTGTGCGGCGTCGTACGCGCCCCCGGACCCGGGGGTGTGTGGAGCGATGGGCAGGTCAGCCGGAGCGGCGCAGGGCCTCCGACAGACGGGCGGCCGCGTCGATGACGGCCTGGGCGTGCATGCGGCCCGGGTGGCGGGTCAGGCGCTCGATCGGGCCGGAGACCGACACGGAGGCCACCACGCGGTTCGACGGCCCGCGCACCGGCGCGGAGACGGAGGCCACGCCGGGCTCCCGCTCGCCGATCGACTGCGCCCAGCCGCGGCGTCGTACGCCGGAGAGGGCCGTGGCCGTGAAGCGCGCGCCCTGGAGGCCGCGGTGGAGCCGCTCGGGCTCCTCCCACGCCATCAGGATCTGCGCCGCCGAACCCGCCTTCATGGGCAGGGTGGAGCCCACCGGGACGGTGTCCCGCAGGCCCGACAGTCGTTCCGCCGCTGCCACGCAGATGCGCATGTCGCCCTGACGACGGTAGAGCTGTGCGCTCTCGCCCGTCACGTCACGGAGGTGCGTGAGCACCGGTCCGGCCGTGGCCAGCAGACGGTCCTCGCCGGCCGCGGCGGCAAGTTCTGCCAACCGCGGACCGAGGATGAACCGGCCCTGCATGTCCCTCGCCACCATTCGGTGGTGTTCCAGTGCCACGGCAAGGCGATGTGCCGTGGGTCGTGCGAGCCCTGTCGCCGCGACCAGCCCGGCGAGGGTGGCCGGACCGGACTCCAGTGCGCTCAGTACCAGAGCTGCCTTGTCGAGAACGCCGACGCCGCTAGAGTTGTCCATGAAACGATATTCACGTCTCACACTGTGAAACGCAAGTTCAATTTTTCCAAGAACAAGCGAGTCTGTATGTGCGGGTCCACGAACCACTGGGTCCGAGCCGTCGATCCGCGCGGGGGGTGCGGGCGATCAGGCGCACCAGATCTCTATGAAGCGCCGGCACAACCGGCCGGCCGGAGGGAAAGCGATGGGTAGGACACTCGCGGAGAAGGTCTGGGACGACCACGTCGTCCGGCGCGCCGAAGGCGAGCCCGACCTCCTCTTCATCGATCTGCACCTGCTGCACGAGGTGACCAGCCCGCAGGCCTTCGAGGGTCTGCGTCAGGCCGGCCGCAAGGTCCGCCGCCTCGACCTCACCATCGCGACCGAGGACCACAACACCCCCACCCTCGACATCGACAAGCCGATCGCGGACCCGGTCTCCCGGGCCCAGCTGGAGACGCTGCGCAAGAACTGCGCCGAGTTCGGCGTACGCCTGCACTCGCTGGGCGACGTCGAGCAGGGCGTCGTCCACGTCGTGGGCCCCCAGCTGGGGCTGACCCAGCCGGGCACCACCGTGGTCTGCGGCGACTCGCACACCTCCACGCACGGCGCCTTCGGCGCGCTGGCCTTCGGCATCGGCACGAGCCAGGTCGAACACGTGCTGGCCACCCAGACGCTGCCGCTGGCCCGCCCCAGGACGATGGCGATCACCGTCACCGGCGCGCTGGCCGAGGGCGTCACCGCCAAGGACCTGATCCTGGCGATCATCGCCAGGATCGGTACCGGCGGCGGCCAGGGCTACATCCTGGAGTACCGCGGCGAGGCCATCGAGAACCTGTCGATGGAAGCCCGCATGACCATCTGCAACATGTCGATCGAGGCCGGCGCCCGCGCGGGCATGATCGCCCCCGACCGGACCACCTTCGACTACCTCCGGGGCCGCGACCACGCCCCCGAGGGCGCGGACTGGGACGCGGCCGTCGAGTACTGGCAGACGCTGCGCACCGACGACGACGCGGTCTTCGACGCCGAGGTCGTCATCGACGGCACGACGCTGGCCCCGTTCGTCACCTGGGGCACCAACCCCGGTCAGGGCGCGCCCCTGTCGGCGAACGTCCCCGACCCGGCTTCGTACGAGGACGCTTCGGAGCGGCACGCCGCCGAAAAGGCCCTGGAATACATGGGGTTGACCGCCGGCCAGCGTCTGCGGGACATCAAGGTCGACACCGTCTTCGTAGGTTCCTGCACCAACGGCCGCATCGAGGACCTGCGGGCCGTCGCCGGCATCGTCGAGGGTCGCAAAGTCGCCGACGGCGTACGGATGCTGGTCGTCCCCGGCTCGGTGCGCGTCGCGCTCCAGGCCGTGGAGGAGGGCCTGGACAAGGTCTTCAAGGAGGCCGGCGCCGAATGGCGGCACGCGGGTTGCTCGATGTGCCTGGGCATGAACCCCGACCAGTTGGCCCCCGGTGAGCGCTCCGCGTCCACCTCCAACCGCAACTTCGAGGGCCGGCAGGGCAAGGGCGGACGCACCCACCTGGTCTCCCCGCAGGTGGCCGCCGCCACCGCGGTGCTGGGCCATCTGGCCTCCCCCGCCGACCTGTCCGACGCCCCCGCGACCGCCGGAGTCTGAACCATGGAAGCCTTCACCACCCACACCGGCCGGGCCGTCCCGCTGCGGCGCAGCAACGTCGACACCGACCAGATCATCCCGGCCCACTGGCTGAAGAAGATCACCCGCGACGGCTTCGAGGACGGCCTCTTCGAGGCCTGGCGCAAGGACCCGGAGTTCGTCACGAACCGCCCGGAGCGCGCCGGCGCGACCGTGCTGATCGCCGGCCCCGACTTCGGTACGGGCTCCTCGCGCGAGCACGCCGTCTGGGCCCTGCAGAACTTCGGCTTCAAGACGGTCATCTCCTCCCGCTTCGCCGACATCTTCCGCGGCAACTCGCTGAAGAACGGTCTGCTGACCGTCGTTCTGCCGCAGGAGACCGTGGAGCGGCTGTGGCAGCTGACCGAGGCCGACCCCACCGCCGAGGTGACCGTCGACCTGGTGGACCGCAAGGTCCGAGCCACCGGCGTCGAGGCGGAGTTCGAACTCGACGACAACGCCCGCTGGCGCCTTCTGGAGGGGCTGGACGACATCTCGCTCACCCTTCAGAACGAAGGGGACATCGACACCTACGAAAGCACCCGACCGGCGTTCAAGCCGCGCACGATTCGGGCGTGATTCCAGCCTGATCAGCGCTTATTCACCTACGGGTGATCACATCGACAACACTGTGCCCCTCGCCTTCCGGCGGGGGGCACAGCTGTATGTTGAGGCCCCGTGAGGCGACAACTCGCCCCAGATGGCACAATCTGTGCATGGAACGCGACAGTCAACTGGAGCTCTACGAACTCGTCGCCGACCGACTGAAAGAAGCGCACGCAAGGGTGCGCACACTGCAAGTCCCGGAGGGCGTAAGGATGGCGCTGTCCCGGAAGCTGTTGGTCGCCACTGCCGCGGCGAAGCACGATCTCGCCGACGCGGCAAGGCGCCTGGACAGGTTGATGAAGGACCTCGACGAGGGTCGATTCCCTGAAGGCGACTGATGCGAAGGAACTCCGTAACGGTCTGCATCGTTGCGGCACTAGGGTGATTAGCCCGTTTCGTGTTTGATTTGCGGTATATATCCGCCTAACGTGCGAAATAAGCTTGAACACATTCGTTCTGGCGAAGTCTCCGAAGGGGAAGACGTGAACAAGGCGCAGCTCGTAGAAGCGATTGCCGACAAGGTGGGCGGCCGCCAGCAGGCCGCCGACGCCGTCGACGCGGTACTCGACGCGATCGTCCGCGCAGTCGTCGCGGGCGACCGGGTCTCGGTCACGGGCTTCGGCTCGTTCGAGAAGGTCGACCGGCCGGCCCGCTACGCCCGTAACCCGCAGACGGGTGAGCGCGTCCGGGTCAAGAAGACCTCTGTTCCCCGCTTCCGCGCGGGCCAGGGCTTCAAGGACCTGGTCAGCGGCACCAAGAAGCTGCCCAAGGGTGGCGAGGTGTCCGTGAAGAAGGCGCCCAAGGGCAGCCTGAGCGGCGGCGCATCGGCGACCGTCAAGAAGGCCGCGGCCAAGAGGGCCACCACCGCGAAGAAGGCCGCGGCGAAGACCGCCGTCGCGAAGAAGACCACGGCCACGGCGGCGAAGAAGACGACCGCCACCGCCAAGAAGGCCACCGCCACGGCGAAGAAGGCCAGTGCGACGGCCAAGAAGACCACGGCGACCGCGAAGAAGGCGGCCGTGAAGTCCACGACGGCGGCGGCGAAGAAGACCACCGCCAAGAAGACCGCTCCCGCGGCCAAGAAGGCCACCGCGAAGACCACGGCGCCCGCCACCAAGACGGCGACCGCCCGCAAGACCACCGCGAAGAAGGCCACCGCTCGCAAGAAGTAGGGCACGAGTCACACACGCCGGGCCGGTTTCCCTACCGTGGGGAAGTCGGCCCGCGGTGCTTTCCCCGCAGGTCAACGGGGCGCGGTCGCGGTTCCGTCAGAAGGTCTGCAGCGTGACCAGCGTGATGCGCAGGGCCGTGCCCTCGCCGTCCGTCTCGATCCGCACCCGCTGGCCGGGGCGCAGCAGCCGCAGACCGCCCGCGTCGAAGGCCGGGGCCCCGAAGGGCACCGGGGTGCCGTCGTCCAGCAGCACGCTGCCGCTGCGGGTCTGGGAGTCGTACGTGTACGCGGTCGCCTGCATACGCGCACTGTATCGGGCCGTGTGACGGCCCACACCGAGGGTGAGGGCCGTCCGCAGATCGGCCGCGGTGTCCACGTCCCTGCGCACGCTCTCGACGCCCAGCAGGGCGATTTCCACCGCGCCCGACGCCGAATGCCGGGCCCGGGAGGGCCCTCCGAACGAGGGTGCCAATTCCACGTCCGGAGCAGCGGAAAGCAGAGTCGTCCCGATTCCCGCCGCATCCGCCAGGAATGCCCGGGGAAATACCGAAGCGCTATCGAGCACCCGTAGCAATTCCGGCGGCCGCAAAGCGGGCAGATCGGCGTTCATGGCGGCCACCCGGGCCCCGGGGCGTCCCCTGCGCACCGCCCCGGCGCCGTGCGCGAGGGCCGCGTTGAGCCCGGCGCCCGGGGCGTCGGGCAGGATCCGCGCCCCCAGCCTGGCCAGTTCCGCACCGGCCAGGGAGTCGTTCGTGACGACCACCACATCCGCGACCGCCGTGCAGGCCAACGCCCCCGCGACGGTGTCCTGCGCGAACGCCAGCGCCAACCCCGGACGGGATGCGCCGACGGCCGCCGCGAGCCGGCTCTTGGCCACCGCCAAGGGCTTGAGCGGAACCACCAGACTCCACACCGCGTTCGTGGCGGACTCCTTCCCTCCGGCGCGTTCTCGCACCCCCCAGGGCCATCGGCAGGTCATGGCCTGGTCATCAGTCGGCCCATTGTCGCCCCCGACCGGCCACTGGGGGGCCCGGTGGTGCGAGCGGGGCGTACGGTGTCCTCGACAGAGACCGGACCTGGGGCGAGACTTGTCCGGCCCATGAGGTGCCCAAGCCGCGCACCGGTCCTAGAGGAAGGTGTCCGAGTGTCCCGCCGCAGAATCGGCTTCTGGTACCGCCTGGCAGCGGTCATCGCGAAACCGCCGCTGGTAGTGCTCTTCAAGCGGGACTGGCGGGGAATGGAGCACATTCCGGCCGACGGTGGATTTATCACCGCCGTCAATCACAACTCGTATCTGGACCCGCTGTCCTACGCGCACTTCCAGTACAACACCGGCCGGGTGCCCCGATTGCTCGCGAAGGCCGGACTCTTCAAGGTGCCTTTCGTCGGCATGATCCTCCGCGGCTCGGGCCAGATCCCCGTCTACCGGGAGACCACGAACGCCCTGGACGCATTCCGGGCCGCCGTGGACGCCATCGAACGCGGTGAATGCGTCGCCTTTTACCCGGAAGGCACCCTGACCCGGGATCCCGAGATGTGGCCGATGGCCGGCAAGACCGGCGCCGCCCGGGTGGCGCTGATCACCAAGGCCCCCGTCATTCCGGTGGCCCAATGGGGCGCGAATCTCGCGATGCCGCCCTATGCCAAGGAGGACAAGCTCAGCCTGTTCCCCCGCAAGACGCTCCAGGTCCTCGCCGGACCGCCCGTGGACCTCTCGGCCTTCCACGACCTGGAACCCACGCCGGACGTCCTCAAGGGCGCCACCGAGGCCATCATGGCCGACATCACCAAACTCCTGGAGGAGCTGCGCGGGGAGAACGCCCCCGCGCAGCCCTACGACCACCGCAAGGCCAGGGCGCAGCAGCGGCGCAACGCCGCGGGGGAGGGCAACAAGTGACACGTCCCGTGAAGGTGGCCGTCTTCGGAACCGGCTCGTGGGGAACGGCCTTCGGCATGGTGCTCGCCGACGCCGGCTGCGAGGTGACCCTGTGGGGCCGCCGACAGGAGCTGGCCGACGCCATCAACAACGGTCGGACCAACCCCGACTACTTCCCCGACGTGGAACTGCCCGCGAACATGCGGGCCACCACCGACGCGGCACAGGCCGCGAGCGGCGCCGACTTCGCGGTCCTGGCGATCCCCTCCCAGACCCTGCGCGGCAACCTCGCCGCCTGGGCCCCGCTGCTGCCGGCCGACGCCGTCCTCGTCTCCCTGATGAAGGGCATCGAACTCGGCACCGCCAAGCGGATGAGCGAGGTCATCGAGGAGGTGGCCAAGGTCCCCTCCGAGCGGGTCGCCGTCGTCACCGGCCCCAACCTGGCCCGCGAGATCGTCGCCCGGCAGCCCGCCGCGTCGGTCGTCGCCTGTGTGGACGAGGCCGTGGCGCAGCGCCTCCAGGCCGCCTGCCACACCCCGTACTTCCGCCCGTACACGAGCACCGACGTCATCGGCTGCGAGCTCGGAGGCGCCGTCAAGAACGTCATCGGCCTCGCCGTCGGCATCGCGGACGGCATGGGCCTGGGTGACAACACCAAGGGCTCGCTCATCACCCGCGGCCTCGCCGAAGCCACCCGCCTGGGTCTGGCCATGGGCGCCGACCCGCTCACCTTCTCCGGACTCGCCGGACTCGGCGACCTCGTCGCCACCTGCTCCTCGCCGCTCTCCCGGAACCACACCTTCGGAACCAACCTGGGCCGGGGGATGACCCTGGAGGAGACCATCGCGGTCACCAAGCAGACCGCCGAGGGGGTCAAGTCCTGCCAGTCCGTGGCGGATCTGGCCAACCGGTACGGAGTGGACATGCCGATCACCGACACCGTCGTCGACATCGTCCACCACGGCAAGCCCACGCTGGTCGCCCTGAAGGAACTCATGGGACGCAGCGCCAAACCGGAACGCCGCTGACTCCTTTCAGGCCGTTCGAACGGGTACCCTCGTGGCGATATGAGCAGCGAGAACCTCCCCCAGACCCCTGAGCAGCAGGGCCGCAAGCCCCGCGTGGCCGTCGTGTTCGGCGGCCGCAGCTCGGAACACGCCATTTCGGTCGTCACGGCCGGCGCCGTGCTGCGTTCCATCGACCGTTCCAAGTACGAGGTGCTGCCCATCGGCATCACCACGGACGGCCGGTGGGCGCTGACCGCCGACGAGCCCGAGCGCATGGCCATCGCCGACCGCGAGCTGCCGAGCGTGGAGACGCTCGCCGACTCCGCCGACGGCAGCGTCGTGCTCTCCGTCGACCCGGCCAGTCGCGAGGTCGTCTACACCGAGCCCGGTGCCGTCCCCAAGGCCCTGGGCGAGGTCGACGTCGTCTTCCCCGTCCTGCACGGCCCGTACGGCGAGGACGGCACCCTGCAGGGCCTCCTGGAGCTCTCCGGGATCCCGTACGTCGGCTCGGGCGTCCTCGCCTCGGCCGTCGGCCAGGACAAGGACTACATGAAGCGGGTCTTCACGTCCTTCGGGCTGAAGGTCGGCCCGTACGTGACCATCCGCCCCCGCGAGTGGGAGGCCGACCAGGACGCGGCCCGTGCGAAGGTCCTGGACTTCGCCGCCGAGCACGGCTGGCCGCTGTTCGTGAAGCCCGCCCGCGCCGGCTCCTCCATCGGCATCACCAAGGTCGACGACGCCGCCGCACTGGACGCCGCGATCCGTGAGGCCCGCCGCCACGACCCGAAGATCATCGTGGAGGCGCTGCTGCGCGGCCGCGAGATCGAGTGCGGGGTCCTGGAGTTCGAGGACGGCCCGCGCGCCAGCGCGCCCGCCGAGATCCCGCCGGTCTCCAGCCACGACTTCTACGACTTCGAGGCGAAGTACATCGACTCCGCCTCCGGGATCGTGCCCGCCCCGCTCACCCCGGAGCAGACCGCCGAGGTACAGCGCCTGGCGATCGAGGCGTTCGACGCCGCCTCCTGCGAGGGTCTGGTGCGCGCCGACTTCTTCCTCACCGAGGACGGCGAGTTCGTCATCAACGAGATCAACACGATGCCGGGCTTCACCCCGATCTCCATGTACCCGCGCATGTGGCAGGAAGCCGGCATCGAGTACCAGCAGCTGGTGGACCTGCTCATCCAGGCGGCGCTGCGCCGCTCCACCGGGCTGCGCTAGCGGGCCGGAAGCCGGACAGCCGACCGCCCGCCGCCGCGCTCGATGAGCGCGGCCGGCGGGCGGCGGTGTGCGGGAGGACGGATCCGGTGGGACGGATCCGGCGGGGGGACGGGTCGAGCGACTCAGTAGGACGAGATACCGACGGGCACGGACGCGGCAACGGCGCCGGACAGCCCGACCAGCATCCCGGCATCCGTGGCATGCTCCTTGTCGACCAGGACCTCGGTGTAGGCGAGCCGTGACCCGGTGGTGAACCGGAACCCGCCGTCGTCCGTCTTCTCCAGCAGCCAGCCGACGCCGTTCACCTCGACGCCCTCCTGTTTCGGATCGGCCATCTTGGGGGGCTTGGGGATACCGCACCGCAGTACGATCGCCGAGCCGCCCCACGCGGCCGTCAGATCCGAGCGCGGTTCGGTGGTGGACCGCGCCAGCCCGGCCACCGTTTCGGGGAGCTTCTCGTGCAGCGTCGCACAGAGCCCCGCGACGTCGGCGGGCGGAGCGGGCGGCGGATCCACCGTGACCCCGGAATCGCCCGGGGTGCAGCCCGCGAGGGCCAGTAGGGCCGCGGCGGCGGGCAGGGCCAGCAGACGGAGCGGCCGGCGGTGCAGTGACATCACCGGCCCAGAGTAGACGGGGGCTACAGATGGACCACCGGGCAGGTCAAGGTGCGGGTGATGCCCTCCACCTGCTGGACCTTGGCCACCACCATGCGGCCGAGATCGTCGACGGTGTCGGCCTGGGCGCGCACGATCACGTCGTAGGGGCCCGTCACGTCCTCGGCCTGGATCACCCCCGCGATCTGGCTGATGGACTCGGCGACGAACGACGCCTTGCCCACCTCGGTCTGGATGAGGATGTACGCCTGTACCACGGAACCTCCAGGACGGCCACGAGGATCATTTCCCCTAACCTTCGGATGGGCCCGGGGACAACGGGCGGGCCCCGGCACGAAGGGACGCCACGGTACCGCGTCGCCGCGTGCCGCGGGGAGACCCTTCCTGCACGTGCCGTGGGGAGATCCGATGGACCCGGCGCCACGCACCGCGGGGCGTACGGAGAGCAGAAGTTGACGTATCTGTTGACGGTACCCAGAGCTGTGACGGCTCGCGACCGCAAGCGGACTTGCCAAGAAGGGGCACAGCGATGAAGGGCACTGTGGGCGAGCTGGGGGAGTTCGGGCTCATTCGGGAGCTCACCTCACGGCTCACCACCACCCCGGCGGTCCGGCTCGGACCGGGCGACGACGCCGCGGTGGTGTCGGCACCCGACCGTCGGGTCGTGGCGAGCACGGACATCCTGCTGGAGGGCCGGCACTTCCGGCGCGACTGGTCCACGGCCTACGACGTCGGCCGCAAGGCCGCCGCGCAGAACCTCGCCGACATCGCCGCCATGGGCGCGGTGCCGACCGCGCTCCTGCTCGGCCTGGTCGTCCCGGCGGAACTGCCCGTCACCTGGCCCACGGAACTCATGGACGGCATCCGCGACGAGTGCCAGGTCGCGGGCGCGGCCGTGGTCGGCGGCGACGTCGTGCGCGGCGACACCATCACCGTCGCCATCACGGCCCTCGGTGACCTGCGCAACCACGAGCCCGTGCTGCGCTCCGGCGCCCGTCCCGGCGACGTGGTGGCCGTGACCGGCTGGCTCGGCTGGTCGGCGGCCGGGTTCGCCGTGCTCTCACGCGGCTTCCGCTCCCCGCGGGCCTTCGTCGAGGCCCACCGCAGGCCCGAACCGCCGTACCACGCGGGCCCCGCGGCCGCCGGACTCGGCGCCACCGCCATGACCGACGTCAGCGACGGGCTGATCGCCGACCTCGGGCACATCGCCGAGGCCAGCCAGGTCCGCATCGACGTGCGGTCGGGAGCCGTGGACATCCCGACGCAGATGCACGACATCGGCCAGGCCGTCGGCGTCGACCCGCTCCAGTGGGTGCTCACCGGGGGAGAGGACCACGCCATCGTGGCGACGTTCCCGCCCGACGTGAAGCTGCCGGCCCGCTGGAAGGTCATCGGGGAGGTCCAGAACCGCTCCGCGCTGCCCCAGGTGACCGTGGACGGCGCCCCCTGGACCAGCACCGGCGGCTGGGACCACTTCGGCGCCGACCCGGCGGCCGAGGAGAACCTCCGTTGAAGGGCGTCATACCGCCGCTGTGCCTGACCGTCGCCGGATCCGACTCCGGCGGCGGCGCCGGCATCCAGGCCGACCTCAAGGCCATGCTCGCCCTCGGCGTGCACGGCATGAGCGTGCTCACCGCCGTGACCGCCCAGAACTCCCTCGGCGTGCACGGGGCCTGGGAGTTGCCCCCCGAGGCCGTCACGGCCCAGTACCGGGCCGTCGTCGACGACATCGGGGTGGGGGCCGTCAAGACCGGGATGCTGGCCTCCGCCGTCCTCGTCGAGACCGTGGCGGAACTGCTGGCCGGGACGGACGCCCCCGCGGTCGTGGACCCCGTGGGCGTCTCCAAGCACGGGGACGCGCTGCTCGCCGCCTCGGCGCTGGACGCCGTACGGGAGGAGCTGCTGCCCCGGGCCACCGTCGCGACGCCGAACCTGGACGAGGTCGCCCAGCTCACCGGCATCGTCGTCGAGGACGAGGACGGGATGCGGCGGGCCGCCGACGCGATCCTCGGCCACGGCGCACGATGGGCGCTGATCAAGGGCGGCCACCTCGTGGCGCACGGCGGCGAAGCCGTCGACCTGCTGACCGACGGGACCGAGGAGCACTGGCTCCGGGCGCCCCGTCACGACAACCGGCACACGCACGGCACGGGCTGCACGCTGGCCAGCGCCGTCGCGGCCGGCCTGGCCAAGGGACGCACGGTCCCGGAGGCCGTCACGGAGGCCAAGGCGTACGTCACCGGCGCCATAGCGGCCGGCTTCGCCCTCGGCGGCGGCATCGGCCCCGTCGACCACGCCTGGCAGTGGAAGCGCTCCACCGCGCGCTAGAAGCCGGTCCCTGCTCCCCGGCGCTTGGTTCCCGGCCCCTGGTTCCCGGTTCGGGCTTCAGGCCGGGGCCCCCGGACGGTTCCGGGCAAGGCAAAAGGCCGGTTCACCTGGGTGAACCGGCCTTTCTGGCAACCGTAAAGGGCTGCGCGACGACGACGGAGGCCGTCAGCGCGAGACCTTGCCGGCCTTGATGCACGAGGTGCAGGCGTTGAGGCGCTTCGGCGTCCCATTGACCACGGCACGGACGCGCTGGATGTTCGGGTTCCAGCGACGCGAGGTACGGCGGTGCGAGTGGGAGATGCTGTTGCCGAAGCTCGGCCCCTTGGCGCAAACGTCGCAGTTGGCAGCCACAGGTCACTCCAAAGACTTCAGATGCACTTACAGTGAAATCCGGCGCACCGGAATCAGAGATCTGAAGTGGCTTGCCGGACGAATGGCCCGACTCTCGACGGGCAACCTGAGCAGCATACAACGACTGCTTCGGTCCAAGAAAACTACCATGTGAGCCACCGGCCCCGCCCCGGGGTCCCGGGCCGGCGGCCGCCCTTCGTTACCCTGCGGTGAACCCTGGCCCGCACAAGGAGGAACGCCCGGTGGCGAACGAGCCCGGCCCGCACACCCTCAACGCCGAAGCGGTGCGCACCTGGAGCTCGCTGGCCCTGGCCGCACTGGGCCGGGCCCGCGAGGACATCGACGCGATCAACGTCTACCCCGTCGCGGACGCGGACACCGGCACCAACCTCTACCTGACCGCCGAGGCGGCCCACCGCGCGCTCACCGAAGCCTTCGAGAAGGCCGGCGCCGAGGTGACCGAAGGCACACCCGGGACGGCCTCCCTGGCCGAGGCCGTACGGGCCTACGCGCACGGCGCGCTCATAGGCGCCCGCGGCAACTCCGGCACGATCCTCGCCCAGCTGCTGCGGGGCGTCGCCGACGTCCTGGGCGCCGACCGCGCGTCCGCCGACCGTGCCTCCGGCCCGCTGCTGGCCCGAGCCCTGACCAGGGCCGCGGAGGAGGCGTACCAGGCCGTCGCGCACCCCGTCGAGGGCACCATGCTCACCGTCGCCGGCGCCGCCGCCCGGGCCGGGGCCGCCGTGGAGGCCGCCGCCGCCACCGCCGCCGACGTGGCCAGGGCGGCCTACGACGGAGCCCGCGCGGCCCTCGCCGAGACCCCCGGGCAACTCGCCGCGCTGAGCCGGGCCGGCGTCGTCGACGCCGGGGGCTGCGGGCTGGTCGCCGTACTCGGAGCCCTGTGGCAGGCCCTCTCCGGCGAGGCGCCCGCCGAGGAGCCGGTGCGCGGCCGGGCCGTGCCCGTACCGTCGACGCCGCAGCCCTGCGCCGAGGAACAGGGCGGTCCCGGCTACGAGGTGATCTACCTGCTGGAGGCCTCGGAGGAAGCCGTCGGCGAGCTGCGCGAGCGCCTCGACGGACTCGGCGACTCCCTGGTGGTGGTCGGCGGCGACGGCCTGTGGAACGTCCACGTGCACGTCGACGACCCCGGCGCCGCCGTCGAGGCCGGAGTCGTCGCCGGCAGGCCGTACCGGATCCGCATCACGCACTTCGGCGACGAACGCCGCCGCGCCAAGGCCCCGCGCGCGCAGCGGGCCGTGGTCGCCGTGGTCCCGGGCGAGGGCCTGGCCGCCCTGTGCGGGGAGGCCGGCGCGACCACCGTGCTGGCCCGCCCCGGCGAGGTGCCCGACGTCACCGAACTCGTCGACGCCGTCGCCCGGGCCCACGCCCGCGAGGTGATCCTGCTCGCCGGCTCCGTCGAACTGCGGGCCGCCGCGGGCGCCGCCGCCGAGCGGGCCCGCGCCGACGGGGTCCGGGTCGCCGTGATCCCCACCCGGTCCGCCGTCCAGGGCCTGGCCGCGCTCGCCGTGCACGACCCCGACGCCAGCTTCGACGAGGACGTCGTCGCCATGACCGCCGCCGCCGGCGCCACCCGGTACGCGGAACTCGCCGTCGCCGAGGCCCGGTCCTTCACCTCCGCCGGCATCTGCCAGGCCGGCGACGTACTCGGCCTCATCGACGGGGACGTCGCCGTCATCGGCTCGGGCCTGCCCGAGACGGCCGAGGCGGTGCTGGAGCGGATGCTCGGCTCCGGCGGCGAACTCGTCACCCTCGTGCTGGGACCCGAGGTCCCCGACACCCTGGCCGCGCACCTGGAGGCGTACGTCCAGCACGGACACCTGGCCGTGGACACCGTCACCTACCGGGGCGGACGCTGGTCCGCGCCCCTCCTCATCGGGGTGGAATAGCGGGCTTGTCGGCGCCATGGTGTGCAATGGAACACGTGCCCGCGCTCGACGAAGACCTCAAGAAGACCCTCGGCCCCGCCACCGCCAAGGTGCTGGCCGAGCAGCTCGGCCTGCACACGGCCCTGGACCTCCTGCACCACTACCCCCGGCGGTACGCCGAGCGCGGCGAGCTGACCTCGCTCGCCGAACTCGCCGACCAGATCGACGAGCACGTCACCGTCGTCGCCCAGGTCGCCGACGCGCGCCTGCTGACCTACCAGGGCAGCCGCGGTGGCGGAAAGCGGCTGGAGGTGACCATCACCGACGGCAGTGGCCGCCTCCAACTGGTCTTCTTCGGCGCGGGCGTCCACAAACCGCACAAGGACCTGCTGCCCGGCAGTCGCGCCATGTTCGCGGGCAAGGTCTCGAAGTTCAACAACAAGCTCCAACTGGCCCACCCCGCCTACGAACCCCTCGGCGTGGACGCCTCCGACCAGGACGCCGCCGGCGCCTTCGCAGGCCGACTCATCCCGATCTACCCGGCCTGCGCCAAGATGGAGTCCTGGAAGATCACCAAGTGCGTCGACGCGGTACTGCCCGGCGTCGGCGAGATCGTCGACCCGCTCCCGCCCGCCCTGCGCGAGGGCCGCGGGCTGCTCCCGCTCACCGAGGCCCTCCTCAAGATCCACCGGCCCACCACCAAGGCCGACATCGAGGACGCCCGCCAACGGCTGAAGTGGGACGAGGCCTTCGTCCTCCAGGTCGCCCTGGCCCGCCGCCGGCACGACGACTCCCAGCTCCCGGCCGTCCCGCGCCGCGCCACCCCCGGCGGCCTCCTCGACTCCTTCGACGTCACACTGCCCTTCACCCTCACCGAGGGCCAGCAGACCGTCTCGAAGGAGATCTTCGACGGCCTCGCCACCAGCCACCCCATGCACCGACTCCTCCAGGGGGAGGTCGGGTCCGGCAAGACGCTGGTCGCCCTGCGGGCCATGCTCGCCGTCGTCGACTCCGGTGGGCAGGCCGCGATGCTCGCGCCGACCGAGGTGCTCGCCCAACAGCACCACCGCTCCATCACCGAGATGATGGGCGAACTCGCCGAGGGCGGCATGCTCGGCGGCTCCGACGCGGGTACGAAGGTGGTGCTGCTCACCGGCTCGATGGGCATGCCCGCCCGCCGCCAGGCCCTGCTCGACCTGGTAACCGGGGAGGCCGGCATCGTCATCGGCACCCACGCCCTCATCGAGGACAAGGTCCGCTTCCACGACCTCGGACTCGTCGTGGTCGACGAACAGCACCGCTTCGGCGTCGAACAGCGCGACGCCCTGCGCTCGAAGGGCAAGCAGCCCCCGCACCTGCTCGTCATGACGGCCACCCCGATCCCGCGCACCGTCGCCATGACCGTCTTCGGCGACCTGGAGACCTCCGTCCTGGACCAGCTGCCCGCCGGGCGCTCCCCGATCGCCACCCACGTGGTGCCGGCCAAGGACAAGCCGCACTTCCTCACCCGCGCCTGGGAACGGGTCCGCGAGGAAGTCGAGAACGGCCATCAGGCGTACGTGGTCTGCCCCCGGATCGGCGACGGCGAGGACGAGCCCAAGAAGAAGAAGGCCGCCGAGGAGAACGGCGACCGGCGGCCCCCGCTCGCGGTCCTGGAGATCGCCGAACAACTGGTCAAGGGGCCCCTGTCCGGGCTGTCCGTCGAAGTGCTGCACGGCCGGATGGACCCCGCCGACAAGGACGACGTGATGCGCCGCTTCGCCGCCGGCGAGGTCAAGGTGCTGGTCGCGACCACCGTCATCGAGGTCGGGGTGAACGTACCGAACTCCACCGTCATGGTGATCATGGACGCGGACCGGTTCGGCGTCTCCCAACTCCACCAGTTGCGCGGCCGCGTCGGCCGGGGCTCCGCGCCCGGCCTGTGCCTGCTGGTCAGCGAGATGCACGAGGCGAGCCCCGCCCGGGCCCGGCTCGCCGCGGTCGCCGCCACCCTCGACGGGTTCGAACTGTCCAGGATCGACCTGGAACAGCGCCGCGAGGGCGACGTCCTCGGTCAGGCCCAGTCGGGCGTGCGCTCCTCGCTGCGCATGCTCGCCGTCATCGAGGACGAGGAGGTCATCGCCCAGGCGCGGGAGGAGGCCACCCGCGTCGTCGCCGCCGACCCGGACCTCGAACGACTCCCGGGACTGCGCACCGCGCTGGACGCCCTGCTGGACGCCGAGCGGGAGCGGTACCTGGAGAAGGGCTGAGCGGCGGCCCCCGGGCGGCACGACCTATCGTGGGGTTCGAGACCGCAATGCCGCCCACCCCAGCGAAGGACCCCAGATGACCCGCGTGATCGCCGGCGCCGCCGGCGGGCGGCGGCTGACCGTGCCGCCCGGCACCGGCACCCGCCCCACCTCCGACCGGATGCGCGAGGGGCTCTTCTCCACCTGGGAGTCGCTGCACGGCCTGGAGGGCGCCCGGGTGCTCGACCTCTACGGCGGCTCCGGCGCCGTGGGCCTGGAGGCCCTCTCCCGGGGCGCGGCCCACGCCCTGCTCGTCGAGGCCGACGCCAAGGCCTCCCAGGCCATCCGGCAGAACATCACCACCCTGGGGCTGCCCGGCGCCGAATTCCGCCCGGGCAAGGCGGAGCAGATCGTCGCGGCAGCCGCGCCCGGGGCCCCGTACGACATCGTCTTCCTGGACCCCCCGTACGCCGTCGAGCACGGCGATCTTGGCGAGATCCTCCTCACACTCCGGTCCAATGGCTGGCTCACGGACGATGCGCTCGTCACCGTGGAGCGCAGCACGAGGAGCGGTGCGTTCCCGTGGCCCGAGGGCTTCGAGCCGCTCCGCTCGCGCAAGTACGGCGAGGGCACGCTTTGGTACGGTCGCGCCGCCTTCACCAGCGAAGATTCATGATGCCCGCACGGGAGAGCGAGGGACTTCAGTTGCGCCGCGCCGTCTGTCCGGGGTCGTTCGACCCCATCACCAACGGACACCTCGACATCATCGGCCGGGCCTCCCGGCTCTACGACGTGGTCCACGTCGCCGTGATGATCAACCAATCCAAGCAGGGCCTCTTCACCGTCGAGGAGCGGATCGAACTGATCCGCGAGGCGACCGCCGACTACGGGAACATCGAGGTCGAGTCCTTCCACGGCCTGCTCGTCGACTTCTGCAAGCAGCGGGACATCCCGGCCATCGTCAAGGGCCTGCGCGCCGTCAGCGACTTCGACTACGAGCTCCAGATGGCCCAGATGAACATGGGCCTCTCGGGAGTCGAAACGCTGTTCGTGCCGACCAACCCGACCTACAGCTTCCTGTCGTCCTCCCTGGTCAAGGAGGTCGCGGCTTGGGGCGGCGACGTCGCCCACCTGCTCCCCGCGCACGTGCACGCGGCGCTGATCGAGCGACTCGGCTCCAAGTGACCCGGCGGCGGCCGGACCGGGGTTCCCCGGTCCGCGCCGCACGCCGGCCCGGTGGGCCTACAGTCGTCTCCTCAGCCGTCCCGTCCGTCCCGGCACCGGCCCGGGGCAGAGAGTGCGAGCCCCCATGGACGTACAGAAGAAGCTGGACGAGATCGTCGCGGCCGTGGGCGCCGCCCGATCCATGCCCATGTCGGCCTCCTGCGTGCTCAACCGCGCAGAGCTCCTCGGCCGGCTCGACGAGGTGCGCCAGGCCCTGCCCGGCTCGCTCGCGCAGGCGCGCGAGCTCCTCGGGGGCCGGGAGCAGATGGTCGAGGAGGCCCGTCGGGAAGCGGAGCGGATCATCGGATCCGCGCACGCCCAGCGGGGCGCGCTGATCGCCGACACCGAGGTCGCCCGCCGCTCGCAGGCCGAGGCGGACCGGATCCTGGCGGACGCCCGCCGGGAGGCGGAGGAGATCAGGGCCGAGGCGGACGACTACGTCGACAGCAAGCTCGCCAACTTCGAGGTCGTCCTCGGCAAGACCATCGGCGCGGTGGACCGCGGCCGGGAGAAGTTGCTGGGCCGTGGCCCGGGGTACGGCCAGGGCCACCCCGACGACGCGGACGCCCCCGAGCGCAGCGAGGATCCGCGCACGCAGCGCGAGCAGGCGGACGCGTACGTCGACGCGAAGCTGGTCACCTTCGAGGCGGTGCTCGCCAAGACCCTGGAGGCCGTCGGCCGGGGCCGCCAGAAGCTCCAGGGCCGGAGGGCGGACGACCTCGGCGCCCACATGGCGGCCCAGGACGCCGCGGGGGACCGGGCGGGACGCCCGTCGAGCGACGCGGACTTCCTGGCGGGCCTGGCCGAGCCGGCCCCGGCGCAGCTCCCGATCCCCGCGCAGGCGCACCCGGAGCCCGGGTACGAGGCCTACTACCCGCAGCCGGTTGCCGCGCAGCAGGACGCGTACGGCTACCAGGACCCCTACGGCGGCCAGGCGTACGGGACGCAGCAGCAGCCCGCGTACGTCGATCCGTACGGCGGCGGGCAGCAGCCCGACCCGTACGCGGCGTACCAGCAACAGCCACAGCAGCACCCGCAGCCGGCGCTCGACGAGACCAGCTTCTTCGACACGAGCATGATCAACCTGGACCAGCTGCGCCAGTACGAACAGGGGCGCTAGCCCGGATTGGGTCCAGGGCGCGTCGCCGGGTATCCTGGCACTTCGGTCGCGCGTATGCACCGCGATCCATGCTGCCCGTAAGCGGTTCTTCGCTTATGCGGCAGGTCTTTGATCTTCAACGATCCGTGAAAGCAGGAACGGCCCTGAATACCCGCCTTGACCACCGCGACCCCCTCGTGTTCGACACGCACGAACTGGGTCGGCGTCCGGGTGCCATGCAGCGGCTGTCCCGTGAGATCGCGACCCCGGCGGACTTCGGTCTCGCCGGTGTCATCGGAGTGCCGGAAGGCACCCCGCTGAAGCTCAAGCTCCGCCTGGAGTCGGTCATGGAAGGGGTGCTTGTCACAGGCACCGCCCGTGCATCGGCCGTGGGGGAGTGCGTAAGGTGTCTGGAGACCGTCGAGCGTGAGCTCAAGGCGGACTTCCAGGAGATGTTCTCGTACCCTGACGCCGACGACCGGACCCGCTCCAAGGCGGAGCCGGCCGACGACGCCGAGGACGACGAGGACACGCTCTTCCTCGAGGACGGCTTGTTCGACCTCGAACCCGTGCTGCGCGATGTGGTGGTGCTCGCACTGCCCATGCAGCCGGTGTGCCGGGAGGACTGTCTCGGACTGTGCCCCGATTGCGGGCTCAGCCTGAACGACGACCCGGACCACCACCATGACGCCGTCGACATCCGTTGGGCGGCATTGCAGGGACTCGTCGTGACCGATCAGGACGACGAGAAGGACAACATGAGCGGCACTGCCTCTGACGGAGTTCAGGGCGCCGCCGAGAAGCAGGAGAAGTAGCCGTGGCTGTTCCGAAGCGGAAGATGTCGCGCAGCAACACGCGCCACCGCCGGTCGCAGTGGAAGGCTGCGGTCCCCACCCTGGTTTCGTGTGAGCGTTGCCAGGAGCCGAAGCTCCAGCACATTGCGTGCCCGAGCTGCGGCACCTACAACAAGCGCCAGGTCCTCGAGGTCTGAGCGGCTGGTGAGAGGCGCAATGTCTGAGCTGTCCAACGCTGAGAAGCAGGCAGACAGTAACAACGCGGCCTCGTCCCACACGCTTCTGGAAGGGCGGCTCGGGTACCAACTCGAGTCCGCCCTTCTGGTGCGTGCGCTGACCCACCGTTCGTACGCGTACGAGAACGGCGGTCTGCCCACCAACGAACGCCTGGAGTTCCTCGGGGACTCCGTGCTGGGCCTGGTGGTCACGGACACGCTGTACACCACCCACCCCGACCTGCCTGAAGGCCAGCTGGCCAAATTGCGGGCCGCGGTGGTCAACTCGCGTGCGCTGGCGGAGGTGGGGCGCGGCCTCGAACTCGGCTCCTTCATCCGGCTCGGCCGGGGCGAAGAGGGCACGGGTGGCCGGGACAAGGCTTCCATCCTCGCCGACACCCTTGAAGCGGTGATCGGCGCGGTCTACCTCGATCAGGGCCTCGACGCGGCCTCGGAGCTGGTTCACCGGCTCTTCGACCCGCTCATCGAGAAGTCCTCCAACCTCGGGGCCGGCCTGGACTGGAAGACCAGTCTCCAGGAGCTCACGGCGGCTGAAGGCCTCGGCGTACCGGAATATCTGGTGACCGAGACCGGACCGGACCACGAGAAAACCTTTACCGCTGCCGCCCGCGTCGGTGGTGTCTCGTACGGCACCGGCACCGGCCGCAGCAAGAAGGAAGCGGAACAGCAGGCAGCGGAGTCCGCCTGGCGCGGGATCCGTGCCGCGGCGGACGAGCGGATCGCGGCGGCCGCCGCGCTCGCCGCGGCTCCCGTCGCCGCTGCGGCCGAGGACGACGGGGCGCCGACGCCCGCCGAACCGACGCCGGGCGCCTGACCGCACCGCCCCTTCGGGTGTTCCCCGCCCGCCTCCTGCCCCGGCAGGAGGCGGGCGGACCCGTTTCCGGAGGCTGTTTCCCGATCCCTTTCCGGGTGGGAGGGGGAGGCCGGTAGGCTCGCCGCAGCCCCCCAGTCCGTGGATCTCCGGAGGAGAACGCCGTGCCCGAGCTGCCCGAAGTCGAAGTGGTGCGGCGCGGGCTGGAGCGTTGGGTGGCCGGGCGGACCGTCGCGTCCGTGGAAGTGCTGCATCCCCGCGCGGTCCGCCGGCACCTCGCCGGCGGAGCCGATTTCGCCGCTCGCCTGGCCGGCCGGACGATCGGGGTGCCGCGGCGGCGCGGCAAGTACCTGTGGCTGCCGCTGGAGGGCGGGGACCTCTCCGTGCTCGGCCACCTCGGGATGAGCGGGCAGTTGCTGGTGCAGCCGGCCGGCGCCCCCGACGAGAAGCACCTGCGCATCCGGGTCCGCTTCGGGGACGACGCGGGCACCGAGCTGCGCTTCGTCGACCAGCGCACCTTCGGCGGGTTGTCCCTGCACGAGATCGTCGGCGACAGCGTCGAGGGGCTGCCCGACGTCATCGCGCACATCGCGCGCGACCCGCTGGACCCGCTCTTCGAGGAGGGGGCGTACCACCTCGCGCTGCGCGCCAAGCGCACCACCGTGAAGCGGGCCCTGCTGGACCAGTCACTGATCAGCGGGGTCGGCAACATCTACGCCGACGAGGCGTTGTGGCGCGCGAAGCTGCACTACGAGCGCCCCACCGCCACCCTGACGCGCCCCCGGAGCACCGAACTCCTCACCCACGTACGGGACGTCATGAACGCCGCGCTCGCCGTCGGCGGGACCAGCTTCGACAGCCTGTACGTCAACGTGAACGGCGAGTCGGGCTACTTCGACCGCTCGCTCGACGCGTACGGCCGGGAGGGTGAACCCTGCCGTCGCTGTGGCACGCCCATGAGGCGCCGGGCCTGGATGAACCGGTCCAGCTACTTCTGCCCACGCTGTCAGCGGCCGCCGCGCTCCGAGTCGTAGGCCCCGCGGGAGACCATGACCTGGTCCATGCTGCCTTCGAGGAAGTGGATGAGCGCGAGCAGTCGGTCCGCGACCTCGCGGCCGAGCGCCGTGAGCTCGTAGTCGACGCGCGGCGGGTTGGTCGGCTGGGCCTCGCGGTGCACCATGCCGTCGCGTTCCAGCGCGTGCAGGGTCTGCGAGAGCATCTTCTCGCTCACGCCGTCGACCCGGCGGCGCAGCTCGTTGAAGCGGCAGGGCCCTTCGCGCAGGGCGCCGATCGTCAGGCTGCCCCAGCGACCGGTGACGTGTTCCAGGGTTTCGCGGGAGGGGCAGGCGCGCGCGAAGACGTCGAACGGCAGGTCCGCTCCGGCGGCCTCGGTACAGACAGGTGTCTCCATGCGTACAAGCGTACCCCCGGGTAGCGCTAACCATCCGCTTGCGCTTTCGAAAAGTTAGTGCTTTTCTTTCTCTCGTCGCACCGCGGCACCCACCGCACCGCTCCTGAGGAGAACAGCCATGTCCGCAGTCACCCCCGCGCCCGTCGTGTCGATCGCCTACCACTCCGGCTACGGGCACACCGCGGTCGTCGCCGAGGCCGTCCGGGCGGGAGCCGCCTCGACCGGCGCGACGGTCCACCTGATCAACGTCGACGGCATCGGCGAAGCCGAATGGGAGCTGCTCGACGGTTCCGACGCCATCGTCTTCGGCTCCCCGACCTACATGGGCACCGCCTCCGGCGCCTTCCACGTCTTCGCCGAGGCCACCTCGAAGCGCTGGTTCGGCGACGTCTGGCAGGACAAGGTCGCCGCGGGCTTCACCAACTCCGGCTCCAAGAGCGGCGACAAGCTGCACACCCTGCAGTTCTTCCAGACGCTGGCCGCGCAGCACGGCATGAGCTGGGTCAACCTGGGTCTGAAGCCCGGCTGGAACTCCACCACCGGGTCCGAGTTCGACCTGAACCGCCTCGGCTTCTTCGCCGGCGCCGCGGCCCAGACCAACTCCGACGAGGGTCCGGAAGGCGTGCACAAGGCCGACCTCGCGACCGCCGAGCACCTCGGCCGCCGCGTCGCCGAGCACACCCGCGTGGTCGTGGCGGGTCGGGCGGCGCTGCTGGCGACCGCCGCCGTCTGATCGGACGCCGGGACGCCCGGGACTTCTAGAAGCCGAAGTCCTGGGTCCACCAGGGGCCGCCGGACGCGACGTACACGCCGACGCCCAGGGTGCGGAATTCGCAGTTGAGTATGTTCGCCTTGTGGCCCGGGCTGTTCATCCAGGCCTTCATCACGGCGTCGGCGTCACCCTGGCCGCGCGCGATGTTCTCGCCGCCCATGCCCGAGATCCCGGCCTTGTCGGCCCGCATCCAAGGGGAGTTCCCGTCCGGGTCGGTGTGGTCGAAGAAGCCCCGGACCGCCATGTCCTTGCTGAAGGCCCCGGCCAGTGCGGCCAGGGGCGGGTTCGCCCGGACCGGACCGCAGCCGGCCATCGCGCGTTCCTGGTTCACCAGGGTGAGGACGGCCGCCTCCTCGGCGTTGTGGCCGTCGTCGGGCTTGGGGGCGCTGGGCTTCGGGGCCGGGGGCTCGGGTTCCGCGGGCTTGGGGGCCGGCGGCTTCGGGGCCGATGGCTTCGGGGCCGGCGGGGCCGGTGGGGCAACCGTCCGCTCCGGCTCCTTGGAAGAGGGGGAGGGCGAAGGGGTCGTCGTCGAGGGGGAGGCCGACGGGGACGGCGAGTCAGAGGCCGAGGCCGACGGGGACGGCGAGGCCGACGTGCTGGGAGAGGCCGGCGGGCTGGTCACGCCGCCCTTGCCGGCGGGAGCCGACGAGGCGCGGCCCGACAGGCCGGCGAGGCCGCCCTGCTGCTCCGGCGTCCGCTGCGCGCTCGCGGCGGGCTTGGCCTTCGCCTCGGAGCGGTCGGCGCCGGGGCCCACGTAGGGGAACGAACCGCCGACCGGTACGAAGCCGGTCGTGACGGCCGCCGCACCGAGGGCCACGGCCACCGAGACGCCGAGCAGGCCGGTGCGTACGGCGGTGCGGCGCGTGACACCGCGGCGGGGCGGCGCGGTGTGGAGTCGGTGGCGTCCCATCGGCGGCTCGCCCTTCCTTGCAAGATCAACCCAAACTCACCCGAACGGGTGAGGCATTGGTGGGGGACTGTAGTCCATGACGTCAGGGGGCGATGTGACCCGAAAGTGTTTGCCCCGTTAGCGTTCACGCATGAATGAAGATGTCCGGCTGACCGCCTGGGTGCGCGGCCGTGTACAGGGAGTGGGCTTCCGTTGGTTCACCAGGGCGAATGCTCTGGAGATCGGAGGCGTGGTCGGATTCGCCCTCAATCTGGACGACGGCAGGGTCCAGGTGGTGGCCGAAGGTCAACGTGAGAATTGCCACCGGCTGCTGGATTGGCTCGGCTCCGCCGACACGCCCGGGAGGGTGGACGGAGTGACGGAGATCTGGGGCACACCGCGTGGCGGTTACGACGGGTTCGGAATCCGGTGATCTTTCGACTGATCATGAACTGATCAGATCCCGGGGCCGCGCGCACATGGTCGGATCTGCGCATTCATCGCCGACGCGTTGCCGTGGGCGCCGATCCGTGGAAGGCTCGGAGACGAGGATGATCTCCGCGCCCCTTGTGCGGACCGGGCCGCCCGCCGATACGGGGCGTGATCGTGTTGACCGTCAAACTTTTTGGTGAGACGCTGGAAGCCCCGCGCACCTGAGCTGTTTGGCAGTGTTGGCAGTAGTAAGCGCAGTGACTGTCAGTCGCTGCCGGACATCCGCGGGTGCGATTCCCTCACGACCCACACCGCTCTCGGTCGGTCACTCAGTGTGGAGGACCATCCATCATGGCAAAGGCGCTTCTCGGTTACGTCGGCGGTTCCGACCCGCGACTCCTCGCCGAGATGCGACGGCTTCAGCAGCGCGTCCAGGACCTCGAGTCCGAGCTCGGACGAATCCAGTCCGAGAATGACGCACTGAACGCGGCCGCCGCTCAGCACGGAGACTCGCTGCTCGACAGCATCGACCTCGACGTACCCCAGGCGGAGCCTGCGCTCACCTGATCCGCGCTCACCCGTCGCAACTCCAGCCCCGCATGATTTGCAAGGGACGCTCCGGCGTCCCTTCTTTCTTTCACCCGTCCCCCTCCTCCGTCCTCCTCGGCGATCCGCCGGCGGACCCGCCCTCATCCCTTCGCGTTCCGACTCGGCCGTCGGACGCGCGTTGGGCCGGGCGGGGGGCTGAATCCTTTGGCGTCTGATCTGCCCTGCACCTTCATGGGTGAAACCGGACGCGAAAGGTAGAGTCCGGCGGCGTGCACCTCAAGTCCCTGACCCTGCGCGGCTTCAAATCCTTTGCCTCCGCGACCACCCTGCGCTTCGAACCGGGGATCACCTGCGTCGTCGGCCCGAACGGTTCCGGCAAGTCCAACGTGGTGGACGCGCTGTCGTGGGTCATGGGGGAGCAGGGAGCGAAATCCCTGCGCGGCGGCAAGATGGAAGACGTCATCTTCGCCGGCACCACCGGCCGGCCGCCGCTCGGCCGCGCCGAGGTCTCCCTGACCATCGACAACTCCGACGGCGCCCTGCCGATCGAGTACGCCGAGGTCACCATCACGCGGATCATGTTCCGCGGCGGCAGCAGCGAATACCAGATCAACGGGGACACCTGCCGGCTCCTCGACATCCAGGAGCTGCTCTCCGACTCCGGCATCGGCCGCGAGATGCACGTCATCGTCGGGCAGGGGCAACTGGACTCCGTGCTCCACGCCGATCCGATGGGCCGCCGTGCCTTCATCGAGGAGGCGGCGGGCGTCCTGAAGCACCGCAAGCGCAAGGAGAAGGCGCTGCGCAAGCTCGACGCGATGCAGGCCAACCTCGCGCGGGTGCAGGACCTCACCGACGAACTGCGGCGCCGGCTCAAGCCGCTCGGACGGCAGGCCGCCGTCGCCCGGCAGGCCGCCGTGATCCAGGCCGACCTGCGCGACGCGCGGCTGCGGCTGCTCGCCGACGACCTCGTGACGCTGCGGGGCGCGCTGGACGCGGAGCTCGCGGACGAGGCGGCGCTCAAGGAGCGCAAGGATTCGGCGGAACGGGACCTCGCCGCCGCCCTGCGCCGGGAGGGCGAGCTGGAACAGGCCGTACGGGAGCTCTCGCCCCGGCTCCAGCGCGCCCAGCAGACCTGGCACGAACTGGCGCAGCTCGCCGAACGGGTTCGCGGCACCGCCTCGCTGGCCGACGCCCGGGTCAGGAGCGCGACGGCCCCGGCGGAGGAGGAGCGGCGCGGGCGGGACCCGCAGGACATGGAGAAGGAGGCCGAACGGATCCGCGAGCAGGAGGCGGAGCTGACGGCCGCGCTGGAAGCCGCCGAACGGGCGCTGGAGGACACGTCCGCGCACCGGGCCGAGCTGGAGCGGGCGCTCGCCGGGGAAGAACGTCGGCTGCGGGACGCGGCGCGGGCGATCGCCGACCGGCGCGAGGAACTGGCCCGCCTGACCGGTCGCCTCGGCGCGGCCCGCTCCCGGGCGGGCGCCGCCCAGGCGGAGATCGACCGGCTGGTGGCCGCCCGGGACGCGGCGCAGGCCCGGGCCCTGGCGGCCCGGGAGGAGTACGAGGCCCTGGCCGAGGAGGTCGGCGCCCTGGAGGACCCCGAGGCGGAGGGCGAGTACGAGGCCGCCCGCGCCGAACTCGTCGCGGCCGAGGCCGCGCTCGGGGTCGCCCGGGAGGCGCTGACCAAGGCGGAACGATCCCGCGCGGCGGTCTCGGCGCGGCGGGACGCCCTCGCGCTGGGTTTGCGCCGCAAGGACGGTACGGGGGCGCTGCTCGCGGCGCGGGAGAAGTGGGCCGGACTGCTCGGACCCGCGGCGGAGCGGCTGACGGTGGCCCCGGGGTACGAGGTCGCGGTGGCCGCGGCGCTCGGGGTCGCGGCCGACGCGGTCGCCATCGAGTCCCCGGCGGCGGCGGTGGAGGCCATCCGGTTCCTCCGCGACACGGACGCGGGCCGGGCGGGTTTCCTGATCACCCCGCCGCCGACCGGTGACGAGGCGGCCGGGTCCGGAGCGTATGACTCCGCAGCCGGCGGCCCCAGCCCCCGTCCGGTCCCCGGTGGGGTTCCGCATCCGGCGGCGGGTCGGGACCGGAGCGCCGCCGCCGAGGCGGGCGCCGCGGGCGACGGGGCCGTCACCCGTACGGCCGTCGGGGTGCTGGCGCCGCCGTGGCGGGAGGCCGCGGCCCTGGTCGGCGGGGACACCGAGGTGCGGCGGGCCGTGGCCTGGGTGCTGCGGGACCACGTCGTGGTCGGGACCCTGGCCGAGGCCGAGGCCGTCGTGACGGAGCATCCGCATCTGGTCGCGGTGACCATGGAGGGAGACGTACTGGGGGCCCACGCCGCCCACGGCGGCTCCGCCGGGGCGCCGAGCCTGATCGAGGTACAGGCCGCCGTCGACGAGGCGGCGGCGGAGCTGGACCGGCTGGACGAGCGGTGTCGCGAGTTGGCCGAGGCGCAGGACGGAGCCCGGGAGCGACGTACCGGGGCCGCGGCCCGGGCCGATGAACTGGCCGAGCGGCGCCGCGCGGGCGAGCAGGCCCGCGCCGGGGTCGCGCAGCAGCTCGGGCGCCTCGCGGGGCAGGCGAAGGGCGCCCTCGGCGAGGCCGAGCGCAGCGCCTTGGCGGCGTCCACGGCACAGGAGGCGCTGGAACGGGCGCGGATCGACGTGGAGGAGTGCGCGGAGCGGCTCGCGGTGGCGCAGGAGATGCCGGTCGAGGAGGAACCCGACACCTCGGCGCGGGACCGGCTCGCCGCCGACGGCGCGAACGCCCGGCAGACCGAGATGGAGGCCCGGCTCCAGCTGCGGACCCACGAGGAGCGGGTCAAGGGCCTGGCGGGGCGCGCGGAGGCGCTCGACCGGGGGGCCAGGGCGGAACGCGAGGCCCGGACGCGGGCGGAGCGGCGCCGCGCGCGGCTGCGCCACGAGGCCGAGGTGGCCCGGGCCGTGGCCGACGGCGCACGGCAACTGCTGGCGCACCTGGAGGTGTCGATCGGCCGGGCGGAACAGGAGCGGGCGGCCGCCGAACGGGCGAAGGGGCTGCGTGAGCGGGAGCTCGAGGAGGCCCGCGGTCGGGGGCGTGACCTCAAGGGCGAACTGGACAAGCTGACCGACTCCGTGCACCGGGGCGAGGTGCTCGGGGCGGAGAAGCGGCTGCGGATCGAGCAGCTGGAAACGCGGGCCCTGGAGGAGCTGGGCGTGGACCCGGTCGCCCTGGTGGCGGAGTACGGCCCCGACCAGTCCGTCCCGCCGTCGCTGCCCGCCGAGGGCGACGGGGGCACGGTCGGCCCCGTCGCGCAGGGTGAGGATCCGCAGGACCCGCGCCGGCTGCCCGGACCCTTCGTACGGGCCCAGCAGGAGAAGCGGCTGCGGGCGGCGGAGCGGGCGTACCAGCAGCTCGGCAAGGTGAACCCGCTCGCGCTGGAGGAGTTCGCGGCGCTGGAGGAGCGGCACCGGTTCCTCAGCGAACAGCTGGAGGACCTGCGCAAGACCCGGACCGATCTCCTTCAAGTCGTGAAGGAGGTCGACCAACGCGTCGAGCAGGTTTTCACGGAGGCCTACCGGGACACCGCCCGGGAGTTCGAGGGGGTGTTCTCGCGTCTGTTCCCCGGCGGCGAGGGCCGGCTGATCCTCACCGACCCGAGCGACATGCTGGCCACCGGCGTGGACGTGGAGGCCCGGCCGCCGGGCAAGAAGGTCAAGCGGCTCTCGCTGCTGTCCGGCGGCGAGCGGTCGCTGACGGCCGTGGCGTTGCTGGTCTCCATCTTCAAGGCGCGCCCCAGTCCGTTCTACGTGATGGACGAGGTCGAGGCGGCTCTGGACGACACCAACCTCCAACGGCTGATCCGCATCATGGTGGAGCTCCAGGAGAGCTCCCAGCTGATCGTCATCACGCACCAGAAGCGGACGATGGAGGTGGCGGACGCGCTCTACGGGGTGTCGATGCAGGGTGACGGGGTATCCAAGGTCATCAGCCAGCGGTTGCGTTGAGGGTCCCGGCGATGACAATTCTTCAAGAAGTTAACTCAGATGGCGTGGCTATGGTCCATGAGGTCCTCACGGCCCCCTCTTGACTTCAGAAAATGAACACATAGGCTCGCTCCGCTGTCCCCCGACTTCGGGTGGTGCTCGATCTTGACCTGTGCGCCACTGGGAGAACGGACAAAACCCCCACGGAGCGCACCTTGACCAGCAGCACAGCGAAGGCACCCGCACCGGGCGGCGGCTCGCCGGCGCCCGAACACCTCGGGCACGTCATCTTCATCACCGCGGCCGCGGCCATGGGCGGATTCCTCTTCGGCTACGACAGTTCCGTCATCAACGGCGCGGTCGAGGCGATCCGTGACCGCTTCGACGTCGGTTCCGCCACCCTCGCCCAGGTGATCGCCGCCGCACTCATCGGCTGCGCCTTCGGCGCGGCCACGGCCGGCCGCATCGCCGACCGGATCGGCCGAATCCGCTGCATGCAGATCGCCGCGGTCCTCTTCACCGCGAGCGCCATCGGCTCCGCCCTCCCGTTCGCCCTCTGGGATCTCGCCATGTGGCGCGTCATCGGCGGCTTCGGCATCGGCATGGCCTCGGTGATCGGCCCCGCCTACATCGCCGAGGTGTCCCCGCCCGCCTACCGCGGCCGGCTCGCCTCCTTCCAGCAGGCCGCCATCGTCATCGGCATCGCCGTCTCGCAGCTGGTCAACTGGGGCATCCTCAACCTCGCGGGCGGCGATCAGCGCGGCGAGATCGGCGGCCTGGAAGCCTGGCAGTGGATGCTCGGCGTGATGGTCGTCCCGGCCGTGCTCTACGGCCTGCTGTCGTTCGCGATCCCCGAGTCCCCGCGCTTCCTGGTGTCCGTCGGCAAGATGGACAAGGCCAAGACGGTCCTGCGCGAGGTCGAGGGCGAGGGCATCGACGCGGACGCCCGGGTGCGCGAGATCGACAACGCCATCCACTCGGAGCACAAGTCGACGTTCAAGGACCTGCTCGGAGGCCGCTTCGGTTTCCTGCCGATCGTCTGGATCGGCATCGGCCTCTCCTTGTTCCAGCAGCTCGTCGGCATCAACGTGATCTTCTACTACAGCTCCTCGCTGTGGCAGTCGGTCGGCGTCGACCCCAGCTCCTCGTTCCTGTACTCCTTCGAGACCTCCGTCGTGAACATCATCGGTACGGTGATCGCGATGCTGTTCGTCGACCGGATCGGCCGCAAGCCGCTGGCCCTCATCGGCTCCACCGGCATGGCGATCTCCCTCGCGCTCGCCGCGTGGGCCTTCTCCTACAAGGACGACAGCGGCGCCGACATCGCCCTGCCGCACACCCAGGGCCTCGTCGCCCTCATCGCCGCCAACGCCTTCGTCCTCTTCTTCGCCCTGTCCTGGGGCGTGGTGGTCTGGGTGCTGCTCGGCGAGATGTTCCCCGGCCGGATCCGCGCCGCGGCCCTCGGTGTGGCCGCCGCCGCGCAGTGGATCGCCAACTGGGTCATCACGGTGTCGTTCCCGACCCTGTCGGACTGGAACCTGTCCGGCGCCTACGTCATCTACGCGGTCTTCGCCGTGCTCTCGATCCCCTTCATCCTCAAATGGGTGCCGGAGACCAAGGGCAAGGCGTTGGAGGAGATGGGGTAATCATCCCCGCCACCACCCCCTCTCCTCCTCCGGCGCTGCCCCGGCTCAGTCCTTGAGCCGGGGCAGTACCCGTTCGCACAGCAGTTGGAGGCTGCGCCGGCCCTCCTCCAGCGGCATCCCCCCGCACAGCGGGTGCAGCACCAGGTTCCCCGCCTCGCCCGCTTCCCGGGCGAAGTCCACCGCCTGATCCGGGCTCAGGATCCGGTACACCCCCTCCGCGCGGAGCTCCTCGACCGTGCGCGCGCCCGAGCGCACCGCGCTGCGGATGTCCTTGGACTGCCATGAGGCGTACGTCGCCGCCTCGTGCAGGAAGTGCCCGCCGTACTCGGCCCACGCCCGGTCCGGATCCTCCGCGATGTGCAGCAGCGGGGTCACCGCCGCGGGCATCATGCAGAACCCCTCCGTGCCGTACTCCGCGAGCTTCGCCCGGTAGTACGCCTCCAGCTCCGGCAGGTGTGCGCTGGGGAAGAAGGGCAGCCCCAGCCGGGCCGCGCGCCGGGCCGCCGCCTGCGAGCTGCCGCCGACCAGGAGCAGCGGGTGCGGCCGGGTGAGGGGGCGCGGGGTGACCCGTACGGTCCTGCCGCGGAAGGTGAACGGCTCGCCGGTCCACGCCTTCAGCAGGGTCTCCAGCAGTTCGTCCTGGAGCCTGCCGCGCCGGCCCCACTCCACGCCGTGCTGCTCGTACTCCTCGGGCCGGTAGCCGATCCCCGCGACGGTGACGAGGCGTCCCCCGCTGAGCAGGTCCAGGACGGCGATGTCCTCGGCGACCTTCAGGGGGTCGTGCAGCGGGCCGATGATCGCCGAGACGGTCACCGTGAGCCGGCGGGTGGCGCCGAAGACCGCGCCCGCGAAGGTGAAGGGCGAGGGCATCCAGTTGTTCGCGGTGCCGTGGTGCTCCTCGGTCTGGAGGGTGTCGATGCCGTGCTGATCCGCGTAGACGGCCATCTCCAGTGCCGCCCGGTAGCGGGCGGAG
Organism: Streptomyces sp. NPDC001568; assembly: GCF_042893755.1. Taxonomy (NCBI): domain Bacteria; kingdom Bacillati; phylum Actinomycetota; class Actinomycetes; order Kitasatosporales; family Streptomycetaceae; genus Streptomyces; species Streptomyces sp. NPDC001568. The sequence continues at coordinate 147,949 of NZ_JBIAVF010000019.1, read as the reverse complement.
AGGGTCTCGGGGGTGCCGTTCGGGTCGACCAGATTGAACCGGGCCACGGTGATGGGCATGGCGCAGTCCCCCTTCGCCGGAGGTGGGTGGGCGGGCGAAGGGGGACGTTAGCTGACGTTGCGTCAGTTGGACAGGGTTCCCACGGGCGCGCCGCCCTCGGCGGGGACGGGCGTCGGCTCGACCGGCGCCGTGCGCGGCAGGACGGCGTACAGCACGCCGGAGGTGACGATGCCGGTCACCCAGCCGAGGCCGTTCTGCCCGATCCAGGTGGAGGCCAGCGGCCCGCTGAACCAGTCCACCTTGGTGAAGAGCAGGCCCGTCACCAGGGCGAGGGCCCAGGCCGTCATGGCCTGCCAGGCGAACCCGCCGCGGTACCAGTAGGCGCTGGTGGGGGTGGTGTCCAGCAGCGCGGCGCCGTCGTACGTCCGGCGGCGCAGCATGTCCACGCCGAACACGCCGATCCAGGCGGAGAAGGCCACGGCCAGCAGCGTCAGGAACGAGATGAACGAGCCGAAGAAGCTGGTGGCCACCACCATCAGCAGGAAGCCGAAGACCAGGCTGATGACGGCGTTGACGCTGACCGCCCAGGCGCGCGGGACCTTGATGCCGAGCGTCTGCGCGGTGAAACCGGCGGAGTACATGGACATCGAGTTGATCAGCAGCATCCCGATGAGCGCGATGAGCAGGTACGGGACCGCCAGCCAGATCGGCAGCAGCTCGCCGATGAAGGAGACCGGGTCCTGGGCGGTGGCCAGGTCCGGCGTGCCGACGGCCATCACGGCGCCCATCAGGACCATCGGCAGCACCACGACGCCCGCGCCGCCGATCGTCGCGCCGACCATGCCCCGCGAGGAGGCGGTGCGGGGGAGGTACCTGGTGAAGTCCGGACCGGAGGGCACCCAGCTGATGCCGCCCGCCGCGATGGTGCCGATGCCCGCGATCATCATCGCCGTGGAGCCGGCCGGCTTGTCGAAGACGGCCGACCACTCGGTGGTGAACAGCAGGTAGCCGAGGACGAGCACGCTGAAGCCGCCGAACAGGTACGTCGACCAGGTGGAGCAGACGCGCAGCGCGTTGATGCCGAGCCCGGAGACCACGAAGGTGCAGCCCACGAAGAGGAGCAGGGTGAGGATGATGAGCGGGGTGTTGCTCCGGATGCCGAAGAGCAGGTCCAGGACCGTCAGCACCGCGTAGGCCCCGCTGACCGCGTTGATGGTCTCCCAGCCCCACCGGGCCACCCAGATCAGCGCGCCCGGGAACAGGTTGCCCCGCTGCCCGAAGACGGCCCGCGAGAGGGCCATGCCGGGCGCCCCGCCGCGCTTGCCGGCGATGGAGATCAGCCCGACGAGCCCGTACGAGATCACCGGCGCGGCGATCGCCACGACCAGCACCTGCCAGATGTTCAGCCCGTTCAGGATCACCAGCCCGGCGCCCATGGTGAGCAGCAGCACGCTGATGTTCGCGGCGACCCAGGTGGGGACGAGCTCGCGCACGCGGCCGGTGCGCTCGCCGTCCGGTACGGGCTCCAGACCGCGGGTCTCGACGGCGGTCTCGGCCGGGGCGGCTATCGCGCCGTCGGCGGTCTCGGCAGGCATGCGCTACTCCGTGGGGGCAGGGAGGGGGAGTCGACCATCATTATGTATTCCTCGCGAAAAGCCCAAATAGAGGCTTAGTGCTCCAGGGGAACGGCCGAAAACGCCCGGGCGGGACCGACGGACCGCCGCCGACGTGGTCGCGCATACTGGCTCTGTTATGGAAATCCTGATCCTTGCTGTAGTCATCGCCCTGGTCGCGGTCGGCGCGATCAGCGGGCTCGTGGTCAGCAGCCGCAAGAAGAAGCAGCTGCCCCCCACGGCGCCGCCGAGCACGCCGACCATCACTGCCCCGCCCGCCGAACCGCAGGTGGGGGAGGACGCCGCACCGACGGCGGAAGAGCCGCGCCGCACGATCGAGGAGGTCGACCTCCCCGACGCCGAGGCCGCCCTCGCCTCCCCGGTCGCGGTCGAGGATCCGGTCGTCGAGGCGCCCGCCGCCCCCGAGATCGAGGTGCCCGAGCCCACGGCCGGACGCCTGGTCCGGCTGCGCGCGCGGCTCGCCCGTTCGCAGAACTCGCTCGGCAAGGGGCTGCTCACGCTGCTCTCGCGCGAGCACCTCGACGAGGACACCTGGGAGGAGATCGAGGAGACGCTCCTCATCGCCGACGTGGGCGTCGCGCCGACCCAGGAGCTGGTCGACCGGCTCCGCGAGCGGGTCAAGGTCCTCGGCACCCGTACCCCCGCCGACCTGCGCGCCCTGCTCAAGGAAGAGCTGGTCACCCTGGTCGGCACCGACTTCGACCGCGCCGTGAGGACCGAGAGCGGCGTCGACACCCCGGCCGTCGTGATGGTCGTCGGCGTCAACGGCACCGGCAAGACCACCACCACCGGCAAGCTGGCCCGGGTCCTCGTCGCGGACGGCCGCAGCGTGGTCCTCGGCGCAGCGGACACCTTCCGCGCGGCCGCCGCCGACCAGCTCCAGACCTGGGGCGAGCGGGTCGGGGCGCGCACCGTCCGCGGCCCCGAGGGCGGCGACCCGGCGTCGATCGCCTACGACGCGGTGAAGGAGGGCATCGCCGAGGGCGCCGACGTGGTGCTCATCGACACCGCCGGCCGGCTCCACACCAAGACCGGCCTCATGGACGAGCTCGGCAAGGTCAAGCGCGTCGTGGAGAAGCACGGCCCGCTGGACGAGATCCTGCTCGTCCTCGACGCCACCACCGGCCAGAACGGCCTGACGCAGGCCCGCGTCTTCGCCGAGGTCGTGGACATCACCGGCATCGTCCTGACCAAGCTCGACGGCACCGCCAAGGGCGGCATCGTCATCGCCGTCCAGCGCGCGCTGGGCGTCCCGGTCAAGCTCATCGGCCTCGGTGAGGGCCCGGACGACCTGGCCCCCTTCGAGCCGGAGGCGTTCGTCGACGCCCTGATCGGCGACTGAGAGAGTCGCCGCGCACACGGGTGCCCCCCGGTCCGAGCGGACCGGGGGGCACCGTCGCGTGCGGGGCGTCGGCGGCGTGCGGGGCGTCAGTGACGGAAGCGGTGGCAGATGTAGGCCAGGGTGCCCAGCAGCAGCCGGGCCTGCGGGGGGCCGCCCGCGCAGTCCAGCGCGGGTCGGCGCAGCCAGTCGGCCGGGCCGAGGCCCGCGTGGTCGGAGGGCGGGGCGGTCAGGAAGGTGCCGGGGCCCAGGGCGCGCAGGTCCAGATCGGCGTCGTCCCAGCCCATCCGGTACAGCAGCTGAGGCAGTTCGGCGGCGGCGCCGGGAGCCACGAAGAACTGCGCGCGGCCGTTCGGGGTGCCCGTCACCGGACCCAGCGGCAGGCCCATCCGCTCCAGTCGGACCAGGGCCCGGCGACCCGCTTCCGCGGAGACCTCGATGACGTCGAAGGCGCGGCCGACGGGGAGCATGATCGCCGCGCCGGGGTACTCGCCCCACACCTCGGTGACCTCGTCCAGGGTGGCGCCCGCGGCGACGGTGGGAGCGAAGTCCAGCGGATGCGCCCCCGGCGCACCGCAGTTCGTATGACCGCAGGAGCAGTCGCGGGAGGGACCGGCGGCCCTGGCGCCGGGCCTCACGTCCCAGCCCCACAGTCCCGTGTACTCCGCCACCGTCGTGCACTCCGAGGTCCGGCCGCGGCGCCGGGCGCCGGTACGGAACTCCTTGGTGCCGCGGCTGCCGCCGATCGTGAAGCCCATGCCCATGCCCCCTCCAACGGGTCGGACGCGCAGGTGGTTACGACATCGGCGGGACCTCTCGGCGGTCGGGCGCGTCGCGTCCCCCGGTCGGACCCGCCCGGCGCACTCCTCGCCGCGCGCGCCCCGAGCGCACTCCCGACCAACCGTTCCGTTCCGCCTTCGTGTCAAGTGAATCGCGCCTGGCCGGTGGCGAGTTCATTCGAAGGGGTGGCGAATGGTGGCGTTTCTGGAATCGACCTCGCGGTGGGGGTGATCGTAGGATTACTTTCGGTGCACGAACCCGAAGGCGGACCCGACCGCGGGTATGCCGGAGGCATCCGTGGGGGACCTGTGAAGGTCCCCGGCGGTCCGGGCCGCCACGGCCAGGGTTCCGTGTGGAGAAGCGATGCGGATGGGGGCGTTCCAGTGAGCGGCAACGGCGCAAGCGGAACGATCGACGAGTCCGCTGACCGCAACGTCCAGCTGACCTCGTGGTTCGTCCGCAGCGGCTGGTCCAAGGGCGAACTCGCCCGCCAGGTCAACCGTCGGGCCCGCCAGATGGGCGCCCACCACATCAGCACGGACACCTCACGGGTCCGCCGCTGGCTCGACGGGGAACAGCCGCGCGAACCCGTGCCGCGCATCCTCTCCGAGCTGTTCTCCGAACGCTTCGGGTCCGTCGTGGCCATCGAGCAGCTCGGCCTGCGCACCGCCCACCAGACCCCGTCCGTCTCCGGCGTCGACCTGCCGTGGGCCGGACCGCAGACCGTGGAACTGCTCAGCGAGTTCTCCCGCAGCGACCTGATGCTGGCCCGTCGCGGCTTCCTCGGCACCTCGCTCGCGCTCTCGGCCGGCCCCGCCCTCATCGAGCCCATGCAGCGCTGGCTCGTCCCCGCACCGGCCGCCGACCCCGGATCGCGCGACCTCGCCCCGCAGACCGGCCACCGCCCGCCCCGGCTGTCCGAACCGGAACTCGACCTCCTCGAAGCCACCACCGTCATGTTCCGCCAGTGGGACGCCCAGTGCGGCGGCGGACTGCGCCGCAAGGCCGTCGTGGGCCAACTGCACGAGGTCACCGACCTCCTCCAGGAGAACCACCCCGCCCCGATCATGAAGCGACTGTTCAAGGTGGCCGCCGAACTCGCCGAGCTCGCGGGCTGGATGAGCTACGACATCGGCCTCCACCCCACCGCCCAGAAGTACTTCGTCCTCGCGCTGCACGCCGCCAAGGAGGGCGGCGACAAGCCGCTCGGCTCGTACATCCTGTCCAGCATGAGCCGCCAGATGATCCACCTCGGTCGCCCCGAGGACGCCCTGGAACTCATCCACCTCGCGCAGTACGGCAGCCGTGACTGCGCCGGCCCCCGCACCCAGGCCATGCTGTATGCGATGGAGGCCCGCGCCTACGCCAACATGGGCCAGCCCAGCCGCTGCAAGCGCGCCGTACGGATGGCCGAGGACACCTTCGACGACGTCGGCTTCGGCGGGGAGCCCGAACCCGACTGGATCCGCTTCTTCTCCGAGGCCGAACTCAACGGGGAGAACTCCCACTCGTACCGCGACCTGGCCTACGTCGCCGGCCGCAGCCCCACCTACGCCTCGCTCGCCGAACCCATCATGGAACGCGCCGTCGAGATGTTCGCCAAGGACGACGTGCACCAGCGCTCGTACGCCCTGAACCTCATCGGCATGGCCACCGTCCACCTGCTCCAGCGCGAGCCCGAGCAGGCCACCGTCCTCGTCGACCAGGCCCTCGACGTGGCGCGAAAGGTGCGCTCCGAACGGGTGAACACCCGACTGCGCAAGACCGTGGACACGGCCGCCCGTGAGTACGGCGACGTCGCCGAGGTGGTCCGCCTGACCGACCTCCTCGCCTCCCGCCTCCCCGAAGCGGCCGAGGCCGTCTGACGGCCCTCCCGGCCGCTCCCCAAGGCCCCGGCCGCGGCAGTCACCCCTGAAGCCCGATCAGGCTCCCCCAGCCAGGTCTCCCGGGTCACCGCCGCGGCCGGACCCTCCCCATGATCCGTTCATGGACGCGTAACACTCCCGACCTCTTCGTCATCGGGGCGAAACACCCAGCGGCGCCGCCGGAAACCGGCCTGCGCGAATCTCAGGGCCATTAACCGGCCAGTCCCCCAGCGGGCCGGACCCCTTAACGCCGCTCAGGTTTTCACGTTCGCCCGCACGCGAACGTACCGACGACGAGGAGACGCCGATGGCATCAGCCATCACGACCCTCGCGGCAGACGCCCCGACGCTGTCTGCCGCGAACACCGGGTTCATGCTCATCTGCTCCGCCCTGGTCATGCTGATGACCCCGGGACTCGCCTTCTTCTACGGAGGCATGGTCCGCGTCAAGAGCAGCCTCAACATGCTGATGATGAGTTTCATCAGCCTCGGGATCGTCACGATCCTGTGGGTCCTCTACGGCTTCAGCCTCGCCTTCGGCACCGACCACGGCTCCCTCATCGGCTGGAACTCCGACTACGTCGGTCTCAGCGGCATCGGGATCACCGAGCTCTGGGACGGCTACACCATCCCCGTCTACGTCTTCGCCGTCTTCCAGCTGATGTTCGCCGTCATCACCCCGGCCCTCATCAGCGGCGCCCTCGCCGACCGCGTCAAGTTCAGCGCCTGGGTGCTGTTCACCGCCCTGTGGGTCACCGTCGTCTACTTCCCCGTCGCCCACTGGGTGTGGGGCGCCGGCGGCTGGCTCTTCGAGCTCGGCGTCATCGACTTCGCGGGCGGCACCGCCGTCCACATCAACGCGGGCGCCGCCGCCCTCGGCGTCATCCTCGTCATCGGCAAGCGCGTCGGTTTCAAGAAGGACCCGATGCGCCCGCACAGCCTGCCCCTCGTGATGCTCGGCGCCGGCCTGCTGTGGTTCGGCTGGTTCGGCTTCAACGCCGGATCCTGGCTCGGCAACGACGACGGCGTCGGCGCCGTCATGTTCGTCAACACCCAGGTCGCCACCGCCGCCGCCATGCTCGCCTGGCTCGCCTACGAGAAGCTGCGCCACGGCTCCTTCACCACCCTCGGCGCCGCCTCCGGCGCGGTCGCCGGCCTCGTCGCCATCACCCCGGCGGGCGGCTCCGTCAGCCCCCTCGGCGCCATCGCCGTCGGCGCCATCGCCGGTGTCCTGTGCGCCATGGCCGTCGGCCTCAAGTACAAGTTCGGCTACGACGACTCGCTCGACGTGGTCGGCGTCCACCTCGTCGGCGGCATCGCGGGCTCCCTCCTCGTCGGCTTCTTCGCCACGGGCGGGGTGCAGTCCGACGCGGCGGGCCTCTTCTACGGCGGCGGCCTCGAACAGCTCGGCAAGCAGGCCATCGGCGTCTTCGCCGTCCTCGCCTACTCTCTCGTCGCATCGGCGATCCTCGCCCTCCTCCTCGACAAGACGATGGGGATGCGGGTCAGCGAGGACGTCGAGGTCTCCGGCATCGACCAGGTCGAGCACGCCGAGACCGCCTACGACTTCAGTGGAGCCGGCGGCGGCGCCGCCACGCGCACCGCCCCCGCACCCGCCACCGCCGCAGCGAGCAAGAAGGTAGACGCATGAAGCTGATCACCGCGATCGTCAAGCCGTACAAGCTGGACGAGATCAAGGAAGCCCTCCAGGCGTTCGGCGTCCAGGGGCTCACCGTCTCCGAGGCCAGCGGATACGGACGCCAGCGCGGTCACACCGAGGTCTACCGGGGCGCCGAGTACACCGTGGACCTGGTACCGAAGATCCGCATCGAGGTCCTCGTCGAGGACACCGACGCCGAGGAACTGATCGACCTCATCGTGCGGGTCGCCAGCACCGGCAAGATCGGTGACGGCAAGGTGTGGAGCGTCCCCGTGGACTCGGTCGTCCGGGTCCGCACCGGCGAGCGCGGCGCCGACGCGCTCTAGCTGACAGGAGCTCCTGGGTGACGAGCGTCGAACCGACCACGACCGGCCCGGACAACGATCCGAGCGACGCGGGACCCAGCGGCTACGCCGCGGCCCGGCTGCGACTCCTCCAGGAGGAGTCGCGGTCCGGGCCGTCCCGGCGTTCCGCCCTGTCCGGACTCACCGACCGATGGCTGAACGCCCTGTTCGCCACGGCCGTACGCGAGACCGGCGTACGCGGCGCCTCCCTCGTCGCCGTCGGCGGCTACGGACGGGGGGAGCTGTCCCCGCGCAGCGACCTCGACCTGCTGCTGCTCCACGACGGCAAGGCGCAGCCACGGGCCCTGGCCGCCCTCGCCGACCGGCTCTGGTACCCCGTGTGGGACCTCGGCCTGGCCCTGGACCACTCGGTGCGCACCCCGGCCGAGGCCCGCAGGACCGCCGCCGAGGACCTCAAGGTGCACCTCGGACTGCTCGACGCCAGGCCCGTCGCCGGGGACGCCGGACCGCTCGCCGGCCTGCGCACCTCCGTCCTCGCCGACTGGCGCAACCAGGCCGGCAAACGGCTGCCGCAACTGCACGCCCTGTGCCGCGACCGGGCCGACCGGGCCGGCGAGCTGCGCTTCCTGCTGGAGCCCGACCTGAAGGAGGCGCGCGGCGGACTCCGCGACGCCACGGCGCTGCGGGCCGTGGCCGCGTCCTGGCTGGCCGACGCCCCGCGCGAGGGACTGGCCGACGCCCGGCGCCGGCTGCTGGACGCGCGGGACGCCCTGCACCTGGTGACGGGCCGGGCGACCGACCGGCTCGCCCTCCAGGAGCAGGAACAGGTCGCCGCCCGACTCGGCCTGATGGACTCCGACGCCCTGCTCCGCGAGGTGTACGAGGCCGCCCGGGTCATCGCCTACGCCGGCGACGTCACCTGGCGCGAGGTCGGACGGGTCCTGCGGGCCCGGGCCGCCCGACCGCGGCTGCGCGGACTGCTGGGGACACGGGGGGTCCCGGCAGCCGAGCGCGCCCCCCTGGCCGAAGGGGTCGTCGAGTCCGACGGAGAGGCCGTACTGGCCCTGGCCGCCCGGCCCGACCGGGACCCCGTACTGCCCCTGCGGCTGGGGGCGGCGGCCGCGCAGGCCGGCCTGCCCGTCTCGCTGCACGCCGTACGCCGCCTCGCGGCCCAGGCCAAGCCGCTGCCCGTGCCCTGGCCGGCGGAGGCGCGGGAACAGCTCGTCACCCTGCTGGGGGCGGGCGAGCCGACCGTGGGCGTGTGGGAGGCGTTGGAGGCCGAGGGGCTGATCACCCGGCTGCTCCCCGACTGGGAACGGGTGCGGTGCCGGCCGCAGCGCAACCCGGTGCACACCTGGACGGTGGACCGGCACCTGATCGAGACGGCAGTCCGGGCCTCCGCCCTGACCCGCCGGGTCGGCCGCCCCGACCTGCTGCTCATGGCCGCCCTGCTGCACGACATCGGCAAGGGCTGGCCCGGGGACCACTCGGTGGCCGGCGAGACCATCGCCCGGGACATGGCCGTCCGGGTGGGCTTCGACGCCGACGACGCCGCCGTGCTGGCCGTCCTCGTACGCCACCACCTGCTGCTCATCGACACCGCGACCCGGCGCGACCTGGACGACCCGGCCACCGTCCGCTCCGTCGCGGCGGCCCTGGGCTCGCTCGGGACGCTGGAGATCCTGCACGCCCTGACCGAGGCCGACGCCCTCGCGACGGGCCCCGCCGCCTGGAGCACCTGGCGGGGTTCCCTGGTCGCCGACCTCGTGGAGCGGGTCGCCGCCGTCCTGCGGGGCGCGCCGCCCGTCGCCGGCGAGCCGGAGATCCCGAGCACCGAACAGGAACGCCTGGCGGTGGAGGCGCTGCGCACCGGGGAACCGGTGCTGGCCCTGCACGCCCGCGAGGAGGAGGACGAGGCGGTCGGGGTGGAACTCGTCCTCGCCGTTCCCGACCAGCCCGGCGTGCTCCCGGCCGCCGCCGGGGTGCTGGCACTGCACCGGCTGACCGTCCGGGCGGCGGACCTGCGCTCCATGGAGCTTCCGGACCTGCCCGGCGAGGTCCTGGTGCTGCGCTGGCGGGTGGCCGCCGAGTACGGGGCGCTGCCCCAGGCCGCCCGGTTGCGGACCGATCTGATCCGGGCGCTGGACGGTTCGCTCGACATCCCGGCGAAGCTCGCGGACCGCGAGGCGGCCTACCCGCGCAGGCGGGGCGTCGTACCGCCGCCACCTCGGGTGACGGCCGTGCCCGACGTCTCCTCGCTGGCCACCGTCCTGGAGGTACGGGCCCCGGACGCGGTCGGGCTGCTGCACCGCATCGGCCGGGCCCTGGAGGCCGCCGGGGTCCGGGTGCGCAGCGCGCACGTCTCCACCCTGGGCGCCAACGCCGTCGACACCGTCTACGTCGTCGACGCCGACGGCAAACCCCTGACCGGGACGGACGCCGCCGCCCTGGCCGCGTCGGTGCAGGCCGCGCTGGCGTAGCCCGCTCCGGACGCCGCCCGTCCCTCCCTCCCTGCTCCCGTGCCGCACGGTGAACGGGGAGGGACGGGCGAGGAACGGGGCGGGACGGGGAACGGAAAAGGCAATGGCGCCCGCAGGGCCGGGCAGGCGGCGCGGCCCGATACCCTGGGGGACGACCACCACGCCCCCGACCCGAGGAATCGCGACCACCGTGTTCGATACGCTTTCCGACCGCCTCAGCGCGACCTTCAAGTCCCTCCGGGGCAAAGGCCGCCTCTCCGAGCAGGACATCGACGCTGCGGCGCGGGAAATCCGTATCGCCCTCCTCGAGGCCGACGTCGCGCTCCCCGTGGTCCGCTCCTTCATCGCGAACGTCAAGGAAAGGGCCCGTGGCGAGGAGGTCAGCAAGGCGCTGAACCCCGGCCAGCAGGTCCTGAAGATCGTCAACGACGAGCTGGTGGGCATCCTCGGCGGTGAGACCCGCCGACTGCGGTTCGCCAAGACCGCGCCCACCGTGATCATGCTCGCGGGCCTCCAGGGTGCCGGTAAGACCACCCTCGCCGGAAAGCTCGGCCTCTGGCTGAAGGGGCAGGGCCACTCCCCGCTCCTCGTGGCGTGCGACCTCCAGCGCCCCAACGCCGTCAACCAGCTGTCCGTCGTCGCCGAGCGGGCGGGCGTCGCGGTCTACGCGCCCCAGCCGGGCAACGGCGTCGGAGACCCGGTCCAGGTCGCCAAGGACTCCGTCGAGTACGCGCGCACCAAGCAGTTCGACATCGTGATCGTCGACACCGCCGGTCGCCTCGGCATCGACGAGGAGCTGATGCGGCAGGCCGCGGACATCCGCGACGCCGTCAGCCCCGACGAGATCCTCTTCGTCGTCGACGCCATGATCGGTCAGGACGCGGTCAACACGGCCGAGGCCTTCCGCGACGGTGTCGGCTTCGACGGCGTGGTGCTCTCCAAGCTCGACGGCGACGCCCGCGGTGGTGCCGCGCTCTCCATCGCGCACGTCACCGGCAAGCAGATCATGTTCGCCTCGAACGGCGAGAAGCTCGACGAGTTCGACGCCTTCCACCCGGACCGCATGGCGGGCCGGATCCTCGACATGGGTGACATGCTCACCCTCATCGAGCAGGCCGAGAAGACCTTCTCGCAGGCCGAGGCCGAGAAGATGGCGGCCAAGCTCGCCAAGGGCCCCAAGGAGTTCACGCTCGACGACTTCCTGGCCCAGATGGAGCAGGTCCGCAAGATGGGCTCCATCTCCAAGCTCCTCGGCATGCTGCCGGGCATGGGGCAGATCAAGGACCAGATCAACAACATCGACGAGCGGGACGTCGACCGCACGGCCGCGATCATCAAGTCGATGACCCCGGCCGAGCGCCACGACCCGCACATCATCAACGGCTCCCGCCGCGCCCGCATCGCCAAGGGTTCCGGCGTCGAGGTCAGCGCCGTCAAGAGCCTCGTCGAGCGCTTCTTCGAGGCCCGCAAGATGATGTCCCGCATGGCCCAGGGCGGCGGCATGCCCGGAATGCCGGGCATCCCGGGCATGGGCGGCGGCCCCGGCCGGCAGAAGAAGCAGATCAAGCAGGCCAAGGGCAAGCGCAAGAGCGGCAACCCGATGAAGCGCAAGGAAGAGGAGGCCGCCGCCGCGGCCCGCCGCGAGCAGGGTCCCCAGGCGGACGAGCCGGCCGCGGCCGGCAACCCGTTCGGGCTCCCCGCGGGCGGCGGCCAGGCCGGCCAGGACTTCGACCTGCCGGACGAGTTCAAGAAGTTCATGAAGTAGGGCGTACGCCGCGCACCTCGGGGAGGGCCCCGACCGCAGGTGACCGAACAGGTCACCCGGTCGGGGCCCTCCCTTTTTCGCGGGGTTCCCCACCGGGTGACCAGCAGGGGCGATGATCACGTTTGTCCCTTATCGTCGGCCGGGAGGACGGCATAAGGAGGCCACGTGCCCAGCCCCACCCCCGTACCGCCGCGCGACCGGGCCGACACGCCCTGGCGATCGGAGGGCGCACCACCCTCCCCGCCGCCCCGCAAGAAGATGCCCGGCGGCTGGCGCGGACTGATCCTGGCCGCCCTGATCGTCTACCTCATCACCAACCTCGTCCTGTCGTTCTTCAACGAGGGTGACGAACCGGTCATCTCCTACACGGAGTTCAGCAAACAGGTCACCAACGGCAACGTCTCGAAGATCTACTCCAAGGGCGACGCCATCCAGGGCGAACTGAAGGCGAAACAGCCCCTGCCCGACGGGGACAAGGGCGATTACACCAAATTCGTCACGCAGCGCCCCGCCTTCGCCGACGACGCCCTGTGGGCCGACCTCACCAAGCAGAACGTGACCGTCACCGCCTCGCCGGTCGTCGTCCAGCGCAGCTTCCTCGCCAACCTGCTGATCTCCCTCGCCCCGATGCTCCTGCTGGTCCTGTTGTGGGTGCTCATCGCCCGCCGGATGGGCGCGGCGATGGGCGGAGCGGGCGGGCTGGGCCGCAAGGCCCCGCCCAAACCCGTGGAACTGGAAGGCGCGCAGCGCACCACCTTCGAGGACGTGGCCGGCATCGACGAGGTCGAGGGCGAACTCAACGACGTCGTCGACTTCCTCAAGAACCCCCAGCAGTACCGGAAGATGGGTGCCCGGATGCCCGGCGGCGTCCTGCTCTCCGGCCCACCCGGCACCGGGAAGACCCTGCTGGCCCGGGCGGTCGCGGGCGAGGCCGGGGTCCCCTTCTTCTCCGCCTCCGCCTCCGAGTTCATCGAGATGATCGTCGGAGTCGGCGCCTCCCGGGTCCGCGAACTCTTCGCCGAGGCCCGCAAGGTGGCCCCCGCGATCATCTTCATCGACGAGATCGACACCATCGGCCGGGCCCGGGGCGCGGGCTCGGGCATGGGCGGTCACGACGAACGCGAACAGACGCTGAACCAGATCCTCACCGAGATGGACGGCTTCTCCGGCTCCGAGGGCGTCGTCGTCCTCGCCGCCACCAACCGGGCCGACGTCCTCGACCCCGCCCTGACCCGCCCCGGCCGCTTCGACCGGACCGTGGTCGTCTCCCCGCCCGACCGCCGGGGCCGCGAGGCCATCCTGCGCATCCACACACGGGACATCCCGCTCGCCCCGGACGTGGACCTCGACCGGGTGGCCCGCAGCACCCCGGGCATGACCGGCGCCGAACTGGCCAACCTCGCCAACGAGGGCGCGCTGCTCGCCGTCAAACGGGGCCAGGACGCGGTGACCCGGGCCGACCTGTCCGACGCCCTGGAGAAGGTCCAGCTGGGCGCCGAGCGCTCGCTGGTCATGCCGGAGGAGGAACGCCGCCGCACGGCCTACCACGAGAGCGGGCACGCCCTGTTGGGCATGCTCCAGCCGGGCGCCGACCCCGTACGCAAGATCACCATCGTCCCCCGCGGCCGCGCGCTCGGCGTCACCCTCTCCACCCCGGACGCCGACCGCTACGCCTACACCGAGGAGTACCTGCGCGGCCGGATCATCGGCGCCCTCGGCGGCATGGCCGCCGAGCACGTCGTCTACGAGGTCATCACCACGGGTTCGGAGAGCGACCTCGAACAGGTCACCAACATCGCCCGCGGCATGGCCGGGCGCTGGGGCATGAGCGAACGCGTCGGCCGGCTCACCGCCATCCCCTCCGACGGCCAGAGCCCCTACGGACTCGCCGCCGCCCCCGCCACCCTCGACACGGTCGACCACGAGATGCGGCGGATCGTCGACGAGTGCTACGAGGAGGCCTGCCGGCTGCTGCGCGAGCACCGCCCGCAGCTCGACGACCTCGCGCGGGCCCTGTTGGCCGCCGAAACCCTCGACGAGGCGGCGGCGTACGCGGCCGCCGGCATCCCGCGCCTCACCAAGGACCACGACCCGGCGGACGGGGCGGACTGACCGGATCGGGCCGCCGCCCCCGCCGACCGCACCCGGTGCCGGCTCCTCGAACGGGAGCCGGAACCGGAACGGGCGCGTTAGGCCACCCGGGCGACGACGTACCGGAAGATGTTCGGCAGCCAGACGGCGCCGTCGCCCCGCTCGAAGGGGTGAAGCGCCTCCGACAGCTCCTTCTCCGCGAGCGCCGGATCGGCCGCCCCGTCGTAGAGCCCCGTGGACAGCAGGCCGCGGACCGCGCTGTCCACGTCCGCGTACCCGAAGGGGCAGAACACCCGCCCCGAGCCGTCCGGAACCAGCCCGGCCCCCGCCGTCATCGTGTCCAGGTCCCGACCCACCGGGCCGCCTCCCAGCACCGCCGGCACCGTGCACCGCTCCGGCGGGCCCCAGTCGGCCAGCACCACGGCCCCGCCCCGCCGCACCCCGGGCAGGGCCGCGGCGAGCGCACCCGGCGACGGCGAGAAGGCCAGCAGGACGTCGTACGGCCGTTCCTCGGGCACCGGGGGATCCGCCACCACCTCCAGCAGTCGTTCCCGGGCCAGTGCCCGGCGGGCCGGATCCGCCTCCACGCCCGTGGCCGCGGCGCCCCGCCCCGCGGCCAGCAGCAGGGGCAGCCCCGCCCCACAGCCGAGGCCCAGCAGCCGGTCGCCCGGCCCGACCTCCAGCCGGTCGTAGACCGCCTCGTAGAGCGGTACCAGCATCCGTTCCTGGATCTCAGCCCAGTCCCGGGCGACGAGCGTCGCCGTCGGCGTCGGTGTCATCGAAAGAGCGCTCCTGATTCCGTATCGCCCCCTTGCCCCCGTTGCCAGGGAACTCCCCATTCGCCCCCGCGTCCAGAGGAGCGCGCCACCCGATTCACGCTCGGTGCGCGCGGCGCCGTACCATTCGCGCCATGGCAAAGGCACCCGTTCTCACCCCGCAGGCGGAGGATTTCCCCCGCTGGTACCAGGATCTGATCAACAAGGCCGAGCTGGCCGACAACGGTCCGGTCCGCGGCACCATGGTCATCCGACCGTACGGCTACGGCCTGTGGGAGCGGATGCAGCAGGAGATGGACGCGCGGATCAAGGACGCGGGCGCCCAGAACGCCTACTTCCCGCTCTTCATCCCGCAGTCCTACCTGACGAAGGAAGCCGAGCACGTCGAGGGCTTCGCCCCCGAGCTCGCGGTCGTCACGCACGGCGGCGGCAAGGAGCTGGACGAGCCGGTCGTCGTCCGCCCCACCTCCGAGACGATCATCAACGACTACTTCTCCAAGTGGGTCCAGAGCTACCGCGACCTGCCCCTGCTGATCAACCAGTGGGCCAACGTGGTCCGCTGGGAGATGCGCCCCCGCGTGTTCCTCCGTACGAGCGAGTTCCTCTGGCAGGAGGGCCACACGGCCCACGCCACCTACGAGGACGCCCGCGACTACGCGGCGCGGATCCACACGGACGTCTACGGCGACTTCATGAAGAACGTCCTCGCCATCGACGTCGTCCTCGGCCGCAAGACCGCCAAGGAGCGCTTCGCCGGAGCCATCAACACCCTCACCCTCGAAGGCATGATGGGTGACGGCAAGGCCCTCCAGCTGGGCACCAGCCACGAGCTCGGCACCAACTTCGCCAAGGCCTTCAACACGCAGTACCTGTCGAAGGAAGGCAAGCAGGAGCTCGTCTGGCAGACCTCCTGGGGCGTGTCGACCCGCATGGTCGGCGGCCTGATCATGTCCCACGGCGACGACAACGGCCTGCGGGTACCGCCGCGCCTCGCGCACGTCCAGGTCGTCGTCATGGCGATCAAGGGCGACGAGGCCGTGGCCAAGGTCCGCGAGCTGGGCGCCCAGCTCAAGGCCGCCGGACTGCGGGTGTTCGTCGACGACCGCGTCGACACCCCCTTCGGCCGCCGCGCCGTGGACTGGGAGCTCAAGGGCGTACCGGTCCGCATCGAGATCGGCCCCCGCGACCTGGAGGCCGGCACCGCGATGCTGGCCCGCCGCATCCCGGGGGGCAAGACCCCGGTGCAGATCGACGCCCTCGCCGACCTGCTGCCCAAGGTGCTGGACGAGGACCAGGCGCAGCTGCTGCGCGAGTCCCGCGAGCGCCGCGAGTCCCGTACGTCGGACGTCGCGACCATCGAGGAGGCCGCCGAGGCCGCCATCGCCGGTGGCTGGGCGCGCATCCCGTGGGCCGACCTGGGCCCCGAGGGCGAGGCCAAGCTGGCCGAGCAGGCCGTCTCCGTACGCTGCCTGATCGCCCCGGACGGGTCGGTTCCGGCGACGGACGACGCCCCGGGTACGCTCGCCATCGTCGCGCGCTCCTACTGAGTTCCCGGGCCATGCCCCCGGCGTGCGGCTTCGGCCGCGCACCGGGGGCATGGCCGTCGTTGGTACTCGTTACGTACCGACTCCTCCTGAGATCGGCGCACCCGTCCTCCTCCGGACGCATGAGGCTGAACTGACTGGTACGTGCAAAAAATTTGGAATGGCCCGGAATCGGAACACCGGGGCCCCCCGGCTCGTTGTCACGACGTGAGCACGACACCACCTGTTCTCGCCGCAGAGCTGGCGCAGGCGTGGGCCGACATTCAGCGGTACCACCCCGAGCTGCCTGACCTTGCCGCGCCCGAGTCCCTGATCGGAGAGTCCTCGTCCGCCTGCGGCGCCGAGCTCTCCTTCGAGCGACTGCTGCACGAGGCAGTCCACGGCATCGCAGCCGCCCGCGGAGTCCGGGACACCTCCCGGGCCGGCCGCTACCACAACCGCAGATTCCTCGCGATCGCCGAGGAGATGGGGCTGGACCACTCCGAGGAGCCGCACGCCAGTAGCGGCTTCTCCCTGGTCTCGCTCAATCCCGAGGCGAAGAAGCGCTACCGCCCCACCATCGAGCGACTCCAGCGCGCCCTCAAGGCGCACACGGTCGCCACCGCGGCCGACACCAAGCGCAGCTTCCGCGGTCCGGCCGCGCGCCACGGCTCCTCCGGCGGCGGCGTCCGGGTCAAGGCGGTCTGCGACTGCGGGCGCAACGTGCGCGTGGTCCCCTCCGTGCTGGCCCAGGCACCGATCGTGTGCGGCGGCTGCATGAAGCCCTTCCGCATCCCGGACGTGGTCGTCACCGCGGCCGCCTCGTAACGGCCCCGGGCGGTTCCGGGTGAGGTCGGCGCGCCTCTCGCGGGCGAGCGCGCCGCAGGCGTATGGCACAATGGCTAGCTGTACTCGACAGTCGCATAGGACCCCTCTCTCCTCCGGCTGACGCGTCCATCGGGCACCCGAGTACCGCAACCCCACGTGGCATCTCATGTGCCCAACCACGTCAAGTTCAGGAGACACCACTCCAGTGGCAGTCAAGATCAAGCTCAAGCGCCTCGGCAAGATTCGCCAGCCGCACTACCGCATCGTCGTCGCCGACGCCCGTACCCGTCGGGACGGTCGCGCGATCGAAGAGATCGGTATCTACCACCCGACGTACAACCCGTCGCGCATCGAGGTCAACGCCGAGCGTGCGCAGTACTGGCTGTCGGTCGGCGCCCAGCCCACCGAGGCTGTGCTCGCCATCCTGAAGCTGACCGGTGACTGGCAGGCGCACAAGGGCCTCCCGGCCCCCGCGCCGCTGCTGCAGCCGGAGACCAAGGAAAGCAAGCGTCGCACCTTCGACGAGTTCGCCAAGGCCCTCGAGGGCATCGGCGAGACCAAGGGCGAGGCCATCACCCAGAAGGCCAAGAAGGCCGACAAGAAGGCGGACGAGGCTGAGGCCGCCGCCGAGTCGACCGAGGCCTGATCATGCTCGAGGAGGCTCTTGAGCACCTCGTGAAGGGCATTGTGGACAACCCCGACGAAGTGCAGGTCGCCTCGCGCAACCTGCGTCGCGGGCAGGTGCTCGAGGTCCGGGTCCACCCGGATGACCTCGGAAAGGTGATCGGCCGCAACGGCCGCACCGCACGTGCCCTGCGTACCGTCGTGGGTGCCATCGGCGGACGGGGCATCCGCGTCGACCTCGTCGACGTGGACCAGGTCCGCTGAGAAGTTGAACCACCGGCACGGGCCGGGGAGGGCGTTCGTCGCCCACCCCGGCCCGAGTCGTTTCCGCCGCCGGGCGGAGCCACCATTGACCTGAGAAGCCACGACGGAGAGGTACACCTCCGCGGGAGCGGCGGCGGGTCGGCCGCGCAAGGGAGAAGGACACACAGTGGAGCTGGTAGTCGCGCGGATCGGCCGCGCCCACGGGATCAAGGGTGAGGTCACCGTCGAGGTACGGACCGACGAGCCCGAACTGCGGCTCGGGCCGGGCGCCGTCCTGCGGACCGATCCGGCGTCGGCGGGTCCGCTGACCATCGAGACGGGCCGGGTGCACAGCGGCCGGCTCCTCCTGCGCTTCGCCGGCGTCAAGGACCGCACCGGCGCCGAGGCGCTGCGCAACATCCTCCTCATCGCCGAGGTCGACCCGGCGGAACTGCCGGAGGAGCCCGACGAGTACTACGACCACCAGCTGATGGACCTGGACGTCGTGCTCGCCGACGGGACCCCGATCGGCCGCATCACCGAGATCTCCCACCTGCCCTCGCAGGACCTCTTCATCGTCGAGCGCCCCGACGGCACCGAGGTGATGATCCCCTTCGTCGAGGAGATCGTCGCCGAGATCGACCTGGAGGAGCAGCGCTGCGTCATCACCCCGCCGCCCGGGCTGATCGACGACCGCGCCGAGATCGCCTCCGCGCGCGATGCCGCGACCTCCGACGGTGAAGCCGCCGACGCCGAAACCACCGGTACCGACGCCGAGGGCGCTGCCTGATGCGGTTGGACGTCGTCACGATCTTCCCCGAGTACCTCGAACCGCTGAACGTCTCCCTCGTCGGCAAGGCGCGGGCCCGCGGACAGCTCGACGTACACGTCCACGACCTGCGGGACTGGACGTACGACCGGCACAACACCGTCGACGACACCCCGTACGGCGGCGGCCCCGGCATGGTCATGAAGACCGACCCGTGGGGCGAGGCCCTCGACGCGGCGCTGGCCGACGGCTACGAGTCCGGCGCGCACGGCCCGGTCCTGGTCGTCCCCACCCCCAGCGGCCGGCCCTTCACCCAGGAACTGGCCGTCGAGCTGTCCGAGCGTCCCTGGCTGATCTTCACGCCGGCCCGGTACGAGGGCATCGACCGCCGCGTCATGGACGAGTACGCGACGCGCATGCCGGTCTACGAGGTCTCCATCGGCGACTACGTGCTGGCGGGCGGCGAGGCCGCGGTCCTGGTCGTCACGGAGGCCGTGGCCCGACTGCTGCCCGGAGTGCTGGGCAACGCCGAGTCGCACCGCGACGACTCCTTCGCCCCCGGCGAGATGGCCAACCTGCTGGAAGGCCCCGTCTACACGAAGCCGCCGCAGTGGCGCGGGCGCGGCATCCCCGAGGTGCTGCTCAGCGGCCACCACGGGAAGATCGCCCGCTGGCGCCGGGACGAGGCGTTCCGCCGGACCGCGCGCAACCGCCCCGACCTGATCGAGCGCTGCGAGGCCGCCGCCTTCGACAAGAAGGACCGCGAGATCCTGAGCATCCTGGGCTGGAAGCCGACCGCCGACGGCCGATTTTGGCGCAGGCCCGCCGCCGTGGAAGAATAGGCGGCTGTTGTGTGCTCACGGGCGCCCCTGCCACAGGGGGACCGTCGTCCGGGACGCGACACGACTCCCGAATTCTCTACGGAAATCCGCACCGGCGACCTGTGGCGTCGTGCGAAGAAAGCAGACGAACTCCATGTCTCACCTGCTCGATGGCGTCAACTCCGCCTCGCTGCGCACCGACGTCCCGGCCTTCCGCCCCGGTGACACGATCAACGTGCACGTCCGCGTGATCGAGGGCAACCGCTCCCGTATCCAGCAGTTCAAGGGTGTAGTCATCCGTCGCCAGGGCTCTGGCGTCTCCGAGACCTTCACCGTCCGCAAGGTCTCCTTCAGCGTCGGCGTGGAGCGTACCTTCCCGGTCCACTCCCCGATCTTCGAGAAGATCGAGCTCGTCACCCGCGGTGACGTGCGTCGCGCCAAGCTGTACTTCCTCCGTGAGCTCCGCGGCAAGGCCGCGAAGATCAAGGAGAAGCGCGACCGCTGATCTCCTCTCCGGATCCAGTGGGCGGCCGGATAGGCTCGCCTGCGATGGACACCGAAGCAGAGCTCACACAGCGCGGCCACTCCGACCCCGAGAAGGGGGCGGAGGGGCCGCGTTCTGCGTTTTCCGCGCGGTCGGCGCTCTCCGTGTTCTCGGGGGCCCCGGGTTGGCAGCGGGTCGGGGCGCTCGGCGCGATCTGCGCCGTCTTCCTGCTGCTGTTCGCGAACTTCGTCGTCCAGCCCTTCCTGATCCCGAGCCACTCGATGGAACCGACCCTGCAGGTCGGTGACCGGCTCCTGGTGAACAAGTTGGCGTACCGGTTCGGTGACGAGCCGCGGCGGGGGGACGTGGTGGTCTTCGACGGCACCGGGTCCTTCGTACGGGAACGCGCCGCGGGCAACCCGGTCGGCGAGGCCCTGCGCGGCGCCGGATCGGCGCTCGGGCTGGCCCAGCCGCCCGACACGGACTTCGTGAAGCGGGTCGTGGGCGTCGGCGGGGACGACGTGGTGTGCTGCGACGCGGGGGGTCGCATCCAGGTCAACGGGGTCGCGCTGGACGAGCCGTACCTCTTTCCCGGTGACACGCCCTCGAAGGTGCCCTTCCGGATCGTCGTCCCCCTGGGCACCCTGTGGGTGATGGGTGACCACCGGTCCCAGTCCCGGGACTCGCGCGACCACCTCGGTGAGCCGGGCGGGGGGATGGTGCCGGTGGAGAAGGTGATCGGGCGGGCCGATTGGATCGGCTGGCCGGTATCGCGCTGGGGTTCCGTGACGGGCGCGGGCGGTGGCCCGCATGGGTAGCCGGGGGCGCCCGAAGGGCGGGCGCAAGCCGGGATCCGGACCGCGGGGCGGCGAGGGGACCCCCGCGGGCCGGCCGGCCCGCAAGCCGAAGCCGCCCTCCGGGCGGACGGACTTCGGGGCGTGGCCCGGAATCGGCATGGAATCGGACGCCGCCGCGCGGCCGGGCGCGGAGTCGGGGCGGGGCGGGTCGAAGGACGCGGGGTCGCCGGCCGGATCCGGCCGGGAGTCGGACTCCGCGTCGGAGCCGGGGTCCGGGCCGGGTGAGGGCGGCAGCAGGGCCGAGCGGCGCCGGGTGGCGCGGCGGGTCCGGCGCCGCCGGCGTACCCGGCGGGTGGGCGAGCTGCCGCTGCTGGTGGTGGTCGCGCTGTGCATCGCCCTGGTGCTCAAGACGTTCCTGGTGCAGGCCTTCTTCATCCCCTCCGGCTCGATGGAGCAGACGATCCGGATCGGCGACCGCGTCCTGGTGGACAAGCTGACGCCGTGGTTCGGCTCCAAGGTCGAGCGCGGGGACGTCGTCGTCTTCGAGGACCCGGGCGGCTGGCTCAAGGGTGAGGCGGCCCGGCCGGCCCAGGACCCGGCCGGGATCAAGCAGATCAAGGAGACCCTGACCTTCATCGGCCTGCTGCCGTCCGCCGACGAGCAGGATCTGATCAAGCGGGTCATCGGCGTCGGCGGCGACACCGTGAAGTGCTGCGACGACCGGGGCCGCGTGACCGTCAACGGCGCGCCGCTCGATGAGCCGTACGTGTCACCCGGCAACGCCCCCTCGGAAATCCGCTTCGAGGTGAGGGTGCCGGCCGGACGGCTGTTCGTGATGGGTGACCACCGCGCGAACTCCGCCGACTCCCGGTTCCACCTGGACGAGGCGTTCGAAGGCACGATCGACGAGGAGAAGGTGGTCGGGGAGGCCGTGGTGATTGCCTGGCCCTTCGACCACTGGCGCAGGCTGGAGCAGCCGGCGACCTTCCTCACGGTGCCCGACCAGGCCCGGCGCGGTCGGCGGCGCGGGTCGGGCGGGCGCCGTGGGGGCACCCCGTTCGCATAGTGTGTCCTTGGTCTCCCGCGCCTTAGGGAACTCCCGCTCGTTAAGGGAGGGGAGGGCCTGTTCTCCCTTGGGAGCGGGCTGCGATTCTCGATTGAGGAGTGGATGTGGGGGATGTGGCGGTAGGCGCACGATCCGGACGCGACGAGGGCGAGGAGCGGCCGGACGACGCCGTCGGGCACGAGGCCGAGGAGGACGCCGCCGAGGAGAGCCCGCAGCGTTCCTTCTGGAAGGAGCTGCCGCTCCTGATCGGTATCGCCCTGCTGCTGGCCCTGCTGATCAAGACCTTCCTGGTGCAGGCGTTCTCGATCCCGTCCGACTCGATGCAGAACACGCTGCAGCGGGGCGACCGGGTCCTCGTGGACAAGCTGACCCCGTGGTTCGGCTCGGAGCCCGAGCGCGGTGAGGTCGTCGTCTTCCACGACCCCGCGGACTGGCTGTCCGACCAGCCGACCCCGGAGCCGAACATCGCGCAGAAGGCCCTCAGTTGGATCGGCCTCATGCCGTCCGCCGAGGAGAAGGACCTGATCAAGCGGACCATCGCCATCGGCGGGGACACCGTCTCGTGCAAGAAGGGGGGACCGGTCGTCGTCAACGGCAAGGAGCTGGACGAGCCGTACATCTTCCCCGGCAACACCCCGTGCGACGACGCTCCCTTCGGCCCGATCACCGTCCCCAAGGGCAAGATCTGGGTCATGGGTGACCACCGGCAGAACTCCCGGGACTCCCGCTGGCACATGCAGGACTCCACCCAGGGCTTCGTGCCGGTCGACAAGGTCGTCGGGCGTGCCGTGGTCGTCGCGTGGCCGGTCACCCGCTGGTCCACGCTGCCGATCCCGGACACCTTCGACCAGCCGGGCATCGGCAACCAGGCGGCGGCGACCGCGCTGGGGCTCGGGGCCGCCGGACTGGCTCCCTTCGGGCTCGGCCCGGCCGCCCTCGGGCTCGCCGGGGCCGTACCGCTCGTCATGTGGCGCAGGCGGAGGCTGACCAAGGGCCGTACCGCCCGGTAGGGTGCCGCCCAGGTCGACGATCTCCGAGGTGTGGGGGCGCTGCAATGGGCGGAACGCAGGCGAGCGGTACACGTATACGTGGTGGCAGGAACGGCCGCGGCGGTCTCGGCAGCACACTGTCGGGACTCGCCGTGGCCATTGGTTTTGTGCTCTTCCTCGGTGGTTTCGTCTGGGGCGCGCTCGTGTACCAGCCGTACACGGTGCCGACGGACTCGATGGTCCCGACGGTCAATCCCGGGAACCGGGTGCTCGCCCAGCGGATCGACGGCGCCGAGGTGCGGCGCGGCGACGTGGTCGTCTTCCGGGACGCCATGTGGAGCGACTCGCCCATGGTCAAGCGGGTCGTCGCGATCGGCGGCGACACCGTGTCCTGCTGCGGCAAGGGCGGCCGGCTGACCGTGAACGGCAAGGAGCTGGACGAGTCCTACCTGGCCCCCGCGCAGAACGACGCGGCGGCCGTGGCCGCAGGGACGGCCTCCGGGACGCCGTTCGAGGTGAAGGTGCCCGAGGGCAACCTCTTCCTGCTGGGCGACCGGCGGGGGGCGTCGTTGGACTCCCGGGCCCACCTGACGGAGGCCGGCCAGGGCACCGTTCCCCGGTCGACGGTCACGGCGCGGGTCGACGCGCTGGCGTGGCCGTCGATGAAGATGCTGGACCCGGCCCGGACCTACGCCGACCTGCCGGGCGGCGTCTCGCAACCGGGGCCGCTGCTGCTCCAGGTGACGGCGGTCGTGGCCGGAGCGGCGCTGGTGGTGCTGGGCGCCGCGTACGGGCCGCTCGCGCGGCTCCTGGGGCGCGGCCGGCGGGAGCGCTCCGGTGGCCGCTGACGGGGCCGGTACGGGGGCCGAGTCCGGCGCGGGCGCGGGGGAGGGGCGGGAGCCCCGGAAGGTGTCGCGGGTGGTCCTGCTGGATCCGGCGGACCGGATCCTGCTGCTCCACGGCTTCGAACCGGCGGACCCCTCCGAGGACTGGTGGTTCACCCCCGGCGGCGGCCTGGAGGGCGCCGAGACCAGGGAGGAGGCCGCGCTGCGCGAGCTCGCCGAGGAAACCGGGATCACCGAGGTGGACCTGGGGCCGGTGCTGTGGCGCCGCTACTGCGCCTTCCCCTTCGACGGGCGGCGCTGGGAGCAGGACGAGTGGTACTTCCTCGC
This sequence comes from Streptomyces sp. NPDC001568, assembly GCF_042893755.1. Classification (NCBI taxonomy): domain Bacteria; kingdom Bacillati; phylum Actinomycetota; class Actinomycetes; order Kitasatosporales; family Streptomycetaceae; genus Streptomyces; species Streptomyces sp. NPDC001568. Next base: position 123,938 of record NZ_JBIAVF010000019.1, on the reverse strand, counting down.
CCGCACCACCCGGACCGAGACGGTGATGGGCGGCCTCACCGAACTGGAACGGCGCAGCGTCTCCGGAGCGCGGTGGTGGACCTCCGAGGAACTGCTGGCGGCGCGTGAGACGGTGTACCCGACCAGACTCGCCGAGCTGCTCCGCATGCTGCTCGACGATGGTCCTCCGGACGCTCCGGTGGTCCTGGCCCCGGAAATCGTTTAGGGGCGCGGGGCGCCGGCGCACAATAGGGGGACGCACGGCTGAAGGGGAACATGCCATGAGTGCCGAGGACCTCGAGAAGTACGAGACCGAGATGGAGCTGAAGCTCTATCGGGAGTACCGCGACGTCGTCGGGCTGTTCAAGTACGTGATCGAAACCGAACGTCGGTTCTACCTCACCAACGACTACGAGATGCAGGTGCACTCGGTCCAGGGGGAGGTCTTCTTCGAGGTGTCGATGGCGGACGCCTGGGTCTGGGACATGTACCGGCCGGCCCGGTTCGTCAAGCAGGTCAGGGTGCTGACCTTCAAGGACGTGAACATCGAGGAGCTCAACAAGACCGACCTGGAACTGCCGGGGGGCTGATCCGGCGGGTCGATCCGGGGGCTCCGCGTCGGGGCCCCCGGTTTTTTCTTGGGACGGGACCGGTTCCCCCGGGGGAGTGAGGGGGTTTTCCACAATCACCCGACTGTCCACCAAGATCCACACGGTGGGCGGGAACGCGGGACCTTCGGTGCCGGAGGTGGTGCCGGATGAACGCGAAGGGCGTGGCACAGCAGGCATTGGGGCGGTACGGGGAGGACCTCGCCGCACGGGCGCTGACCCGGGCGGGGATGACCGTGATCGCGCGGAACTGGCGCTGCCGGGGCGGCGAGGTCGACATCGTCGCGCGGGACGGGGACGCCCTCGTCGTGTGCGAGGTCAAGACGCGGAGCGTGGGGAACTTCGAACACCCCTTGGCCGCCGTTCGGGCGGCCAAGGCCGCCCGACTGCGCCGGCTCGCCGAGCGATGGCTGGCCGACCACGGGGGGCCGCCGCCCGGCGGAGTACGGATCGATCTGGTCGCCGTCCTGCTGCCGCGGCGCGGTGCGCCCGTGGTGGAGCACGTGCGGGGGGTGGCCTGATGGGATTCGCCCGGGCCTGCTCCGTGGCCCTCGTCGGGGTCGAGGGCGTGGTCGTGGAGGTGCAGGCCGACCTGGAGCCGGGGGTCGCGGCGTTCACGCTCGTGGGGCTCCCCGACAAGACACTGGTGGAGAGCCGGGACCGGGTGCGGGCCGCCGTGGTCTTCCCTGTCAAGTTCTTGTGTTCAGGGTCTTGGGTGCCTGACTGAGGAGGCGATGCATGCCGCTAGGTGGGCCAGCTCCGTCATGCACGAGCTCTGGGGGCAGCTCTGAGTTCGTGTCCCCCTCGCGATACTGATGTTCCTATTCCTGGCGATGGCGTCCCTGGATAGGGTGGCTGCCTGGGATGGGGACGGTCGGCGTTGAGCCGGTGCGAGGGGGAACTTTGATACCAGCGCTCACGGAAAGTGGTTTTCTGCCGCCTGGCCGTCACGCGGCGACGATAGAAGAGATCAAAGAGCTTTTCGTGGAACAGGCGCCGCATGCCGAGCACCGCAGGCGCATCTTCCGAGGCTTTGAGCTGTATGTCGACATGATCAAAGATGTTCTTGAGCGAGGAACGTTTTGGGTGGATGGTGGGTTTTGTTCCCATAAGGCTGCCCCGCCAGAGGATCTCGATCTTGCCGTCCTCGTCGATCCGACGCTGCCTCTGACGGACAAGGACGTGGAACGGCTCGTGCCCCTGTTCACGCTTCAGGGTGTTGAGGCTCAGGGTGGGCCTGTGTCCTGGGCGAAGAGGGTGCAGCCCATGGGAGGCTTGATAGACAGCTTCCTTGTGGTCGCTGGGGTTCCCGAGCAGGAGGCTGTTTGGGACGCGACCTGGTCTAGCGTGAAGGGGCCCGACGGGGAACTCATTCCCGGAGCCGTGAAGGGATATCTGGAGGTGAGCTGGTGAGTAACGATCTTCGTGACAAGTATGTCCGCGCCCTTCAGACGACCGAGGGTGACGATCCGCTCTCCCGGCTTGCTCGGGCGAGCCTGCAGGCCGCCGCAACTAAGTTCAGCGGCCTGGGCCTGCTGGAGGTCGCTGCTGGTCCGGGTTTCAAGTTTCGGCTCTCGGATCCCGCCAACGGGGGGCTGATCGCCGCTCACGAGGTGGGTGACTTCCTTCAGCGTGTGCAGAAGGCTGTGGCTCGTCTGGCCAAGGCCCGCCGCGTCCGTCGCGCCGATGTCGTGCGGTTGCAGCCGTCGGACCTTGAGATCGCTCGGTTCGACGTCGCTGCGTCCATGGCTGGCTCGATCATCGTTGATCTGAAGCCTCACGTGCCGACAGCAACAGCAGAGGAAGACCAGGACGACTTGGCGCCGGCCGGTGTGTCGTGGGCTGAGATCGGTGCGGTCGAACTGGTCCGGGCTCTGCCCGAGGGTCCCGACGACGAAGCCTCAATGGACTCACTTTTCAGCGCCTCGCCGGTCATGCGGCGAGCGGTTGCGGACCTGATCTCCGACTTGCCCAACCCGAACCTCGACATCAGCCTGGCTGTCCAGCGTGGCACCGGTGAACGGATCTCCTCCGTGCTTTCCTCCGGGCAAGCTGCAACGCTTCGCGAGCGTCTGGGTGTCATCCGGGAGGAACGGGAGATCATCCGCCTCCAGGGGCGTCTCGACGGGTTGCGCACCCGTCGGCAGATCTTCTATTTCGAGCCCCCGACAGGCAGCGAGATTCACGGATTCGTCGACGATTCCCTCGTCAGCGTGGTGAAAGAGCATCTGGATCAAGAAGTTGAAGTCGCACTTGAAAGCTTCGTCCTTGGCTCAGCCGCCGGGAAGCGGAGCCAGCGGCGCTATCGACTCATCGAGGTTGCCGGACAACAGTCCCAGCTCCCGCCTAGCAGCGAACTTGACGAGGACGAGTAGCAGGCCAGCAGGCGGGAGACCATGGCGGCGAGGAGCGCTTGGTGCCTCAGCGTGTTCCGGTTTGCGTTGTCTTGACTTCCTCCGCCCAGGGAATCGCTTGGCCCGTAGGCACTGCCAGCGACGCTCCGGTGGGTCCTGGTGCCGCGTGCCATCCTGATGGGACGAGCAGAGCACCGTCATGGTGTGGACGAGTTGGGGGCCTGATGAGCGATTGGCTTGACCGCACGATCCGAGAGGGGCACCGCGCCAAGGGTGAGCTGCACGAATACGTGTATGAGATCCCGGTTCCGGCCTTGCCCGAGGAGACTGATCCCGCCGGGATGGTGCTGTTGCGCCTGACCTCCGAGCCGGTCCCGTTCTTTGGCCAGCAGCTGGGCGAGGGGGGCCCGAAGAAGCCTGAGACCGATTGGAAGTACTTTCTGCGGACGCGGCTCAGGGCGGGCGATCGCCGCGTGGTCGTCGCGGAGCCGTTCGGCGGTGGGCTGCCGTTCGTCGTGTCGGGGATCGGTCCGTGGGATCCGGAACCCGACGGCGGGTTTGATCCGAATGTGCTGGCCGCCCGGCTGTTGGCCTTCGTCTCGGACTGGCGTGGCCCAGATGGGCCGCTCACTGATGATCAGCGTGAGTGGTTCAGCTGGCTCGGCCCAGAGCTCAACGCCATGTTGCCCCGCGAGGAGGCGGCCGCGGTGGAGTGGATGAAGGGGCGGCGAGTCGCGGACTCGTAGAGATCCAGAACGCGGGGTGGCCCGCCAGCAATGCTGGCGGGCCACCCCGCGTTTCCAGGACCTTCTTGGTCAGCGGCGCCAGAGGGTTTTCGCTTATCTGGCATTTTCGGCCCCTCCAGCCCCTCCAGCCCCGTGGCAGGGTGCGCCGGAGGCCCTTGCCCGAGGATTCTGCCTGGTCACGGACCTGCGCTGGTCTGCAGGCCTCAGGGACGACCGAGGGCTCGGGTCATCCAGCCGGCCTCCCGCCACTGGTCGGTGTTGAGGGTGCCGCGGGCGTCGATGACCTTGGGGCTGGTGGTGCGGGTCGCGAGCCGCTTGGGGTCGATGGTGGAGAACTGGTGCCACTCGGTGAGGTGCAGCAGCAGATCCGCATCATCGACGGCCGCGATGGGGTCTTCGACGTAGTCGAGTTCGGGGTGGAGCTTGCGGGCGTTGTCGAGGGCCTTGGGGTCGGTGACGGTGACGGTGGCGCCGAGGTCGTGGAGGGCCTGAGCGACGGCCAAGGCGGGCGAGTCGCGGATGTCGTCGGTCTCGGGCTTGAAGGCGGCGCCCCAGACGGTGATCCGCTTGCCCCGCAGGTCGGGGCCGAGTTCCTCGCGGGCCAGGTCGATGACGCGCCGGCGGCGGCGGGCGTTGACGGCGGCGGCTTCGCGGAGCATGCCGACGGCCTCGCCGGCGTCGAGTTCGTCGGCGCGGGTGATGAAGCCGCCGAGGTCCTTGGGCAGGCAGCCGCCGCCGAAGCCGAGGCCGGGCCGCATGCCGTGGCGGCCGATGCGGTGGTCGTGGCCGAGGATGTCGGCCAGCTTGGTGACGTCAGCGCCGGACTTCTCGCAGACCTCGGCCATCGCGTTGATGAAGGAGATCTTCGTGGCGAGGAAGGAGTTCGCGGCGCCCTTGGCGAGCTCGGCAGTCGCCCAGTCGGTAACGATCGTCGGCGTCCCCGACTCGATGATCTTGGCGAACGCCTGCCGCAGCAGGGCCTCGGCCCAGGAGTGATCGGTGTTGAAGCCGAGGACGAGCCGGTCGGGGCGGAGGGTGTCATCGACCGCGAAGGACTCGCGGAGGAACTCCGGGTTCCAGGCCACCTCGATGAGGTCCCCGGCCGGTGCCAGGCCGCGGAGGAGTTCGGCGACGCGGGGTGCGGTGCTGACCGGGACGGTCGACTTGACCGCGATCACGGCCGGGCGGGTCAGGCCGGGGGCCAGTCGGGAGACGGCGTCGAAAAGGTGGGTGAGGTCGTATGCGTCGGTGCCGGGCTGCGGCGGGGTGCCGACACCGATGAAGTGCAGGTCGGCGAATTCGGCGGCCTCGCCGTAGGAGGCGGTGAAGCGGAGCCGGCCGGAGGCGGTGTGTTTGGCGAGGAGGTCGTCCAGGTCGCGTTCGAAGAACGGGGCCTTGCCGGAGTTGAGGGTGTGGACCTTGTCGATGTCGCAGTCCATGCCCAGGACCTCATGGCCGAGCTCGGCCATGCAGGCGGCGTGGGTGGCGCCGAGGTAGCCGCAGCCGATGACGGTCATCTTCATGAGCGGGGTAGTCCCTTCGGATGGGGCCGCCGATGGCGGCCCCACCCTTCCCCTCGCCCGGAAGGGCGGGGTGATCAGGAGGGCCTGGCGGCCAGATGGCGGTAGATCCCGTCCCGGATGAACGGCGGGATCGTGAGGATGTCGAGGTAATCGGGGGCGAAGAACTGCAGCTTGACGCCCTCGGCGAGAAGTAGGTCCGACTCGTCGCCGTCCCAGGAGGCAGCGAAGAAGGTGATGATCTGCCCGGAGCCGCGATGGTCAGGGATCTCGAACAGCTCGGTCAGGTTCTCGGGGGTCAGACCCGCTTCTTCATCGAGCTCGCGGATGATCGCGTCGGCTGGGGATTCCCCGGGGTCGCAGCCGCCACCCAGGACGGACCAGTGGGCGGGCCAGGCGATCTCGGGGAGGTCGTCGCGGAGGTGGAGGAGGACTTCGCCGCGACGGTTGGTGATGATCGCGACGGCTCCGCGGGCGGCGGCCGGCTCCTCGGTGGCGGTGGTCTCGGAGTGCATCCCCTCACCGTAGTAAGCGAGTTGGGGATCATGCGGCAGCCCTCACCGTCTGGTCCGAAAACCAGGCGGCTGCCATGAGGGCCTGCATGCGGGTGCGATCGAAGCGTCCGCCGGGCTTCAAACCCCCCTCAAGGAGGGGGCGGAACGCGGGCGGGGCATCGGTGAGGGCCATGCGGATCTGGGTGTCGGCCCAGGCCGCGAGGTTGTCGTTGAGCCACGAGGGGACCGGGGAGGCGAAGCCGAGCTTGTCCCGGCTGGCCCAGACCTCCTTCGGCAGGCCGAGGGCCTTGGCGGCGTCCCGCAGGATCCGCTTGCCCTGGGCTGGGTCGGTGATCTTGTAGTCGACCGGCAGTCGGTAGGAGAACTCGACCAGGTCGCGGGCGAGGTAGGGGGACCGGCGTTCGAGCGCGTAGGCGGAGGCGAGTTTGTCGCTGGTCATCACCAGCGGCCTCCAGGCCGTCGCCAGGTCCGCCAGGGTCAGGCCGCGGGCGAGGTCCCCGCCCGCGCGGGCCATCGCGTCGGCGACGAGGTCGCGGAGGCGGCCATCCGGGTCGGGCCCGCGCAGGATCAGCCTGGTGACCGCCTCCGCCGGGTCGAGGGGCTCGTCGGCGGCGTGCATGAGCTTGGCGGCCAGCGGCCGGTAAGCCTCCAGGCCGGCGTTCAGGACGGCGTCGGGGCCGAAGAGGACCAGGGCTTGGCGGACGTAGCCCATGAGGAACTCGTCCGGCCCCAGCCCGCCGATCACGACCCGCGGGCCGAGGTCTGAGATCTTCCGGTAGGCCATGTGCTCCGAGAAGGTGCTGGCGTTGCCCATCGGGTAGTCCAGGGCCCGCATCATGTGCGGCAGAGCGGTGGTGAAGTCGACGTGGTCGGGCTCGACCACCACCAGCTCGGCCTTGATGTCCCGGGCGATGACCGCCGCCGTCGACGATTCGTCCAGGCGGTCCTGGCCCGGGTAGCGGACGGTGACGCAGACCGGCGGCCTCATCAGGTAGGCCAGCACCGCCGAGTCCAGCCCGCCGGAGAGGAGGAGGGCGAAGTCGCAGGCCGGGGCCCTGAGCGGGATCTGCTCGGCCAGGATCGTGGAGAACTTCGCCAAGGCCTCGTCGTAGGTGCCGGTGAACGGGGACCGGTCCTCCAGGTGCCACCAGGTCATCTGGTCGATCGAGCCGGTGGTGACGTCGAAGGACAGCAGCGTGGCCGGCGCCAGCAGCTGGATGCCCTGGAACGGCGTGTCGACCCCGGTCGGGGTCTCGATCGCGGTGACCTCCGGCCGTAAGACCAGCGGGGCCGGGCCGTAGCCGGTCAGCGTGGTCACCTCGGAGGCGAACGCGAGCCGGCCGCCGTCCAGGCGCCAGTAGAGCGGCTTCTCCCCGAGCCGGTCGCGGGCCAGGAACAGCTTCGCGACCCGCGGGTCATAGACGGCCAGGGCGAACATGCCGTCCAGCCCGTCCAGGCAGGACGGGCCGATCTTGGCCCAGGCCCGCAGCAGGAAGTGGGCGTCCGACTCCCGGTCGTGGACCTCGATGCCCCAGGCCGTCGCCTGCTGCCGCCAGTTGTAGATCTCGCCGTTGAAGGCCAGCAGCACCCCCGTGGCCCGGTCGAGGTAGGGGCCGGGCATGGCCTGCGGGTCGACGATCAGCAGCGTGTTCATGGCCAGCACCGCCCGGCGGTCGCTGCTGGCGGCGTGCATGGTGCCGTCCGGGCCGCGGTAGTGCTGTGAGGCACCCATCGCGGCGACGGTCTTCTCGTGCCGGACGGCGTCGCCTCCGGCCAGTCCTGCAATTCCGCACATCTGGTTCACCCCCGAGCGTGAAGTCGTGGTGCCTTGGCGGCGGCCACCACCGGGAGCCCTTCCTGGCGTCCCGGCGGTGGCCTGCGTCCTCATCACACCCGTCGGCGGCCCATGCCGGGCAGGGCTCGCAGGGGGGCTCACAACTCGCAAAGCAGGTTCACCCAGGGTCCGCAGGGCAATACCCTCAGTGCCTCAAGACGCGGGGAGAGCGTGCGGCTTCCCGTGCCCAGCCGGAATGCGCCGACCGGAAATGCCCTGTCGACGCGGCCGGCCCCGTGGCGTTTCCTCGTCAGCAGCCATGTTGCTGACCTGGTGGAAAAGGGGATTCGGGTGGCATCGACCAGCCGCCGGAAGCGTCCGCCCAACGCGGACCTGGACCGGCTCATCGAGACCTGCGGTGCGAGCCACAAGTCTCTGGCCCTGCGGGTCAACCAGCTCGCCCAGCAGGCCGGGCTGGAGACGGACTACTCGCATACCTCCATCGCGAACTGGTGCCAGCGGGGCATGATCCCCAAGTGGCCGGTGCCCACCTTCCTCGCTCAGGCGATCGGCGAACGGCTCGGCCGTCCGGTGGCGCTTGGCGAAATCGGTATGGGCGATGCGGAGACACCGGACGCGGATGTGGGGTTGGATTTCCCGCGGGACCGTGCTGATGCGGTCCGAGTGGCCACGTCGTTCTGGAGTTTCGTGAACCGCCGCGATTTCCTGACCGGATCCGGCTTCGCCGTGTCCGCGTTCACCACCCCTGTGACCCGCTGGCTGGTCACCCCCGCTGACGAGGCCGCCGACCTCACCGGCGGCAAGAAGCAGGTCGGCAAGGCCGACCTGGACGAACTCAGGGACGCGGCCGACGAGGCCCGCCGCTGGGACTCCAAATACGGCGGCGGGAACTGGAAGGCCAACTCCGTCACCGTCTGCCTCCAGGAGCGGGCCGCCCCGCTGCTGCGGGGCTCCTTCACCGACGAGGTCGGCCGGGACCTGTTCTCCGTCACCTCCGAGCTGTCGAGGCTGGCCGGGTGGACGGCCTTCGACGTCGGGCAGCACGACGTCGCCCAGCGGCACTTCATCCAGGCCCTCCGCCTGGCCCGCGCGGGCGGCGACGTTCAGCTCGGCTGCTATGTCCTGACCACGATGGCCATGCAGTCGCTGCTGCGGGGCTTCGGCTCCGAGGCCGTCGATATGGCCCAGGGCGCCTTCGAACGAGCGAAGGGTCAGGCCGCCCCGCGTGTCCTGGCGTTCACCAAGCTGATCGAGGCCCGTGCCCATGCCCGCGAGAGGGACGCCAGGGCCGCTTCACGGGCCCTCGCGGCTTCCGAGGACCTCCTGAGCCAGGCCGACGCCGCCAGCGGCTCAGAGCCCGCCTGGATCGACTTCTATCACCATGCCCGCCTCTCGGCGGACGCCGCCGAGGTCTTCCGTGACTTGAAGAACCCCAAGGCCGCCCTGGCCTGGAACCAGCGGGCCGCCGCGATGCCATCCGGGGTGTTCACCCGCTCGGTGGGGATGCGGCTCGCGATCGTGGGGACCGCCCACCTTCAGGCCCGCGACCTCGACCACGGCCTCGAGCTGGGCAACCGCTCCGTCGACATCCTCGCCCGCGTCCAGTCCTCCCGGGCCAAGGACTACGTCCGCGAGTTCAACACCGCCCTCGCCCCCTGGCGGCGCGAGCCGGCCGTCCGCGAGTTCATCCACCGCACCCGCACCGAACTCGGCATCGCCGCCTGAGCACGTATCCCCGTACTTCCCCCCACCTCCTCGAGGGGGAAGTACGGGCGAACGTCCCCAGTCATGCACGACTTCCTTGTGCGCCATCGCGTACGGACTTATGTGCTCAGCCGTCCGTTCGAACGGGGGACGGCTGAGCACGGCCGTCGGCTTAGCTGGTTGGCGGACGGAACGGGATGACATTGTCCGGTGCTGGGACGGGCTCTGTCGGTGCGTCCAGCCCCTGGGTGAGTACGGCGCTGGCGAGGGTCAGGCTGGTCACCAGCTGGCGGAGCTCTTCGAGCTCGGCTCGCTGGTTTGCGATGGTCTTCCTGAGCTTGGCGACGGTCGCCCGCAGCTGCTTCTCCGTCTCCGGGACCTGCTTGGTCTCCGTGCGGACGCGCTCTTCGAACTCGTTCTTCAGGTCCGCGTGCCGCTTGTAGAGGGCCATGCGATGGATGCCGGACTCGGCGGCGAGCGCGGCGGCGGTGAGGCTGCCGTTGGATGCGGTGGCCTTCCCGGCCAGCAGCCGGTCCATCGCCTCGCGGATGCGCGTGCGCTCGTCCTGGTGCGGCTGATTCATGTCAGGGCCTCGGCGGTCTGGGCGGTGGCGTCGTGCGTGTCGGCGGTGGCGCGGAGCCTATTGGCGTTGAACCGCAGACGCTTGGCTATCTTCTCGGGGGCGGCGGCGGCCAACTGGTCGATCTCGTCGGCCCGCTCCCGCATTCGGTGGGCGTGGGTATCGGTGCGGACGGTGTTGCCGCAGCCGGACTGACAGGCGTACTGCCTCGGCGCGGTCGCTCCTGGCTCGGGTTCGCAGAGCGCGTTGTCGTGCTTGAACGCGCAGATCAAGAACGCGTCCGGGTTGTCATAGAGCACGACACCGTCCCGGGCCAAGAACTTGGCGGCCTTCTTCGCGAACGTCTGGGGAACGATCCGGCCCTCGAACCGCGGGGTTGTGGCGGCGGCAGTGATGGCCCGACGGGCGGCCGGCCCGGACACCTTCTCTCCGGCGGCCATGCGGTCACGCAATTGGGCAGCCGTGTCCGCGGCGGCGAGAGCGGTTTCGACGTCAAGCACGCTGTGGATGCCACCACGGCTGCGAGAGCCGTAGCCGCTGGAGGTGCGAGCGTTCAGAACCGTGCGCATGTGCCCGTACTGGACTGCGAGTGCGATCAGACCGCCCGGACGCCGGGCGATGTGCCAAGCTAGAGTCCGCCTGAACCGCGACATGCCGATTGCGCCGTGCGGGTCCTTGGCAACTACCTGATCGGGCAGACCCAAGGACCCGGCCTCGCGGTTCACCCAGGCCACGAAGTCTTCGATCCGCTTATTCAACGCACTGTTCTTCAAAGCGCCGTGGTAGTTGCGCTGACCGGGGATGTCGTGGTGAGTGGAGCTGAGGAGGAGCTCGCCGACGGGGACCATGCGCTCCAGCACGCGGATGGCGTGGACGACCGGAGGGATAGCGGTCCAGGGGACCGCGCGTTCTTCGCCCGCAGACACGTGGTTGCCGTCGCCGTCAGTGACGTTCTTGAAGTGCTGGCTGCGGATCAGGTGCCGTCCGGGGGCGCCGTCGGCGGCAGGCTCAGGATCACGGCAGCATCCTGACCGCAGACCCTGCAGCTCCTGCGGACGCATGCCGGTCAAGTAGAGGCAGACGATCGCTGCAGCCGTCCCGAGATGCCGCATCAGCTCGGCGGCTTCATCGAAGTCGATGGACTCGCGCCAGGGGTTCTCACCGATCCGCCCGGTGACCGGCACTGGCAAAGGGCACGGACCTGGCCGCTCGGCGACCACGGCGGAGAGCTGGTGTCGCTGCCTGAACCGATCGACCTGGCTAGGGCTCGCGCCAGTGAGGGCGGAGACGTAGAAGCGGGCCAGGCTGTACTGGCCCGGCTGCCCGACAGCCGGCAGGGTGTCACCTGCCCGAACGCGGGTCAGGAGGAACTCCGAGAGAGCCGCCGGCCCCTCCGGGCTGGCCCTGTTGGCCGTAGCCACGGCGATCAGACGCCGTCTCTCAGCCCATGCTGCGAGGATGTCGTCGGCGAAGTCCTCGACGAATCGGATCGCCCAGACCAGCAGCGGGCCGAGGACCTTCGGATCCAGCGGCTCCGTGCTGTTCTCTCCTCGCGCCGCCCCATCGGCCTCGGGGAGGAAGTCATCGACTCCCTCAAAATCCCACGGAGGCCGGGCGATGCCGGTTCTCTGGGCGCTGAGCTGGTCGAACGCCCATAGATCAGTCAGCCGGGAGCACGTCTTCTCCGCGTGGTCACGGGAGAGACCCGTGAGGCGCTCGGATATATAGGCCCGCCACACATCCTCGGTGCAGTCGGCGAGACTGCTGATGCGGTGCTTGTGCAGCCAGCGCGACAGCCGTAGCCACTCGTTGTGCGTGTCTCGAATGTCCAGCGCGGATCCCCGGGCCCGGGCCGAGGCCCCGCGACTCTTGAGGTGAGTGGCCCGGAGCCGGCCATTGACCATCGTCCAGGTCACCAGCTTCATCTGGCCCAGGAGAGGCGCCGGGCAGCGCTTCCAGTGGATCTTGACAAGCCTGGTGCCGGGGTTGTCGATGAGCGGGGCCAGAGGCCAGACGGCCTCCCAGTAGCGGCCGTTGTAGTGCGTGTTGCCGGGGCTGATCCACTGAGACAGCACAACCAGACTGTCCGGGACGGGCAGGGGCAGGATGTAGGGATCGTCCTCGACGGCGAGGCTGGTCACGGGGCGAGGTCTTCCTTCAGCAGGAGCCGGACAAGGGTGCGGTCGGTGTTGCTGACGCGTGCCAGGGCTGCCGCCCAGGCGGCCAAGCCGACCTTTTCGCGCAGGTCCTCCAGCCGCAGCAGATGCGCGTTCCAACGCTCGCGGAACATGCGGTCGTCCATGACGGACCGCAGGCTCAGGATCTGCTGGTGCAGGTGAGCGAGCCGCGGGTGATGGCCGGGGTGGACGTGGGCGTTGGGGCAAGCCAGGCAGAGCAGGAAGTCCGCTCCGCAGCCCCCCGCGGGAGCCGGCCAAGGGCTGGACTCCTCGTCCTCGCAGTCCACCGTCGCCGTCTCCTGGTGCTCCGGGTCGGGCTTGTCCGTGACCTTCCCGCCGAAGACCGAGGCCCGGGCCTCTTCCCGAGCCTCGCTGGCTCCGTCTGCAAACACGTCACGGGAAGCTCGCTGGACATGCTTGTCGGGCAGCACGTAGACACTCTCGTGGGTGCCCTGGGTGTGTTGCAACGGACGGCCCTGGCCCGTAGTCGTCGTGCGGCGGGTCCGCTGGAACGGCGCCCCGCTCAGCCCGTTGTTCCTGGCCCACGCCTTGCTCATCCTGTCGGAGACGCCGAAGGTCAGAGGCCATATCTGAGCGGGGCGGTCAAGGTCCGTGTGCTTCTTCTCGCGCTGATAAGCACGAGCGACCATCAGAAGATCCATGCCCGGTTTCAGATGGTTGGCCAGCGCGCGGCCGTGAACGGTGGCCTCCCGAGCCTGAGTGATCAGCCGCCCGGGCGAATCGGCCCCTGAGTCGGTGATGTTCTCGGTGGAGAACCATCGTCCCTGGCCCGCTCTGTGCTTCTCGATCTGAACCTGATAGGTGACCGAGGCCCTCTCCCCAGACGAGGGCGCTGTCGTGGGCACCGGCATCCGGTCGTATTGCGACAGGTTCCACCCAAACCGGTCGGTCAACAGCACCGCCAGCGCGGTCAGCTCCGCAGGGATCAGGAACAGCCGCCCCCAGGTCTTCTCCGGGGCTCTGCCGCCCAGCAGCACGTAGTGCGTCACCCCATACTGTCCGCGCGGGTAGCGAGTGCGCGGGACGTCCCCGGTGCGGGCGAGTTGGTCGAGGATCCGCCCCATCTTCCATTCACGACTACCTTCGGTGACGTCGCCCGCCCGCCACCTGTCCAGCAGACGCGTGTTCTCGCTGATCCGCAGCCACGCCGAACGGAACTGACGCTGAGCCGTCAGCACCACCTGATCCCGCTCGGCCTCCCCATAAGATTGCTTGCTTGGTGTCGACCTGGGGATCCGCCGGGCCAGCTCCTCCGCCACCGGGCCGACGGCCAGCCGGGCATCCTGCTGCAGCAACCTGCGGATCACGCCTAGCTTGGCCTTGCCGTTGTTGGTGCCGATGTTCTCGTCCCGCCAGCTCTGCAGCATGGAGACGGTCAGACCGTTCAGATCCTCTGGCGGGCTGTCCAGCCCGGACAGAAATCCCGCGAAGAGTACGAGTTTCGACCAATTGTTGTGGGCGGTTCTGAGGCTGTTCCAGTTACGGGACCGGGCGGCGAATGCCCTGGCCAGCGACCGCTGCATCGGCTCTGCGACCGATAGCTCGGCGAAGTCGTACTTCTTCTCGTAGCCGGCCTTGTTGGTGACCGTGACCACGAGCCCATCCGGGCCCAGCGGAGGCTCGACATGGTGGTCAGCCGGCGGCGGGACAGCCCGCCGTCCCCGCCCGCTCACGAGGCCACCCCGATCAGCGCGTCGATGTCCTGAATGCCAGCCGTCTCCCGCGCCAGCCTCGCGAACACGCCGTCCAGGTCCTCGTTGTCCTCCCCCTCGTCGGTGGTCTCCGCAGCGGCGAGGATCGACTCCAGCTGCAGGTGAGCGACGGGCGCGAGGTAGTGGCGTTTTGTCGTCTCCACGTCCATATGCCCCAAGAGGGTCTTGACCAGCCACCACGGGTCGCCGAACAGCAGGGCGAAGTCCCGCCGGTCCTTCTTCGTCAGTCCGTAGCGCTTCTCGAACAGCTCGTTCAGCAAGATCAGCATGTAGAGGGCCATCGAGTGCCGGGCGGAGTGCGGCGTTGCGTACGGGGTCTTGCCTTGTACTTCCGCTAGCCGGAACTGCCGCCGGATCTTCCGTTCCTCCTCTGTGAGCAGGGCCTCTTCGCAGCGCAGGTTCGCCATCCTGAACACGCCGTTCCAGCGGTCCGGATCCATCGGCAGACCCTGCTCGGTCAGCCACAACCACGCCGGCTCCGGCCCGTCCGGCCCGTCAAGGAACAGCCACTGCCGCTCACGCCACTTCAGACGGCTCAGTTCCTGTCCGCCGACGACGCCGCCCGAGTCCACCCACTCGACCTTCGGCTTGAGGCCACGCGTCACCTTCGTGACCAGCCTCATCATCGGCAGGCGCTCGTAGCGGCCTTCCGCCTGAGCGCGTTGCACCGCCCACGCCCGCTCCGACTCCACGTAGCTCTCCACCTGGCCGACAGAATCCACCGACGCGTAGTACGTCCGGCTGTTCTTCGACCTCGTCACCGCGCCCGCGATGCGGCCGTGCATGTACCGGCCGTGGCGCAGGCGCTGAGTCGGCAGTTCGAAGGTGAGCAGCGAACCGCCCTCCTGCCGCCGCAGACCCGAGCTGAGCAGCAGCTGCACGAAGCTCGTGTTGCGCAGCTCTGTGCGCGACTCCCATCCCGGCGCCGCGAGACCGGCGCGGGTGTGGCCACGCAGCCCGACGTCAAGCCACAAGCCCCACGTCCGCGGCGTCAACCACGACACTCGAGAGCTGACCGAGTCCGCAGCCCGGTCCTCGGGCCGGGAGACATCCACCGGCAGCGGGTAGACCTTCCCCCACTTGAACAGCTTGGTGAACGCCGCCGCCTCCCGGTTCCACTTGGTCCCGCTGATGCGGCCAGGGTTCTCCGGCGCATCGCACCGCCAGTGCCGGTAGTCCGACAGATCCTGCGGCGTCGCCCCCCGCCACGACACCCCGCGCGACGACAAGAAAGTCAGCAGAGGCCGGTAATCCGTTCCGTAATTCCGCTTCGTTTCCCGTTCCAGATTCCGGAATACATCAGACCGAACGAAATCCAGGAAATCCCGTTCCACCATGCCGTCCGGTCTTATGTACACCGGGTCGCCCGGCCGCAGGCCAATCCGGGCCACCGCCTCAGGCAGGTTCTGTACCCCCAGGACACCATCCCTCGGCAGCGTTCTCCACCGCCCCGGATCCGGCACCCACACCACATGCCACTCGCTCAACTGACCCCTCCCCTGACACGCTTGAACACATCCAATCATCAGGGAAGCGGTCAACTCCGGCGCCCAGTGGCCGCAGAAGAAGCTCACCGTCGGGCTCAGCCCGGCGTCCGTGCCGAAGGCGGGAGCCCATTTCGACCTCGCCGTCGCGGTGGCCGTCCTGGGCGCCGCCGAGGTGATCGACCCCGCCGTCATCGCCGACCTCGTCCTCATCGGCGAGCTCGGCCTCGACGGCCGCGTCCGCCCCGTCCGCGGGATCCTGCCGGCGGTGCTCGCCGCCGCCGAGGCCGGATACCGGCAGGTGGTGGTGCCCCAGCAGTGCGCCGCGGAGGCCTGCCTCGTGCCGGACGTGTCGGTGCTGGGCGTGCGCAGCCTGCGGCAACTGATCGCGGTGCTGACCGACGGGGAAGTGCCCGACGAGGAGCCGCCCGACCGGGCGGGGCGACCCGACGCCATGCTCGCGGGCCTCGCCCTGCCGGGCGCCGGACTCGGTACGGGCCTCTCCCGCAGCGCGGGCGACACCGGGGACCACCCGGACCTCGCCGACGTCGCCGGGCAGCACGGGGCCCGCCGGGCCCTGGAAGTGGCGGCCGCCGGGGGCCACCACCTGTTCCTGAGCGGGCCTCCGGGCGCCGGGAAGACGATGCTGGCCGAGCGCATCCCCTGGATCATCCCGCCCCTCACCCGGCAGGACTCCCTGGAGGTCACCGCCGTCCATTCCGTCGCGGGCATCCTGCCGCCCGGGGAACCCCTCGTCGGCAGGGCCCCGTACTGCGCGCCGCACCACTCCGCGACCATGCAGTCCCTCGTCGGCGGCGGGGCCGGCATCCCCCGGCCCGGGGCGGTGTCCCTGGCCCACCGGGGCGTGCTGTTCCTGGACGAGGCCCCCGAGTTCGGCGCCAAGGCCCTGGACGCCCTGCGCCAACCCCTTGAGGCGGGGCACGTGGTCATCGCCAGGGCCGCCGGAGTCGTGCGGCTGCCGGCCAGGTTCCTGCTGGTCCTCGCGGCGAACCCCTGTCCCTGCGGGCGGCACACGGCGCTCGGGTCCGGCTGCGAATGTCCCGCCTCGGTGGTGCGGCGCTACCAGGCCCGGCTGTCCGGGCCGCTGCTCGACCGGATCGACCTGCGCATCGGGGTCGAGCCGGTCACCCGCTGCGACCTCCTCGGCCGCGGCGGGAGGGGAGAGAGCAGCGCCGCCGTCGCCGACCGGGTCCGGGAAGCCCGTGAGCGGGCCGCCGCCCGGCTCGCCGGGACGCCGTGGAAGCTCAACAGCGAAGTCCCCGGGCACGAGTTGCGCACCCGCTGGCCCGCCGGACCCGGCGCCCTGGCGGCGGCCGAGCGGGACATGGAGCGCGGACTGCTCACCGCCCGGGGGCTGGACCGGGTGCTACGGGTCGCCTGGACCGTGGCCGACCTGCGGGGCCGGGACCGCCCCGACGCGCTGGACGTGGCCGTCGCGCTGGAGTTGCGCACCGGGATCGCCCGCGGCGCGGTGCTCGCCTCGGAGGCGGCGTCGTGAGCGCCGACGAGCCGGACCTGCCCGGCGGGCCCGATGCGGAACTGCTGGCCCGGGCCGCGCTGACCCGGGTGCTGGAGCCCGGGGACGAGCGCGGCGGGCGCTGGCTCCGCGACCGGGGCGCCGTCGGGCTGATGCGGCTGCTGACCGGCCCCGGGCCGCAGGCCGCCGTCCTGACGGGAGTCGGGCCGCAGCGGCTCGCGGGATACCGGGGACGGGCAGCCGCCGCCGATCCCCGACGGGATCTCGCGGAGGCGGCGGAATCCGGCTGCCGGTTCGTCTGCCCCGGCTCCCCGGAGTGGCCGACCCAACTCGACGACCTCGGCGACGCGCGGCCGGTCGGCCTGTGGCTGCGCGGCAGGCCCAACCTGCGTACCTGGGCGCTGCGTTCGGTCGCCGTCGTCGGAGCCCGAGCCTGCACCCCGTACGGGGCGCACATGGCGCAGAACTTGGCAGCGGGGCTCGCCGAGCGAGGCTGGGTCGTGGTGTCCGGTGCGGCGTACGGGATCGATGCCGCGGCCCATCGCGGCGCGCTCGCCGCGGGCGGCGCCACCGCGGCGGTGCTGGCCTGCGGGGTGGACGTGGCCTACCCGCGCGGACATGCCGAGTTGCTCGGTCGGATCACCGGCCAGGGGCTCGTCCTCGGCGAGCTGCCGCCGGGCAGCCACCCCACGGCGAGCAGGTTCGTGCTGCGCAACCGCGTCATCGCCGCCCTCACCCGGGGCACCGTCGTGGTGGAGGCGGCGCACCGCAGCGGCTCCCTGGTCACGGCCCGGCGGGCGCAACAACTCGGCCGTCTGACCATGGGCGTCCCCGGGCCCGCGACCAGCGGACTGTCGGGCGGGGTGCACGAACTCCTGCGCGGCGAGGCCCTGCTGGTGACGGACGCCGCCGAGGTCGTCGAACTGGTCGGCGCCATCGGGGAGCTGGCGCCCGAGCGGCGCGGCCCGGTACTCGCCCGCGACCTCCTGGACCGGGACACCGCACGGGTGCTCGAAGCCCTGCCCGCCGGCCGACCGGCCGACCTCGACGCGATCTCCCTCGCCGCGGGCACCGGCACCGATGAAGTCATCGGCAGACTGTACGAACTTCACTCCCTGGGGTTCGTCGAACGGCAGGGCGACGCATGGCAGTTGACCAGGCGCGGGCCGGGAGCGGGGGTGCAATCGGGAGCCACCCGGCGAGGCGGTCGTTGACCTGGGGCGTTCCGGTGAAAGAGTGACGCCGATGAGAGACGCGGTCTTCCCGGTGGCAGCCGCCGGGGCCGAGCGCAAGGCGCCGGTCCCGGGCCGCCCGCGCGAGTCCGGGCGCCCATGCGGCCCCCTGCCATCCCGTACTCTTCGCGCACCGCGACACTTCCGTCACGCTACGCTCCCAAGGAATCCGGCTCCGGCAAAGGCGAAGCATGCCCCAGCACACCTCAGGGTCCGACCGCGCTGCGGTGCCCCCCGCTGCTCGTGGCAGCGTGCGGTCCACCGCGCCCTCGTCCCTGGAGGTCCTGTGGCGCTCATACAAGGACTCGGGTGACGAGCGGCTGCGGGAGCAGCTGATCCTGCACTACTCACCGCTGGTGAAGTACGTGGCGGGCCGGGTCAGCGTGGGCCTGCCGCCCAACGTCGAGCAGGCCGACTTCGTCTCCTCCGGGGTCTTCGGCCTGATCGACGCCATCGAGAAGTTCGACATCGAGCGCTCCATCAAGTTCGAGACGTACGCGATCACCCGGATCCGCGGCGCGATGATCGACGAACTGCGGGCGCTGGACTGGATCCCGCGCTCCGTGCGGCAGAAGGCGCGGGCGGTGGAGCGCGCGTACGCCACGCTGGAGGCCCAGTTGCGGCGCACCCCCACCGAGAGTGAGGTCGCCGCGGAGATGGGCATCGCGGTGGAGGAACTCCACACGGTATTCAGCCAGTTGTCGCTGGCCAACGTGGTGGCCCTGGAGGAGTTGCTGCACGTCGGGGGCGAGGGCGGCGACCGGCTCTCGCTGATGGACACCCTGGAGGACCACGCCGCCGACAACCCGGTGGCGGTGGCCGAGGACCGGGAACTGCGGCGGCTGCTCGCCCGCGCCATCAACACCCTGCCCGAGCGGGAGAAGACGGTGGTGACCCTCTACTACTACGAGGGCCTCACGCTCGCCGAGATCGGCAACGTCCTGGGCGTCACCGAGAGCCGGGTCAGTCAGATCCACACCAAATCGGTCCTCCAGCTGCGCGCGAAGCTGGCCGATGTGGGCCGCTGAGCCGAACAGGCCGTGATGACCTCGCGGAACCTCCGTAGAGTGGTCACGTGCCCAGGATTCGAGCGGCCTCCGTGGCCGAGCACCGGTCGATGCAGCGCGGCGCCCTGTTGGACGCCGCGCGCTCCCTGCTGTCCGAAGGCGGGACGGAAGCGCTGACCTTCCCCGCCCTCGCGGAACGCACCGGCCTCGCCCGGTCCTCCGTGTACGAGTACTTCCGCTCGCGCGCGGCGGTCGTCGAAGAGTTGTGCGCCGTGGACTTCCCCGTCTGGGCCGCAGAGATCGAAGCCGCGATGGAGTCGGCGCAGGCGCCGGAGGCGAAGATCGAGGCGTACGTGCGCAGCCAACTGGGGCTGGTCGGGGACCGGCGGCACCGGGCGGTGGTGGCGATCTCCGCGAGCGAGCTCGACGCGGGCGCGCGGGAGAAGATCCGCGCCGCGCACGGCGGCCTGGTGGCGATGATCGTCGAGGCCCTGGCGGCGCTGGGACATGGCGAGCCGCGACTGGCCGCGATGCTGTTGCAGGGCGTCGTCGACGCGGCGGTGCGCCGCATCGAGCTCGGCGCCGCGGAGGACCCGGTCGTGGTCACCGAGGCCGCCGTCGCCATGGCCCTGCGGGGCGTCCGCGGCTGAGGTTCCGGACCGGTGCGCGGCCCTCGCTCCGCCGGCCCGGTCGAGGCCCGCGACGCGTGGTCCTGCTCATCGCCGCGGGATGAGATCCGGGCCCGGAAAGCGTTCGGGACGATCCCCCGCCCGGTGGGCCGAGCCCGTCCCGCCCCGCGCCGTTCGGGGGCGCTCGGCGCGAGACCTTCGTACGCAGGGACCCCGGCAGCGGCCGGGTCCTTGGTCGGGAGCAGGCGGGGCGCGGGGCGGGGGAGCAGGGTGAGGGGGTTGAGGTAGAGGTCCTCGCCCGCGAGCAGGCCCCAGTGGAGGCACGGGGCCGCGCAGTGGGAGCCCGCGGTGAGGACCGCCACGACCTGGCCCGCCTCCACCGTCTCGCCCTCCGCGACCAACGGCCGGACCGGCTCGTAGGTGGTGCGCAGGCCGCCCGGGAGGGTGAGCGAGAGCACCCCGCGGCCGGCCACCGGCCCCGCGTGGTGGACCCGACCCGGGCCGACGGCGCGCACCTGCGCGCCCACCGGGGCGGTCAGGTCCACGCCCCGGTGCCCGGCGGCGTACGGCGACGGCGGCGGATCCCACCAACGCAGCACGGACAACGGCGGCGGTAACGGGCGTACCCCCGAGGTCGGCGCCCGGGGCAGGGGGGCGCTCGCGGGGACGGTGGACGGGGGCAGCGCCCGGGCCGCCGGGGGTGGGGCCGGGGCGGGGGGCACGGCCCGGACGCCCGCGGCCAGGGGCAGGGTGACCAGGGTCAGGAGCAGGGTGAGCAGCGGTTTCGGCATGTCGCACAGCCTCCCGCCTCCCCGGGTGCGGGCGTGCGTGCCTGTGGACGACCGCCGGGGTGTGGACAACCGCGTCACCCGGCATACCGGTGGGTCCCGTACACTTCTTGTGGCGATCCGGGTCACCGGGTCGACTTCGCACGCCCCAGCACCGACCCGTACCAGGTCGGGTGAAAGCGCCTCTCGGTCCCTTTTCGGGGCAGGGCGCGTCGGGGCGTCAGGAACCAAACCGAGAAAACCAAGGAGATGGCCATGGCCGTCGTAACGATGCGGGAGCTGCTGGAAAGCGGCGTCCACTTCGGTCACCAGACCCGTCGCTGGAACCCGAAGATGAAGCGCTTCATCTTCACCGAGCGCAACGGCATCTACATCATCGACCTGCTCCAGTCGCTGTCGTACATCGACCGCGCCTACGAGTTCGTGAAGGAGACCGTCGCGCACGGTGGCTCCATCATGTTCGTCGGTACGAAGAAGCAGGCCCAGGAGGCCATCGCCGAGCAGGCGACCCGCGTTGGCATGCCGTACGTCAACCAGCGGTGGCTCGGTGGCATGCTCACCAACTTCTCCACCGTCTACAAGCGCCTCCAGCGTCTGAAGGAGCTTGAGGCGATCGACTTCGAGGACGTCGCCGCCTCGGGTCTCACCAAGAAGGAGCTCCTGGTCCTCTCCCGCGAGAAGATCAAGCTGGAGAAGACCCTCGGTGGTATCCGCGAGATGTCGAAGGTCCCCAGCGCCGTCTGGATCGTCGACACCAAGAAGGAGCACATCGCCGTCGGTGAGGCGCGCAAGCTCCACATCCCGGTCGTCGCGATCCTCGACACCAACTGCGACCCCGACGAGGTCGACTACAAGATCCCGGGCAACGACGACGCGATCCGCTCCGTCACCCTGCTCACCCGCGTGATCGCCGACGCCGTCGCCGAGGGCCTCATCGCCCGTTCCGGTGCCGCCACCGGTGACTCGAAGCCGGGCGAGAAGGCCGCTGCCGAGCCGCTCGCCGAGTGGGAGCGCGACCTGCTCGAGGGCGAGAAGAAGGCCGACGACGCCGAGGCCCCTGCGGCTGAGGCCCCCGCGGCCGAGGCCGTCGTCGAGGCCGACGCCGCTGTCGAGGCCCCCGCGGCCGAGGCCGTCGTCGAGGCTCCGGCCGCCGACGCCGAGCAGGCCTGACCCTCTGAGAGAGCCCGGCGTTCATCCGCCGGGCACTCGCAGCACGGACGATGACGGCGGGGGAGCCGCGCCACGAGCGCGACTCCTCCGCCGTTCACCCGTAGATCTACGACTTCGAGAGAGAATCACAGACTCATGGCGAACTACACCGCCGCTGACGTCAAGAAGCTCCGCGAGCTCACCGGCGCCGGCATGCTGGACTGCAAGAACGCGCTCGTCGAGGCCGACGGTGACGTCACCAAGGCCAACGAGATCCTGCGCGTCAAGGGCCTGAAGGGTGTCGCCAAGCGCGAGGGCCGTTCCGCCGAGAACGGTGCCGTCACCTCCCTGATCGCCGCCGACGCCACCTCCGGTGTGCTGCTCGAGCTCAAGTGCGAGACCGACTTCGTCGCCAAGAGCGAGAAGTTCCTGGTCGTCGCCGACCAGCTCGCCGCCCACGTGGCCGCCACCTCCCCGGCCGACATCGAGGCGCTGCTGGCGTCCGAGATCGAGGCCGGCAAGACCGTCCAGGCGTTCGTGGACGAGGCCAACGCCAACCTCGGCGAGAAGATCGTCCTGGACCGCTTCGCGCAGTACCAGGGTGCCTTCGTGGCCTCCTACATGCACCGCACCATGCCCGACCTGCCCCCGCAGATCGGTGTCCTGGTCGAGCTGGACAAGGCCGACGCCGAACTGGCCAAGGGCATCGCCCAGCACATCGCCGCGTTCGCGCCGAAGTACCTGACCGCCGACGAGGTTCCGGCCGACGTCGTCGAGTCCGAGCGCCGCGTCGCCGAAGAGGTCACCCGCGCCGAGGGCAAGCCCGAGGCCGCGATCGCCAAGATCGTCGAGGGCCGCGTCAACGGCTTCTTCAAGGACGTCACGCTCCTTGGCCAGCCGTACGCGCTGGACAACAAGAAGTCCGTCCAGAAGGTTCTGGACGAGGCCGGTGTCACCCTGAAGCGCTTCGCGCGCATCAAGGTCGGCATCTGAGTCCGTCCGTACGCGACGGACACCGGACCCCGGTAGGGTCTGAAGCAGTCGTCCGCGCACGCGCGAGGCGACCGCAGATCTGACGAGGAGGCCATTGCCGAAGAGGGAACCGCGAGGACCCACCGGCAATGGCCTTCTTCGTATGTGCACGAGGAGATCCCCATGAATCAGGGCGTGGACCCCCACACCGCTTCCGACGACAAGAGCGACCACGGCAAGAAGGGTCGCCGCTTCATGCTGAAGCTGTCCGGCGAAGCCTTCTCCGGCGGCGGCGGACTGGGTGTCGACCCCGACGTCGTGCACGCCATCGCCCGTGAGATCGCGGCCGTGGTCCGTGACGGCGCGGAGATCGCGATCGTCATCGGCGGCGGCAACTTCTTCCGCGGCGCCGAGCTGCAGCAGCGCGGCATGGACCGTGCGCGGTCCGACTACATGGGCATGCTCGGCACCGTCATGAACTGCCTCGCCCTCCAGGACTTCCTGGAGAAGGAAGGCATCGACAGCCGGGTTCAGACCGCCATCACCATGGGCCAGGTCGCCGAGCCGTACATCCCGCTCCGTGCCGTCCGGCACCTGGAGAAGGGCCGCGTCGTCATCTTCGGCGCCGGCATGGGCATGCCCTACTTCTCCACCGACACCACGGCCGCCCAGCGTGCCCTGGAGATCGACGCCGAGGCCCTCCTCATGGGCAAGAACGGCGTCGACGGGGTCTACGACTCCGACCCGAAGACCAACCCGGACGCGGTGAAGTTCGACGCGCTGGAGTACAGCGAGGTGCTGTCCCGGGACCTCAAGGTCGCCGACGCCACCGCCATCACGCTGTGCCGCGACAACCGGCTCCCGATCCTGGTCTTCGAACTCCTCGCCGAGGGCAATATCGCCCGCGCCGTCAAGGGTGAGAAGATCGGCACGCTCGTGAGCGACCAGGGCACCCGGGCCTGAACCCGCATCCGGGCCCCTCACCGGGCCCGGTCCGGGCGGCCCGAACCGCCCCGCCCGCCTGAACCATCCATATCTGACATGCAGGAGCACGTGGTGATCGAAGAAATCCTCCTCGAGGCCGAGGAGAAGATGGAGAAGGCCGTCGTCGTCGCCAAGGAAGACTTCGGCGCGATTCGCACGGGTCGTGCGCACCCGGCCATGTTCAACAAGATCGTGGCCGACTACTACGGCGCCATCACGCCCATCAACCAGCTCGCCTCCTTCGCGGTGCCCGAGCCGCGCATGGCGATCGTGACGCCGTTCGACGCGTCCGCCTTGCGCAACATCGAGCAGGCCATCCGCGACTCCGACCTCGGTGTCAACCCGAGCAACGACGGCCGCATCATCCGGGTGACCTTCCCCGAGCTGACGCAGGACCGCCGCAAGGAGTACATCAAGGTCGCGCGCACCAAGGCCGAGGACTCCAAGGTTTCCATCCGCGCCGTCCGCCGCAAGGCGAAGGACGCCCTCGACAAGCTCGTCAAGGACAAGGAAGCCGGCGAGGACGAGGTGCGTCGCGCCGAGAAGGAGCTCGACGACACCACCGCGAAGTACGTCGCGCAGGTGGACGAGCTGCTCAAGCACAAGGAAGCCGAGCTCCTCGAGGTCTGATGAACGACTCTCCCTGGGCCACGGAGCCGGTTCCGGCGGGTCCCGCATACGATGCGCTGGTGGGCCCGCACACTCGGCCCATGCCCATCGTGCCCGATGCCGCCGGCCGTGCCTTCGACGACCGGGAAGCACGCGATCGGGGGGCCGCCTTCGCGGGCGGCCCCCCGCTCCGCGCCGAGACGCCGTTGCAGGAGCCCATGCCCAGCCCTCCGCCTCCGCCTTCGCAGGCACCGCAGGACGCCTCCCCGCCGCCGCAGAAGAAGCGCGCGGGGCGGGATCTGCGTGCCGCCATAGGGGTCGGCGTCGGCCTCGGAGCGGTGATCTTCGCCTCGCTGTTCATCGTCAAGGCCGTCTTCGTCGGTGTCGTCGTCGTCGCGGTCGTGGTGGGCCTGTGGGAGCTCACCTCCCGGCTCCAGGAGAAGAAGGGCATCAAGGCGCCGCTGGTCCCGCTCGCGGTCGGTGGCGCCGCCATGGTCATCGCCGGCTACGTCCGCGGGGCCGAGGGCGCCTGGGTCGCGATGGCCCTGACCGCGCTCGCGGTCCTGGTGTGGCGGATGACGGAACCGCCCGAGGACTACCTCAAGGACGTCACCGCCGGCGTCTTCGCGGCGTTCTACGTGCCCTTCCTGGCCACCTTCGTCACGATGCTGCTCACCGCGGACGACGGCCCGCAGCGCGTGGTCACGTTCCTGGTGCTGACCGTCGTCAGCGACACCGGGGCCTACGCGGTGGGCTGGCGCTTCGGCAAGACGAAGCTGGCGCCGCGCATCAGCCCCGGAAAGACCCGCGAGGGACTGTTCGGCGCCGTGGCCTTCGCGATGGCGGCCGGCGCGCTGTGCATGGAGTTCCTGATCGACGGGGGCTCCTGGTGGCAGGGCCTGGTCCTCGGTCTGGCCGTCGCGGTCAGCGCGACCCTGGGCGACCTGGGCGAGTCGATGATCAAGCGGGACCTGGGCATCAAGGACATGGGCACGCTGCTGCCGGGTCACGGCGGCATCATGGACCGGCTCGACTCGCTCCTGCCGACCGCCCCCGTCGTGTGGCTGCTGCTGGCGGCCTTCGTCGGCACCGGGTGAGGTCGGCCGATCCGCTGCTGATCGCCGGCTGATCCACCGGCCCCCGCGGTACCGGGGCGGCAGTGGAAGAAAAGCTCCGGCCGGGTCGGGCGGTTACTCTTGAAGGGCGCGCTGCTTCTGCGGCGCGCCTTTCGTCTTACAAGGAGTACCTGCCATGGCCCGCCCCGTTCCGGGAGAGCTCACCTTCGTCGCCCCTCGCGGGGTCAAGAAGCCGCCCCGGCACCTCGCCGACCTCACCCCGGCCGAGCGCCGGGAGGCGGTGGCCGCGATCGGTGAGAAGCCGTTCCGGGCCAAGCAGTTGTCCCAGCACTACTTCGCCCGCTACGCCCACGACCCGGCGGAGTGGACCGACATCCCCGCGGCCTCCCGGGAGAAGCTCCAGCAGGAGCTGCTGCCCGACCTGATGAACGTCCTGCGACACATCAGCTGCGACAACGACACCACGCGCAAGACCCTGTGGAAGCTGCACGACGGCACGCTCGTCGAGTCCGTGCTGATGCGCTACCCCGACCGGGTCACCATGTGCATCTCCTCGCAGGCCGGCTGCGGCATGAACTGCCCGTTCTGCGCCACCGGCCAGGCAGGTCTCGACCGCAACCTCTCCACCGCCGAGATCGTGCACCAGATCGTCGACGGCATGCGCGCCCTGCGCGACGGAGAGGTTCCGGGCGGACCGGCCCGCCTGTCGAACATCGTCTTCATGGGCATGGGCGAGCCGCTCGCCAACTACAACCGCGTCGTCGGCGCCATCCGCCGCCTCACCGACCCGGAGCCCGACGGCCTGGGTCTGTCGCAGCGCGGGATCACCGTCTCCACCGTCGGCCTGGTCCCGGCCATGCTGCGGTTCGCCGACGAGGGCTTCAAGTGCCGGCTCGCCGTCTCGCTGCACGCCCCCGACGACGAGCTGCGTGACACCCTGGTGCCGGTGAACACCCGCTGGAACGTCCGCGAGGTGCTGGACGCGGCCTGGGAGTACGCCGAGAAGTCCGGCCGCAGGATCTCCATCGAGTACGCCCTGATCCGCGACATCAACGACCAGGCCTGGCGCGGTGACCTGCTCGGCAAGCTGCTCAAGGGCAAGCGCGTCCACGTCAACCTGATCCCGCTGAACCCGACCCCGGGTTCGAAGTGGACCGCTTCGCGGCCCGAGGACGAGAAGGCCTTCGTCGAGGCCATCGCCCGCCACGGCGTGCCCGTGACCGTACGGGACACCCGCGGCCAGGAGATCGACGGCGCCTGCGGCCAGCTGGCCGCCTCGGAGCGATAGGGCCGAAAATCGGCCATGGTCGATCACATTCGGCCGCGGGGTACCCTGTGGCCGAACCAATTTCATATTCCGACAGGGGAGCGCCACAGCGCTGAGAGTGCGGTATCCGTCATCCGCAGACCCTCTGAACCTCGCCCCGGTCATTCGGGGTAGGAAGTTCGGTCACCACTCATGCTGTTGCGCCCTGCCCGGCGTCCGCTCTCGCAGAGCGCCGGGCAGGGCCGCGTCTTCTCCTGGTCATCCCAGGAGGAATCAACCAGTGAGCACCACCCAGAGGATCGCGGGCGCCGCGCTCGCGGCCGCGCTCGGCGTCACCACGCTCAGCGCCTGCGGCGGCGAGGCCAAGGACAAGACCGCCGGCGCCGGCGACGCCCCGAAGTCCAAGACGGTCACCCTCGTCTCCCACGACTCCTTCAACGTGACCGACTCGGTCCTGAAGGAGTTCGAGCAGCAGAGCGGCTACACCGTCAAGCGGCTGAAGTCCGGGGACGCCGGCGCGGCGCTCAACCAGGAGATCCTCACCAAGGGCTCCCCGCGCGGCGACGTCTTCTTCGGCGTCGACAACACGCTGCTCTCGCGGGCCCTCGACAACGGGATCTTCACCCCGTACCAGGTCAAGGGCATGGACGGGATCAAGTCCGAGTTCATGCTCGACCCGCAGCACCGCGTCACGCCGATCGACTCCGGCGACATCTGCGTCAACTATGACAAGCAGTACTTCGCGGACAAGAAGCTCGCCCCGCCGCAGACGCTGGACGACCTGATCAAGCCGGAGTACAAGAACCTGCTGGTCACCGAGAACGCCGCGACGTCCTCGCCCGGTCTCGGCTTCCTCCTCGCCTCCGTCGGCAAGTACGGCGAGGACGGCTGGAAGGACTACTGGAGCAAGCTCAAGGCCAACGGCGTCGAGGTCGTCGACGGCTGGGAGCAGGCCTACAACGAGCGGTTCTCGGGCTCCGCGGGCGGCAAGAAGGCCAAGGGCGACCGTCCGCTGGTCGTCTCGTACGCCTCCAGCCCGCCGGTCGAGGTGCTCTACGGCGAGCCGCAGCCGGCCGAGGCCCCCACGGGCGTCTCCACCGGGACCTGCTTCCGCCAGGTCGAGTTCGCGGGCCTGCTGAACGGCGCGAAGAACCCCGAGGGCGGCAAGGCGCTCCTCGACTTCCTGGTGGGCAAGAAGTTCCAGGAGGACATGCCGCTCCAGATGTTCGTGAACCCGGTGGTCAAGGACGCGCAGCTGCCGGAGATCTTCACGAAGCACGGTGTGGTGATCGACAAGCCGGAGAACGTCACCCCGGACGCCATCGCCAAGAACCGTGAGCAGTGGGTCAAGGCATGGTCCTCGCTCGTCGTGAAGTAGCGCGCGGGAGCTCCCCGAAGGAGGGCGGGCGGGCCACCGCCGTCAGGCTGGGCCTGATGGCGGTGCCGCTCGTCTTCTTCGGGCTGTTCTTCGCCTACCCCGTGGCCGCGATCGTCGGCCGCGGGCTCAGGACGGACTCCGGCTGGCAGTTCGGCCGGATCGGCGAGGTCCTGGCGCGGCCGGACATCGCCGACGTGCTGTGGTTCACCACCTGGCAGGCGCTCGCCTCCACGCTGCTCACCCTGCTGATCGCGCTGCCCGGGGCGTACGTCTTCGCCCGCTTCGAGTTCCCCGGCAAACAACTGCTGCGCGCGGTGGTCACCGTTCCGTTCGTGCTGCCGACGGTCGTCGTCGGCACGGCCTTCCTCGCGTTGGTCGGGCGCGGCGGACTGCTGGACGAGCTGTGGGGCGTACGCCTCGACACCACGGTCTGGGCGATCCTGCTGGCGCACGTCTTCTTCAACTACGCCGTCGTCGTCCGTACGGTCGGCGGGCTCTGGGCCCAGCTCGACCCCCGTCAGGAGGAGGCGGCCCGGGTCCTCGGCGCGGGACGCTTCGGGGCGTGGCGCCGGGTGACGCTGCCCGCGCTCGGGCCGGCCGTCGCCGCCGCCTCGCTGATGGTCTTCCTGTTCACCTTCACCTCCTTCGGCGTCGTGCAGATCCTGGGCGGTCCGGCGTACTCCACCCTGGAGGTGGAGGTCTACCGGCAGACCGCGCAACTGCTGGACCTGCCGACGGCCGCCGTCCTGACGATGGTGCAGTTCGCCGCGGTCGGCGCGATCCTCGCCCTGCACGCCTGGACCGTGCGCCGGCGGGAGACCGCGCTGCGGCTGGTCGACCCGGCGCGGACGGCGCACCGGCCGCGCGGCTGGGCCCAGCGGGGGCTGCTCGGCGGGGTGCTGGTGACGGTGGCGCTGCTGATCGTGCTGCCCCTGGGCGTACTGGTCGAGCGGTCCTTCGACGCCCCCGGCGGCTACGGGCTCGGCTTCTACCGGGCCCTGCAGGACGCGGGCTCCGGCGGCGGAACGTTCCTGGTCCCGCCGCTGGAGGCGATCGGGAACTCGCTGCGCTACGCGCTGGCCGCCACCGCCATCGCCCTGTTCATCGGAGGGCTCGCCGCCGCCGCGCTGACCCGGCGCGGGGGGCGCTTCGTACGCGGCTTCGACGCGCTGCTGATGCTCCCGCTCGGGGTGTCCGCCGTGACCGTCGGCTTCGGTTTCCTGATCACCATGGACG
Source organism: Streptomyces sp. NPDC001568 (assembly GCF_042893755.1). NCBI lineage: Bacteria > Bacillati > Actinomycetota > Actinomycetes > Kitasatosporales > Streptomycetaceae > Streptomyces > Streptomyces sp. NPDC001568. The sequence continues at coordinate 94,918 of NZ_JBIAVF010000019.1, read as the reverse complement.
AACCCCCGCTGGACCTGCGGACCTCCTGGATCCTGGTGCCGCTCGCACAGGCGCTCGTCGGGGTGCCCTTCGTCGTACGGACCATGCTGCCGGTGTTGCGGGCCGTGGACGGACGGCTGCGGGAGGCGGCGGCCGTACTGGGCGCGTCCCCGCTGCGGGCCTGGCGCGAGGTGGACCTGCCACTGGTGCGGCGGGCGCTGCTGATCGCGGCGGGCTTCGCCTTCGCGGTGTCCCTCGGCGAGTTCGGGGCGACCGTGTTCATCGCCCGTCCCGACAGTCCGACCCTGCCCGTCGCCGTCGCCCGGTTGCTGGGGCGGGCCGGTGAGCTGAACTACGGGCAGGCCATGGCCCTGAGCACGATCTTGATGCTGGTGTGCGCGGTGTCCCTGCTGGTGCTGGAGCGGCTGCGACCCGACAAGACCTCGGGAGAGTTCTGATGACCCTGCTCCGCCTCGAAGGGGCGACCGTCCGCTTCGGCGAACGCGCGGTCGTGGACGACGTCGACCTGGAGGTCGCCGAGCACGAGACCGTGTGCGTGCTCGGGCCCAGCGGGAGCGGCAAGTCCACCCTGCTGCGGGTGGTGGCCGGTCTCCAGCGGGTGTCGGCCGGCCGGGTCCTGCTGGGCGGCGCCGACCAGGCCGGGGTGCCCGTGCACCGGCGGGGCGTCGGGCTGATGTTCCAGGACCACCAGCTGTTCCCGCACCGCGACGTCGGCGGCAACGTCGCCTTCGGCCTGCGCATGCGCGGCTCGGCGAAGCGCGCCTACGAGGGCCAGGTCGCCGAACTGCTGGAGCTGGTCGGGCTCCCCGGGGCCCAGGGCCGGGCCATCGCCTCGCTGTCCGGGGGCGAGCAGCAACGGGTGGCGCTGGCCCGGGCGCTGGCCCCCTCACCGCGGCTGCTCATGCTGGACGAGCCGCTGGGCCAGCTGGACCGGGGGCTGCGCGAGCGGCTCGTCGTCGAGCTCCAGGGGCTCTTCTCCCGGCTCGGCACGACCGTGCTGGCGGTGACCCACGACCAGGGGGAGGCCTTCGCGCTGGCCGACCGGGTCGTGGTGATGCGGGACGGGCGGATCGCCCAGGCGGGCACTCCGTTGGAGGTGTGGGAGCGGCCCGCGTCGGAGTTCGTCGCCAGGTTCCTCGGCTTCGAGAACGTGGTCCCGGCGACGGTGTCGGCGGGGGGCGCCGCCACCCCTTGGGGCAAGGTCCCCGTACCGGTCGGGTCGGCGGAGGGCGAACGGCAGTTGCTGATCAGGCCCGCCGGGGTGCTCCTGCGGGAGGAGGGGCTGCGCTGCGAGGTGCTGTCCCGCACCTTCCGCGGAACGCACGTGGCGCTGCTGCTGCGACCCGAGGCGGGACCCGAACTGGAGGCAGAGTGCGGGCCGGCCGGGGCGCCGGCGGTGGGCGACCGCGTGTCGGTGGCCTTCGCCCCGGCCGAGGTGGTCGTGCTGCCGACGGGATCCGGCTGAGGCCCGCCGGCTGCCGGTGCGGCGTTCGGGATCGGGGTGCGCACGCGGGCGCTCCGACGGGATCCGGTGGACCCGTTCGGAGCGCCGCCGCGGGGGATCAGTCGAGGATGCCGTCGCAGGCGATCGGCAGGTGGCGGGGGCCGCGCAGCACCGCGTTCTGACGGTAGGGCGGCGGGTCCTCCAGCAGCCGAGGGTTCACCAGTCGGCGGGCCAGCTCGCTGAGCGCCAGCTGGGCTTCGAGCCGGGCCAACGGCGCCCCGAAGCAGCTGTGGATGCCGCTGCCGAGGCCGAGGTGCTGGATGTCCGCGCGATCGGGATCGAAGCGGTCCGGGTTCTCGAACTTCTTCGGGTCGCGGTTGCCCGAGGCGAGCACCAGCCAGAGCGAGGCCCCCTTCGGGATGGTCACGCCGGCGACCTCGATCTCGGAGAGCGTGGTGCGCTGCGGCAGCAACTGCACCGGCGGCTCGAAGCGCAGCAGCTCCTCGACGATCGGAACGGATAGCTCGGGGTCCTGGCGCAGCCGCTCCAGGACGTCCGGGTGCCGGAGCAGGGTCAGCATCCCGTTGGTGATCAGGTTGACCGTGGTCTCGTGGCCCGCGATCAGCAGCAGCGCCGAGGTGCTCAACGCCTCGATCGTGGTCATGGCGCCGTCGGGCCCGTCCGCGGTCGCCAGGTGCGACAGCATGTCGTCACCGGGGTTCTTGCGGCGCTCCTCGATCAGTCCGGCCAGGTACATGCCGAGTTCCATCCGGGCGTCGGCCGGAACGCGGCGCTTCGTCGGGTCGGCGTCCGGGTCCGGGTCGAGGCTGGCGGCGATGGTGTCGGCCCACACGTGGAAGCGCGGTTCGTCCTCGGGGGGTACGCCGAGCAGTCGGCAGATCACCGTGACCGGGAACGGGTAGGCGAACTGGTCGACCAGGTCGATCCGGTCCATCGAGTCGGCGGCGACGATGCCGTCGATCAGGCCGGACACGATGCCGCAGAGCTCGTCCCGCATGTCGTGCACCTTGTGCGGGGAGTGCGGCGGGCCGAACGGCCGGTTCGTCATCCGGCGGAGCCGGTCGTGGTCGGGCGGGTCGAGCTTGAGGAAGGACGGCGGCAGCGTCGTCCCCTCCTCCTCGCCCCCGGCGAGCGGGTCGCTCGCGGTGGACGCCAGGTTGCTCGCGTCGGAGCTGATCCGCGGGTCGTGGAGGAGGCTCTGGATCTCGTAGTACGTGCTGATCACGTACGGCCCGTCCCCGTCGTGGGCCACCGGCGTCTCGCGGAGCTTTTCGTACAGCGGATACGGATCTGCGCGGTTCGCGTAGTCCATGATCTCCCGCAGGATGGCTTGTGTCATGGCAGGTCCTCGTGCTCCTCGGGATCCTCGGGGCAGGGCGGGCGGTGCACGTGCGGTCAGTGGCGGGCTGGGGTGAAGGTCATCTTCCGGTCGTCCGGGGAGTACCCGCTGAGGGTGATGGTCGGGCCGTGCGTCGGCACCGACGGGTCCGGGAAGTCCGCGGGCATCGGCTTCTGCCCCTCGGGCCTGCGGTCCACGGTCGGGAACGGCGGCGGGAAAGGCGTCGTGGCCTCGATCATCTGCTGGTAGAACGGCAGCCAACGGCAGTTGTCGAAGGTCACCGCCCCGATCACCCGGCCCTGGTAGCCGTACACACCGGCGAAGTGCCGCTCGGCGCGCGAACCCTGGGTGATCATGATCTCGGTCCCCATGGAGGGCACCCCGACGGACTTGATGTTGACGCCGAACTGGGAGGACCAGAACGCCGGCACCCACATGTGGGGGCGGCGGTCCGCGCTCTCGCTGAGCATGTTGTGCGCCGCCGTCTCGGCCTGGGCCACGGCGTTGCCCCAGTGCTCCAGGGAGAGGAACTGGTACCCGAACAGGGCGTGCGGGGAGCGTGCCACATCACCCGCCACGTAGATGTCGTCGGTGACGATGCCCCGGATGTCGAAGGCCCGGCAGCCCGCGTCGCAGGCGATGCCGCGCGGACCGGCGCCCAGTCCGGAACCGGCCAGCCATTCGGTGTTGCGCTGGGCACCGAGGGAGACGATCACGACATCGGCCTCGATGGTCGACCCGTCGGACAGGTGCGCGGCACGGACCCGGCCGGCCGGGTCACCCTCCAGGCCCGTCACCATGATCCCGGTCCGCAGGTCGACGCCGTTCTCGCGGTGCATCTCGGCCGCGACCTCGCCGATGACGCCGCCGAGCGCGCCGACCAGCGGCGCCGCCCCGCGTTCGGCCACGGTGACGGGCAGGCCGCGTTCCCGACAGGCCGAGGCGATCTCGGATCCGGTGAATCCGGCCCCGATCACCAGCACCCGACGTGGACCGGCCGCGAGACTGCGTTCCAGGGCGACCGCGTCGTCACGGGTGCGCAGGACGAAGACGCCGGTGAGCGCGCCCTCCTCCTCGTTGGGCCACGGCCTGGCCCGTACCCCGGTCGCGATGAGCAGCCGGTCGTACTCGACCGCCTCGCCGTCGGCCAGCAGGACCCGATGGCCCGCCATGTCCAGCCCCGAGGCGGGGACCCCCAGCCGCCACTCGGCGCCGATGTCCCGGCGCCGGGGGAGCGCGGTGTGGTCCGCGGCCGCCTTGCCCAGCAGGACCTGTTTCGACAGCGGCGGCCGGTCGTAGGGTTCGTACGGTTCATCGCCGATCATCGTCAGCGAACCGGTGAAGCCCTTGTCGCGCATGGTCTCGGCGGCCCGCAGGCCGGCGAGGGAAGCGCCGACGACGACGATGCGTCCGTCGCGCTTGAGCCGTTCCAGGTTCCCGTCAGCGTGCACCTTGTGCCTCCGGGGTGAGCGCCGACAGGTCCCGATCGTCGAGCTCGATGAGGATGGCCCCGACGGGACAGGCGGCGACGGCGCGCATGACGTTCTCGCGCTGCTCCTCGTCCGCCTCGGGGTTGTAGAGCAGCGATTCGTCGCCGTGCATGGAGAACACGTCGGGAGCGAGGAACGCGCACTGCGCGTATCCCTGACAGCGGTTGAGGTCGACGACAAGCCTCATGAGGCACCAGCCCTTCCGTGGCCCGAACATCCCGTTCGTTCCCGAGTCCCCCGCAGCTTTCCCATCCAATATGCACGGGCGGGGCGGGGTCCGCCCGCTGGGCGGGGGCGGTCCGCACCGGCGCCTAACGCCGAGCGGAGCGGACGATGTAGGCACCGACGATCAGCGCCCAGGCGGGCAGGATCATCTCGCTCCAGGGCACGCCGGAGCCGATGACGATCAGGACCAACCCGGTCACGTACCCGAACAGGGCCAGGGGGCGCGGGAAGATCCCCAGCCGGCGTCCGATGCTGGAGGTCGCGAAGACGAAGACGGCCGCCATGCGCATCGCGTACGTGGTCAGGATCGTGTACGCGTAGTCGCGGCCGAAGGCGGTGTCCGTGCCCTCTTGGAGCACGGTGCCCGCGGCGCCGGCGGCGACGAACAGGGTGGCGACGAAGACGATGCCGCTGCCGAGGAAGACGGTGGAGACGAAACGGTCCTCGGCCTCCCCGGCATGGGCGCGCAGGGCGCCCATGAACCACAGGAACAGGATCCCGGCGAACGGGACGATCTCCAGGGCCAGCCGTACCGCCCACCGGTCATCGGGATCGACCTGGGCGTCGGGGGAGCCGCCTTCGGGAACGGCGATGCGCATCAGCGTGATCGCCCCCGCGAGCAGCACCGCGAAGGCGATTCCGGCCGTGCCGGCGGCCCGGGGCGTGCGCAACCGCGCGGTCGTGGACTCCTCCATGGACCTCTCGCTCTCTCCCCCGTCCAGCAAGCGCCGGCGGCGGCCCGGCCGCCACCAGGGGGCGGCCGGGCGGGTGAAGGGCTCCGAGGGGTGCCGAGGTGTCGAGGCGCCGGGTTACCGGACCGGTTCGGGGACGGGTGCCTTGAGCGTCCCCGCGGGCTCGTCCTCCTCGGCGCCGTGCTTGCCGAACCAGGCCACGGCGACCGCGCCGGCCACCGCCAGGACGAAGCCGAGTACGGCCAGCCAGGCCAGGCCCGGCCGGGAGGCGTCGCCGAGCCAGAGCACGCCGATGGCTCCGGGGAGCACGGTCTCGCCGACGACCAGGGCCGCGGTCGCGCCGTTCACCGAGCCGATCTGCAGGGCGACGGTGTGCAGGTACATGCCGCCGAAGCCGGCCGCGAGGATCGCGTACAGCGCCGGGTCGCCGAGGAGGGCGCCGAGGTCGAAGGGGTCGATCCCGTTCAGGATGCGGACGCCGACGCCCAGCGCGCCGAAGCCGAGCCCGGACAGCAGACCCGCCAGGATCGCCGCGTTCCCGCCGAGGAGCCGGACGGCGACCGTGCCGCCGATCATCAGGAAGAGGGTGATCCCCAGCAGCCACCAGTGGGTGGACATCGGCGCGTGGTGGCCGCCCTCGTGACCCGCCGCCGTGGCCAGCAGCACCAACGCCGTGCAGACGACGCCGATCGACGTCCACTCCTTGCGGGTGAGCCGGATGCCGAGCATCTTCACGCTCAGCACGGCCGTGATCACCAGGTTGGCGCTGATCACCGTCTGCGAGAGGAAGAGCGGCAGCATGCGCGCGGCCAGCGCGCCGAGCCCGAACCCCACGAAGTCCAGAATGGTGCCGACGATGAACTCCCAGGTCATCGCCGCCTTGGCGGTGGAAGTCAGGTTGGGTCCGCCGTGCGCGGTCACCCCGGCGGCGGCCGGGGACATCCGGGCCGCCCGCCGCGAGCCCACGGCTTGCAGGACGGATCCCGTGCCGTAGCAGATGGACGCCGCGACAGCGGTCAGCAGGCCTATGAGCACAGAGGGCTCCGTTCACGTCTGGCAGGTTTTCGCGTTACCTCTGCCAGACGTGAGAAACGCAGGAGAAGTTGCCTCCGCGGGTCAGCCCATTGCGGCGAGGGCCGCCGGGACCTCGTCCACCGAGTCCACCAGCGCGATCCGGGACTCCATCGCCCGGCCCCGGGCCAGCGCCGTGAGCAGCGGCCAGGCCGGCAGGTGCTCGGTCCAGTGCGTACGGTTCACCAGGACCATCGGGGTCGGCTCCCCGCGCGACGCGTAGTAGTTCGGCGTCGCGTTGTCGAAGATCTCCTGGACGGTGCCGGCCGCGCCCGGCAGGAACACCACGCCCGCGTTGGAGCGGGCCAGCAGCCCGTCCTCGCGGGTGGCGTTCGCGAAGTACTTGGCGATGTGGCCCGCGAACGCGTTCGGCGGCTCGTGTCCGTAGAACCAGGTCGGGATCCCGGTCGAGTCGCCGCCGTCGGGCCAGCGCTCCCGTACGGCGAAGGCCGCGCGGGCCCAGTCGGAGACCGACGGGACGAAGGAAGGGACCTCGGCCAGCAGCTCCAGCGCCTCGGGCAGGGCCTCGTCGGCGGCCGGAGCCAGGTAGGCGCCGAGGTTGGCGGCCTCCATGGCGCCGGGGCCGCCACCGGTGGCGACCGTGAACCCGGACCGGGTGAGGTTTCGGCCCAGCTCCGCCGCGCCGCGGTAGTCCGTACCGCCGCGGGCCATCGCGTGGCCGCCCATCACGCCCACCACCCGGGCGCCGCTCAGGTGCTCGTCGAGGGCGTCGGACACGGCGTCGTCGTGGATGGAACGCAGCATCGAGGAGAAGACGTCGCCGTCGGTCCCGGTCTCCTGGAACCAGGCGTAGGCCTGGGCGTCCGGGGTCGCCTCGTAGCCCTCGTCCAGCCCGGAGAACAGCTCCTCGGCGGTGTAGAGCAGGCCCCGGTACGGGTTGAACGGCAGGTCCGGTACCGGGGGGAAGACGAGCGCGCCGTCGGCGCGGACCTTCACCGAGGCGTCGGGCTCCATCGGGCAGCCGAGGAAGACCGCCGCGGAGGTGTCGGCCGACAACAGCGCGAAGGTCCGCTCCAACAGGTTGACCGACTGGACCCGGTAGCCGCTCAGGGAACCCCTGGCGACGACGCGGTCGAATTCGGCGAGCGTCTCGATCTCGATGTCTGCGTTGACCATTCGGCCCACACTAAGGGCCGTTTCCGTCAGCGCGTCAACGCCAGGGACGTCAGTTGCGCCACACCCCAGCTGAGCGGGAGGCACACCGCGAGGAGTGCGCCGGCCCGCACCGTAGCGGCCGTACGCAGCACCGTTCCGGGGGTTCCGAGGTCGAGGAGGGCGGCCCGGGCGGCGGACCGGGACTGCCTGGACTCGACCGCCGATGTGAGAAGGGTCGCGGCCGCGCAGAGCGCCACCAGGGCCGCGGCCGGCCAGGTCAGGGGACCCAGCGGGGGGAGCGGCCCGGTCCCGTCGCGCAGGGCCAGGGCCGTCAGGACGGCCACGGCGACCGCGCACAGCACCCCGAGGGGCCGACCCAGTCGGGGCGCCTCCTCCTGCAGGGCCCGTCCGGCCAGCAGCCGCAGCGCGCCCGGGCGGGCGGCCTGTACGAGGGTTCCGCAGGTGTAGGCCAGTCCCGGCCCGGCGAGGGCGAGCCCGGCGACGATCAGGACCCAGCCCGCCGGCATCGCGGCGCCGTCCGGGCCGGTGTAGGCCTCGACGGACAGTCCGCACGCGGTGAGCGCGACGCCCCACGGCACCCCGGTCAGCGGAGCGGGCCCGGCGGGCGAGGCCCGGTGGCGCAGGGCGAGGGCCGTGGCGGCCGAGGCGGTCAGCGGGATCAGGGCCAGCAGGGTGAGCGCGGCGGCCACGGGCAGCGGCTGCTCGGCGTGGAGCAGCCGGGCGCCCGCCCCGTCGAAGGGCAGCCCGGTCAGCTCGCCCCGCAGGTGCAGGAACGCGGCCAGGGCCAGGAGACTGCCCAGGGTGCAGGCGACCGCGGTGGAGACGGCCGCGGCCAGGCCGAGGCGTACGGGCCCCAGTCCGACGGCGTCCAGCCCCTGCCGGGGCCGGGTCGCCGGGTCGGTCCGGGCCACCGCCACGGCGAACTGCACGGTGGCGGCCAGCGGCACCAGGGCCCACAGCAGGCGGGGGAACGATCCGGCGGGCCGGGCCATCGCACCCGCGAGGACGTACAGGAAGAGGAACCCGGTGCCGGCCGACGCGGCGGCGACGAGCAGCCGCCGCATCTGTACGAGGGGCCGGGAACCGCGGGCTAGGCGGAGAGCGAGCACGCGGCCTGGTCCTCCGTCGCCTGAGGGGGTGTGGCCGCGGCGGAGGCCGGGCGGCCGTCGAGCAGGGCCGTGGTGCGGTCGGCCGCGGCGGCGGTCTCCTCGTCGTGGGTGGCCAGCAGCACGGTGATGCCGTGCGAGCGGGCCGCCGTGGTGAGGGTGCGCAGCAGCAGGGTCCGCTCGGCGCGGTGCAGGGGGGCCGTCGGCTCGTCGGCGAAGAGCACGGCCGGCTCGGCGACGAGGGCCCGGGCCAGGGCGACCCGTTGGGACTCGGCCCGGTTCAGGGCGCCGGGGCGCTTGCGGGCGAAGGCCCCGATGTCCAGGCGCTCCAGCCATTCGCAGGCGGCGTGCTTCGCGGCGCGGTGCGGGGAGCCTGCGAGCAACAGGGGCAGGGCGACGTTCTCCCACGCCTTGAGCTCGGGCAGCAGTTGCGGTTCGGGCCCGATCCACGCGAACCGGTCGCGGCGCAGGCGCTCGCGGGCCAGGGCTCCCATGGTGTGGACGGGAACGCTGTTGAACCAGACCTCGCCCTGTTCGGGGACCAGCTGTCCGGTCAGGCAGCGCAGCAGCGTCGTCTTCCCGCTGCCGCGGGGGCCGGTCACGGCGAGGATCTCGCCCTGCCGGACCTCCACGGAGACCCCGATCAGGCCGGGGGAACCGCTGTGGGAGTAGTGCAGGGACCGTGCCCACAGGACGTCATTGTCAGGCGGGGCAGTGTCCGGTGGAGCCACCATGGCGTACACCTCCGTCCGGGGGAACGAAGCGGAGCCCTTTCAGTCACTGGCGCCGCAATGAGATGTAAAGAGATGAACCGCTTGGATGGTGACAGCACACGGCCCGGACCCCCGCGTTCTCACTCGAACGGAGGATCCGGGCCGTGTGTTCGGACCGGTCGTGCTCGGACCGGTCGTGCGCCGGGCGGTCGTTGTCGGACCGGGCGGTCGTACCGGGTGCTGTTACAGCTTGGTCCACGCCTCGGTGAGCACCGAGCGCAGGATGCCTTCGATCTCGTCGAAGGTGCCCTGGTCCGCGATCAGCGGCGGGGCCAGCTGGATGACCGGGTCCCCACGGTCGTCGGCGCGGCAGTACAGGCCGTTCTCGAAGAGGGCCTTGGAGAGGAAGCCGTAGAGCACGCGCTCCGTCTCCTCGTCCGTGAAGGACTCCTTGGTGACCTTGTCCTTGACGAGCTCGATGCCGTAGAAGAAGCCGTTGCCGCGGACGTCGCCGACGATCGGAAGGTCGTGCAGCTTCTTCAGGGTGTTGAAGAAGTTGCCCTCCTGGTCCAGCACGTGCTGGTTCAGGCCTTCCTTGTCGAAGATGTCGAGGTTGGCGAGCGCCACCGCGGAGGACACCGGGTGTCCGCCGAAGGTGTAGCCGTGCAGGAAGGTGTTGTCGCCCTTGTAGAAGGGCTCCGCGAGGCGGTCCGAGATGATGCAGGCACCGATCGGGGAGTAGCCCGAGGTCATGCCCTTGGCGCAGGTGATCATGTCCGGCACGTAGTCGAACTTGTCACACGCGAACATCGTGCCGAGGCGGCCGAACGCGCAGATGGTCTCGTCGGAGACGAGGAGCACGTCGTACTCGTCGCAGATCTCGCGGACGCGCTGGAAGTACCCGGGCGGCGGCGGGAAGCAACCGCCGGCGTTCTGCACCGGCTCCAGGAAGACGGCCGCGACGGTGTCGGCGCCCTCGAAGAGGATCTCCTGCTCGATCTGATCGGCGCACCAGCGGCCGTAGGCCTCCGGGTCGTCGCCGAAGATCGGGGCGCGGTAGATGTTGGTGTTCGGCACCTTGTGCGCGCCGGGGACCAGCGGCTCGAAGGGGGCCTTGAGGGCCGGCAGGCCGGTGATGGACAGGGCGCCCTGCGGGGTGCCGTGGTAGGCGACCGCACGCGAGATGACCTTGTACTTGGTGTGCTTGCCCTGGAGCTTGAAGTACTGCTTGGCGAGCTTCCAGGCGGTCTCGACGGCCTCGCCGCCACCGGTGGTGAAGAAGACCTTGTTCAGGTCACCGGGGGCGTAGTGGGCGAGGCGCTCGGCGAGCTCGACGGCCTTGGGGTGCGCGTACGACCAGATGGGGAAGAACGCGAGTTCCTGGGCCTGCTTGTAGGCGACCTCGGCCAGTTCCTTGCGGCCGTGACCGGCGTTGACCACGAACAGGCCCGCGAGGCCGTCCAGGTAGCGCTTGCCCTTGTCGTCCCAGATGTAGGTGCCCTCGCCCTTGACGATGGTGGGGACGGGGGAGTTCTCGTAGGACGACATGCGGGTGAAGTGCATCCACAGGTGGTCGTACGCGGTCTTGGAGAGGTCCTGGCTCACGGTTATCTGGTTCCCCACATGTAGGTCTGCTTCTTCAGCTTCAGGTAAACGAAGCTTTCGGTTGATCGCACGCCGGGGAGCGTGCGGATCTTCTTGTTGATCGTTTCGAGCAGGTGGTCGTCGTCCTCGCAGACGATCTCCACCATCAGGTCGAACGACCCGGCGGTCATCACCACGTACTCGCACTCGGCCATGTCGGTCAGCGCGTCGGCCACCGGGTCGAGGTCTCCCTCGACGTTGATGCCGACCATGGCCTGGCGTCGCAGACCCACGGTGAGCGGGTCGGTGACGGCGACGATCTGCATGACTCCCTGGTCGAGCAGCTTCTGTACGCGCTGGCGTACGGCCGCTTCGGACAGGCCGACGGCCTTGCCGATCGATGCATAGGGACGGCGACCGTCCTCCTGCAGTTGCTCGATGATCGCCAGGGACACAGCATCGACCGAAGGGGACGGTTGTCTGTTCCTGGAATCTGCGCTTCGACTGACCACGACCTCACTGTGCACGAGGAGTCGTCTGTTCCGCAACCCGTAGGCGATGAAATCCGTTGTGTGAGGTCTTCGATTACGCGGATTTCGTAGTTCGGTGTGTCTGGCTCTGTCGAAAGCGTCACCCGAGGGGCTAGGCTGGGGATTCGTCTCAATCATTGGACATGTGATCAGGAGAGTGGCTGTAGTGACCACCGAACTGCGTCGTCTGCGCAACTACATCGGCGGGGAGTTCAAGGACGCCGCCGACGGGCGGACCACCGAGGTGGTCAATCCCGCCACCGGCGAGGCGTACGCGACGGCCCCCCTGTCCGGCCAGGCCGATGTGGACGCGGCCATGGCCGCCGCCGCTGCCGCCTTCCCGGGCTGGCGCGACACGACCCCGTCCGAGCGGCAGAAGGCCCTGCTCAAGATCGCGGACGCCTTCGAGGCGCGCGCGGACGAGCTGGTCGCCGCCGAGTCGGAGAACACGGGCAAGCCGCTGGGCCTGACGGCCAGCGAGGAACTGCCGCCGATGGTGGACCAGATCCGCTTCTTCGCCGGCGCCGCCCGCCTGCTCGAAGGCCGTTCCGCCGGCGAGTACATGGACGGGATGACCTCCATCGTCCGCCGCGAGCCGGTCGGCGTCTGCGCGCAGGTCGCGCCGTGGAACTACCCGATGATGATGGCCGTGTGGAAGTTCGCCCCGGCGATCGCCGCGGGCAACACCGTGGTGCTCAAGCCGTCGGACACCACCCCGGCCTCCACCGTCCTGATGGCGGAGATCATCGACTCCGTGCTGCCCAAGGGCGTCTTCAACGTCGTCTGCGGCGACCGCGAGACCGGCAAGGCCATGGTCGAGCACTCCACCCCGGCGATGGCCTCCATCACCGGCTCGGTACGCGCGGGCATGCAGGTCGCCGAGAGCGCGTCCAAGGACGTCAAGCGCGTCCACCTGGAGCTGGGCGGCAAGGCTCCCGTCGTCGTCTTCCAGGACGCCGACCTCGCCAAGGCCGTCGAGGACATCGCGGTCGCCGGCTACTTCAACGCCGGTCAGGACTGCACCGCCGCGACCCGCGTGCTCGTGCACGAGTCGATCCACGACGAGTTCGTGGCCGCGCTCGCCAAGGCCGCCTCCGACACGAAGACCGGTCAGCCGGACGACGAGGACGTGCTCTACGGCCCGCTGAACAACCCGAACCAGCTCAAGCAGGTCGCGGGCTTCATCGAGCGCCTCCCCGCCCACGCCAAGGTCGAGGCGGGCGGCCACCGCGTCGGCGACAAGGGCTACTTCTACGCCCCGACCGTGGTCTCGGGCCTGAAGCAGGACGACGAGATCATCCAGAACGAGGTCTTCGGCCCCGTCATCACCGTCCAGTCCTTCACGGACGAGGCCCAGGCCCTGGACTACGCGAACGGCGTCGAGTTCGCCCTCGCCTCCTCCGTGTGGACCAAGGACCACGGCCGCGCGATGCGGATGTCCAAGAACCTCGACTTCGGCTGCGTGTGGATCAACACCCACATCCCGCTCGTCGCCGAGATGCCCCACGGCGGGTTCAAGAAGTCCGGCTACGGCAAGGACCTCTCCGCCTACGGCTTCGAGGACTACACCCGCATCAAGCACGTCATGACCTCGCTCGACGGCTGATCACGGCACGCCGGTCCGGAGCGGTGATCACACTGATCACCGCAGGGCTCTGAGGGGGCGGGCAGTAGACACCTTGTCTATTGCCCGCCCCTTCGGCGTGTCCGAGGCTGTGCGCATGCCTGAACTCGCCTTCTCCCGCCGCGCGGCGTTGCGCGGCCTCGGTGCCACGGGCCTGCTGGCCGCCCTCACCGGCTGCGGCGTGCCCGCCGCCTACGTCCCCCAGGAGCGGCGCCGGGGCGAGGACGTCTCCGCCCGGGACCGGAGCGTCGCCTTCTCGAACTGGCCCCTCTACATCGACACCGGCGAGGAGGACGAGGAGAGCCGCCCGACGCTGGACGCCTTCTCCGAGCGGACCGGCATCGAGGTCCGGTACACCGAGGAGATCAACGACAACGACGAGTTCTTCGGCAAGATCAGCCCGGCGCTGATGAACCGCCAGGCCACCGGGCACGACCTCGTCGTCGTCAGCGACTGGATGGCCGCCCGCTTCGTCCACCTGGGGTGGGCCCAGGCGATGGACCGCTCGACGCAGGCCAACGTCACCAGGTACCTCGACCCGCAGCTGAGTTCCCCCGCCTTCGACGAGGGTCGACTGCACACCGTCCCCTGGCAGTCGGGCATCACGGGCATCGCGTACAACCGCAAGGCGCTGGGCCGCGAGATCAAGTCGGTGAACGACCTCTGGAAGCCGGACCTGGCGGGCAAGGTGACGCTCTTCTCCGGGCTCGACGAGTCCTTCGCGCTGTTGATGCAGGGCAACGGCGTCGACGTCACGCGGTGGACCGAATCGGACTTCCACCGGATGTGCGACCAGGTCGATGAACTGGTGCGCAGGAAGCACATCCGGCGCTTCACCGGCAACGACTACACCTCCGACCTGAGCAAGGGGGACGTCCTGGCCTGCCAGGCCTACTCCGGTGATGCCATCCAGCTCCAGGCGGACAACCCCGACATCGAGTTCGTGGTTCCCGAGGAGGGCGCGGAGCTCTGGGCGGAGAGCCTGCTCATTCCCAACCTCGCCCGGCACAAGGCCAACGCCGAGGCCCTCGTCGACCACTACTACGACCCGGAGGTGGCGGCGGAGCTGGCCGCTGCCGTCAACTACGTCTGCCCCGTGCCCGCGGCCCGCGAGGTACTGGCCGGCTCCCCGGACAAGGAGACCGCCGAACTCGCCGAGAACCCGCTGATCTTCCCCGACGAGGACATGCGCGAACGCCTCGTCGTGGCCCGGGACATCTCCTCGGTCGAACGTCGGACCCTCGCCCGGCGCTGGAACTCCATCGTCGGCCTGTGAGCCCGACCGGGCCGTCCCGCCGCTGAGCCCCACCCTGCCCATGTGCCCCGCCCTGCCTGTCGGTTCCCCCTGTCATGGCCCCACCTCGCCCCTGAATTGAACGCGTTCACGAGAGTGGCTGAACGTGTTCAATTACGGGAGTAGGGTGGCTTCCATGAGCGAGAGAAGCGCCCTTGAGCGGCGGATCCGTGCCTGGCTTGCCCTGTTCCTCGACTGCCTCGTCCTGAGCGGGCTCACCGCCTTCCCGCTCGTCACCGAGCTCCGGTGGGCCAACGCCCTGGTCTCCAACGAATGGCTCCAGCGCGTCGGTGACGGCCTCATCCGGGCCGATGCCGAGTACCCCTTCCTCCTCTACGGCACCGACTGGCTGGCCTTCGCCCACTTGGTGATCGCCGTCTTCTTCTACGGGGTCCACCGCGACCCCGTACGCAACATCTGGATCGTCGAGGCCGGCATGGTGGCCTGCGCCGGCATCATCCCGCTCGCCCTGATCTGCGCCCCCGTCCGGGGCATCCCCTTCTGGTGGTCGGTCATCGACATGTCGTTCGGCGTCTTCGGGGTGATACCGCTGCTGATCCTGCGCCGCATGATCAAGCGCTTGGAAGCCCTGTCGGTCGGACTCCCGCCCACCGCAACCCTGCCCACCGCAACCTTGCCTCCCGAGACGCTGCCGGCGGCGCTGCCCCCGACGCCGCAGGCGCAGCCCCAGTCGTAACCCCGGTCCTCGACCGGCTACTTGGTGAACGCCGCGTACGCGATGGCCTCGGCGACCTTGTTCATGTCCCGGCCCTTGGCGTCGGTGGAGTTCACCGAGTAGACGAGGGTGCGCGACAGATCACGGGTCCCCCCGATCAACGTGTTGTAGCCGTGCCGGCCGCCCGTCTTGCCCCAGGCCTCCTTGCCGCCCGGCAGGACGAACCGCTTCATGCCGGCCGTCAGTTCCGCGGGCTGCCCGGTCTCGAAGTCCGGCACGGCGGGCACCGTGAACATCTCCTCCAACTGCGCCGTCGGCACCAGACGGCCGCCGAACAGGGCCTTCGTGAACCGCTCCAGGTCCGCCGTGGTCGATATCAGGTCCCCGGCCGCCCACTCCCGGGAGGAGCCCCACACGGAGACGTCGACCAACCTCCGGCCGCCGTCGGGCAGCGGCACCGCCTGGTAGCCCCGGTTGTGCGCACCCGGTATGCGGGTTTGGGTCCTACTCGGCAGCGAAGTGTCCCGCAGGCCCAGGGGCTTGAGGATCCGGGCGGTCACGGCCTGGTCGTAGGACGTGCCGGTCACCCTCTCGATCAGTACGCCCAGGATCGTGTAGTCGATGTTCAGGTAGTGCTGCTTGGTTCCCGGGTCGAACTCCGGGCCCTTGGCCACCGCGTTGGCGATGAGGGCGTGCGGATCCTCCACGTCGAACCGGTGGGCGTACGCCTCCTCGAAGGTGTCGCCCGGGCCGTCGGCGGGGCGGATCCCGCTCGTGTAGTTCAGCAACTGCCGCACGGTGACCGGCTTGAACGATGCCGGCAGCAGGCCCGGCAGGTACTCCTGCACCGTCCCGTCCAGGCGCAGTCGGCCCTCGGCGACCAGCTGGAGCACCACCGCCGAGGTGAAGGTCTTCGTCACCGAACCGGCCCGGAAGCGGCCCTCGGCGATCGCCGGGCGCCCCGTACGGATGTCCGCGACACCGGAGGCGCCCCGCCACTCGCCGCTCGCGCCGCCCACCCGCACCAGGGCGGCCGTCGCCCCCTCGTGCCGTGCTCTGAGGCCCGCGATGGCCTGCGCCAGCGCCGCCGCGTCGGGCGGGGTGGAGAACGTGGGCGGCGCGGGGGTGGCCGCCGGCGCGGCCGAGGACGTCGACGCCGGCGCGGTGGCGGGCGCCGCGACGGCCGGGCCGGACGCGATCCCCATGAGCAGGGCGGCGGCGATCAACGTGGTGCGGGTCGTTGCGTTCATGGTGGTTCCCCCGTGGTGCGGTCCTTGGGGCTCGATGCCCCGATGACCACCATGTTGCTGCTCACGGGGGTGGTTGCGGATCCCCGATGAGAGGGGTCTTCAGCGGTACGACAACTCACCGACGCGGGGGAGTGGACACGCCGCCCCCTCACTCCCGAGAGGGAGAACCCACCGCCCCGAACCCGCCCGCCCCGGAGGCCACCGCCCCGGCCCCCGCCGCTATCAGCCCGGTCTCGTACGCGCAGATCACCGCCTGGATCCGGTCGCGCAGTCCCAGCTTCGCCAGCACGTTGCCCACGTGCGACTTCACGGTGTGCTCGCTCACCACCAGTGCCACCGCGATCTCCGCGTTCGACAGCCCCCGCCCCAGATGCAGCAGGGTCTCCCGTTCCCGGGCCGTCAGCGCCTCCAGCCGCCGTGCGGAAAGCTCCCGAGCGGCCGACGGCCGGGCCGTCGCCGCCGTGTACTCCTCGATCAGCCGCCGCGCCACCGAAGGCGCCAGCAGCGACTCGCCCGCCGCCACCACCCGGACCGCGTGCACCAGGTCGTCCCGTCGGACGTCCTTCAGCAGGAACCCGCTCGCCCCCGCGTGCAGCGCCTCGTACACGTACTCGTCCGAGTCGAAGGTCGTCAGCATCACCGTTCGGCACGTGCTGCTCGCCGTGATGCTCCGGCAGGCCTCGATCCCGTCCAGCACCGGCATCCTGATGTCCAGCAGGGCCACGTCCGGGGCCAGTCGCGCCACGGCCTCCACGGCCGCCGCCCCGTCCCCGACCTCCGCCACGACCTCGATGTCCTCCTGGACGTCCAGGATCATCGCGAAGCCGCTGCGGACCAGTTCCTGGTCGTCGGCCACCACCACACGGATCGTCACGTCCCCACCTCCGGCTGCGACGTTACAAGAGCCACCCGCACCAGGAACCCGGTGCCGCCCGGCCCCGGCCCCGACCAGGCCGTTCCGCCGTGCGCCGCCGCCCGCTCGCGGATGCCGATCAACCCGTGCCCGCCGGACGACCCGGAGCCGGACGACGTCGGCGACCCCGCGCCCGGCGTCGCCCCGCCCGGGCCCCGGCCGTCGTCCGCGACGGTCACCGTCAGCTCCGTCGGGCCGTACTCCAGTCGTACGTCCACCGATGCCGCCCCGGCATGCTTGACCACGTTGGTCAGCGCCTCCTGCACCACCCGGTGCACCGTCGCCTCCAGCGCCGCCGGCAGTTCGCGGACCGTGCCCGTCCGCTCGTACGACACCCTCGGCCCGCTCGCCCGCACCCGGTCCAGCAGGGCGGGCAACGCCCCGATCCCCGGTTGCGGCGCCCGCGGGGCCGACTCGTCCGTGCGCAACACGCCCAACATGGTCCGCAGCTGCGCCATCGCGTCCCGGCCCGTCTCCGCGATCGCCTCGAAGGCCGCCTCGGCGCGGGCCGGAGCGCGGCGCACCGCGACCGGACCCGCCTCGGCCTGCACGATCATGATGCTGACCGCGTGCGAGAGGATGTCGTGCATCTCCCGTGCGATGCGCGCCCGTTCGCGCGCCGCCGCCTGCTCCGCCTCGATCCGGTTCGCACGCTCCAGTTGTTCCGCCCGGTCCTCGACGGCGGCCGTGTACGCCTGACGGGTGTGCCTCGATCGGCCCAGCGCGTACGCGGAGCCGCCCACGAACAGGGTGAAGACCAACTCGCGGGCCGTCCCGGTGTTCCAGTACACGGCGAGGCAGGACGCCACCACGACGGCCGCGGACACCGCCAGCCTGGTCCGCCGCGGGCAGCACACGGCCACGGTGTAGAAGGCGACCAGCGGACCGTAGGGCAGTGGTTGCCCCGGCCCGTCCATCCCCAGGTTGTAGCCGAAGCCGACGGCGCAGATGACCGCCAGGACCGTCACCGGAGCCCGCCGCCGCCAGATCAGCGGCAGCAGGCCGGCCGTCGTGAACGCGTACGCCACCCAGCTCTTGGGCGACCCGCCCGGCTGGTCCGGCAGTACGAACGGCATGCTGGAGACCAACTGCACCAGCAGGGTCAGTCCGAGGTCCTGCCACCGGGGATCGGCGCGCCGGACCCGGTCAGTCAGCCCGCGTATCACCCGGGCGTCAACGGCCGAGGCCGGCGCGCACGGCCGCCAGCGCGTCCAGCCGGTTGGTGGTGATCGAGTCCACGCCGGCCGCCACGAGCGCCCGCATCGACCGCTTGGTGTCCGGGGTCCACGCCGAGACGAGCAAACCGTCCCGGTGCAGGGCCTGTGTCAGGGCCCGGTCGACCAGCCCGAACCGGTAGTTGAGCCAGCGCGGGGCCACCGCGTCGATCAGCACCCGGCGCGGCGGCGACAGCGTCGTCCAGGTCAACGCGATCTCCGCACCCGGATCGGCGGCGCGCACCGCCAACATGGTGTCGGGCCCCGCGCAGTAGTACGTCCGCTCGCCCGCCCCGCACTCGCGCACCAGGCCGACGACCGCGCGCACGGCCTCGGTCGAGGCGCCGGGCAGGTCGATCATCAACCGGCCGGCCCCGGCCGCCATCAGGGCGTCCCGCAGGGTCGGGACCCTGCCCTCCGTCAGCTCCTTGAGTTGCGGGGCCGTGACGTCGTCGAGCCGTACGTCGTGGCCCCACAGCCGCAGGAGGGTGTCGTCGTGGAGCAGGACGGGTACCCCGTCGCGGGTGAGCCGTACGTCGACCTCCACCGCGTCCGCCCCCAGCGCGAAGGCGGAGCGGACGGAGGCGAGGGTGTTCTCACGGAAACGGTAGGGGTCGCCGCGGTGCCCGACGGCAGTGAGGGTGCTCATGCCCCCATTCTCGGGGCAGCCGAGGGCAGTTGGGTCAGCGCGCGAGCCAAGCCGCGGTGTACGTGTCGATCTCGGCGCTCAGCTTCGCCTTGCCGGCCGCGTCCAGGAACGAGGCCTCCACGGCGTTCTTCGCGAGCTGTGCCAGGCCGAGCTCGTCGAGGTCCAGGAGGCGGGCGGCCACCGCGTACTCGTTGTTGAGGTCGGATCCGAACATCGGCGGGTCGTCGCTGTTGATGGTGACGAGCACGCCCGCGGCCACCATCTCCTTGACCGGGTGCGCGTCGAGGTCGGTCACGGCGCGGGTGGCGATGTTGGACGTCGGGCAGACCTCCAGCGCGATGCGGTGCTCGGCGAGGTAGGCCAGCAGCTCCGGGTCCTGGGTGGAGGTGGTGCCGTGGCCGATGCGCTCGGCGCCCAGCTCGTGGATGGCGTCCCAGACGGTCTGCGGTCCGGTGGTCTCGCCGGCGTGCGGCACGCTGTGCAGTCCGGCGGCGCGGGCCCGGTCGAAGTACGGCTTGAACTGCGGGCGCGGGACGCCGATCTCGGGGCCGCCCAGTCCGAAGGACACCAGGCCCTCGGGGCGCAGTTCGACGGCGAGGCGGGTGGTCTCGGCGGCCGCCTCCAGTCCGGCCTCGCCGGGGATGTCGAAGCACCAGCGCAGGATGACGCCGAGCTCGGACTCGGCCGCCTTGCGGGCGTCCTCGATGGCCTCCATGAAGGCCTTCTCCTCGATGCCGCGGCGGGTGGAGGAGTACGGGGTGATGGTCAGTTCGGCGTACCGGATGTTCTGCCGGGCCATGTCACGCGCCACCTCGTACGTCAGCAGCCGTACGTCCTCCGGGGTACGGACCAGGTCGACGACCGACAGGTAGACGTCGATGAAGTGGGCGAAGTCGGTGAAGGTGAAGTAGTCGGCGAGCGCCTCGGGATCGGTCGGGACCTTCGAGTCGGGGTGGCGGGAGGCGAGTTCGGCCACGATGCGCGGGGAGGCCGAGCCGACGTGGTGGACGTGCAGTTCGGCCTTGGGCAGCCCGGCGATGAAGGGGTGCAGGTCGGGCATGGATGCCTCCGTATGGACGCGGGTGCGGTCAGGTCGGCTTCATCGTAGGCAGCGCCGGGGGGTGTCGGCGTCAGCGCCTAGCATGGCTGTACGAGAAGGGGGGCGCCGCATGACCGACCAGAGCCCAGAACCGAGGGATCCGTGGGCGCCGCCCGAGCAGCGGGCGGCGTACCCCGGCAACGCGCCGGCGAGCCCGGGCGGACCGCCGGTGGCGCCGGTGCACGAGCAGGTGACCATGACCGGGATACCCGGCGCGCCCGGCCCCTCCGGCTACGCCTCGCCCGCGCCGTACGGGTCGCCGACGACACCGATGCCCGCCGCGTCCGGCCCCGGGGCGACACCGGCCTACGGGTACCCGGCGCAGCCGGATCCCGCGGGCCGGGGGTACCCCGCCGCGCCGGGGTACGGGTACCCCGAGTACCCGGCGCCCGCGGCCGGCGGGTACGCGTACTCGGGGCAACCGGCGTACGCGTACCCGCCCCAGGCACCGCCGGCGAGCAGCGGCATGGCCGTGACCGCGCTGGTGCTCGGCATCCTGTCCGTGGTCGCCTGCGTGACGATGGTGGGCTCGATCGCCCTGGGCATCGCCGCGGTGGTCTTCGGCGCGCTGGGCTGGGGCAGGGCGAGCCGCGGCCAGGCCGGCGGTGGCGGCATGGCCATGGCCGGCGTCATCCTGGGCTCCGTGGGCATCGTGCTGGGCCTGGTGATGACCCTGCTGGTCGTGTTCGACGCCACCGACGACGGTTCCGACGGGTACGACGGCGGCGACCCGCCCTCGGTCTCGGACGTCCGCGAGCGCGTCTGATCCCGCGCCCGTCCGACCCCTTGCGCGTCTGTCCCCGTGCGCGTCTGCCCCCTTGCGCGTCCAACCCCGCGCCCGTCCGACCTCGTCGCGCCTGCCACCCCGTGCGCGGACGCGCGCCCGGCCCGTTCCCGACGGCCCCGGTGCGGGGTCAGTCCGGGACGGCCGACAGCAGGGTCGCCACCATGTAGGGCCCGTCCGGCGCGCTCCGCGCCAGGGGTACCCAGCTGAGCCCGACCATCCGGGGGCAGGGGCACTCCAGGTCGGGGTCCACGCCGAGCCGGGGCTCCCCGGGCGCCACCGTGACCCGGAAGCAGACGGTCCACCCCGAGGGGTAGGGCGCCTCGTACGCCCACCGCACCTCCAGGGCGCGCAGGCCGGTCTCCTCGGCGACCTCCCGGCGCACGGCCGCCACCAGGTCCTCGCCGGGCTCCACGCCGCCGCCGGGCAGGGTCCAGTACTCGGGTCCGTCGTGCAGACCGGACGGCCCCCTGCCGCGCTCGCGGACCATCAGGACGCACCCGTCCCGGATGATGACGGCGGCGACCCGTTGCCGCTCCGGCCCCGTCACGCGGCGCCCGCGCGCAGCCGTTCCCGGGCTTCCATCAGGGCGAAGCCCAACAGGTTCAGCCCGCGCCAGCGGGCCGGGTCCAGCGCCCGCTCGTCGTCGGCGGCGAGTCCGACGCCCCAGATCCGGTCCATCGGGCTCGCCTCGACCAGCACCCGGGTGCCGGTGCCCAGCAGGTAGGAGCGCAGGGCCGGGTCCGAGGCGAACTTGTGGACGCTGCCCTCGACGACCAGCGCGAACCGCTCCCGCACCCACACCGCGTCGTCGAACCCGCGCACCAGCCGCCCGGCCGCCTTCGCCTGCGCGGGGCTCCCGGCCTCCAGCGCGGCGCGCTCCGCCTCCGGGTCCTCGAACAGCCGAGCCTTGCCCGCCATCATCCAGTGTTCGGCCGTGGCGTACCGGACGTCACCCACAGTGAAGGTGGACGGCCACCACTGGCTCAGGCAGCTCGGCCCCAGCTGTCCGTCCGGCCGCGCCCGGTGCCCCCAGAACGGCAGGTACTTGACCTTCTCACCGCGCCTGACCTGCTCGATCAACTTGTCGACCATCTCCATGCACGCGAGTCTGACAGTCACCACGGACACTTCGTACGGGATTTCGGGCGTGCCTCGACACATGGTCGACCGATTCCGTCGCGTAATCAAAAGGCAACAACGGAATCCCTTGGCGGAGGGGAACACCTCTGCCAGGATCGGCACTCAATTCGAGCTGTAGCTACGGTTCGAGCTGTAGCTACGGAGAGCGTGAGAGCGTGATGGGTAACCGCTTCCAGGTCAAGGACCGCTTCGCAGACGGCGCGCAGTACATCGACGGGCAGCTCAGGCCCGGTACCTCGGGCCGCTCGCACACCATCATCGATCCCGCCACCGGTGAGGACGTCCTCACGTACGAACTCGCCGGCACGGCGGACGTCGACGCGGCCGTCGACGCCGCCAAGCGCGCCTTCCCCGGGTGGTCGGGCGCCACCCCGGGCGAGCGGTCGGACGCCCTGCACCGGCTGGCCGCCGTGCTGGCCGCGCAGGCGGAGGACTTCGCCCGCGCGGAGTCCCTCCAGTGCGGCAAGCCGCTCAAACTGTCCACGGAGTTCGACGTACCGGGGACCATCGACAACACCGCCTTCTTCGCGGGCGCCGCCCGCCACCTCCAGGGCCAGGCGGCCGCCGAGTACTCGGGCGACCACACCTCGTACGTGCGCCGCGAGGCCATCGGCGTCGTGGGCTCCATCGCCCCTTGGAACTATCCGCTCCAGATGGCCGCCTGGAAGATCCTCCCGGCCATCGCCGCGGGCAACACCATCGTCCTGAAGCCCGCCGAGCTGACCCCGCTGACCTCCCTGATGTTCGCCCAGGCGGCGAAGGAGGCGGGCCTGCCCGACGGTGTGATCAACATCGTCACCGGGGCCGGCCGGGACGCGGGCGAGCACCTGGTCGCCCACCCCGACGTGGTCATGACCTCCTTCACCGGCTCCACCGCCGTCGGCAAGCGGGTCGCGGAGATCGCCACCGCCACCGTCAAGCGCCTCCACCTGGAGCTCGGCGGCAAGGCGCCCTTCCTCGTCTTCGACGACGCCGACCTGGAGGCCGCCGCGCACGGCGCGGTCGCCGCCTCGCTCATCAACACCGGCCAGGACTGCACCGCGGCCACCCGCGCCTACGTCCAGCGCCCGCTGCACGACGCCTTCGTCGCCCGGGTCGCCGAGCTGATGGAGACCGTCCGCCTGGGCGACCCCTTCGCGCCGGGCACCGACCTCGGCCCGCTCGTCTCGCACGCCCAGCGCGACCGGGTCGCCGCCTTCGTGGAGCGGGCCCGCGCGTACGCCACCGTCGTCACCGGCGGCGAGATCCCGACGGGCGAGCTCGCCGACGGCGCGTACTACCGGCCGACGCTGATCGCCGACGCCGCGCAGGACAGCGAGGTCGTCCAGTCCGAGATCTTCGGCCCGGTCCTGGTCGTGCTGCCCTTCGACACCGACGACGAGGGCCTCGACCTGGCCAACGACACCCCGTACGGGCTCGCCGCGTCCGCCTGGACCCGCGACCTGTACCGGGCGAACCGGGCCACCCGCGAGATGAAGGCGGGCTGCGTCTGGGTCAACGACCACATCCCGATCATCAGCGAGATGCCGCACGGAGGCTACAAGGCGAGCGGCTTCGGCAAGGACATGAGCTCGTACTCCTTCGAGGAGTACACGCAGGTCAAGCACGTGATGTACGACAACACCGCGGTCGCCGCGAAGGACTGGCACCGCACGATCTTCGGGGACCGATAGCCGAGTACCGCCCGACCGGCGGCACACCCATCCCGAAAGGGCAACGCGCATGGAGCAGTTCGAGCCCGACCGTCTCTCGGCGGCGCAACTCGCCGCGATGCGACGCAGTCTGACCAGCGGGCGCGGCGCCCTCACCCGCCGCTCCCTGCTGCGCGCGTCCGGAGTCGGCGCGCTCACCCTCGCAGGCCTGTCCGCCCTCACCGCCTGCGGGATCCCGCCCGCCAAGCGGGAGGGCGACGCGGCGCAGGCCTCCGACGACCGCTCGGCGCAGGAGAAGGAGCTGAACTTCTCCAACTGGACCGAGTACATGGACACCAGCGACGACGAGAAGTCCCGTCCGACGCTGGAGGAGTTCACCAAGCGCACCGGAATCAAGGTCAAGTACACCGAGGACATCAACGACAACGTCGAGTTCTTCGGCAAGGTCCGCCCGCAGCTGGCCGCGGGCCAGGACACCGGCCGCGACCTGATCGTCGTCACCGACTGGCTCGCCGCCCGCATCATCCGGCTCGGCTGGGCGCAGAAGCTCGACCCCGCGAACCTGCCCCACGCCTACGCCAACCTGATCCCGCAGTTCCGCAGCCCCGACTGGGACCCGGGCCGCTCCTACAGCTACCCCTGGACCGGCATCGACACCGTCATCGCCTACAACTCCAAGGCCACCGACGGAAGGGCGGTCGACTCGGTCACGCAGATGCTGGACGACCCCACCCTCAAGGGTCGCGTCGGCTTCCTCACCGAGATGCGCGACAGCGTCGGCATGACCCTCCTCGACCAGGGCAAGGACCCGGCGAAGTTCACCACCGCCGACTTCGACGGGGCGATAGGCCGGCTCCAGAAGGGCGTGGACACCAAGCAGATCCGCCGCTTCACCGGCAACGACTACACCGCCGACCTCGACAAGGGCGACCTCGCCGCCTGCCTCGCCTGGGCGGGCGACGTCATCCAGCTCCAGGCCGGCAACCCGGACATCAAGTACGCCATCCCCGCGCCCGGTTACATCACCTCCAGCGACAACCTGCTGGTCCCCGCGAAGGCCCGGCACAAGGCCAACGCCGAGAAGCTCATCGACTTCTACTACGAGCCCCCGATCGCCGCCCAGCTCGCCGCCTTCATCAGCTACGTCTGCCCGGTCGAAGGCGTCAAGGAAGAGCTCGCCAAGATCGATCCCGCGCTCGCGGACAACCCGCTGATCGTCCCGGACAAAGCGATGGCCGCCAAGGCCCACGCCTTCCGCTCCCTGACGAGCGAGGAAGAGACCGCGTACGAGGAGAAGTTCGCCAAGCTCATCGGCGCCTGACGGATCCGCCTCCCGCACGGCGCCCCCCTGCCGCACCGTGCCTCCCGCCCCTTCCGACACACCACCGAAGGCCCAGGCCCATGACTGACAAGACCGCGAGCGGGGACGTCCGCCTCGCCGGTATCAGCAAGCACTACGGATCCTTCACCGCAGTGCACCCGCTGGACCTCACCATCCCCCAGGGCTCCTTCTTCGCCCTGCTCGGCGCCTCGGGCTGCGGGAAGACCACCACCCTGCGCATGATCGCCGGCCTGGAGGAACCCTCCACCGGCACGGTCAGCCTCGGCGACCGCGAGGTCACGCACCTGCCGCCGTACAAGCGCCCGGTCAACACCGTCTTCCAGAGCTACGCGCTGTTCCCGCACCTCAACATCTTCGAGAACGTCGCGTTCGGGCTGCGCCGCCGGGGCGTCAAGTCCGTCAAGAAGCAGGTCGACGACATGCTGGAGCTGGTCCAGCTCGGCCAGTTCGCGCAGCGCAAGCCCCACCAGCTGTCCGGTGGCCAGCAGCAGCGCGTCGCCGTCGGGCGGGCCCTCATCAACCACCCGCAGGTCCTGCTGCTCGACGAGCCGCTCGGCGCCCTCGACCTCAAGCTGCGCCGCCAGATGCAGTTGGAGCTCAAGCGCATCCAGACCGAGGTCGGCATCACCTTCGTCCACGTCACGCACGACCAGGAGGAGGCCATGACCATGGCCGACACGGTCGCCGTGATGAACGGCGGCCGCGTCGAGCAGTTGGGCGCCCCCGCCGACCTCTACGAGAACCCGCGGACCACCTTCGTCGCCAACTTCCTCGGCACCTCCAACCTCATCGAGGCGCAAGTGCTGGAGGCGGGCGCCGCGGACGTCACCCTCAGCTCGGCCGGCACCCGCCTCAAAGTGCCCGCCGCGCGATGTTCGACCACGCCCCGCACGGGCGGAAAACTCCTGGTCGGCGTGCGCCCGGAGAAGATCTCCCTGGTCCACGCGGACGAGGCGCACACCATCGCCGCGGGCCGCAACACCATCGCCGGGCGCATCGCGGACTCCTCCTTCATCGGAGTCTCCACCCAGTACGTCATCGACAGCCCGGTCTGCCCGGAACTGGAGGTGTACGCGCAGAACATCGAACGCGACGCCCGCCTGGTCCCCGGCGCCGAGGTCGTCCTGCACTGGAACCCGGAGCACACCTTCGGACTGGACGCGGCCCAGTCCATGCTCGCGGGGACGATGGGCGTCGAGACCGTCGAGGAGAGCGCGTGAGCGCCACCACCGCGCCGCCCCAGGCGCCCGCCCCGGCCGCGCCGGAGCCGGCGGTGCACAAGCCCTCGCTGCGCAAGCGACTGATCCCGTACTGGCTGCTGCTCCCCGGCATCCTGTGGCTGCTCGTCTTCTTCGTGCTGCCGATGGTCTACCAGGCCTCCACCTCGGTGCAGACCGGCTCCCTCGAAGAGGGCTTCAAGGTCACCTGGCACTTCAGCACGTACTGGGACGCCTTCACCGAGTACTACCCGCAGTTCCTGCGCTCCCTGCTCTACGCGGGCACCGCGACCGCGCTGTGCCTGCTGCTCGGGTACCCGCTGGCCTACCTGATCGCCTTCAAGGCCGGACGCTGGCGGGGACTCCTGCTGGTGCTCGTCATCGCTCCGTTCTTCACCAGCTTCCTGATCCGCACCCTGGCCTGGAAGACGATCCTGGCCGACGGCGGCCCGGTGGTGGGCGTCCTCAACAGCATCGGTTTCCTCGACGTCACCAGTTGGCTCGGCATGACCGAGGGAGACCGGGTCCTCGCCACCCCGCTCGCGGTGGTCTGCGGTCTGACGTACAACTTCCTGCCGTTCATGATCCTGCCGCTCTACACCTCGCTGGAGCGCATCGACACCCGCCTCCACGAGGCCGCCGGCGACCTGTACGCCCGCCCGGCCACGGTGTTCCGCAAGGTGACCTTCCCGCTGTCGATGCCCGGCGTCGTCTCCGGCACCCTGCTGACCTTCATCCCGGCGAGCGGCGACTACGTGAACGCCGAACTGCTCGGCTCCACGGACACCCGGATGATCGGCAACGTCATCCAGTCGCAGTACCTGCGGATCCTCGACTACCCCACAGCGGCCGCGCTGTCCTTCATCCTCATGGCCATCGTGCTGATCATGGTCACCGTCTACATCCGCCGAGCGGGAACGGAGGACCTGGTCTGATGAACAAGCCCCTGGCCTGGCTGCGCCGCCATCTCGTCGTCATCGCGGGACTGTGCACGCTGTCCTACCTGATCCTGCCGAACCTCGTCGTCACGCTGTTCTCCTTCAACAACCCCACCGGGCGGTTCAACTACTCCTGGCAGGAGTTCTCGCTCGACGCCTGGAAGGACCCCTGCGGGGTCGCCGACCTGTGCGGCTCGCTGGCCCTGTCCCTCCAGATCGCGCTGTGGGCCACCATCGGCGCGACCGTCCTCGGCACCGCCATAGCCTTCGCGCTCGTGCGCTACCGGTTCCGGGCGCGCGGCGCGGTCAACTCGCTGATCTTCCTGCCGATGGCCATGCCGGAGATCGTGATGGCGGCCTCGCTGCTCGCGCTCTTCCTCAACATGGGCATCCGCCTGGGCTTCTGGACCATCCTGATCGCCCACGTCATGTTCTGCCTCAGCTTCGTCGTCGCCGCGGTCAAGGCGCGCGTGCTGTCGATGGACCCGCGCCTGGAGGAAGCCGCGCGCGACCTCTACGCGGGTCCGGTGCAGACGTTCCTGCGGGTCACCCTGCCCATCGCGGCCCCGGGCATCGCGGCGGGTGCGCTGCTCTCCTTCGCGCTCTCGTTCGACGACTTCATCATCACCAACTTCAACTCGGGCAACACCGTCACCTTCCCCATGTTCGTCTGGGGATCGGCCCAGCGCGGTACGCCCGTGCAGATCAACGTCATCGGCACGGCGATGTTCGTCATCGCGGTGCTGGTGGTCCTCGCCGGCCAGATGGTCGGCAACCGCCGCAAGAAGGCGCAACCGAAGTAGACCCCTGTAGGGAGTTGGAAGACATGGCCCCAGTCGCCATGCGTAGTGTCGCGAATTCTCTTTCCGAAGCGAAGCCCGTCTCGTACTGGCTGGACGACCCCGGCAAGCCCGCCCCGCAGCCCGCCCTGACCTCCGACGAGCGCTGCGACCTGCTCGTCATCGGCGGCGGCTACAGCGGCCTGTGGACCGCGCTGCTCGCCAAGGAGCGCGACCCGGGCCGGGACGTCGTCCTGATCGAGAGCAAGGAGGCGGGCTGGGCCGCCTCCGGGCGCAACGGGGGCTTCTGCGCCGCCTCCCTCACGCACGGCTTCGCCAACGGGCTGGCCCGCTGGCCCGACGACCTCGCGAAGCTGGAGGAGCTGGGCGCCCGCAACCTCGACGCCATCGAGGAGGCCGTCGCCCGCTACGGCATCGACTGCGACTTCGAGCGCACCGGCGAGATCGACGTGGCGACCGAACCGCACCAGGTCGAGGAACTGCGCGAGCTCCACGAGGAGGCCCTCGGCCTCGGCCTCGGTGACGGCTCCACGTGGCTGGAAGGCGACGCCCTGCGGGCCGAGGTCAACTCGCCGACCTTCCTCGCCGGCCTGTGGGACCGCGACGGCGTCGCCATGCTCAACCCGGCGAAGCTGGCCTGGGGCCTCAAGCGGGCCTGCCTGGACCTGGGCGTACGGATCTACGAGAACACCCCCGGCCTGAAGCTGGCCCCGGCCGGGGCAGCGATGACCGTACGCACCCCGTACGGGGTGATCCTCGCGCGCCGGGTCGCGCTCGGCACCAACATCTTCCCGTCGCTGGTCAAGCGGATCCGGCCGTTCACGGTCCCGGTGTACGACTACGCGCTGATGACCGAGCCCCTGACGCCGGAGCAGCTCGACGCCATCGGCTGGCGGAACCGGCAGGGGCTGGGGGACAGCGCCAACCAGTTCCACTACTTCCGGATCACCCGGGACCACCGGATCCTGTGGGGCGGCTACGACGCGATCTACCCCTACCGGGGCAAGCTCGACTCCGAGTACGACCACCGCCCCGAGACCTACCTCAAGCTCGCGGAGCACTTCTTCACCGCCTTCCCGCAGTTGGAAGGGGTGAAATTCAGCCACGCCTGGGGCGGCGCCATCGACACCTGCTCGCGGTTCTCCGCCTTCTTCGGCACCGCGCACTCCGGCAAGGTCGCCTACGCGGCCGGCTACACCGGACTGGGCGTGGGCGCCACCCGCTTCGGCGCGGACGTGATGCTCGACCTGCTGGACGGCGTCCCCACCGAGCGCACCCGGCTGGAGATGGTGCGCTCCAAGCCGATGCCGTTCCCGCCCGAGCCGTTCGCCTGGACCGGGATCACCCTCACGAAGTGGTCGCTGGCCCGCGCGGACGCCAAGGGCGGGCACCGCAACCTCTGGCTCAAGGCGATGGACCGCCTGGGACTCGGCTTCGACAGCTGACCGGCGGCGGGCCCGCCCGTCGTCGATCGTCCCGGTGGCGATGGGCGGACGGGCGAAGGACGGATGAGGAGTGATCGACGGGTGACGGGTGATCAACGGATGAACCGACCGCCGTGCGCCGGGCGCACGCGCGATCACCGTGTGACCCGCTTCACTACCACCGAGTAGCGCAACCCGCGTCATACCCGGGCCCGGCCCCGCTCTCTCCCGGTGAGAACCCCTCACCGCACGAGACGAACGGAGGCCGGGCGATGACGCTCGCGGGGATCAAGACGGCAGTGGAATGGCTGGTATCGGTGGCGCCGGATCCCGATGCCTGCCGCTGGGAGTGGGAGCGCAACCCCCTCGGGGTCACCCTCCTCCCGGCCGGCCGGAGCTGGGACGTGCTCATCCTCCCGGGGGAGCTGGGGCGGGCCGCGCTGGACGTCCTGCGCCGGCTGCCCGGCGGACCGGGGCCGGTACTGGCCGACTTCGGGGATTCCCGGGTGGGCTTCTTCGTACCCCCGGGGACGGCCTCGCGCTGGCTCGGCACCGGCGTACGGGGAGCCGGGCCCGGCACCTGGATCGTGGTCCCGTACCCCGGCCGGGCGACCGGCGGCGTCCGCTGGCTGGTGGTCCCGGACGGCAGCGGAACCCTCACCGACCCGGCCGTCCTGGAACTCGCCATGCACGAGGCCGCGGCGATCGCCGCGGCCTCGGCCGCCGGCGGTCCGCGGGAGGGGGAGGGACGGAAGCCTTGACAAGCACATTGGTCTGGACCATCTTGGGCGCCGCTGACCCCCTCCATCCCCCCATGCCCCGGAGGCAGTTGTGCGCAGAGCCTGGTCCATCCTTACGGCCGCCGCCCTGGCGGCGGCCGGCTTCCTCGCCGCGGGCCCGCCGGCCGCGGCGGCGGACGCCGATCTCGTACGCAACGGCGGCTTCGAGGCGGGCCTCGACGGCTGGAGCTGCTCCGGCGGCAGCGGAGCCGCCGTCACCACCCCCGTCCACAGCGGAACTTCGGCGCTCCGGGCCACCCCGGCCGGCCAGGACAACGCCCGCTGCTCCCAGACCGTCACCGTCAAGCCGGACTCGACGTACGCACTCGCCGCCTGGGTGCAGGGCGCCTACGTCTACCTCGGCGCGACCGGGACCGGCACCACCGACCCCGCCGTCTGGACCCAGAGCGCCGGCGCGTGGAAGCAGCTCACCACCACCTTCCGCACCGGTCCCGCCACCACCTCGGTGACCGTCTGGACCCACGGCTGGTACGGCCAGCCCGCCCACCACACCGACGGCGTCACCCTGATCGGCCCGGACCCCGGCGGTCCGGGCCAACCCCAGCTCCCGGCCGCCCCCACCGGCCTGAGCGCGACCGCAACCTCCGCCGGATCGGTGGCCCTCACCTGGGCCCCCGTCACCGGAGCCACCTCCTACCGCATCCACCGCGCGGGCGCCGCCCCGCAGACCGCCACCGCCACCTCCGCCACGGTCACCGGGCTCGCCCCCGCCACCACGCACACCTTCCAGGTCAGCGCCGTGAACGCGGCGGGCGAATCCCCGCGCAGTGCCCCGGCCTCCGCCACCACACCCCCCGACGGCGGCGGCCCGGGCGGCCCCGGCCTGCCCGCGCACGCCCTCGTCGGCTACCTCCACGCGAGCTTCGCCAACGGCTCCGGCTACGTACGGATGGCCGACGTCCCCGCCTCCTGGGACGTCATCAACCTCGCGTTCGGCGAACCGACCTCCGTCACCTCGGGCGACATCCGCTTCCAGCTGTGCCCCGTCGCCGAATGCCCGAACGTGGAGTCCCCGGCCGAGTTCAAGGCCGCCATCAAGGCCAAGCAGGCCGCGGGCAAGAAGGTCCTGATCTCCATCGGCGGCCAGAACGGCCAGGTCCAACTCGCCACCCCCGCCGCCCGCGACGCCTTCGTCACCTCCGTCGGCAAGATCATCGACGAGTACGGCCTCGACGGCCTCGACATCGACTTCGAGGGCCACTCCCTCTCCCTCGCCACCGGCGACACCGACTTCCGCGCCCCGACCACCCCCGTGATCGTCAACCTGATCGCCGCCGTGAAGACCCTCAAGGCCAAGTACGGCCCCGACTTCGTCCTGACGATGGCCCCCGAGACGTTCTTCGTCCAGCTCGGCCACCAGTTCTACGGTTCCGGCCCCTGGGGCGGTCAGGACCCGCGCGCCGGCGCCTACCTCCCCGTCATCCACGCCCTGCGCGACGACCTGACCCTGCTCCACGTCCAGGACTACAACTCCGGGCCGATCATGGGCCTGGACAACCAGTACCACTCCATGGGCGGCGCCGACTTCCACATCGCCATGAACGACATGCTGCTCACCGGCTTCCCCGTCGCGGGCAACACCGCCCGCGTCTTCCCGCCCCTGCGCCCCGACCAGATCGCCATCGGCCTCCCGGCGACCACGAACGCCGGCAACGGCCACACCTCCCCGGCCGAGGTGACCAAGGCGCTGGACTGCCTCACCAAGAAGCAGAACTGCGGCACCTACCAGACCCACGGGACCTGGCCGGCCCTGCGGGGCCTGATGACCTGGTCCATCAACTGGGACCGCTTCGGCGGCTGGGAGTTCAGCCGCAACTTCGACGCCTACTTCGGGGGCTGACCCCCACCTCCCTTGCCATGCCCGGGTCGCGACCTCACGGGGTCGCGGCCCGCGGCCGTTCCGGCGGGGATTTCCGCGGCCCCGGCCCCGTGGCGGGGTCAGCCCGGCCGGCCGGCCCCGGGGGAGGGGCGACGGTAGAAGACCGCCCGGCGCACGCAGAGGAGGAGGGGCGCGCAGAGGAGGAGGCTGGCCAGGACGTCCAGGGGCCAGTGGAAGCCGCGCAGGATCAGGCCCGTCGCGGTCAGGGCGGTCAGGGCCGCGGCGAGGGGCAGGGGCCAGTCGCGGCGTGCGTACGGGGCGACGAGCAGGGCCGCGCCCGCATAGGCCGTCAGGGCGGTGGCCGTGTGGCCCGAGGGGAAGTAGCCGGCGGCCCAGGGCTCCAGCGGGCCCGGTCGGGCGGTCCACTCCTTGAAGGGGATGACGAGCGCCGGCACCAGGGCCATCGCCACGGCGGCCACGAGCGGTCCGCGGCGGTCCCCGCGGCGCAGGGCGTACGCCATCGCGACGAGGAGCACGGGCAGGGCGACGGGCACGTTGCCCAGGTCCGCGAGGGCTTCGGTGACCGCGTCGGGGACCGTGCGGACGAGCGCGCGGCTCAGGGCCCGATCGGGATCCAGCAGTGGCCCGTTCACCAGGACCTGCCAGGTGATCAGGGCGAAGAGGAGGGGGCAGAGGCCCGCGAGGAGGAGAGTGGCCGGCCGTCCCGGAACAGGGGGGATGGTTCCGGGACGGCCGCCCGGATCGGGTTGCCGCGCGCCCCGGGGGGTTTGGGGCGGACGGCCGTCCGATCGGTGAGGAGTGTGCGCGAACGCATGCCCAATACGGCGCTGGGGAAGCCCGGTACTGGTGTCGTCCTCGGTTTCCCGCGAACGGTCTGTCTCACTCATCTGCAGAAACCGTACGCCAACGGAAGAGGGGCCGACAGCGGGAACGCGCTCCCGCCATCGGCCCCGCACAGCTTCTTCACAGTGCCCGACCGTTACCGCCGGTAGGGTCGGAATGTTGCGACCGAACGTTCCCATCGTTCGATCAGATGCCCGTGGACCGGGGGCCCGTGGGCGGAGCGTGGATCAGATGCCCGCGAACGCGGTCTCCAGGATGTCCAGGCCCTCGTTCAGCAGGTCCTCGCCGATGACGATCGGCGGGAGGAAGCGCAGCACGTTGCCGTAGGTGCCGCAGGTCAGGACGAGCAGACCCTCGGCGTGGCAGGCCTTGGCGAGCGCGCCGGCCGCCTCCGGGTTCGGGGTCTTGGACGCGGGGTCCTTGACCAGCTCGATCGCGATCATGGCGCCGCGACCGCGGATGTCGCCGATGATCTCGTACTTCTCCTGCATGGCCGTCAGGCGGGACTTCATGAGGGACTCGATCTTCTTCGCCGCGGCGTTGAGGTCGAGCTCCTTCATGGTCTCGATGGAGCCGAGCGCACCCGCGCACGCCACCGGGTTGCCGCCGTAGGTGCCGCCCAGACCGCCGCCGTGGACGGAGTCCATCATCTCGGCGCGGCCCGTCACGGCGGCGAGCGGCAGGCCGCCCGCGATGCCCTTGGCGGTCGTGATCAGGTCGGGGACGATGCCCTCGTCCTCGCACGCGAACCACTGACCGGTGCGGCAGAAGCCGGACTGGATCTCGTCGGCGACGAAGACGATGCCGTTGTCGTTGGCGAACTTCACGATCGCCGGGAGGAAGCCCTTGGCCGGCTCGATGAAGCCGCCCTCACCGAGCACCGGCTCGATGATGATCGCGGCGACGTTGTCCGCGCCGATCTGCTTGCTGATCTGGTCGATCGCCTGGGCGGCGGCCTCGGGGCCGCAGTTCTCGGCGCCGGTGGGCCAGCGGTAGCCGTAGGCGACCGGGACGCGGTAGACCTCGGGGGCGAACGGACCGAAGCCCTGCTTGTACGGCATGTTCTTCGAGGTCAGCGCCATCGTCAGGTTCGTACGGCCGTGGTAGCCGTGGTCGAAGACGACGACCGCCTGGCGCTTGGTGTACGAACGGGCGATCTTGACGGCGTTCTCGACGGCCTCGGCGCCCGAGTTGAACAGCGCCGACTTCTTCGCGTGGTCACCCGGGGTCAGCTCGGCGAGGGCCTCGCAGACCTCGACGTAGCCCTCGTACGGCGTGACCATGAAACAGGTGTGCGTGAAGTCGGCGAGCTGCGCGGAGGCGCGGCGCACGACGGCCTCGGCGGAGGCGCCGACCGAGGTCACGGCGATGCCGGAGCCGAAGTCGATCAGGCGGTTGCCGTCGACGTCCTCGATGATCCCGCCGCCCGCGCGGGCCGTGAACACGGGCAGCACGGAGCCCACGCCGCCGGCCACCGTCGAAAGGCGGCGGGCCTGCAGCTCCTGCGACTTGGGGCCGGGGATCGCGGTGACGATGCGGCGCTCCTGCGGGACAGCGGTCATAGGGGGCTCCTGGGGGGTGTTTTCGGACGCACTTGTGTCTTTGTCCGCAGGTTAGGTCCGGGGAAGGGGGTAAGGCATGCGCCGTTCGGGAGTGGTGTCGGTGTGTCCTTGTCCGTGACGGCCATAGGAACGAATCCGGCGGTGTCCGGTGGATGTCTCGTGGATCATGCCCGGCTACGGCCGAAGGTCGGGGCCGGGCACTAGATTGAGCGCCGCAGCGCAGCGCACGGCACGGGTACGGCACGGGTAGGGGGCAGGGGTTCATGGACACCGACGGTGCGTACGAGGGACGGGCGACCCGCGCGGGGCGGGTGCCGCGGCCGGCGGGGGAGGCGGGTGGGGTGCCGCCGATGCCGACGAGGCCTCCGGCTCCCGTGCGCGGGTCCGGTGCGGCTTCGCCTTTCGCCGACTGGCTCCGCAAGCCGAGGCCCACGGCGGAGCCGGGGGTGTGGCGGCCGGGGTACGTTCCCCGCGGCGACGAAGAGTCGGTGGATGCTCCTGCGCGCGCGTTGCTGAGCGGTGCCGTCATCTCGCTGCTGGCCTGCGCGCTGATCTGGTCGCTCCTGAGCAACAACTACGTTCCTTACTGGAGGGTCCCGCCCCGCTTGGTCACGCCGAATGATTGGTGGCCACCCCTGGGACGGGATCCGATGCTCGGCACGGCCGGTGACGCCGCCATGCGGGTGTACGAAATGCTGGTTGTGATCGGCCTGCTCTACGGATTCGGCAAGCTCGGAGCGTGGCCGACCGTCTGGCGGCGCCTGATCGTCGCCCGTGGTCGATCGTTTCAAGGGGTGGCCGCGGCGGTGGGGGCCTTGATCACCATCGCGCTCGTAGCAGGCGATGCCGTACCGCTGCGGAGTCTCGTCTTTTCCGTGCTTCCCGTGGAAGGTGTCGGCCGGGAACGTTCGCAGTTCCTTGTCGACAGCGCCCAAACCGCCATCTATGTGCTGGTCGTCCTGTTCTTCGCCTGGTGGGGTCTCTACCGGCCGAAGGCCGTTCCTGCGCCCGGTGCTCGTGGGATCCAGACCCCGCAGCCGCAGCCCCATGACGGCGAACCCGATGGGTCCGACGACGCTTCGCGTTGGCCGCAGGTGCGACAGGCCGGGCTGGGGGATGTTGCCGATCGGCTTGAGGGGGAGGTGGTCGGGGGGCGGATGAATGACGTCGACTACGCGCGGATCCGGCGGGCCTGGGAGTCCGTGCGGGTGGATCCGGCGCGGCGGCAGGCGTTCGCCGAGTCCGTGCGGGAGAAGGGGGCGGGGGCCTGCGTGCACCCGTCCGGGGCGCGGGACCTGCCCGTGCGTGCCGCCCGGCACGACCTGCTGGTCCGGCAGGTGCTGCTCGGGACCGTCGAGGACGGCGAGCGCAACCCCTACGCGCGCCGCGGCACCGCCCTCGCCCTCGACCCCGGGGTGCTCGGGACCTCCCTGCTCGCAGTCGGCCCGTCCGGCAGCGGCAAGACCTCCCGGCTGGTGCGGCCGGTCGTGGAGAGCCTCGCCCTGCAGGCGTTGGCCGGGCAGGTCGCCGTCGTGGCCGTCGGCGCGGCAGGGGCCGAGCTCGGTCCCGACGCGGCGTACGACGTCGTCGTCCGCGTCGGGGACCCCGGTTCCCTCTACGACCTCGACCTCTACGGCGGCGCCGCCGACCCCGACGAGGCCGCCACGCTCCTCGCCGAGGCCTTCGTCGGGGACGTCCCCGGGGTGGACGTGCGCCGCGCCGCCACCGCGCTCGCACAGCTGCTGGGGCCGTTCCACGTCGCCCACGGCCGGTTCCCCGCCGTGCCCGAGTTGCGCGAGCTGCTCGACGGGCTGCCGCCCGCCCTCGCCGCGCTCCGCCGCGCGCTGGAGGACGCCGAGGGTGCCGGGCGGCCCGCGATGCTCCGAGAGCTCGATGCCCGGAGCCGTCAGCACGGCGCCCACGGTGACCCCGGCCCTGCCCTCGCGGACCGGCTCGCCCTGCTCGACCGGCCGGCCTTCGCCGGGTTCTTCGACACCGGCGGCCAGGGCCGGCCCTTCTCCATGCGCGCCTTGGAGCACCCGATCCGGGTCCGCGTCGACCTGCCCGAGCGCGGGCACGCCGACGCCTCGCGGATGCTGTCCCGGCTGCTCCTCGCCCAGTTCAACGCGGCCGCCGCGGCCCGCGCCGACCGCTCGCTCTTCGCCTTCCTCGCCCTCGACGACGCCTCGCACACCCTGACCCCCGAGACCGTGCGCGGCGTACAGCGGCTGCGGTCCGCGAACGCCGGGGTACTGCTGACGCTGCGCACCCTGGACGACGTACCGGAGGTCCTGCGCACCCCGCTGCTCGGCGCCGTCGGCTGCCGGATGGCCTTCTCCGGGGTGACCACCTGGGACGGCAAGCGCTTCGCCGAGGCCTGGGGCACCGAGTGGGTCGAGACCCGCGACGTCACGCACCGGACGGTCTTCGCCGACCAACCGCTGACCCGGGCCATCCACGCCTTCCGCAAGCTGGTCACCGGCAAGGCCGTCACGACGGACGCGGTGACCGTGCGCCAGGTGGAGCGCGAACGCTGGTCGGCCTCCGACCTCGCGCACGCCGTACCGCCCGGCTGCGCGGTGCTGTCCCTGACCTCCGTACGCGGGGAACGGGCCGCTCCGCTGCTGCTGCGGCTGGCCGGGAAGGGCTGAGCGGACCCGTACGGGGTGGCAGAATCGAATGGGGTCCTTCATACGACACGTCGAAAACCCCGATGCCCGCCCCACCCCGCGGGTCCCCGTACCTCCCCCGCCCGTTCCCTCCCCTCCCGCGTAAGGCACCTGGTACCCGATGCCGCTCACCCTCGCCTCGCTCGTCCAGCACTCGGCGCTCAAGCTCAGCGTCCGGGCCGGGGAGACCCGTCTCGACACGCCCGTGCGCTGGGCCCACGTCAGTGAGCTGGCCGACCCCGTCCCCTACATGGAGGGCGGCGAGCTGCTGCTGGTCACCGCCATGAAGCTGGACGCGGACGACCCCGAGGAGATGCGCCGCTACGTACGTCGCCTCGCGGCCGCCGGCGTCGTCGGCATCGGCTTCGCCGTCGGGGTGAACTACGACGCCGTCCCCGACGCGCTCGTCGAGGCCGCCCGGGAGGAGGACCTGCCGCTGCTGGAGGTGCCGCGCCGGACCCCGTTCCTGGCCATCAGCAAGGCCGTCTCCGCCGCCCTCGCCGCCGACCAGTACCGGGCCGTCACCGCCGGCTTCGAGGCGCAGCGCGAACTGACCCGGGCCGCCCTGTCCGCCGACGGGCCCGCCGAACTGCTGACGAAGCTCGCCGCCCACGTCCACGGGTGGGCCGCGCTGTACGACACCTCCGGCGCGGTCGTCGCCGCCGCGCCGGACTGGGCCGCACGCCGCGCCGCCCGGCTCACCCCCGACGTGGAGCGCCTGCGCGAGCGCCCCGCGCCGGCGAGCGCCGTTGTGGGCGGCTCCGACGACCGGGTCGAACTCCAGTCCCTTGGCACCGGCCGCCGGGCCCGGGGCGCGCTCGCCGTCGGTACGGGCGCCCCGCTGGGCACCGCCGAGCGGTACGCGGTGCACTCGGCCGTCGCCCTGCTGACCCTGACCACGGAACGCTCGCGCTCGCTGCACGACGCGGAATCCCGACTCGGCGCGGCCGTGCTGCGGATGCTGCTGGAGGGCCAGGCCGAGCACGCCCGGGCCGTGGCCGGGGACCTGTACGGGGCACTGCTGGAGGCGCCGTTCCGGATCGTCACCGCCGAGCCGGCGCTGCCCGGGACCGCCCAACCGGAGGGGCTGGCGCTGCTCGCCGACGCC
Organism: Streptomyces sp. NPDC001568; assembly: GCF_042893755.1. Taxonomy (NCBI): domain Bacteria; kingdom Bacillati; phylum Actinomycetota; class Actinomycetes; order Kitasatosporales; family Streptomycetaceae; genus Streptomyces; species Streptomyces sp. NPDC001568. Next base: position 56,725 of record NZ_JBIAVF010000019.1, on the reverse strand, counting down.
GTGGAGTCGGCGGCGGCCCGCACCGGTGAGGCGCTGCTCGTGGTCCCGGGGGAGGGCCGCCTCGTGGTGCTCGCCGCCGACGGCGGATCCGCCGTACAGGCGTGCGCCGACCACGCGGAGGCCCTGGAGGCCCGGCGCGGCCGGGACGCGACCGGCCCCGAGCCGGACGAGCTGGTGGTGGGCCTGTCCGCGCCGGCCGCCGCCACGGGCGTGGCCGCAGCCGTCAAGCAGGCCGACCAGGCCCTCGCCGTGGCCCGGCGCCGGGGGCGGCCGATGGTGGAGCACGAGGACCTCGCGGCGGGCTCGGTCCTGCCGCTGCTCGCGGACGACGCCGTACGGGCCTTCGCGGACGGCACGCTGCGGGCCCTGCGGGAGCACGACGCGACCGGCCGCGGCGACCTGGTGGCCTCGCTCCAGGCGTGGCTCTCCCGCCACGGCCAGTGGGACGCCGCCGCGGCCGACCTGGGCGTCCACCGGCACACGCTGCGGTACCGGATGAAGCGGGTCGAGGAGATCCTCGGGCGCTCCCTGGACGACCCGGACGTCCGGATGGAACTCTGGCTCGCCCTGAAGGCGGCCACCCCCACGCCCTGACACCACCCCCACGCCCTGACACCCTCCCCCGCCTGGCACCACGCCCACCGGCCGCCCCCCCCCGCCGCCTTGGCCCCCTCCTCCCGGGCCCGCGCACGGCCCCCGCGGCCCACGACACTGACAAACCGGCGAAGCCGGACAGGTCGCCGCTCCACGCCGGATAAACAACGAAACCCCGACGGCGTCCTACGGTGGTGGGGACAGGACCCGCCTCCGGCTGCCGCTGCGAGGTACCCCCCGCACAATCCGAAGGGCCGGGATTCGCATGACCTCCACCCACGCCTTCTGGCTCGCCGGCCGCGAGGCCTCCGGCGAGGACAGCTTCGACGTCCACAACCCGTGGGACGGACGGCTCGTCGGTACCGTCAGCGTGCCGACCGACGCCCAGGTCGAAGAGGCCGTGGCCGCGGCGCACGCCGTGACGGCGGAGTTCTCCGCCACCCCCGCCCACGTACGTGCGGCGGCCCTGGACCACGTGTCGCGCCGCCTCGCCGAGCGCACCGAGGAGATCGCCCAGCTGATCTCCGCCGAGAACGGCAAGCCGGTCAAGTGGGCCCGCGGCGAGGTCGGCCGTGCGGTGTCCGTGTTCCGATTCGCGGCCGAGGAAGCCCGTCGCTTCAACGGCGGAGAGGCCCAGCGCCTGGACACCGACGCCGGTGGCGTCGGCCGGCTGGCCCTGACCCGTCGCTTCGTCAAGGGTCCCGTCCTCGGCATCGCGCCGTTCAACTTCCCGCTGAACCTGTGCGCCCACAAGGTGGCCCCGGCCATCGCCGTCGGCGCGCCGATCATCCTGAAGCCGGCGCCGGCCACCCCGCTCTCCGGTCTGATCCTCGGCGAGCTGCTCGCCGAGACCGACCTCCCGGCCGGCTCCTGGTCGGTCCTGCCGGTCGCCAACGAGAAGATGCCGGCGCTGGTCAAGGACGAGCGCCTGCCCGTCATCTCCTTCACCGGTTCCGACACCGTCGGCTACGCCATCCAGCAGTCGGTGCCGCACAAGCACTGCACCCTGGAGCTCGGCGGCAACGCCGCGGCGGTCGTCCTCGCCGACTGGTCCTCCGAGGCCGACCTCGACTGGGCCGCGACCCGCATCGCGACCTTCTCGAACTACCAGGCCGGCCAGTCCTGCATCTCCGTGCAGCGCGTGATCGCCGACGCGTCCGTCTACGACCGCCTGGCCGAGAAGGTCGTCGCGAAGGTCCGCGAGCAGGTCACCGGTGACCCCTCCGACTCCGCCACCGACGTCGGCCCGCTGGTCTCCGAGGACGCCGCCAAGCGCGTCGAGGCCTGGGTCGAGGAGGCCGTCGCCGCCGGCGCCAAGCTGCTCACGGGCGGCAAGCGCGACGGCGCCACCGTCGAGCCGACCGTCGTCGCGGACGTTCCGGCCGGCGTGAAGCTCGCCACCGAAGAGGTCTTCGGCCCGGTCCTGACCCTGCTGCGCGTCGAGGACACCGACGAGGCCTTCGCCGCCGTCAACGACTCGAAGTTCGGTCTCCAGACCGGCGTCTTCACCCGTGACATCCAGGTCGCCTTCCGCGCCCACCGCGAGCTGGAGGTCGGCGGCGTGATCATCGGCGACGCGCCCTCCTACCGGGCCGACCAGATGCCGTACGGCGGCGTCAAGCAGTCCGGCGTGGGCCGCGAGGGCGTCCGCTACGCGATGGACGACTACACCTACGAGCGCGTCCTGGTCCTCACCGGCCTCGACATCTGATCTCGTACGGTCCCAGACCGACGGCCGGAGCCTACTGTGCGGGGGCTCCGGCCGTCCCCCTTTTCCCGGGCGGCCCACACGGCCGCCCGGACGGCCCACGCGGCCTTTTCCCGAGCCCCGGAATCGGGTACGACTCACAGGTAGCACCGATCGGTAGTGTCCCGATGCGGCGAGGTGAGTACCCGGATGTCCGCAACACAGCCCGTACAGCCCGTACAGCCCAAGGTGACCGAGCGCGAGGCGCGGCAGGTCGCGGAAGCGGCCCGGGAGCAGGACTGGCGCAAGCCCAGTTTCGCCAAGGAGCTCTTCCTCGGCCGCTTCCGGATCGACCTGATCCACCCCCACCCGCTCCCCGCCGACGAGGACGTCCGGCGCGGGGAGGCCTTCCTGGCCCGGATGCGGGAGTTCTGCGAGGCGATGCTCGCCGACGGAACCGCCGCCCGCATCGAGCGGGAGGCGCGGATCCCCGACGAGACGGTCCGCGGGCTCAAGGAGCTCGGCGCCCTCGGCATGAAGATCGACCCCAAATACGGCGGCCTCGGCCTCACCCAGGTCTACTACAACAAGGCGCTCGCCCTCGTCGGCTCGGTCAGCCCGGCCATCGGGGCCCTGCTCTCCGCCCACCAGTCGATCGGCGTGCCCCAACCGCTGAAGATGTTCGGGACGCAGGAGCAGAAGGACGCCTACCTGCCGCGCTGCGCCACCACCGCCATCAGCGCCTTCCTGCTCACCGAGCCCGACGTGGGCTCCGACCCGGCGCGCCTGGCCACCACGGCCGTCCCGGACGGGGAGGACGCGTACGTCCTCGACGGGGTGAAGCTGTGGACCACCAACGGGGTCGTCGCGGACCTGCTCGTGGTGATGGCCCGCGTCCCGAAGGGCGAGAACCACCGCGGCGGGATCACCGCCTTCGTCGTCGAGGCCGACTCGCCGGGCATCACCGTCGAGCACCGCAACGCCTTCATGGGTCTGCGCGGCCTGGAGAACGGCGTCACCCGGTTCCACCGCGTCCGGGTCCCCGCCGCCCAGCGGATCGGCGCCGAGGGCGCCGGCCTCAAGATCGCGCTGACCACCCTGAACACCGGCCGGCTGTCCCTGCCGGCGATGTGCGTCGGCGCCGGCAAGTGGTGTCTGAAGATCGCCCGGGAGTGGTCCGGGGTCCGCGAGCAGTGGGGTCGGCCCGTCGCCCGGCACGAGGCCGTCGGCGCCAAGATCTCCTTCATCGCCGCCACCACCTTCGCCCTGGAGGCGGTCGTCGACCTGGCCTCCCAGATGGCCGACGAGGACCGCAACGACATCCGCATCGAGGCGGCCCTCGCCAAGCTGTACGGCTCCGAGATGGCCTGCCTGATGGCCGACGAACTCGTCCAGATCCGGGGCGGCCGCGGTTTCGAGACCGCCGAGTCGCTCGCCGCGCGCGGCGAGCGGGCCGTCCCGGCCGAGCAGATGCTCCGCGACCTGCGGATCAACCGGATCTTCGAGGGCTCGACCGAGATCATGCACCTGCTCATCGCCCGCGAAGCGGTCGACGCCCACCTCGCGGTCGCGGGCGACATCATCGACCCCGAGAAGGACCTCGGCGACAAGGCCAGGGCGGGCGCCCGCGCGGCCGGGTTCTACGCCCGCTGGCTGCCCCAGCTGGCCACCGGAGCCGGCCAACTCCCGGGCACCTACCGGGAGTTCCACCCGACCGGGCACCCCGACCTGGCGACCCACCTGAGGTACGTCGAACGCGGCTCCCGCAAACTCGCCCGCTCGACGTTCTACGCGATGTCCCGCTGGCAGGGCCGCATGGAGACGAAGCAGAACTTCCTCGGCCGGATCGTCGACATCGGCGCCGAGCTCTTCGCGATGAGCGCGGCCTGCGTGCGCGCCGAACACCTCAGGGCCGCCGACGAGCACGGCCGCGAGGCCTATCAGCTCGCCGACGCCTTCTGCCGACAGTCCCGGATCCGCGTCGAGGAGCTCTTCGGCCGGCTCTGGTCCAACACCGACGACCTCGACCGCAAGGTCGTCGAAGGGGTCCTCGGCGGCGCCTACACCTGGCTGGAGGAGGGCGTGCTCGACCCGTCCGGCGACGGCCCCTGGATCGCGGACGCCGCACCGGGTCCGTCGGTGCACGAAAACGCCCACCGCCCCCTACGCTGACCTGCCATCATCGGCAGTAGCCCGGACTGATGTGCGACCCCGGGCGCGGGTACGAGCGCGAGGCGGGCGAGGACGATGCCGACGGCCGAGGAGGACCGGGTCAGCAGACGGCTGGCCTGGTGCGTGGCGCACCTGTTGCGCCACGCGCCGCAACAGGTGGTGGGTGAGCTGCTCGACCGGCTCGACGGGCCGTCGCGCAAGTACCTGTGCCGCGACCAGTGGCTGCCGGCCTCGGCCGTCACCCTGCTGCTGCGCGGGGGAGCCGAGGCGGACCGGCACTACATCGCCCGCAACCCCCACGTCGTCGGCCGCCCGCTGCCCGGCCTGCCCGGCCCGGCCCGGTACGCCGCCCGCCCCGGCCCCTCCCCGGAGCTGCTCCGGGCGACGGGGCCGGGCCCCTTCGACTCCGCCGGGCTGATCGCCCTGCTGCGCCGGCACGCCCGCCGGCCCCGGGTCCCGCTCACCCTGCTCGGCATGCCGCACGAGCTCGACGCGGAACAGCTGCTGCGCGAGCACGCCCGTGCCCCGCTGCCGCCGGGAGCCGTGGAGGCCCTGATGCTGGCGGCCGGGCTGCCCCGGGAGGCCTGCCCGGCCCTCCTCGACGCCCGCGCGGGGGACCCGTACGGGCGCCACTGGTACCGGCCCGCCGTGCGCGCGGTCCGGACCGGGCTGCTGACCTGCGACGAGCTCGTCGCCCACGTGGCGCCCGCCGCCCGGACGCTGCTGCTGGGGCACCTTCCCGTCACGCGCGGGCTGCGCTGGAGCCTGCCCGAGCAGGCCGAGATGCAGTCGGCGGTGCAGCGGGCCCTGCGGCCCGCGCTGGGGGAGGACCCGCGGCTGTGGGCCGAACTGCCGCGCCGGGCCCCCGGCTACCGCGGCACCCTGCCCGAGCTGGCGGCGGAGCTGGCCGCGAACTCGCTGCCGCCACTGGGCCTGGTACGGCACGACCCGGCGCTGGGCCGGGCCGTACGCCGGCTCGCCCCCGACACGGCCCCGTCCGAGCCGATCGGCGGCTGGGAGCGGGAACTGGCGCTGGTGAGCCTCGCCGTCCCGATGGAGACCGTCGAGGAGGACGTCCGCTGGGTCCGCGACTGCCTGGACCGCGGCCTGATCACCGGAGCCGACGTGGTCCGGCACAAGGTCCCCGCCTGCTGGGCGCTGGACGAGGACCAGTGGCTCGGCGACATCGGCCACCCGGACCGCCACGACCGGCCCGCGGCCGTCCTCGCCGCCCGGGCGGAGGCCGACCGACTGTTCGACGTCGCCCTCGGGACGGACCCGCGGGCCTGGTGGCGGGCGGCCCGGGCGCTCCCCGACTTCGCCGGAACGCTCCCCGAACTCCTCGCCCGCGTCACCGACGGGGACTCCGTGTCCAAGCGCTCCTGAGTTGCGGCCACAATGGGGGGCATGACCGACAGTCCAGCCCCCCTCGCCGACCCGCACCTCCTCTTCGACGCCTCGGCCGGCCGCCGGGACATCGTCATCCTCGGGTCGACCGGGTCCATCGGCACCCAGGCCATCGATCTCGCCCTGCGCCACCCGGACCGCTTCCGCGTCACGGCGCTGTCCGCCGCCGGTGGGCGCGTCGGACTGCTCGCCGAGCAGGCGCGGCTGCTGCGGGTGCGGACCGTGGCCGTCGCCCGCGAGGACGTCGTACCGGCCCTGAAGGAGGCGCTCGGGGCCCAGTACGGGCCGTCCGAGCCGCTGCCCGAGATCCTGGCCGGGCCCGACGCGGCCGCCGAGCTCGCCGCCTCGCCGTGCCACACCGTCCTCAACGGCATCACCGGCTCCATCGGCCTCGCGCCCACCCTCGCCGCGCTGCGGGCGGGGCGGACCCTGGCCCTGGCCAACAAGGAGTCGCTGATCGTCGGCGGCCCGTTGGTCAAGGCCCTCGCGAAGCCCGGGCAGATCATCCCCGTGGACTCCGAGCACGCGGCGCTCTTCCAGGCCCTGGCCGGCGGGACCCGCGCCGACGTCCGCAAGCTCGTGGTCACCGCCTCCGGCGGCCCCTTCCGCGGCCGCACCCGCGCGGAGCTGGCCGGGGTCACCGTCGAGGACGCGCTCGCGCACCCGACCTGGGCCATGGGCCCGGTGATCACCGTGAACTCGGCGACCCTGGTCAACAAGGGGCTGGAGGTCATCGAGGCGCACCTGCTCTACGACATCCCCTTCGAGCGCATCGAGGTCGTCGTCCACCCGCAGTCCTACGTCCACTCCATGGTCGAGTTCACCGACGGCTCCACCCTCGCCCAGGCCACCCCGCCCGACATGCGCGGTCCCATCGCGATCGGCATCGGCTGGCCCGAGCGGGTCCCGGACGCGGCCCCCGCGTTCGACTGGACCAAGGCGTCGACCTGGGAGTTCTTCCCCCTGGACACCGAGGCCTTCCCCGCGGTCGGCCTGGCGCGCCACGTCGGCACCCTGGGCGGCACGGCCCCCGCGGTGTTCAATGCGGCGAACGAGGAGTGCGTGGAGGCGTTCCTGGCCGGTCGGCTGCCGTTCACAGCAATCATGGATACGGTCTCTGCCGTGGTCGATGAACACGGCGTGCCGCGAGCGGGAACCTCGCTGACCGTCGCGGACGTCCTGGAAGCGGAGACCTGGGCCAGGGCCCGGGCACGGGAGATGGCGGCTCGAGCCGCCGTGGAGGCGAGCGCATGACGATACTGCTGACCTTGATCGGTGTGGTCGTCTTCGTGGTCGGCCTGCTCTTCTCGATCGCCTGGCACGAGCTCGGCCACCTCTCCACGGCCAAGCTCTTCGGCATCCGCGTGCCCCAGTACATGGTCGGCTTCGGCCGGACCATCTGGTCGCGCAAGAAGGGCGACACCGAGTACGGGATCAAGGCCATCCCGATGGGCGGCTACATCCGCATGATCGGGATGTTCCCGCCCGGCGAGGACGGCAAGGTCACCGCCCGCTCCACGTCGCCGTTCCGGTCGATGATCGAGGACGCCCGCTCGGCGGCCTACGAGGAGCTCCAGCCCGGCGACGAGTCGCGGCTCTTCTACACGCGCAAGCCGTGGAAGCGCGTGATCGTGATGTTCGCGGGCCCCTTCATGAACCTGGTGCTCGCCCTCGCGATCTTCTTCGGTGTCTGGATGACCTTCGGGATCAACCGCACCACCACCGAGGTCGCCACCGTCTCGCCCTGCGTGATCCAGCAGAGCGAGAACCGGGAGGTCTGCAAGGACAGCGACCCGGTCGCCCCGGCCAAGCGGGCCGGCCTCGCGGCCGGTGACCGCATCGTCGCCTTCGACGGCCGCGAGGTCGCCGACTGGTCCGCCCTGCAACAGCGGATCCGCGACACCGTCGGCCCCGCCACCGTCACCGTCGTGCGCGACGGCCGCGAGGTGACCCTTCCGGTCGACCTGATCGAGAACAAGGTCGCCAGGACCGACGGGCACGGCGGCTACGTCAAGGGCGAGTACGTCACGGCGGGCTGGCTCGGCTTCAGCCCGAAGACCGAGATCGCGGCCCTCGGTTTCGGTGAGTCCGTGGACCACATGGGCGAGATCGTCGAGGGCAGCGTGCAGGGCCTGATCCAGCTCCCCGCCAAGATCCCGGCCCTGTGGGACGCGGCCTTCGGCGGAGCCGAACGCGAGCAGGACTCCCCGATGGGCATCGTCGGAGCGGCCCGCATCAGCGGCGAGATCGCGACCCTGGACATCCCGGGCGAACAGCGCATGTCGATCATGCTGAACGTCCTCGGCATGTTCAACCTCTCGCTCTTCCTGTTCAACATGCTGCCCCTGCTGCCCCTGGACGGCGGGCACATCGCCGGCGCCCTGTGGGAGTCCCTGCGGCGCAACGTGGCACGGCTCCTGCGGCGCGCCGACCCCGGCCCGTTCGACGTGGCCCGGCTGATGCCCGCCGCGTACGTGGTCGCCGGACTCTTCGTCTGCTTCACGCTGCTGGTCCTCGTCGCGGACGTGGTGAACCCCATCAAGATCACCTAGCCGCCGTTTCCCCACAGCAGGTCCCTACAGCAGGGCGGACGGAGCCGGGCACACATCGTGCCCGGCTCCCTACGTTCGGGTGGCACACCCCCTCGGATGCAAGGGGCGCGTGCTGATTGGCGTAATCTCGAAGACTGGAGCCCGCCGATCTCGGGACCTCGATCCACACCTTGGGGTTGCACAGCAGATGACTGCCATCTCACTCGGAATGCCGGCCGTGCCGACGAAGCTTGCCGACCGCAGGGTCAGCCGCAAGATCCAGGTCGGTTCCGTGGCCGTCGGTGGCGACGCACCCATCTCGGTGCAGTCGATGACCACCACCCGCACGTCCGACATCGGCGCCACGCTCCAGCAGATCGCCGAGCTGACCGCCTCCGGTTGCAACATCGTCCGCGTCGCCTGCCCGACGCAGGACGACGCCGACGCCCTCGCCGTCATCGCGAAGAAGTCGCAGATCCCGGTCATCGCGGACATCCACTTCCAGCCCAAGTACGTGTTCGCCGCGATCGACGCCGGCTGCGCCGCCGTCCGCGTGAACCCGGGCAACATCAAGCAGTTCGACGACAAGGTCAAGGAGATCGCGCGGGCCGCCAAGGACACCGGCACCCCGATCCGCATCGGCGTGAACGCCGGCTCCCTCGACGCCCGCCTGCTCAAGAAGTACGGCAAGGCCACCCCCGAGGCGCTGGTCGAGTCCGCGCTGTGGGAGGCCTCCCTCTTCGAGGAGCACGGCTTCGGCGACATCAAGATCTCGGTCAAGCACAACGACCCGGTCGTCATGGTCAACGCCTACCGCCAGCTCGCCGCCGCCTGCGACTACCCGCTGCACCTGGGCGTCACCGAGGCCGGCCCCGCCTTCCAGGGCACCATCAAGTCCGCCGTCGCCTTCGGCGCGCTGCTCTCCGAGGGCATCGGCGACACCATCCGCGTCTCCCTGTCCGCGCCGCCGGTCGAGGAGGTCAAGGTCGGCAACCAGATCCTGGAATCGCTGAACCTCAAGCCCCGCCGCCTGGAGATCGTCTCCTGCCCCTCCTGCGGTCGCGCCCAGGTCGACGTCTACAAGCTGGCCGAGGAGGTCACGGCGGGCCTGGAGGGCATGGAGGTCCCGCTGCGCGTCGCGGTCATGGGCTGCGTCGTCAACGGCCCCGGCGAGGCCCGCGAGGCCGACCTCGGTGTCGCCTCCGGCAACGGCAAGGGCCAGATCTTCGTCAAGGGCGAGGTCATCAAGACCGTTCCCGAGTCGAAGATCGTCGAGACCCTCATCGAAGAGGCGATGAAGATCGCCGAGCAGATGGAGAAGGACGGCATCCCCTCCGGCGAGCCGACCGTGGCCATCGGCGTGTAGCTCCCGCAGCTCCGGCCCCGGCCCCGTTCCCGCAGCTCGGGGCCGGGGCCGGGGTCCTTTCGTGACCGTGGGAGGCGGCATCCCCAGGCCTCGCCGGGTACAGTGCGGAGATCAGCAGACTGCATGGTGAGGCCCCCCAGTGTTGACGCAGACCACCACCAGGGTCCTTGAGCCCAGTGATCTCGACGCCGCCCTCGAAGTCCTCGGGCGCGCGCCGGTCGAGAACGCCTTCGTCGCCTCCAGGGTCCAGGTCGCGGGCCTCGACCCCTGGCGCCTGGGCGGCGAGATGTGGGGCTGGTACGCCGACGGCGAGCTCCGCTCCCTGTGCTACGCCGGCGCCAACCTGGTCCCCGTCTGCGCCGAAGCCGACGCCGTCCGCGCCTTCGCCGAACGGGCCCGCCGCACCGGCCGTCGCTGCTCCTCCATCGTCGGCCCCGCCGAAGCCACCCGGCTGCTGTGGCAGCTCCTCGAACCCAGCTGGGGACCCGCCCGCGACGTCCGCTCCCGCCAACCGCTGATGGTCATGGAACAGCCCTCCACCACGGTCACCGCCGATCCGCGCGTCCGCCGGGTCCGCAAGGACGAGATGGACCTGATCATGCCCGCCTGCGTCGCCATGTTCACCGAGGAGGTCGGCATCTCCCCGATGGCCGGGGACGGCGGACTCCTCTACCAGGCCCGCGTCGCCGAACTCGTCGGCACCGGCCGCTCCTTCGCCCGCATCGACGACGGCAAGGTCGTCTTCAAGGCCGAGATCGGCGCCGCCACCGGCCGTGCCTGCCAGATCCAGGGCGTGTGGGTCGACCCCGACCACCGGGGCCGCGGCCACTCCGAAGCCGGCATGGCGGCCGTCGTCGCCTACGCACTGCGCGACGTCGCCCCCGTCGTCAGCCTCTACGTCAACGACTTCAACACCGCCGCGCGCGCCGCCTACCGGCGGGTCGGCTTCCGCGAGACCGGCGCGTTCATGAGCGTCCTGTTCTGAGCCCGCCGCCGCCCCGGCCGTGGCCGCTTTCGCCGCCCGAGCCGTACCGCACCGGCCCTACCCCGAAGTAAGGTCGCCGCATGCTGCCTACCCCCGGGGGCGACGACCCCGCACGGCCCGCCGGACTCCGCATCGGCCCCCTCGACCTCGCCGAACGCGTGGACGAGGCCCTGCGCGTGCAGGCGGTGGCCTTCGGGCTCAGCGAGGACGAGGTCGGCATCCGGCGCTACATCGTCCAGCGCCACATGACCAGCCGCGGCGCCCGCGCGCTCGGCGCCTTCACCGACGACGGCGCCCTCGCCGCCTTCGTCTACGGCATGCCCAACGACCGCGGCCACTGGTGGTCCACGATCGTCGAACCGTACCTGCGGGCCGGCGGCGCCGACGGCTGGCTCGACGACTCCTTCGTCATCACCGAACTGCACGTCCATCCCGGCTTCCAGGGCCGCGGCGTCGGCCGCACCCTCATCACCCGGATCACCGACGGCGCCGAGGAACCCCGCTCGATCCTCTCCGCCATCGACACCGACAGCCCGGCCCGCGGCCTCTACGCCGCCCTCGGCTACCGGGACCTCGCCCGCCGCGTCCAGTTCCCGAGCGCGAGCCTCCCGTACGCCGTCATGGGCGCGCCCCTGCCACTGCTCAGGCCCGGCCCCCGGCCCTGAAACGGGTTGCCGGAGCCCCCGTCGGCCCCGGTAGCCTCCGGACATGTCTACGCAACACGTGCAGCGCATGTCCCGCCTCATGGCCAAGACCCTCCGCGAGGACCCGGCGGACGCCGAGACCCTCAGCCACCGCCTCCTGGTCCGGGCCGGCTACGTACGGCGCAGCTCCGCCGGCGTGTGGACCTGGCTGCCGCTCGGCAAGCGGGTCCTGGACAACGTCACGCGCGTCGTCCGCGAGGAGATGGACGCCATCGGCGCCCAGGAGGTATTGCTCCCCGCGCTGCTGCCGAAGGAACCGTACGAGGTCAGCGGCCGCTGGTCGGAGTACGGCGACCTGCTGTTCCGGCTCAAGGACCGCAAGGGCGCCGACTACCTGCTCGGCCCCACCCACGAAGAGATCTTCACCCTCGTCGTGAAGGACCAGTGCACCTCCTACAAGGACCTGCCGGTCATGCTCTACCAGATCCAGACGAAGTACCGAGACGAGGCCCGCCCCCGCTCCGGAGTGCTGCGCGGGCGCGAGTTCCAGATGAAGGACTCGTACTCCTTCGACGTCTCCGACGAGGGCCTCGCCGAGTCCTACCGGCTCCACCGCGAGGCGTACGTACGGATCTTCCAGCGGCTCGGGCTCGACCACCGCATCGTTTCGGCGGTGTCCGGGGCCATGGGCGGCTCGGCGTCCGAGGAGTTCCTCGCGCCCGCCGGGGCCGGCGAGGACACCTTCGTCGACTGCCCCTCCTGCGACTACGCGGCCAACACCGAGGCCGTCACCTTCGCCCTCGCCCCGGCCGCGGGCGACCACGGCCCCGTCGAGGAACTGGACACCCCCGACACCCCGACCATCGAGTCACTGGCGGCCTTCCTCGACGTCCCCGCGTCGGCGACCCTGAAGAACCTCCTGGTGAAGGTCGACGGCGAGATCGTGGCCGTCGGCGTCCCCGGCGACCGCGAGGTCGACCTCGGCAAGCTCGGCGAGCACCTGGCGCCCGCGGTCGTGGAACTCGTGACCGCCGAGGACTTCGCCGACCGCCCCGACCTGGTACGCGGCTACGTGGGCCCGCAGGGCCTGGAGAAGGTCCGCTACCTCGCGGACCCCCGCGTGGCGCCCGGCACGTCCTGGGTGACCGGCGCCAACCGGGCGGGCACCCACGCGCGGAACGTGGTCTGCGGACGCGACTTCGAGGTGGACCGGTACCTCGACGTGGTCGTCGTCGAGCCGGGCGACCCCTGCCCCGCCTGCGGCGCCGGCCTGCGGCTCGACCGGGCGATCGAGATCGGGCACATCTTCCAGCTCGGCCGCAAGTACGCGGACGCCTTCGGCCTCGACGTACTCGGCCGCGAGGGCAAGCCCGTCCGGGTCACCATGGGCTCCTACGGCATCGGGGTCTCCCGCGCCGTCGCCGCCCTCGCGGAGCAGACCGCGGACGACCGGGGCCTGTGCTGGCCCGCCGAAGTGGCCCCGGCGGACGTGCACGTCGTCGCCGCGGGCAAGGCCGTCCCGCTCGCCCTGGCGGAGCGGGCGGCAACCGAACTCGCCGGAGCCGGTCGGCGGGTCCTGCTCGACGACCGGCCCGGACTGTCGCCCGGCGTGAAGCTCACCGACGCCGAACTGATCGGCGTCCCCCACATCCTGGTGGCGGGCCGCCGCTCGGCCGACGGCATCGTCGAACTCCAGGACCGCGCCACCGGCACCCGGGAGGAACTCCCCCTGGAGGAGGCCCTGACCCGCCTCACGAAGGGCTGAGTCGTCTCCGGACCGCCCGGTCACCGCTCCCGCCGGCGTCCTCCGTCCCGGGCTCCACGGGCGGGGGAACCGGCGGCGGCTGGGCGCCCGGCGCGCCCGGCGCGCCCGGCGCCGCGCGTTCCAGGAAGCGCAGGAGCTCCACCGGGAACGGCAGCACCAGCGTGGAGTTCTTCTCCGCGGCGACCGCGACCACCGTCTGGAGCAGCCGCAGCTGGAGGGCCGCCGGCTGCTCCGACATCACCGCCGCCGCCTCCGCCAGCTTCTTCGACGCCTGCAGCTCCGCGTCCGCGTTGATCACCCGGGCGCGACGCTCGCGGTCCGCCTCCGCCTGGCGCGCCATCGACCGCTTCATCGTCTCCGGCAGCGACACGTCCTTGATCTCCACCCGGTCGATCTGCACGCCCCACCCGACGGCCGGACTGTCGATCATCAGCTCCAACCCCTGGTTCAGCTGCTCACGGTTCGACAGCAGGTCGTCCAGGTCCGATTTGCCGATGATCGACCGCAGGGACGTCTGCGCCATCTGGGAGACCGCGAACCGGTAGTCCTCGACCTCGATGATCGCGTCGGCCGCGTTCACGACCTTGAAGTAGACGACCGCGTCCACCCGCACCGTGACGTTGTCGCGGGTGATGCCCTCCTGGGCCGGCACCGGCATCGTCACGATCTGCATGTTCACCTTGCGGAGCCGGTCGATCCCCGGCACCACCAGCGTGAACCCGGGCCCCCGGACGCCCTCGCGCAGCCGGCCGAGGCGGAACACCACGCCCCGCTCGTACTGCTTCACCACCCGGGCGGCGGTCGCCGCGTACGCGGCCACCCCGACGCCCGCGGCGATCGCCGCTATCAGCAGTTCTTCGACCATGACGGCCCCCTGCCGGACATACCTTCCTACCTACGGTATGCCCTACAACCAGGCCGCGAACTCCAGCAACAGCTCCGCGTCCCGGCGTCGCCCGGCGGCCAGCGCGCGGTTGCCGGACTCCACCGCGCGGAACACCGTCCAGCCCCGCAGCCGCTCGCGGTCGACCTCCAGCGAGTCCGCCAGCTTGTTCACCCGCCGCCGGGCCCCGGCGGCCCCCGTCGAGGAGGCGACCTGGTCCTCCAGCCGGTCCCGGACCAGCCTGGCCAGGTCGTACGCCCGCTCGCCGACCAGCGGATCCGGACCCACCGTCAGCCACGGCGCCCGCTCGCCGGCCAGCACCTTGCCCTGCCGGAAGTTCCCGTGCAGCAGCAGTTCCTCGGCCGGCGCGGCCGTCAGTTCCTCCCGTGCCGCCACGGCAGCGTCCGCGAGCGCCCGCAGTTCCGGCGGCGCCGCGCGCAGGGCCCCGCACTGGAGGGCCGTGCGCTCGGCCACCGTCTCGAAGCGGTGCTCCGGTGGTGGCTCGACCCACAGCCGGCGGAGCGTGCCGCAGGCCTCCAGCAGCGCCTTCGCCTCGGGCAGCGAGCGCAGCGACACCTCGGGGTGGAGGCGCTCCAGGAGCAGCCCGCCGTCGTCCTCGTGATGGCGCGAGTCGAGGACCCGTACGGCTCCGAAACCGCCCCAGTGCGCCAGCGCGGCGAGCTCCCGCTCCGGCCGGGCGGCCGGGGGGGCCAGCTTCAGGGCCGCCGGGGTGCCGTCGGAGTAGTGGACGAGGAGCACCAGGCTGCTGCGGCCGCCGGGGGCCTGGACCCGCTGGGCGGAGACGTCCCGCCGGGCGAGTGCCTCATCGGCGAGCCGGGGCAACTGCCCCAGCCAGTCCGTGTCCTGCGTCGTCCCGGGCATCTCGCCGAGCGCCCGTACAAGCCGCTGCGGCGGTTCGAAAGCCATGCGTGCGTGATCCCTTTCAGCCGTCCCGGGCCCCGTCGCGCCTCCTCAGCGCTTTTCCGTGAGCCCAGGGAAGGCTACGCCGACACCGCGCCAGCGCGCCGCGCGGACGGCCGAGGCACTCAACGCGTCGGCGGCCTCGCGGCGCAGCCGGCCGTCCGCCGCCCGGACCAGATCCGAGTACGCGCCCGCCACCCGGTCCTCGATCTCGGCGGCCAGCCGCTCGGCGTCCGCCGGTCCGCGCAGCTCGAAGGGCAGCGCGTACGCCGCCTCCGAGGGCCGGGGCGAGCCGCCCAGCTCCCGCACCGTCCGGGTCAGGGAGTCCCGGCGGGCGAGGTGCTCGCCGTACGCCTCGCGCGCCTCGGCGGCCCGGGCGGCCGAGGCGCGGGCGCCGATCACCCCGTAGGCGTACGCCGCCGAGTGCTCGGCGGCCAGCGCCGCCTGGGCCGCCTCCAGCGGACGGCCGGCGGGGGAGGGTTCGGGCTTCACGAAGCGGCTCCCGGGGTGGGGGTGGCGGTCAGCAGGTAGGTGTGGACGGCCCCGCACGCGGCCACCGAGGCCAGCAGTCGGGCCAGTTCGCCGGGCGCGCCGGCCAGCGACACCGTGCGGGCCTCGGACAGGTCCCGTTCGGCGTCCGCCAGCGCGGCCAGGGCGTCGACCTCCTTCGGCGGGACCGGGTCGGGGCGCGCCGACGGCGACCCCGAGGGCGTCCCGGAGGCACCGGCGGACAGCGGCTTGCCCGTGGCCGACGGCGTGGGGGAGGCCGGGCCCGGCAGGGCCAGGGCCGCGACGTGCGCCGCGACGGCGGTCCGCAGCGGCGCGAGGCGCGCGGCGAGGGCCGGATGGGCGGCGGTGGTGGCCTCGTAACGTTCGAGCAGTCGTTCGCTGTCCCGAACGGCGCCCTCTCGGATGCGCCGTTCGAGCGGAACGCCGGTGTCGGCGTCCGACGGGTCGCTCCCGCCGGAGCACCCGGGGAGCAGCGCGGCCCCGGCCGCACCGGCGGCTCCGACGAGCAGGCGCCTACGCGAGGGCCTCAAGGGCAGGGTCCAGGGCACGGGCGTCGTCCTCGGGGTGATGGCGGGACAGGGTGTGATCACGGTACCCGGGGGTCGCGTCCGCAGCGCGGACGGCAACACCCCCCGCGACCGGATACCCTTTGACCTGACACGCGACGGAAAACCACAACAGCACACGCGGCCGAGGAGTCACCCGGATGAGCACCACCCAGAGCGACAGGCTGCGCGGACTGCTGGAGCCGCTCGTCGCCGCCAAGGGCCTGGACCTCGAAGAGATCGAGCTGTCCAAGGCGGGCAAGCGTCGGATGCTGCGGGTCATCGTGGACTCCGACGAGGGTGTGGAACTCGACGCCTGTGCCGAGCTGAGTCGTGAGGTGTCCGACGAGCTCGACGCCTCCGACGTGATGGGTGAGGACGAGTACGTCCTCGAAGTCAGCTCCCCGGGCGCGGACCGCCCGCTCACCGAGCACCGTCACTACGTTCGGGCGACCGGCCGTCTCGTCAAGTTTCAGTTGACCGCCGACGGTGAAAAGGGTGCCGGGGAACTGATCGCCCGCATCCTCGACGTCGACGACGAGGGCATGGACCTCGAAGTTCCGGGTGTGAAGGGCCGCAAGGCGACCACCCGCCGCATCGCGTTCGCCGACATCGCCAAGGCGCGTGTCGAAATCGAGTTCAACCGCAAGGACAAGAAGGAAGAGGAGGCGTAGCCGTGGACATCGACATGAGTGCCCTGCGGGGTCTGGTCCGCGAGAAGGAGATCTCGTTCGACCTGCTCGTCGAAGCGATCGAGTCGGCCCTCCTCATCGCGTACCACCGCACCGAGGGCAGCTTCCGCCGCGCCCGCGTGGTGCTCGACCGCACCAACGGTCACGTGGTCGTGTGGGCGACGGAGGACCCGAGGGACCTCGAAGAGGGCCAGGAGCCCAAGGAGTTCGACGACACGCCGTCGGACTTCGGGCGCATCGCCGCGACGACCGCCAAGCAGGTGATCCTCCAGCGTCTGCGCGACGCCGAGGACGACCTGACCTTCGGCGAGTTCGCCGGTCGCGAGGGCGACGTCATCACCGGCGTCGTCCAGCAGGGCAAGGACCCCAAGAACGTCCTCGTCGACATCGGCAAGCTGGAGGCCATCCTGCCGGTGCAGGAGCAGGTTCCCGGCGAGGAGTACACGCACGGCCTGCGCCTGAAGGCGTACGTCGTGCGGGTGGCGAAGGGTGTTCGCGGTCCGTCCGTGACCCTGTCGCGCACCCACCCCAACCTGGTGAAGAAGCTCTTCTCCCTGGAGGTCCCGGAGATCGCCGACGGCAGCGTCGAGATCTCGGCGATCGCCCGTGAGGCCGGTCACCGCACCAAGATCGCCGTCCGGTCGACCCGCTCCGGCCTGAACCCCAAGGGCGCCTGCATCGGCCCGATGGGCAGCCGTGTGCGCAACGTCATGGCGGAGCTGCACGGCGAGAAGATCGACATCGTCGACTGGTCGGACGACCCGGCGGAGATGGTCGCCAACGCGCTGTCACCCGCCCGGGTGAGCGCGGTCGACGTCGTGGACTGGGACACCCGGTCCGCGCGCGTCACCGTGCCCGACTACCAGCTGTCGCTGGCCATCGGCAAGGAGGGCCAGAACGCCCGCCTCGCCGCGCGGCTCACCGGCTGGCGCATCGACATCCGCCCGGACACCGAGCCGGTCGCCGACGGGGACGACCGCGACCGCGGCTCCGACCGTGACGGCGGGCGCGGCCCGGCCCGTGACGGTGGGCGTGACGGCGACCGCGACCAGGGACGCGGCCGGGAATAAACCGGTACCGGTCGGGGGTTCCCGGCCGGTAGACAGGGACTCCGAAACCTCGGAGTCCCTTGAGGAACACCACGACGTCCGTTCGATTTTTCACCTGAAGGGGTGAGGTCGCTACGGGGAGGTAGACTTAGGCGTGTCTGGCCGGACGCAAGCCCGCGCATGCCCCGAACGAACCTGTGTGGGGTG
Organism: Streptomyces sp. NPDC001568; assembly: GCF_042893755.1. Classification (NCBI taxonomy): domain Bacteria; kingdom Bacillati; phylum Actinomycetota; class Actinomycetes; order Kitasatosporales; family Streptomycetaceae; genus Streptomyces; species Streptomyces sp. NPDC001568. Next base: position 38,767 of record NZ_JBIAVF010000019.1, on the reverse strand, counting down.
TCGGGAGCGAGCGGCCAAGAGCGATCTGCTGCGCATCGTGGCGATCGGTGACCAATGCGTCGCCGATCCACGCGGTACGCTGCCCGGCCGGGGTGCCTACGTGCACCCCGCCGTGGTCTGCCTCGACCAGGCGGTCCGCCGCCGGGCGTTCCCCCGGGCCCTCCGGTCCGCCGGAGCGCTCGACACGGCGGATCTGCGCACAGCTTTGGCCGTGCCGGCCGAGGCGACACCGTAAGAGCAAGAAGAACGGCACGGGTAACCCGTGCGGTCAGGTACCTCGCGAGTTGGAAGTAGGTCGAGATTGCGATGAGCACTCGATGAGTACGCGATGAGTACGCCCATGAAGTAGCGACGGTCCGGCGTAACCCGGACCTAAAAGGAGCGAAGTGGCTAAGGTCCGGGTATACGAACTCGCAAAGGAGTTCGGAGTTGAGAGCAAGGTCGTCATGGCCAAGCTCCAGGAACTCGGTGAGTTCGTCCGTTCGGCGTCCTCGACGATCGAGGCGCCGGTTGTACGCAAGTTGACCGACGCACTGCAGGGGCCCGGCGGCAACGCCGGCAAGTCCGCTGCGAAGCCGGGTGCGCCCCGCAGCGCCGCACCCGCCAAGCCCGGGGCTCCCGCCCCGGCGCGTCCCGCTGCCCCCAAGCCCGGTGCACCGGCCCCCAAGCCGGTCGTCGCCGAGGCTCCCGCCGCCCCCGCGGCTCCCGCCCCGGTGACTCCGGCCGCCTCCGGCCCGCGTCCCGGTCCGAAGGCTCCGGCCGCCCCGAAGCCCGCTCCGGCGGCGCCCGTGGCGACCGAGTTCTCCGCGCCCCCGGCGGCTCCGGCCGCCGCCCCGGCGCGCACCGAGCGTCCCGCCGCCGCTCCCGGCCCCCGTCCGGCGCAGCAGCGTCCGGCCCAGGGTCAGGGTGGTCAGGGCGGTGCCCGTCCCGGCGCCCCGCGTCCGGCCGGCAACGCCCCCGGTGGTCAGGGACAGCGTCCCGCCGCCGGTGGTGCCCAGTCCCCGCGCCCCCAGGGCGCCCGTCCGGCCGGTCCCCGTCCGGGCAACAACCCCTTCACCTCCGGTGGCTCGACCGGCATGGCGCGCCCGCAGGCGCCCCGTCCGGCCGGCGCTCCGCGTCCCGGTGCCCCCGGCGCCGGTGGCGGTCAGGGTGCTCCCCGTCCGCAGGGCGGCCCCGGTGGCGCTCCGCGTCCGCAGGGCGGCCCCGGCGGCGCCCGTCCGACCCCGGGCGGCATGCCGCGTCCGCAGGGCGGCGCCCCGCGTCCCGGTGGTGCTCCCGGTGGTAACCGTCCCAACCCGGGCATGATGCCGCAGCGTCCCGCTGCCGGTGGTCCCGGTCCCCGTCCCGGTGGCGGCCCCGGTGGCCGTGGTCCCGGTGCGGGCGGTGCCCGTCCCGGTGGCGCCGGTCGTCCCGCGGGCGGCGGCTTCGCCGGTCGTCCGGCCGGTCCGGGCTCGCGTCCCGGCGGCGGTGGCGGCTTCGGCGGTCCCCGTCCCGGTGGTGGCTTCGGTGGCGGTCCGGCCGGTGCCGGTGGCGGCGGTCGTCCCGGCTTCGGCGGGCGTCCCGGTGGTCCCGGTGCCCGTGGTGGCACGCAGGGTGCCTTCGGCCGTCCCGGCGGTCCGGCCCGTCGTGGTCGCAAGTCCAAGCGTCAGAGGCGCCAGGAGTACGAGGCCATGCAGGCCCCGTCCGTCGGCGGCGTGATGCTGCCGCGCGGTGGCGGCGAGACCGTGCGCCTGTCGCGCGGTGCCTCCCTCACCGACTTCGCGGAGAAGATCAACGCCAACCCGGCGTCGCTCGTCGCCGTGATGATGAACCTCGGCGAGATGGTCACTGCCACGCAGTCCGTCTCCGACGAGACGCTCGAAATGCTGGCCGGCGAGATGAACTACGTCGTCCAGATCGTCAGCCCGGAGGAAGAGGACCGCGAGCTTCTCGAGGGCTTCGACATCGAGTTCGGCGAGGACGAGGGCGGCGAGGAATACCTCATGCCGCGTCCGCCGGTCGTGACCGTCATGGGTCACGTCGACCACGGTAAGACCCGACTGCTCGACGCCATCCGCAAGACGAACGTCGTTGCGGGCGAGGCCGGTGGCATCACGCAGCACATCGGTGCGTACCAGGTCGGTACCGAGGTCAACGGTGAAGAGCGCAAGATCACCTTCATCGACACCCCGGGTCACGAGGCGTTCACCGCCATGCGTGCCCGTGGTGCCAAGTCGACCGACATCGCGATCCTCGTGGTCGCGGCCAACGACGGCGTCATGCCGCAGACGATCGAGGCGCTCAACCACGCCAAGGCCGCCGGCGTCCCGATCGTCGTCGCGGTCAACAAGATCGACGTCGAGGGTGCCGACCCGGTCAAGGTGCGCGGTCAGCTCACCGAGTTCGGTCTGGTCGCCGAGGAGTACGGCGGCGACACGATGTTCGTCGACATCTCCGCCAAGCAGGGTCTGCACATCGACTCCCTGCTGGAGGCCGTCGTCCTCACCGCCGACGCCTCGCTCGACCTGCGTGCCAACCCGGAGCAGGACGCTCAGGGTATTGCGATCGAGTCCCACCTCGACCGCGGCCGCGGTGCCGTCGCCACCGTCCTCGTCCAGCGCGGTACCCTCCGCGTCGGCGACACGATGGTCGTGGGCGACGCCTACGGCCGAGTGCGCGCCATGCTCGACGACAAGGGCAACAACGTCGAGGAAGCGGGTCCCTCGACCCCCGTCCTGGTCCTGGGTCTCACCAACGTCCCCGGCGCCGGCGACAACTTCCTCGTCGTCGACGAGGACCGCACCGCCCGTCAGATCGCCGAGAAGCGTGCTGCGCGTGAGCGCAACGCCAACTTCGCCAAGCGCGTCCGCCGGGTGTCCCTGGAAGACCTCGACTCGGTCCTCAAGGCCGGTCTGGTCCAGGAACTCAACCTCATCATCAAGGGCGACGCGTCCGGTGCGGTCGAGGCCCTCGAGTCCTCGCTGCTCCAGCTCGACGTCGGCGAAGAGGTCGACATCCGCGTCCTGCACCGCGGTGTGGGTGCGGTCACCGAGTCCGACATCTCGCTGGCGATGGGCTCCGACGCCATCGTCATCGGTTACAACGTCCGTGCGGCCGGTCGCGCCGCGCAGATGGCGGACCGCGAGGGTGTCGACGTCCGCTACTACTCGGTGATCTACCAGGCCATCGAGGAGATCGAGGCGGCCCTCAAGGGTCTGCTCAAGCCGGAGTACGAAGAGGTCGAGCTCGGTACGGCGGAGGTCCGCGAGATCTTCCGCTCGTCCAAGCTGGGCAACATCGCGGGTGTTCTCATCCGCTCCGGCGAGGTCAAGCGCAACACGAAGGCGCGGCTCCTGCGCGACGGCAAGGTCGTCGCCGAGAGCCTCACCATCTCGGGTCTGCGCCGCTTCAAGGACGACGTCACCGAGATCCGCGAAGGCTTCGAGGGCGGTATCAACCTCGGTTCCTTCAACGACATCAAGATCGACGACGTCATCGCGACGTACGAGATGCGCGAGAAGCCCCGCGCGTAAGCGCGAGGCACATCGCACACGCTCGTAGCTCGTAGCACCGGGGCCGGTCGGCGGAATATCCGTCGATCGGCCCCGGCCGTTGCGTGTACGGTTCTGATGACCCTGCCGGGCGTCCGGTGATCCTGCCGTGCCACGGCCGGGTGAACCCGTCGGACGAGACCCGGCGGGAACCTGTCGGACGACGGCCCGACAGGCCATCGAACCCGAACCGGCGGGACATCCGGAACTGCATGTACGTGGGGACTCTGTCCTTCGATCTGCTCCTCGGCGACGTCCACTCGCTGAAGGAGAAACGCTCCGTCGTGCGGCCCATCGTCGCCGAGCTCCAACGCAAGTTCTCCGTGAGCGCGGCCGAGGTGGGCGACCAGGACCTGCATCGCAGGGCCCGTATCGGGGTGGCCCTGGTGAGTGGCGACGTGGGATTCGTGTCGGACGTACTGGACCGCTGCGAGCGGCTGGTCGCGGCGCGTCCCGAGGTGGAGCTGCTGTCGGTACGACGGCGTCTCCACGGTGATGAAGACTGACTTATTGCTTGTCTGCAAGACAGAAGAAGGAGACGGACCAGTGGCCGACAATGCGCGGGCGAAGAAGCTGGCGGACCTCATCCGGGAGGTGGTGGCCGAGAAGCTGCTGCGCGGCGTCAAGGACCCCCGCCTCGGTACGCACGTGACCATCACGGACACCAGGGTCACCGGCGACCTGCGGGAGGCCACGGTCTTCTACACGGTCTACGGTGACGACGAGGACCGGGCCAGTGCGGCAGCGGGTCTGGAGAGCGCCAAGGGCGTGCTGCGTTCCGCGGTCGGCCGGGCGGCGGGAACCAAGTTCACGCCCACCCTGACCTTCGTGGCGGACGCCCTCCCGGAGAACGCGAAGACCATCGAGGACCTCCTCGACAAGGCGCGTTCCTCCGACGCCCAGGTGCGCGAGGTGTCCTCCGGCGCCAAGTACGCCGGCGACGCCGACCCGTACAAGAAGCCGGGCGACGAGGACGACGAGGACGCAGCCGCGGAATGAGCACCGAAGCAGGGAAGACTCCGGACGGCCTTGTCATCGTCGACAAGCCGTCCGGCTTCACTTCGCACGACGTGGTCGCCAAGATGCGCGGGATCGCCAAGACCCGTCGCGTCGGCCACGCCGGCACCCTCGACCCGATGGCGACGGGCGTCCTCGTCCTCGGTGTCGAGAAGGCGACCAAACTCCTCGGTCACCTCGCACTGACCGAGAAGGAGTACCTCGGGACCATCCGTCTCGGGCAGTACACCCTCACGGACGACGCCGAGGGCGAGATCACCTCGTCGACGGACGCCTCTAGGGTCACCCGCGAGGCCGTGGACGCGGGCATCGCCAAGCTGAGCGGCGAGATCATGCAGGTCCCGTCGAAGGTCAGCGCGATCAAGATCAAGGGCGTGCGTTCCTACAAGCGCGCCCGCGACGGCGAGGACTTCGAGATCCCGGCCCGCCCGGTGACCATCTCGTCGTTCCACGTGTACGACATGCGGGAGGCGGAGGCCGAGGACGGCACGAAGGTCGTCGACCTGGTCGTCTCCGTCGTCTGCTCCAGCGGTACGTACATCCGGGCGCTCGCCCGTGACCTCGGTGCGGACCTGGGCGTGGGCGGACACCTGACGGCGCTGCGGCGCACGCGGGTGGGCCCGTACAAGCTCGACAAGGCCCGCACCCTGGACCAGCTCCAGGAGGAGCTGACCGTCATGCCGATCGGCGAGGCCGCGGCCGCCGCGTTCCCGCGCTGGGACCTGGACTCCCGCCGGGCGTCGCTGCTCGGCAACGGGGTGCGGATCGAGATGCCGGACGAGTACCGCGACGGCCGCACGGTCGCCGTGTACGGGCCGCAGGGGCAACTGCTCGGGCTCGTGGAGAGCAAGGGCGGCAAGGCGAAGTCGCTGGCGGTCTTCGTCTGACGGGGTGTGTCCCGTCGGCCTCTGTCCATCGGCCTCTTCGCGCCATCGGCCCTTCCACCGGACGGGTCCGACGATCCGGCCGGGACGGGACAGGGCGGGTGTTGACGTGGAGCGGTGAGCGCACAAGGTCTGCTGCTCACCGCTCCACGACCCCCCTCGGGTAAGTCTCTATCCATCCGGAGCCCCTTGTTCACCCATCCGAGCAGGCGCTCGGAGTGAATGGAGGGAGCGTATGGGGGCGCGTTCGCCCTGCGTTCTTTTCGTGCTGATCTTCACTTGCCTACCGTCATGAGCACGGAGCTCGCGGCGGGGGAGTGGTGCGGCGATGACGGACGAGGTCACGGCGGGTGCGGGTGCGGGTGCGGCGGCGGTGATCGACGCGGCGCTCGGGGGGTTGTCGCGCGTCGAGGGGCTCGTCAGGATCTGTGATCCGACCGGCCGGCCGCGCGGCACGGGGTTCCTGGCCGACGATCGCGGCACGGTGATCACCAGCCACGAGGCCGTCGACGGACCGGGCCGGATCGTGTTGCACGCGCCCGGAGGTCGGACCTGGCTCGCGGAGCCGGCCGACGTGACCCCGCTGCCCGAGGCGGCGCTGGCCCTGGTGCGGACCGACGGACTCGGGCTGCGGCCGCTGCCGGTGGCCATGCGCGAGGAGCTTCCCGTAGGGACGTACGTACGGCTCCTTGCCCGGGGTTGGCGACAGGCGCGGGTGCTCGGGGCGGGTGCGGGGGTCAGGTACAGCGCGGCGGGGTGGTCCCGCGAGCTGCCCGTCACGGTGGAACTGGCCATCGGCACCGCCGGTCGGGACGCCCTCGGAGCGGGCGGTGGGGCCTGCGGGGGGCCGGTCCTGGATGCCGCGACCGGAGCGGTGCTCGCGGTCCTGGGCACCGCTCTGGAGTCGGAGCACCGCTCCGGGGTCTTCGCCCTGCCCCTGCGGGCTGCCGCCGCAGCCGCCCCCGGCGGGCCCCTCGCGCGCCTGCTGGAACGCAACTCCGCGACCGTGCCCGGCCACGGAGCCGATCTGAACCTCGCGGGGACGCTGGTGCTGACGGCGGCCGGCCTCGGCGCCGCCCTCCCGCTGGGGCCCGTGCCCGGGTCGGGACCCGCATCCGAACCGGTGGCCCGGCCCGCGCTCGCCGCCGCGCTGGCGGCCTTCACCGCCGGGGACCGGTTCGTCCTCGGCCTGGTCGGAAACCCCGGTACCGGCCGCACCACGGCCCTCGCCACCCTGACCGCCGAACGTACCCGCGGCCCCCGGCCCGCCCCGACCGTGTGGCTACGGGGGGCGGACCTGCGCGCCGCCGACGGCTCCCTGGCCGACGCGATCTCCCGAGCCCTGGTGTCCGGCGTGGAGGCGGGGGCGGGCGCGGGCGCGGGTGAGCGGGGTGCGGGTCGGGTGCGGGAGGGTCACGGGGTGGACCCCCGGGTGGGGTCGGACGTCGAGGCGGGCGAGGGGATCGGTGGGGCTGCGGCGGTGGGGGACGGGGCGTGGCCGGACGAGGGGGCGGGTGCAGGAGCTCCGCCGGGGGCGATCCCGGCCGGTCGGGGCACGGGGGTGCGGGCCGGGGCCGGGTCGGGCGCCTGGGCGGGGCTGGACGTCGGCTCGGGGTCCACGTCGGGCCCATGGCCGGGACTCGGGACCGGAGCATGTGGCGAGGGCGCCGGATCAGGGGAGGTGCCGGGGTCCGGATCCGGTGTCGGGGTGGGGGTCGGCGCTGCGGTGGGGGTGGGAGCCGGGGTCGGGGCGGGTGCCGGATCGGAGTCGTGGCCGGGATCCTGGCCCGGGGTGGTTCCGAGGCCCAGAGCCTTCGTCGTACGGGCGGTTGAGGAAGCGACGGGCCCAGGACACGGTGTGGACCCGGAAACCGGTGCCGGGGCGGACGCCGGGCCCGGCGCATGGGCAGTGCCCGGGTCGGGTTCGGGCGGTGGGTTCGGCGCAGGGGCAGGGGCAGGGACAGGGGCAGGCGCAGGCGCAGGCGCAGGCGCAGGGGTAGGGGCCGGGACGTGGCCGGGGGCCGGACCCGGAGCGGTGGCGTGGAGCGGGCGACGGGGTGGTGCGGTCGGCGCGGCCGGCGCGGTCGAGTCGGTCGAGTCGGTTGGCTCGGGCGGGCCGGGCGGGCCGGGCGGGCCGGGTCGGTGGGGAGGAGCCGGCGGTTCGGTGGACCGCCCCGCCGAGGCGCACCCGGCCACCATCCCCATGGCCAGGACCGGCGGGACCGGCCGCCCCACCACGGCCCACCGACGTCCCGAACCTCCCGAAGCCGCTCCACCCGTCGAACCCGACGCACCCACCGGAGCCCGGCCCGCCGTCTTCGGCGTGGAGGGCGTGGCCGAGAGGGTGGCCCGGGTCGCGGGGGTGGCCGGGCGGCCACTGCTGGTGGTGTTGGACGCGCCCGAGGAGATGCCGCCGCGCCTCTCGCACCGCCTCGCGGCCTGGACCGAAGCCACCGCCGCGTGGCTGCGCTCGACCGGTGTCCGGCTCGTCGTCGCCACTCGGCCCGAGTACTGGGAGCGGGCCGGCGCCCTCTACCCGGCCGAAGTGCTGCACACCCCGGCCCGCCCGGTCCGGCGGCTGCCCGCCGCGCTGGCCGTGGGAGACCTGGACCCGGACGAGGCGGAGACCGCCCGTGCCCGCTACGGGATCCCCGCCGACGGCGTCCAGGAGGCCGACGCGCGGCATCCGCTCACCCTGCGCCTGCTCGCCGGGATCCGTGCCGCCGGGGTCACCGCCGGGTGCCCGGGCCGGGACGAGGTGTTCGCGGCCCACCTGGACCTGGCGGCCCTGCGGGTGGCGGTCCGCATCGCCACCTCGGGCGCGTTCCCGCCCCCGGACGGCCCGTCGGGCGTCCCCTCCGCACCCCGGGACCTCCGCACCGGTTCGGCCGGGCCCGCCGGGGACGGCCCCACCCCGAGCTCGCCGGTCACCGGGGGCTCCGGTGCTCCGGCCGCGTCCGGACCGGCGGGCGCAGGCCGGGCCGCCGACCGCCCGGGAACCGGCAACCCGGGCGTCCACGGCTCGGGCTCCGGTGGCGCCGCCGATGGCGCGGGGGACGGATGCTTCGCCGGTGCTCGCCAGGGGTCATCCGTCCCGAACCCCGCCCTGAACGGTTCGGACGCCCTGGAGCGGGCCGCCGAAGGGCGGGGGGAAGGCGGCCCGGGGCTGCGCGGTGCGGGCGTCCACGGCCCGGCGAGTCACCCCTTCGGCGAACGCGGCCCCGGCACGCGGGGCTTCGGCGTGGGCAACGCCGGGTTTCGAGGTCCGGGAACGGCAGGTGGGAGCGGGCCCTGGGTGGAGGGGCCCGATGCCGGGTGCTCCGCCGTGAACGGCCCGGGTGGGGCGACGGGCCCGGATGCGTACGGCCTTGCCGGCCACGGGGGTTCGAGCGATGACCCCGGTACGTGTGGGCCGACCGGGAGCGGGTCCGGCGTCGGGAGTGCGGGTGCGAACGGCTCGGGCGCGCTGGTCCCCGGCCGGGACGGTCCGGAAGGACGCGGCGCGGGCGCCGGCTGCGCTCCGACCTACGCGGGCGGCGGCCCCGGCCCAGCCCACCTCGGCGTCGGCGGCTGCGGCTGCGGTGTCCCCGGGGTCGGCGGGTGCGGCTCCGGTGTCCCGGGGGTCGGCGGGTGCGGCTCCGGTTGTTCCGGGGCCTGTGGGCGGGGCCCTGTCCACCCCGGAGCCGATGGGGGTGGCTCGCCGTCCCCCGGCTCTGTGGGGTCCGGTTGTGCCGATCCCGGCCTTGCGGGGTGCGGCTGTGCTGGCCCCGATCCGGACGGGTGCGGGTCCGCGTGGCCCGATCCGGGTGGGTACGGGTCCCCGTGCCTCGATCCGGGTGGGTACGGGTCCGCGTGCCCCGACCCGGGTGGGTACGGGCCCGGGTACCTCCGCCCGGACGGTTGCGGGCCCGGTTGCTTCGGCTCCGGGAGGTACGGCCCCGGGCATCCCCGTACCGGTGGGTGCGACCGCGTTCGTTCCGGCTCCCACGGGCCGGGGGCCGGCCCCGTCGCCGGTGGCCCGGCCGTCGGCGTCCCGGGTTCCGACGCCTTCGACGGCCGGGGGTCACGGGGCCTTGCGGCCGGAGGGTCGGCCGTCGGGGTTCGCGGTTGCGCCGGCCCCGACCATCCGGTGCCGGACCACCCCGCCGGCGCCACCGGCGTGCACGGGCCCGGGGTGCGGCGGCTCGCGGCGCGGGTGGCCGGGCGGGTGCACGAGGCGGCCCGGCGGTGTCTGGGCCAAGGCCGTTTGGACCGGGACGACTTCGAGGAACTGTTCCCCCGCCGCACCGGTTGGGCCTCCGCCGTCCTCACCGAGGGGCTGTTCGTGCCCGCCGGGTCCGACGGCTACCGCTTCGCGCACGAGGAACTGTCCGAGTGGCTCCAGGCCGGCCACCTCGACGTGCCGACCGCCCTCCAGGCCCTGGTGCACTCGGGCCCCGCCGAGCCCGGCCCGCCCGTGCCCCGGCACCGGATCGGACCCGTCCTGGAAGCCTTGCGCCGGCTGCCCGCGCCCGAGATCCGGGTCCGGCTGACCCGGCTGGTCGGCGCGCTCAACGCCTTCGCGGAGGAAACCCCGGACGTCGACCCCGACCGGGTCTGGTGGGCCGGTCGGCTGCTGCGCGAGTCCTTGCTGCGGGCCGCCGACGCCACCCCGCACCTGCCCGTCCTGCACGCCCTCGCCGAGCACGTGGCGCGGGCCGGCTCCGAGGAGTTCGGGGGCTGGTTCTGGAACCGGCTCCGGTTGTCCGAGTCCGACCGGCTCGACCTGCTCCGCCGCCTGCTGCCCGCCGACCACCGCTACCTCGACGCCGCCGCCCGCCGCCTCGTACGGGCACCGCGAGTGGTCCAGCCCCTGCTCTGCGCCTGGTTCGGCGACGAACGCCGACTGCGCGCCCGCCCGGGAGCGACCGTCGCCACCGCGGCCCAGGCCCTCCTGCACACCCACCGGGGAGCCGCCGTCGACGACCTCGCGGAGGCCCTGGTGAGCGCGGCGCACCCGCGCGCCGACGAACTGCTCGCGGCCCTCGCCGAGGACGAGCCCTCCGCCCTGTGCCGGGCCGTCGACCGCTGGGCCCGCGACGAACGGCCCGGGCGCCGGGTCGCCGCCGCCGCGTACGGGCTCGCCACCGCCCCGCACGTCCGCACCCCGGCCGACCGGGAGCTGCTGCGTCGGGCCGCCCGGGCGCTGCTCGCCCGGCCCACCGACGGCGCCCTGCACGGCAGCGCCCTCGGGATCCTGCTCCGCGACCCCCAGGTCCGGGCCCGCTACCTCCCCGACGCACTCGCCTGCTTCCGCGACCCCGGGCGCGGCTCCCGGCTGCCGGCGTCCGCGCTGGTGGCGGCGCTGCCGGTGCTGCCCGACCCGGACGCGGTGTTCGCCGCGCTGCGCGCCCGCGCCGACGGGGAGGTGCTCCGCGCCCTGGCCGCGCTGACCACGCCCGGGCTGGCCCGCCGCGCGGGTGACCTCGTACGGGACCACCTGGCGTGCCGGCCCGAGGACGCACCGCACGCCGCCGCCTTCGTGGACCGGCGGCTGGACCAGGGGCCGGCGGCGGGGTCCGTGGTGCGGCCCCTCGTGCTGGACCTGCTGCGGACCGGGCCGGCGTCCGTACGGGCGGAGCTGGCCCGGGTACTGGGCGCGCCCGGCGGGGCGCCCCCGTACGGGCTGCGGGGCGAACTGGCCGACGCGCTGCTGCGCGAGGAGGGCGACCCGGCGGTGCTGGGCGCCTTCCTCGAAGCCCTCGCCGCCGGCACCCGCGCCCGCCCCGAGGAACGCACGCGCGAGCTGCTCCGGCGGGCCGGGCGGCAGCTGTTGCGGATCCCGGGCGGCCCCACCGTGTTCGAGCACCGCACGGTGGAGCTGGCCCGGACCGACCCGGCCTTCGGCGCGCTCGTCGCGCGCTGGCTCGCACAGGCGGGGGCGGAGGCCGCCGCGCTGCTCGGACCGGGTGCGCGGCGCACGGTGGAGACGCTCAGCAGGACGGCTCCGGACATCACGTGAGGCGGCAGCGGGCCGACGCCGACGCCGATGCGGGGCCCCGGCCACCGGCATGGCAGTCTTAGACCTGCAATCGGCAATCGGTACAGGGACTACACGGGTTCGGGCGAGGAGCGGTCACAGTGCAGCGCTGGCGTGGCTTGGAGGACATCCCCCAGGACTGGGGACGCAGCGTCGTCACCATCGGCTCCTACGACGGTGTGCACCGGGGACATCAGCTGATCATCGGACGGGCCGTCGCGAGGGCCCGCGAGCTCGGCGTCCCGTCGGTCGTCGTCACGTTCAGTCCGCACCCGAGCGAGGTCGTACGGCCGGGCAGCCACCCGCCGATCCTCGCCTCGTACGACCGCCGGGCCGAGCTGATGGCCGGCCTCGGGGTCGACGCGCTGCTGATCCTGCCGTTCACGGCGGAGTTCTCGCAGCTGTCCCCGGCCGACTTCATCGTCAAGGTGCTGGCCGACAAGCTGCACGCGACGGCTGTCATCGAGGGCCCCAACTTCCGCTTCGGCCACCGGGCCGCCGGGAACGTCGACTTCCTGCGCGAGCTGGGCGCCACGTACGACTACGAGGTCGAGGTCGTGGACCTGGTCGTGCGCGGCGAGGCGGGCGGCGGCGTGCCGTTCTCGTCCACGCTGGCGCGCCGATTGGTCTCCGAGGGCGATGTCGAGGGCGCCGGCGAGATCCTGGGCCGCCCGCACCGGGTCGAGGGCGTCGTGGTGCGCGGCGCGCAGCGCGGGCGCGAACTCGGCTACCCGACGGCGAACGTCGAGACGCAGCCGCACACCGCGATCCCCGCCGACGGCGTGTACGCGGGCTGGTTGACGGCGGACGGCGAGCGGATGCCGGCGGCGATCTCGGTCGGCACGAACGTGCAGTTCGACGCCACCGAGCGGACGGTCGAGGCGTACGCGATCGACCGGATCGGCCTGGACCTGTACGGGATGCACGTCGCCGTGGACTTCCTCGCGTACGTGCGGGGCATGGCGAAGTTCGAGTCGCTGGACGGCCTGTTGGAAGCCATCGCGGACGACGTGAAGCGCTCCCGGCTGCTGACCGAGGCCTACGACAGCGAGCGCGCCGGGCGCTGAGCGTCCCCACGTCCGAACGTGCCGGAGGGCCCGTTCCGTCCCAGGTTCTCCGGGACGGAACGGGCCCTCCGTGCGTCTGCGTCCATACCTGCGTCCATACCTGCGTCCACACCTGCGTCCGCGTCCGCAGGTGTGGACGCGGACCTCAGCCGAGGCGCGGGTCGCGCGGCGGCTGACCGGGCTGTTGGGGCTGCTGAGGCTGCTGCCAGGGTTGGCCCGGCTGCGGGTACGGCCGGCCGTACGGTTGTTGCGGCGGCTGGGGCTGCTGGTACGGACCCGGTTGCTGGGGCGCCTGTTGTGCCTGGGGCTGCTGGGGGTACGGAGGCTGGGCGGCGTGCTGGGGCGCGCCCCAGTGGGCCTGGGCCGCCTGCTGCTGCGCCCGGGTGAAGTCCTCGGCGACCAGGGCGGAGAGGGTGAAGTACGCCTCCCGGGTCTTGGGCCGCATCAGGTCGAGGTCCACCTCCGCGCCGGCCGCGAGGTGCTCGTCGAACGGCACGACCACGACGCCTCGGCAGCGGGTCTCGAAGTGCTGCACGATGTCCTCGACCTTGATCATCTTGGCGGTCTCGCGGACCCCGGAGATGACGGTGAGGGAGCGCGCGACGAGCTCGGCGTAGCCGTGCGCGGAGAGCCAGTCGAGGGTGGTGCTGGCGCTGCTCGCGCCGTCCACGGACGGGGTCGAGATGATGATCAGCTGATCGGCCAGGTCCAGGACGCCGCGCATGGCGGAGTAGAGGAGCCCGGTGCCCGAGTCCGTGAGGATGATCGGATACTGGCGGCCGACGGTCTCGATGACGCGACGGTAGTCCTCGTCGTTGAAGGTCGTCGAGACGGCCGGGTCCACGTCGTTCGCGATGATCTCCAGGCCGGAGGGGGCCTGCGAGGTGAAGCGCCGGATGTCCATGTACGAGTGCAGGTACGGGATCGCCTGCACGAGGTCGCGGATCGTCGCCCCGGTCTCGCGGCGCACGCGGCGGCCGAGGGTGCCGGCGTCCGGGTTCGCGTCGATCGCCAGGATCTTGTCCTGCCGCTCGGTGGCGAGAGTGGCGCCGAGGGCGGTGGTGGTCGTGGTCTTGCCGACGCCGCCCTTGAGGCTGATGACGGCGATGCGGTAGCAGGACATCACCGGCGTACGGATCAGCTCCAACTTCCGCTGACGCTCGGCCTCCGCGGCCTTGCCGCCGAAACGGAAGCCGGAACGGCCGGTCTTCGGCTTCTGCTTGGCGCGCAGCAGCCGGTCCGACGACAGCTCGACGGCCGCGGTGTAGCCGAGCGGCGCGCCGTGGCCCTGACCGGGCTGTTGGTACGGGGCGGCCTGCTGCGGCTGCGGGTGCTGGGCCTGAGGGGGGACGGGCGGGAACCCGTACCCCTCGGGCTGCGGCTGTGCTTGTGCCTGGGTCGGCGGGAAGCCGTAGCCCTGAGGTGCGTCGGGGGACCGGAACGCGGCCGGCGGGGTCGACGGTTCGCCCCCGGGTCCCCCGAACGGGGTTTGTCCGCCGGGGTGCTGGGACTCCGGGTGGACGGCCGGCTGTGCGTACAGGCCCTGTTCGGGGCCCGGCGGCGTCGGGAAACCCGGGACCGGCGCGACGGCGGGGGTGGGGCTCGGGTAGGGCGCGGGAGGTGCCTCGGCGACGGGCGCTCCGGCCGCCGAGGCACCGCCTGCGGCAACCGCGGGCGGGTACGGGGCGGGCGGCGCCTGCGCGGCGGCGTGGGCGGGTGCCGCCGGCGGCTCCTCGGCCGGCGCGACCGGCTGCGCGTAGGGGGCGGGCGGGGCATCCGCGACCGGCGCCGCACCCGACTCCGCCACGACGGCCGGAGCTTCCGCGTAGGGCGGGGTGCCGGCGACGGGGGCTCCGCCGTGGGGCGCGCCGATGGGCGCGGCAGGGTACGCGGGCGGGGCGTCCGCGGCGGGCGTCCCGCTACGGTGCGCCTCCGGGCCGGGCGCCGCCGGATGGGCGGGCGGGGCGTCGGCGACCGGGGCCTCGGCGCGGGCCGCGGTGGGGTATGCGGGCGGCGCGTCCGCGACGGGGGCGTCGGCCCGGCGCGCTTCGGCGGGCGCGACCGGGGACGGGTACGCGGGCGGCGCGTCGGCGACCGGGGCCCCGACGGGCGCACCCGGGTACGGGAGCGGCGCGTCGGGATGCACGGGCGCTGCGGGCGGGGCGTCCACGACCGGGGCTTCGGTGCGGGGCGCCTCGGTGGGCGCGGCCGGGTAGGCGGGCGGGGCGTCCGGGACGGGGCCTTCGGCGTACGGCGCCTCTGTGGTGGGCGTGTTGGGGTACGCGGGAGCCGTGGACGGGGCGTTCGCGACCGGGGCTTCGGTGCGCGGTGCCTCGCTGGGCGCGGCCGGGTACGCGGGCGGGGGGACGGCGGCTTCGGCGCGGGGCGCCTCCACGACCGGTGTCGCCGGGAACGCCGGTGCGGGTGCCGAGTGGGGCGCGGGCGGCGCGTCCTCGACGCGGGACTCCGCGCGGGGTGCCTCCGGCGTCGGGGGCGCGACCGGGGGACTGGGCACGGCCGGGGCGTCGGCAGGCGCCGGGGTGTGTGAAAGGCCCGGCGCCACCGGAATGCCGGCCGGAACCGGGAAGCTGGGCACGGCCGGGGCACCGACGGCGTTCGGAAGGTTGCCCGCACCGGGGACGTTCGCCGCCGTAGGGCCCTCAGCCGCCGCCGGGCCTCCGCCCGTGACCGGGCCTTCGGCCCCTGCCGGGCTGCCCGCGCTGCCCGGCGTGAACGGCGCCGGCGGCGTGTTCGGGCTGATGGGCGGGCTGCTCGGGGTGTGGGCCGGGGGCGGGGGGAACACCGGTGCCGCGAAGGGCGCCGGGATCTCGACCGGGGTCGGGTCGAACTCCACGGCCTCCACGGCCTGCAAGGGCGCCACAGCCTGCACGGGCGCCACGGCCTCCACGACCTCCGCACCGTCCCCCTCGGCCGGCGCCTGCGGCTGCGGCTGCCGGGGGATCGCCGACGGCGCGATCCGCATCGTCGGGGGTGACACCACGTCCGACGGGCGGTGCGGCTCGAAGCCGCTGCCCTCGGGGAGGTCGGGGACGTCATGGGCGGGCGCGCCCTGGGTGTACCAGGCCGGCGGGGTGTAGTCGATGGTGAACTCGCCCGTCACATCGGGCTCCGCGTCGGACTGATCGTCCGTCGGGACGTCCCACGTCCCGCCGCGCCTCTCGTTCCGATCGCCGGTCACTGGTCCTCCTGGTCTGTCCAACACGGTCGGGGTGGCGCCCAACTCGACGCTCGACACTCGACGCCGCGCCCCGGGCCCAGCCTAATCGCGGCCCGCCCGCAATATCCCGCGAGGTGGCGCCCCCGTACTCCTGCCTACAGGCCCCCCGGGCCCTGAGCAACCGTCACCGCCCATCGGGAGTCCCGGCCGGGTCGGTCGACGCGCCGGGCCGCCCCGAACAGGGCCGTCTCCTCCTCCGTCCCCCGGGTCAGGACGAACTTCCGGTCCCGTGGCGTGCACCACAGCGTCACCCCGTCCCCCAGCGTCGGCAGGGCCTCCACCGCCGAGGGCGGCAGCCGCATCAGGTCGCCGATCCGCGCCGCCTCGTCCGGGGACACCCGCTGCACCCCCACCAGCGCGGAACCCCGCAGCAGCCGGGGCGCCGTCGGGCCGAGGTACGGCAGCAGGGTCAGCACGGACTGCCAGGGGCCCGCCGTCACCCGCCCCCGCGGCGGACTGATCCCGCAGTCGCGGACCACCAGCACGGGACCGCCCGCCGACGCGACCTGCCGCGGTACGCACCCCACCTCGTGCACGGTGACGCACTGCTGCCCGGCGCCCGCCTCGCGGGCCAGGTCCGCCCACGCCGGCCCGCGTCCGCTCTCCACCACGACCCTGGCCCCCGTGGCAGCCGTGCGCAGCGCCAGCACCTGCGCCGTCCACAGGCCGCCGATCAGCGTGACCTCGTACGGGGTGGGGCGGTTGACGCCCAGCACCGCCGGACGGCCCTCCGCGTCCACGCCGATGACGACCCCGTCGTCCCCGACGGGCACCGCCAACCGGTCCAGCTCCGCCGCCGTGACGACGTGCCGTCCCCGGCGTGGACCCATCAGACCGGAGCCGCCCGGCGACATCCCCCCGAAGAACAGCCCGGAGCCGCCCCTCACCGCGCACCTCCCAGCGGCAGCGAGGCGAGCAGCCCCGGCACCTGCTCCCGGTCGAGCCGCACCACCCCGGCCCGTACGCCGCGTGCCGTCCGCTCCAGCTCGCGGCACGCCGTGGCCAGTTCCCCGCCGCTGCGGCCCGTCACCCGGACGTGCCCGGTCAGGCTCACCCCGCGGCGCCCGGCCGGGGCCATCGTGAGGCTGAAGTTGATGGCGAGGGCGGGCAGCGAGGTCAGCAGTGCCACGAACTGCGGCAGCCGCGCCCCCGCGCCGCCCAGTCGGGGCCAGCGCCGAATCCAGTAGGTGGTGTGCTGCCGGTCGTCGCAGCGCCAGGTGCGGGAGGTCTCCTGCGTACGGCGGCCCGAGCCCGCCGAGAGGCCGGCCCGGGCGAGCGCCATCGGGTTCGCGCAGGCGGAGGTGGCCAGCGCGGCCGTCAACTCCTGTTCCGTCAGCACCGTGGCCAGGAAGCCGTGCCCGGCCAGCCGGCTCGCCAACTGGTCGGCCACCCGCACCAGACAGCGCCGCGCCCCCTCGGCGCCGCCACCGCGCGCGGCGACCGCCTCGGGGCACAGTTCGGGGTCGAGCTTGAGGGCGATCCAGGTCAGCCGTACGGCGGGAGTGCCCGCCAGGGCCTGGAGCGGCGCGTAGGCGCGGGCCGCCATCGACCCCGCCGGCAGGTGGGGTGCCGGGGCGGGTTGGGTGTGCAGCACCAACTGCGCCGACTCGAGCCGGATCCCGTCCACTTCGAGGACGTCCCGTACGACGGACAGCGGCAGCGGGTGCGCCGCCCGGTCCGGCCGCAGCGCGGTGGCGTCCGCGTCCACCCGGAGCACCGCCGTCAGGAAGGTGCCGTCGCCGACCATCCCGACGGGCCGCCGGTCGCGTCCGCCGTACGTCAGCGTCCGCAGCGCCGGCTCGGCCTCCACCAGCGGCGCCGTTCCCGGATCGACGCCGGTGGGCACGGCGGTGGTGGCGGTGGCCCGGCGGCGCCGGGCCCGCAGCGCGACCGCGCTGCCGAGCCACTCGGGGAGGGGGAGCCGGTGGCGGCGTACGACCGCGAGGGCCACCAGGACCAGGGCCACCCCGCCGGCGGGCGCCAGTAGCCGCGGCTCCAGGGTCCACGCCGCCAGCGGGGCCGCGCCCGCCAGCTGGAGGAGCACGAGCTGTTGCAATCGGAACGGTCCGCACGTACCGGGCCTCGACGCCGGACGCGGTGTCACCCCTTCGTGCGAGGGCGGGGCCGCCTCCTCACGCGCCTCTCTCACGCCGATTCCCACACGCGCACCTCCCCCTCCGCAACGGATGGAACAGGGACATCCGGCGCGGTCCGGCCCCGGCCGCCTCACCCGGACCGTTCGCCAATCCATCCTGACAGCAGCGGAATTGTCCCACCGGGGGAGCGGTGCGGCAGTGGTCGCCGCCAGGTCGCCTCCCCGGCAAGGGGCATAGTAGGGCCCGGTCCGGGAAGCGGGACCCGGGCCGGACGCGCGGACCGGGTGGTGCGGGGGGAAGCAGGCGGTCTTGGCATCACGACGCGATGAACTCGACGCGTACACATGTGCGAAGCGGCGTACGGTGGCCGCGTTCCTCCAGCCCTCCGCAACGGGCAGCGAGGAAGGCGCGCCCAGGCCGCTGCGCGCGATTCTTCCCTCGCTGATCG
The DNA here is from genome assembly GCF_042893755.1 of Streptomyces sp. NPDC001568. Lineage (NCBI taxonomy): Bacteria > Bacillati > Actinomycetota > Actinomycetes > Kitasatosporales > Streptomycetaceae > Streptomyces > Streptomyces sp. NPDC001568. Next base: position 20,468 of record NZ_JBIAVF010000019.1, on the reverse strand, counting down.
TCGGCGCCCTCGTCCTGGTCGGCTTCGGAGCCTGGGGCATGTTCAGACCACAGGCCCCCAAGGGCTGGAACGAGCCCGGGGCCCGGGTCATCGTGGGGAAGCTGTCGACGACGCGCTACGTGATCCTCTCCACCGAGGTGGCCGGCCGGAGCGGGAACCGGCTGCACCCGGTGCTGAACCTGGCTTCGGCCCGACTCCTCCTCGATCCACGGCGGTTCAAGGTCGTCCACGTCACGGACGAGCTGCTGGACGCGGGCCGGCCGCCGCGCGGACCCATCATCGGCATCCCCTGGGCCCCTGACCGGCTGCCCGAGGCGAAGGACGCGGGGAGGCCCAAGCGGTGGGCCGTCTGCCAGCGGCCCGGCGGCAACGGCCAGGGCGTGCAGAGCGCCGTCTTCGTGCTCGCCGCACGCGAGGCCGACCGGCTGGACGACGCGCGCCGCACCACCGACCGGCAGGTGCTGTACGTCCGCAGCACCGGCGCCGCCCAGCGGCGGTACCTGGTCGACGCGGCGGGCACCAAGTACGCGTTCCCCGAGGGCGGGCCGGCGGCCGGCACCCTGACCACCGCCCTGGTCGGCGCGGGCGCCACCCCGCAACCCGTCACCGAGCAGTGGCTGGCCACCCTCGGCTCCGGCGACGGCCTCGCCTTCCCGCGCCTGCCCGGCGCCCCCGGCGCGAACGCCGGCGTCCGGGGCCTGGCCCCCGCGGACAACCGGGTCGGCATGGTCCTGAGCGCCCAGACCGGCGCCGGCACCCAGTACTACGTCGTCCTGCCCGGTCGGGTCGCGCCCGTCACCGAGTTCATGGCCCGGCTGCTGATCGCCGCGCCCGCCGCCGACGCCCTCGACATGCACGGCAAGGCCCGCGAGGTCGACCTCCAGTCCCTGAGTCAGGACGTCCCGCCCTTCGGGGCGGACGCCAAGTGGCCGCGCCACCGGGGCGTCCAGGTCAATCGGGTCGACGCCGCCGGCGCCGCGCCGACGGGCGCGCGGCGCGACACCGTCTGCAACGTCCTGCGCTCCGTCGACGCCGCCGGCGACCCGACCCTGAGCACCTGGGCCGGCTCCGGTTTCCCCGTCGACATCACCGCCAGCGGCGCCGGCTCCTACGTCACCCCCGGCTCCGGGCTCCTCTACACCCAGGTCCAGGGCCGCCGGACCACCGCCGGCGGCTCCCTGTTCCTGGTCACCGACACCGGCCTGCGCTACGCCGTCCCGGCCGGCGGGAGCGGGAGCGGCGGCGAGGGGTCCGGAGCCGGAGAGGCTCAGACGCGGCTCGGCTACGCCGGCGTGGTCCCGCCCCCGGTGCCCATCGCCTGGTCGGAGTTCCTCTCCAAGGGGCCGCGCCTGGACACCGAATCCGCTCGCCGGACCCAGGGTTCATGAGCACGCCACCCCGGAAGCCGCGCGGCACGCCGCCCCTCCCGTTGCGCGCCGCCCGCCTCGTGGCCGCCGTCGGCGTCCTCGCGGCGTGCGGGACGGCGGGAGCGCCCGCGCCGCAGTCCCCGTACGGCCCCGGGCTCGGGCGCGGGTCCGACCTCGGGTCCGGCCTCGGGCTCGACGGGACCGGCGAGTGCACCTTCCCGATGGAGCAGCAGATCGCCGAGCGGCCCTGGGCCCTCCAGCGGCTGCTGCTCGACGCCCTGTGGGCCGGTACGAAGGGCAAGGGCGTGCGCGTCGCCGTCATCGACTCCGGAGTGGACCGCGCCAACCCGCAGCTCGCCGGCGCCCTCGACACCGCCGCCGGGCGGGACTTCGTCGACCCGAAGGGCGGCGACGGTACGAACGACACCGTCGGGCACGGCACCAAGGTCGCCGGCATCATCGCGGCCCGGCCCCGGGCGGGCACCGGCTTCGTCGGCCTCGCCCCCGAGGCCACCCTCATCCCCATCCGGCACAACGACGGACGGGGCAGCGGTCTGGCCGGCCCCCTCGCCCGGGCCGTCGACCACGCCGTGGCCGCGGGCGCCCACGTCATCAACATCTCCCAGGACACCGACGTGCCGCTCGGCCCCGACTCCGACCTGGCCCGGTCCGTCCGACGGGCCCTGGACGAGGACGTCGTCGTCGTCGCCTCGGCGGGCAACGACGGCCGGGCCGGACGCGGGCGCAGGACCTACCCGGCCGCCTTCCCCGGCGTCCTCGCCGTGGCCGCCTCCGACCGCAACAACGAACGCGCCGCGTTCTCCCAGCCCGGTGACTTCATCGGGGTCGCCGCCCCCGGCGTCGACATGGTCTCCACCGTCCCCGGCTTCGGCCAGTGCGTCGACAGCGGCACCAGCTTCTCCGCGCCCTACGTGGCGGGCGTCGCCGCCCTGCTGCGCGCGGAGCATCCCCGGTGGAGCGCGCGGGACGTGGTCCGACAGATCCAGAACACGGCCGAGCGCGGCATCAACGGCCGTGACAACGAGGTGGGTTGGGGCGTCGTCGACCCGGTGCGGGCCGTCACCCGGGACCTCGGCACACCCGGACCCCCCGTCCCGGATCCCGGCCCGCCCCCGGCCGCCGCCCCGCGGGCGGCGCCGCTGCACCTGACCGGGACGGCGCGGGAACGGGAGGTGCGGCTCGGCACGTACGGGCTCGGCGCGGGCGGGCTGCTCGTCGCGGTCATCGCCGGGACGTCGAGCGTGGTGCGCGACACCCGCGCCCGCCGGAGCCGTTCGCGGTGAGCCACGGAACCGACAGCGAAACCGACAGCGGAACCGAGAAGCGAGGAGCTTCGGATGACGAACACCTTCGGACTTGCCGACGATCCGGTCGTCAGGGCCGCCAACAAGATCTCCGAGACGGCCAACGCCGTGACCACCCAGGCCCGAGAACTGGCCGACATCCTCGCCACCGCCGGCGCGGGGTGGACCGGCGTGGGCGCCGAGGGCTTCAAGAAGGCCCAGGCGGACCTCAACGTCGACCACGACGAGATCCGCCGCCTGCTCGGCGTCCTGCACCACGCCGTCTCACAGACCAAGAACCTCACCAACGCGCAGGACGAGGAAGTCCGTTCGGCGTTCCGCACGATCACCCCCGGCGGCCCCTCCGGCCTCGACGGCGTCTGACCCGGCGCGCCGCCCCCCGTCCCGCCCCCACCGCCCGAAGGAGAAGACCATGTCCCCCGCCGACGGCTGGACCCGCGTCCGGTACGAGAGCGTCCAGCAGATGGCGGACCGCATCCGGACCGTCTCGAACAACATCGTCAAGGACCTCGCCGAGATGGAGCAGGCCGTCAAGGTGGTCACCGACACCTGGGACGGCGAGGCGCACCTGGAGTACGTCGGCCTCCAGACGAAGTACCACCGCCGGGCCGACCACATGCGCCGGCAGTTGGAGTCCGTCGCCCGACTCATCGAGCAGGGCAAGGGCGACTACCGCGCCACCGACATGAAGGCCTCGCGCCTGTTCACCGAGGCCTACTGAACCCCCTGTGCGACGCACGAAGGGGCGCGCCCGCGGGCACGCCCCTTCGTGAGCACATCGGACGCGCAGGTCCACGCGCACGTCCGGTCCGGACCCTCAGGTCAGGTCGAACTCCCCGTCCCTCGCGCCGAGCACGAAGGCCTCCCACTCGGCGGCCGTGTACCGCAGCACGGTCTCCCGGTCCAGCGAGGACCGCATGGCCACCGCGCCCTCGGGCAGCTTGGCGATCTCGACCCGCTCCTCGTCCGGGCTGGTCCCGGGCGGGCCCTGCCACTCGACGCCGCTGATGTCGAGCGCGTACAGCTCGTCCTTCTCCTGCTGAGTGCCCATGTGCGGCCTTTCCCTCGGTTCCCTCGGTGGTGCGGGTGCTGCTCGGCCCTTCGCTGCCGATTATCGGCGGAACGCGGCCCCGGGGTGCGGTTTTCCGGGTGATCCCCGCTACACCCTCCGCGTCCGCCCCGCCGCATCCTCCGCGTCCGCCCGCCGCACCCGCCGGGTCCCTCCCGTCCCGTCCCGTCCCGCCCATCACCTCACCCCGCTACGCCCTCGGCATCCGCCCCAGCTGCACCAACGAGGTGCCGCGCCGGCGCGAGACGAAGTGGCCCCGGCCGGGCGGCATCGGGCGCGGCCGGACCGTGCCGAGCAGGTCCCCCTCGGCCGGGTCGCCGGACAGCACCACGCCCTGCGCGCCCAGCTCCTTGATCCGCTGCATGAACGGCTCGTACAGCGCCCGCGAGGCGCCCGCCGAACTGCGCGCGATCACGAACCGGACGCCGGTGTCGCGCGCGAAGGGCAGGAACTCCGTGAGCGCCGCCAGCGGATTGCTCCGGCCGGTGGCCACCAGGTCGTAGTCGTCGACGATCACGAACACGTCCGGGCCCGTCCACCAACTGCGGTCCCGCAGCTGCCGCGGGGTGACGTCCGCCGGCGGTTGCCGCCGCGAGAACACCCCGACCAGCGCCTCCATGTGCAGGTGCAGCGAGTCCGCCGTCGGCGCGTACTCCAGCAGGTGCTCCTCCGGGAGCGCCCCGAGCAGCCCGCGCCGGTAGTCGCCGACGACCAGCTTCGCCTCGTCCGGGGAGTACCGCTGGGCGATCCGATGGGCGATGAGCCGCAGCAGGTTCGTCCGGCCCGACTCGCTCTCGCCGAACACCAGGAAGAACGGGTCCGCCGCGAAGTCGACGAACACCGGCTCCAGATCCGTCTCGCCGATGCCGAACGCGATCCCGCGCTCCGGGAACTCCCCGCCCTTCGGCAGCCGGTCCGCGTGCAGCGACCTCGGCAGCAGCCGCACCCCGGGCGCCGGCGGCCCCGCCCAACCCGACCGCACCGCCGCCACGAAGGCCGCCGCCGCCTCTGCCAGGTCGTCCGTGCCGTGGCCCCCGTCGATGCGCGGCAGGGCCCCGAGGAAGTGCAGCTTCTCCGGTACCTGGCCGCGCCCCGGCACGCCCGCCGGCACGTTGGCCGCGACCCGCCGGTCGAACTCGGAGTCCATGACGTCACCGAGCCGCAGTTCCAGTCGGCCCGGCATCTGGTCCTTCAGCGCCGACCGGACCTCCATGTACCGGGAAGCGGTGACCACCACGTGGATGCCGTATCCCAGCCCCCGGGAAGCGATGTCCGTGACGATCGGCTCCAGGCCCTCGTACTCCCCGCGGAAGCCGCCCCAGCCGTCGATGACGAGGAAGACGTCGCCCCAGGCCTCGCCGGGCAGCCCGCCCGCCGCGCGCCGTCGCCGGTACCCCTCCACGGAGTCGATGCCGTTCGCCCGGAAGAACTCCTCGCGCCGGCCGAGGACGCCCGCCACCTCCGCGACCGTGCGCCGCACCCGTTCCGGGTCCAGCCGCGAGGCGATCCCGCCCACGTGCGGCAGCTCCGCCACCGACGCCAGGGCGCCCCCGCCGAAGTCCAGCCCGTAGAACTGCACCTCGCGGGGGGTGTGCGTGAGCGCGAACGAGGAGATCAGCGTCCGCAGCAGCGTCGACTTGCCCGACCGCGGACCGCCCACCACCAGCAGGTGCCCCGCCGCCCCCGAGAAGTCCCGGAGCAGCACCTCGCGCCGCTGCTCGAACGGCTTGTCGACCAACCCCAGCGGCACCACCAGGGCGCCGGGCCGCTCGTACTCCGGGGCGTGCAGCCCCCGCTCGTCGTCCACCACCAGGGCGGGCAGCAGCCGGTCCAGCGGTGGGGCCTCGTCCAGCGGAGGCAGCCACACCTGGTGCGCGGGCGCCCCCCGCCCCTCCAGCCGCCCCACGATCACGTCCAGCACCGTGTCCGCGAGCGCGTCGTCCCCGACCGGATCCGCCTGTCCCGCCCGGCCCGCCTCGTCCACCGGATCCGCCGCGCGCCGATCCGTGTCCGGCCCCGCGTACGCCACCGCCACCGGCGCCGCCGTGAACAGCGCGGGCCGGCGCCGCGCCGGGAACGGCCCCGCCGCCGGGGCCGGGCCGCCGGCGCGATGGACACCCGAGACGTACGCCGCCTTGAAGCGGGTCATCCCGTCCGTACCGGACTTCAGGTACCCCGAACCGGGCAGCGACGGCAGGTGGTACGCGTCCGGTACGCCGATCGCCGTCCGGGACTCCGCCGCGGAGAAGGTGCGCAGCCCGATCCGGTACGACAGGTACGTGTCCAGCCCGCGCAGCCTGCCCTCCTCCAGCCGCTGCGAGGCCAGCAGCAGGTGCACGCCCAGCGAACGCCCGATGCGGCCGATCCGCACGAACATGTCGATGAAGTCGGGCTTCGCCGCCAGCAGTTCGGAGAACTCGTCGATCACCAGGACCAGCGAGGCCAGCGGCTCGAGCGGCGCACCGGCCGCGCGGGCCCGCTCGTAGTCGTGCAGGTTCGCGTAGGTGCCCGCCGAACGCAGCAGCTCCTGCCGGCGCTGGAGCTCACCACCGATCGAGTCGCCCATCCGGTCGACCAGTGTCAGATCGTCCGCCAGGTTCGTGATCACGGCCGCGACGTGGGGCAGGCGCCCCATTCCGGTGAACGTCGCGCCGCCCTTGAAGTCCGCCAGGACGAAGTTCAACGTCCGCGAGTCGTGCGTCACCGCCAGCCCCAGCACCAGCGTGCGCAGCAGCTCCGACTTGCCCGACCCCGTCGCCCCCACGCACAGCCCGTGCGGGCCCATGCCCTCCTGCGCGGCCTCCTTCAGGTCCAACATCACCGGGGCGCCGTCCTCACCCACCCCGATCGGCACCCGCAGCCGCTCCCCGGCCGACCGGGGACGCCAGGTCCGCGCCACGTCCACGGCGGCCGCGTCGCCCAGGTCCAGCAGATCGGTGAAGTCCAGGTTCGTCAGCAGCGGCTCGTCGTCGTCCCCGCCGCCCGTGCGCAGCGGCGCAAGCTGCCGGGCCAGGGCCCGCGCCGCGGGCAGCGACAGGACGTCCGGGACGCCCTCGTACGCGTCCCCCGTACCCGCCACCAGGCGCAGCAGTCCCGGCCGCACCACGACCGACAAGCCGCCGCGCGGCTCGTCCAACTCACCCGCGACCACCTCCACGACGGTCACCCCCTGAAGGCCCTCCGGCGCCGCGAACAGCGAGTCCGGCGCCACCGTCGCCCCGTCGAGGACCAGTACCAGGTGCGGCCGGTCCAGCACCGGCGACGCGTCCCGGCCGAACCGCGGTCGCCCCTCCAGCCGGGACGCCAACAGCCCCTCCACCTCACCCAGGTCGTCGCCGAACAGTCGCCTCGTACCGGCCCCGTCGAAGTGCCCCGGCAGCTGCGCGTGCGGCAGCCACTTCGTCCAGTCCCATGCCGGCGCCGCACCCGGCCCGACCACCACCGCCACCATCAGGTCCTCGGGGGAGTGCAGCGCCACCAGCTGCGCCACCAGCGCCCGCGCGGCGCCCCGCGCCGATCCGACCTCGCCCGACACCGTCAGGTGGTAGAACGCCCGCACCGACACCGCCACCGGCAGCCCGTCCAGGCAGGAGTGCACCTCCAGGAAGCGCTGCATCGCGCCCGCCGCCAACGGCTCCAGGTCCTCCACCGGCGCCGTCGGCGGCGCCACCAGCGCGGACGCGAGGCGCTGCGGACCCAGCCCCAACCGGGCCTGCCCGAAGTCCGCGTCACCGGGCCGCCGCTCCCACAGCCGGGACGCGTCCGCCACCACCGCCCACAACTGCTCCGGCGCCGGATGCAGGTACCACTGCGCGTCGCGCTGCGCCCGCGCCGTGCGGCGCACCCGACGGCGCGTCCGCGCCAGGTACGCCAGGTAGTCCCGACGCACGTCGGCCATCTGCCCCTGCGTACCGCGCCGGTGGCGCACCAGCTGCGCGATGACCATGGCCGCCGTGGACAGCAGCATCAGCACGCCGATGACCCGCATGAACGCGTGCGCCCCGGTCGGCAGGAAGAAGAACACGGCCGACGAACCCATGCCGAGCATCGGTAGGAGCTGCATCAGGACGCCCTCCTGCTGCCCCCGCGGCAGGGCCGGCGGCGGCTCCAACCGCACCTCTTCCGAGGGAACTTCCGGCGGCAGCGACCGGGGCGGGCGTTTGACGACGATCTGGCTCACCGGAGCACCAGTCCCTTGACGACGGCCGGGCCGCCACGGTCGGCGCCCCCAACTCCCGCGCACGGAAGGGGAACTCCGTCGCGGGCCGGTGATCCTAGTGGCCGACCGGCCGCCGCCGGCCCGGCTACGGTGTCGCCCCGCAGCACGCGCGCAAGCGAACCGGGGGCCGCCGCGAGGCGCCGACAAGGAGGTCACACAGGTGAACACGGCCGGGTCGACGGGATTTCGCAGGGTCACCGTCGTGGCCCCCGACAGCCGCGTCGACGTCGCTCTTCCGGAGGACCTCGCCGTCGCCGACGTGTACCCCGAACTGCTGCGCCTGACCCGCCCGCCGCAGCCCGTCGGCGCCCCGACCGGCTTCCACCTCGTACGCCGCTCGGGCGCCGTCCTCGACGGCGCCCGCACCCTCGCCGCCCAGCAGGTCCTCGACGGCGAGGTGCTCAGCCTGCGCCCCTTCGCCGAATCCCTGCCGCCCGCCGTGTTCGACGACGTCTGCGACGCCGTCGCCTCCGCCGTCGTCCGCGACCGCCACCGCTGGGACGACGGCATGCTGCGCGGCGCGGGCCTGGCCGGCGCCGCCCTGCTCCTCGTCCTGCTCGCCGTCGTCCTGCGCCACGCCGACCCGGTCCGCCACGACGTGCACGGCCTGCCCGGCCTCGTCGCCGCGGCCCTCGGCCTCGCCCTGACCGCCGCCGCCGGAGCGCGCGCCCGCGTCCACCACGACCGGGCCTGCGCCGCCGCCCTCGGCCTCGGCGCCCTCCCGCTCCTGATGATCGCGGGCGCCGGCATCGTCGCCCCCGCACCCGGCGCCGGACCCGGCCGCCTTCAGTTCCTCCTCGGCAGCGTCTGCGTCCTCGTCGCCTCCGCCGCCCTGATCGCCCTCACTCCGCAGGGCGACGCCCCCTTCGTCGCCGCCGCCCTGCTGGCGGCCACCGGAGCCCTCGCCGGCTTCGCCGCCCTCACCACCGGGGCCACCGCGACCGCGGTCGCCGCCGTCTGCGCCCCCGTCGCCATCGGGCTCGTCGCCTTCCTCCCCGGCCTCGCCGCCCGCGCCGCCCGGCTGCCCATCGGCTACGCGGCCCCCCGCGGCGCGAGCGAGGACACCGTGGACGCCGCGTACGCCACCACCCCCGACCCCGATCCGTACGGTGACGGTCCCGCCCCCGGCCCGGTCGGCCCGCTCGACGCCGACCTCATCGCCGCCCGGGCCCGCCGGGGCCACGAACTGCTCCTCGGCCTGCTCGGTGGCTGCGCGGCCGTCGCCGTCGCCTCCGCCGCCGTCCTCGGCGCCTCGCAGGACCCGTGGGCCCGGCCGCTCGCCCTCGCCACCGGACTGGCGATGCTCCTACGGGCCCGCCTCTTCCGCCGCACCGCACAGGTCGCCGTCGCCCTCGCCGCCGGCATCGCCGCGATCGGGTCGCTCGTGCTGGCCCTGGCCCTGCACGCCCCCGACGACCTGCTCCGGGGCGCGGCCGGCCCCCACCAGGGCACCGGCCGGGACCTCCGTACGCTCTGGCTCTGCACGGCCCTCGCCGCCGGTGCGGCCCTCCTCACGGGAATTGCGCTTGTCATCCCCCGCAAGGGCCTGTCACCCTTCTGGGGAAGGGTGCTCGACCTCACCGAGGCCGCCGTACTGCTCGGTCTGGTCCCGCTGACCCTGGCCGTGCTCGACGTCCACGGCCGCGCCCGCTCGCTCACCAGCTGAGACGGTGGGACCCGCACGCCTGGTACGCTGTGTGACGGCCGTTTGTGTACGCGCCCCCGGAGATCTCTGGAGGCTGCGCTCAGCGGACCCCGCCTACCGAGTCACGGAAGATCCCCAGAGAATTCGACCTGGGGCACTCGATGGCAACGAAGACCTATTACGAGGAGTACGCGTGCCGCTCGACGCCGCAGTGAAGAAGCAGCTCATCGAAGAGTTTGGTGCCAAGGAGGGCGACACCGGCTCCCCCGAGGTCCAGGTCGCGATGCTGTCCCGCCGCATCTCGGACCTGACCGAGCACCTCAAGACCCACAAGCACGACCACCACTCCCGTCGTGGTCTGCTGATCCTGGTCGGCCAGCGTCGCCGCCTGTTGCAGTACCTGGCCAAGAAGGACATCCAGCGCTTCCGTGCGCTGGTCGAGCGCCTCGGCATCCGTCGCGGTGCGGCCGGCGCCAAGTAAAGACGCTGTGAAGGGAGCGGTGCCCACAACGATGGGGCCGCTCCCTTTGCTGTACGTGCGCGACGTACCGGACGCTTTGTAGTCTGGAGACAGCGCACAAGAGGAAGAGGAGGAGCGCCCTCCCTACGCCGCCGGTCCTCGGTAGTGGTATCCGGAAAGCCCCAGGAGGGCAGAGAACCGGGTGCTTCGATCGAAGACCGGCCCGCACGCCAGGAGCGCTTCTCCGCAACCGTCCACCACCACACGGGTGGCGGACGGAGACGACGAAAATGGAGATATCGCTAGTGGAGAACGAGACCCACTACGCCGAGGCCGTCATTGACAACGGTTCCTTCGGCACCCGCACCATCCGCTTCGAGACGGGCCGTCTGGCCCGCCAGGCCGCCGGCTCCGCCGTTGCCTACCTGGACGACGACACGATGGTGCTGTCCGCCACCACCGCGTCGAAGAAGCCCAAGGACCAGCTCGACTTCTTCCCCCTGACGGTGGACGTCGAGGAGCGGCAGTACGCGGCCGGCAAGATCCCCGGCTCCTTCTTCCGTCGTGAGGGTCGGCCCTCCGAGGACGCGATCCTCACCTGCCGCCTGATCGACCGCCCGCTGCGCCCGTCCTTCAAGAAGGGCCTGCGCAACGAGATCCAGGTCGTCGCGACGATCATGGCGCTCAACCCCGACCACCTGTACGACGTCGTCGCGATCAACGCCGCGTCCGCGTCCACCCAGCTGGCCGGCCTGCCCTTCTCCGGCCCGATCGGCGGCGTCCGCGTCGCGCTGATCCGCGGCCAGTGGGTCGCCTTCCCGACGCACACCGAGCTCGAGGACGCCGTCTTCGACATGGTCGTCGCGGGTCGCACCCTCGAAGACGGCGACGTCGCGATCATGATGGTCGAGGCCGAGGCCACCGAGAAGACCATCGCCCTCGTCAAGGGCGGCGCCGAGGCGCCGACCGAGGAGATCGTCGCCTCCGGTCTGGACGCCGCGAAGCCCTTCATCAAGGTCCTCTGCAAGGCCCAGGCCGACCTGGCCGCCAAGGCCGCCAAGCCCGAGGGCGAGTTCCCGGTCTTCCTGGACTACCAGGACGACGTGTTCGAGGCCCTCTCGGCCGCGGTCAAGGGCGAGCTCACCCAGGCGCTCACCATCGCGGGCAAGCAGGAGCGCGAGGCCGAGCTGGACCGCGTCAAGGAGATCGCCGCCGCGAAGCTCCTCCCGGCCTTCGAGGGTCGCGAGAAGGAGATCTCCGCCGCCTACCGCAGCCTGACCAAGGCCGTGGTCCGCGAGCGCGTGATCAAGGACAAGGTCCGCATCGACGGCCGCGGGCTCACGGACATCCGTACCCTCGCGGCCGAGGTCGAGGCCATCCCGCGCGTGCACGGCTCGGCGCTGTTCGAGCGTGGCGAGACCCAGATCCTGGGCGTCACCACCCTCAACATGCTCCGCATGGAGCAGCAGCTGGACACCCTCTCCCCGGTGACCCGCAAGCGCTACATGCACAACTACAACTTCCCGCCGTACTCCGTCGGCGAGACCGGCCGCGTCGGTTCGCCGAAGCGCCGCGAGATCGGCCACGGCGCGCTCGCCGAGCGCGCGATCGTGCCGGTCCTCCCGACCCGCGAGGAGTTCCCCTACGCGATCCGTCAGGTGTCCGAGGCCCTCGGCTCCAACGGTTCGACGTCCATGGGTTCGGTCTGCGCCTCCACCATGTCGCTGCTGAACGCCGGTGTGCCCCTCAAGGCCCCCGTCGCCGGTATCGCCATGGGCCTGATCTCCCAGGAGATCGACGGCAAGACCCACTACGTCGCCCTCACCGACATCCTCGGTGCGGAGGACGCGTTCGGCGACATGGACTTCAAGGTCGCCGGCACCAAGGAGTTCGTCACCGCGCTCCAGCTCGACACCAAGCTCGACGGCATCCCCGCCTCCGTCCTGGCCGCGGCCCTGACGCAGGCCCGTGACGCCCGCCTCCACATCCTCGACGTGATGATGGAAGCGATCGACACGCCGGACGAGATGTCCCCGAACGCCCCGCGGATCATCACGGTCAAGATCCCCGTGGACAAGATCGGTGAGGTCATCGGCCCCAAGGGCAAGATGATCAACCAGATCCAGGAGGACACCGGCGCCGAGATCACGATCGAGGACGACGGCACCATCTACATCGGTGCCTCCGACGGCCCGGCCGCCGAGGCCGCCCGCGCCACGATCAACGCGATCGCCAACCCGACCATGCCGGAGGTCGGCGAGCGGTACCTGGGTACGGTCGTCAAGACCACCACCTTCGGTGCCTTCGTCTCCCTCATGCCCGGCAAGGACGGCCTGCTGCACATCTCGCAGATCCGCAAGCTCGCCGGTGGCAAGCGCGTGGAGAACGTCGAGGACGTGCTCGCGGTCGGCACCAAGGTGCAGGTCGAGATCGCCGAGATCGACCAGCGCGGCAAGCTGTCCCTGATCCCCGTGATCGACGGCGAGGCCGCCGGTGACGACGCTGACAAGGACGACTCCGACAAGTGACGTCGCGTAGTTCCCGTGTGACGGCCCGCCCCTCTTCGGAGGGGCGGGCCGTCGCCCGTACCCAAACCCTGCTCAAGGGGCAGAACGGCATCGGCACCGTCCGACGCACCGTCCTGCCCGGCGGACTGCGCATCGTCACCGAGACGCTGCCCTCCGTCCGCTCCGCCACCTTCGGCATCTGGGCGAACGTGGGCTCCCGGGACGAGACGCCCACGCTCAACGGAGCCACCCACTACCTGGAGCACCTCCTCTTCAAGGGCACCGACAAGCGCAGTGCCCTCGACATCTCCTCCGCGATCGACGCGGTCGGCGGCGAGATGAACGCCTTCACGGCGAAGGAGTACACCTGCTACTACGCCCGGGTGCTCGACACCGACCTGCCGCTGGCCATCGACGTGGTCTGCGACATGCTCACCGGCTCGCTGATCCGCGAGGAGGACGTCGTCGCCGAGCGCGGCGTCATCCTCGAAGAGATCGCGATGACCGAGGACGACCCGGGTGACGTGGTCCACGACCTGTTCGCCCGGACCATGTACGGGGACTCGCCGCTCGGCCGCCCCGTCCTCGGCACCGTCGACACGATCAACGCCCTCGGCGCCGACCGGATCCGCCGCTTCTACAAGAAGCACTACGATCCGACCCGCCTGGTCGTCGCCGCGGCCGGCAACGTCGACCACGACAAGGTCGTGCGCCAGGTCCGCGCGGCCTTCGAGAAGGCCGGCGCGCTCACCCGCACCGACGCCGAGCCCGTGGGCCCCCGTACCGGCACCAAGCGGATCCGCACCGCCGGCCAGGTCGAACTCGTCAACCGCAGGACCGAGCAGGCGCACGTCGTCCTCGGCATGCCGGGCCTCGCCCGCACCGACGAGCGCCGCTGGGCCCTGGGCGTCCTGAACACCGCCCTCGGCGGAGGCATGTCCTCCCGCCTCTTCCAGGAGGTCCGCGAGAAGCGCGGACTGGCCTACAGCGTGTACTCGTACACCTCGGGCTTCGCCGACACCGGCCTGTTCGGCGTCTACGCGGGCTGCCGGCCCAACCAGGTCCACGACGTCCTGCGGATCTGCCGCGACGAACTGGACAAGGTGGCCGCCGACGGCCTCGACGACGACGAGATCCGGCGCGCCATCGGCCAGCTCTCCGGCTCCACCGTCCTCGGCCTGGAGGACACCGGCGCGATCATGAACCGCATCGGCAAGAGCGAGCTCTGCTGGGGCGACCAGATGTCCGTCGACGACATGCTGGCCCGGATCGCCGCCGTGACCCCGGACGACGTCCGCGCGGTCGCCCGGGACGTACTGACCCGGCGCCCCTCCCTCGCGGTGATCGGTCCGCTGAAGGAGAAGCAGGCCGCCCGCCTCGACGAAGCGGTCGCCTAGCTCCGTACGGGCCCCGGCCCGTACCCGTATCAAGGCTGCACACACTTAAGGACGGAACATGAGCAAGCTGCGCGTGGCGGTCCTCGGCGCCCGGGGCCGCATCGGCTCCGAGGCGGTCAAGGCCGTCGAGGCCGCCGAGGACATGGAGCTGGTGGCGGCCCTCGGCCGCGGCGACAAGCTGGAGACGCTGACCGAGGCCGGCGCCCAGGTCGTGGTCGAGCTGACCACGCCCGACTCCGTGATGGAGAACCTGGACTTCTTCGTCCGCCACGGCATCCACGGCGTCGTCGGCACCACCGGCTGGACCGAGGACCGCCTCGGACAGCTGAACACCTGGCTGGCCGGCTCGCCGGAGACCGGGGTGCTCATCGCCCCGAACTTCTCCATCGGCGCCGTCCTCACCATGAAGTTCGCCGTCCAGGCCGCCCGCTACTTCGAGTCCGTCGAAGTGGTCGAACTGCACCACCCGAAGAAGGTCGACGCGCCCTCCGGCACCGCGACCCGTACGGCGCAGCTCATCGCGGCCGCCCGCGCCGAGGCCGGCCTCGGCGCGCAGCCCGACGCCACCGCCACCGCCCTCGACGGCGCCCGCGGCGCGGACGTCGACGGGGTCCCGGTGCACGCCGTCCGCCTCCGGGGCCTGCTGGCCCACCAGGAGGTGCTGCTCGGCAGCGAGGGCGAGACCCTCACCATCCGTCACGACTCCCTGCACCACAGCAGCTTCATGCCGGGCATCCTGCTCGGCGTGCGCCGCGTGACGCAGACCCCGGGCCTCACCTTCGGCCTGGAAAACTTCCTCGACCTCGGCTGATGAGGCAGTAGTCCCATGCGCGCGAAGATCACCTACTTCATCACGGCAGCCGTCCTGGTCGTCTACTTCGTCCTGGTCGGCAGCCGGGGGCTGATGCTGCTCCGGCAGGGCACCTGGATCACCGTCACCTTCGGCGTGGCCGTGTTGATCCTCCCGGTCATCGGCGTCTGGTTCCTCTGGAAGAACACCCAGTTCGTCACCCGGGCCAACCAGCTCGCGACCGAACTGGAGGCCGAGGGCGGCCTGCCCGAGGACGAGTTGGAGCGGGACGAGTACGGCCGGATCCTGCGGGACTCCGCCGACGAGGTCTTCGCACGCCGCAAGGCCGAGACCGAGGACGCGCCGGGGGACTGGCGCAGCTGGTTCCGCCTCGCCGTCGCCTACCACGACGCCCGCGACACCCCGCGCGCCCGCAAGGCGATGCAGCGCGCCATCGCCCTGCACGCGGGAAAGCCCGTACGGGTCTGATCCCCGTACGGGCTTTCCGGCGGCCGTCGGCGGCGCGTCAGGCCGGGACGGGCCGGTACTCCTGCGCCCACGCCTCCAGCGTCCCGGCGGCCCGGTCGAAGGCCTCGCCCCGGGACAGGAAGTCGGCGTTGTGGTCGGTCAGCAGGACCGGCAGATCCGGACCGGAGCGACCGGCCACCGTCAGGGCCTGACCCTGGACGGTCCGGGGGAGCCCCAGCCAGCGCACCGGCTGCTGCACCGTGCGGATGGCGTCGACCTCGCTCCAGGCGAGGGAACGGGTCCGGAAGAACCCGACCCGCCGCAGCCCGTACGGGCTCACCCAGACGCCCGTACGGAGCATCCGCAGCGCGGAGCCGACGACGACGAGCGAGGCGGCCAGGCCGACGCACGCGCCCAGCCAGGTGCCCGCGAAGGCGATGATCATCGTGGCCAGCAGCATGAACGCCGCAAGCAGGAGCAGCACGGCCGCTCCGGCCACGCGCCAGGGGCCGGGCCGGTAGGGCCGGCGCCAGCGCTCCGGATCCGCGTGGGGGAGGGCTTCGTCCTCATGTACGTCGAAAACGCCGTCGGCCGTCAAGAAGGGCAGGGGCACGGCAGGACCTCACTCACGTGCACGTTCGATTGGGCAGTGCCCGTGAGGCTACCGTCCTTCGGACGCCTCGGACTGCTGCGCCTTCCCGGTCGCCTCGTACGGCTGCAGTGCGGGCATCCCGAGGAGCAACGAGCCGACGAGCCCCGCCACCACGGTCAGTCCGACCAGACTACGGGCGGCGATCTGAGTCCTGCTCAGACTCTCGCGCGGCGGCGGAGTGACGTTACTGCGGAAACGGTCGGCCTCGGCGACGAAGGCGAACGGGACGGGTTCGCGCCGGCGGAACATGGGAGCGACTCTCCTCACGATCAGGGCCCGGAGGCCGTGGGGGTGGGACGGAACGGGTTCTCCCTGTAGGACGTACGAACGCCCCGATCGGTGCCTGAAATCGGGACATCAACGAAAAAACTTGGCACCTCGTCAGCTGTACGGGGGACCCCGCCGCCCCCCGCGGCTGCGCGGGGACCCACCGCGCGCGCCGTAGAGTGGGCGCGCCCCAGGTAAGACCGTTCGGAAGGACCCCGTGTGAGCGAGACCGCTGCTTCAGACCTGAAACCCAGCTTCCGTAGTGAGGTGACGGTGGAACTGGTGAAGCACTCCGCCGCCGACTCCGACGTGCTGTGGGCAGCCCGCGTCTCCACGGCCGGCGAGCAGTCCCTGGAGGAGCTGCAGAAGGACCCCGAGCGCTCCAAGGGCCTCATCAACTACCTGATGCGCGACCGCCACGGCAGCCCCTTCGAGCACAACTCGATGACGTTCTTCATCAGCGCCCCGATCTTCGTCTTCCGCGAGTTCATGCGGCACCGCGTGGGCTGGTCCTACAACGAGGAATCCGGCCGCTACAGGGAGCTCCAGCCGGTCTTCTACGTGCCCGACGCCGAGCGCAAGCTCGTCCAGGAGGGCCGCCCCGGCAAGTACGTCTTCGTCGAGGGCACCGAGGCGCAGCAGGAGCTGACGGGCCGGGTCATGGAGGACTCGTACCGCCAGGCCTACGAGGCGTACCAGGAGATGTTGGCGGCGGGGGTGGCCCGCGAGGTCGCCCGTTCGGTCCTGCCGGTCGGTCTCTTCTCCTCGATGTACGCCACCTGCAACGCGCGCTCGCTCATGCACTTCCTCGGTCTGCGCACCCAGCACGAGCTGGCTGCGGTCCCGTCCTTCCCGCAGCGGGAGATCGAGATGGTCGGCGAGAAGATGGAGCAGCACTGGGCGCGGCTCATGCCGCTGACCTACGCGGCCTTCAACGGCAACGGCCGCGTTGCCCCGTAAGGCTCGACGCACGTGCGGCGTACACATGTACGGAGACAAGTCCCAAGTGTCCGTATTGCGGCGTTTCGTAAAGTTCATCTAGGCTGATCAAACGGACCCGGCACTGCTTGAACCCCCGAGCAGGCAGTGCCGGGATCCAACAACCTGCGAGGCCACGACTCGGAGGTTCCCCCTGTTGACGTCACCCGAGGGGACATCGCGAGCGTGGCAGCGAGTAGCGTGTTACCCATGGCTCCGATCTCGACTCCGCAGACCCCCTTCGGGCGGGTCCTCACCGCCATGATCACGCCGTTCACGGCGGATGGCGCACTTGACCTCGACGGCGCGCAGCGTCTCGCCGTCCATCTGGTGGACGCAGGCAACGACGGCCTGATCATCAACGGCACCACCGGTGAGTCGCCCACGACCACCGACGCGGAGAAAAACGACCTCGTACGAGCCGTACTGGAGGCGGTCGGCGACCGCGCCCACGTCGTCGCCGGCATCGGTACGAACGACACCCGCCACACCCTGGAGCTGGCCCGCCAGGCCGAGCGCACCGGCGCCCACGGCCTGCTCGCGGTCACGCCCTACTACAGCAAGCCGCCGCAGGAGGGCCTCTACCAGCACTTCACGGCCATCGCCGACGCGACCGAGCTGCCGGTCATGCTCTACGACATCCCCGGTCGCAGCGGCGTTCCGATCAATACCGAAACCCTGGTTCGGCTCGCCGAGCATCCCCGTATCGTTGCCAACAAGGACGCCAAGGGTGACCTCGGCCGCGCAGGCTGGGCCATCGCGCAGAGCGGCCTGGCCTGGTACTCGGGCGACGACATGCTGAACCTGCCGCTCCTGTCGATCGGCGCGGTCGGCTTCGTGTCGGTGGTCGGCCACGTGGTCACCCCCGAGCTGCGTGCGATGCTCGACGCCCACCTGGGCGGCGACGTGCAGAAGGCCACCGAGATCCACCAGAAGTTGCTCCCCGTTTTCACCGGCATGTTCCGCACCCAGGGCGTGATGACCACCAAGGGCGCGCTGAACCTGCAGGGCCTGCCCGCGGGCCCGCTGCGACTCCCGCTGGTCGAGCTGTCGGCCGAAGAGACGGCGCAGCTCAAGATCGATCTTGCCGCGGGCGGGGTACAGCTCTGACAACAGACTTCACAACTGAATAAGCAAGACCACGACAGACGAACGCAAGTGCACGAATGACATGCGCGCCACGTGCCTCAAGGGGTACGTGGCGCGCGTGGTGAAGGAGAAACTTTTGAGCCATCCGCACCCTGAACTCGGTCCGCCGCCGAAGCTCCCGAAGGGTGGCCTTCGGGTCACCCCGCTGGGCGGTCTCGGTGAGATCGGCCGAAACATGACCGTCTTCGAGTTCGACGGTCGCCTGCTGATCGTCGACTGCGGCGTCCTCTTCCCCGAGGAGGAGCAGCCCGGCATCGACCTGATCCTGCCGGACTTCTCGTCCATCCGGGACCGCCTCGACGACATCGAGGGCATCGTCCTCACGCACGGCCACGAGGACCACATCGGCGCCGTCCCGTACCTCCTCCGGGAGAAGCCGGACATCCCGCTGATCGGCTCCAAGCTGACCCTCGCCCTCATCGAGGCGAAGCTCCAGGAGCACCGCATCCGCCCCTACACCCTCGAGGTGAAGGAGGGCGAGCGCGAGGGCCTGGGCCCGTTCGACTGCGAGTTCATCGCCGTCAACCACTCCATCCCGGACGCGCTGGCCGTGGCGATCCGCACCGGCGCCGGCATGGTGGTCTGCACGGGCGACTTCAAGATGGACCAGCTCCCGCTGGACAACCGCCTGACCGACCTCCACGCCTTCGCGCGTCTGAGCGAGGAGGGCATCGACCTCCTCCTCTCCGACTCGACGAACGCCGAGGTCCCGGGCTTCGTCCCGCCGGAGCGCGACATCTCGAACGCCATCCGCGGCGTCTTCGCGAGCGCGCAGAAGCGGATCATCGTGGCCTCCTTCGCGAGCCACGTGCACCGCATCCAGCAGATCCTGGACGCCGCCCACGAGTACGGCCGTCGGGTCGCCTTCGTCGGCCGTTCGATGGTCCGCAACATGGGCATCGCCCGTGACCTGGGCTACCTCCGGGTCCCGGCCGGCCTCGTCGTCGACGTCAAGACCCTCGACGACCTGCCGGACGACGAGGTCGTGCTGGTCTGCACGGGCTCGCAGGGCGAGCCGATGGCGGCCCTGTCCCGCATGGCCAACCGCGACCACCAGATCCGGATCGTCCCCGGCGACACCGTGATCCTGGCGTCGTCCCTGATCCCGGGCAACGAGAACGCGGTTTACCGCGTGATCAACGGCCTGACCCGCTGGGGCGCCAACGTCGTGCACAAGGGCAACGCCAAGGTGCACGTCTCCGGTCACGCCTCCGCCGGCGAGCTGTTGTACTTCTACAACATCTGCAAGCCGCGGAACCTCATGCCGGTCCACGGCGAATGGCGCCACCTGCGCGCCAACGCCGAGCTCGGCGCGATGACGGGTGTCCCCAAGGACCGCATCGTCATCGCCGAGGACGGCGTGGTCGTCGACCTCATCGACGGCAAGGCCCGCATCTCGGGCAAGGTCCAGGCCGGCTACGTCTACGTCGACGGCCTCTCGGTCGGCGATGTCACCGAGGCCTCGCTCAAGGACCGCCGCATCCTCGGGGACGAGGGCATCGTCTCGGTCTTCGTCGTGGTGGACAGCACCACGGGCAAGGTCGTGAGCGGCCCGACCATCCAGGCCCGCGGCTCCGGCATCGAGGACTCCGCCTTCACGGCGATCCTGCCGAAGATCGAGGAAGCCATCGCCCGCGCCGCCGCCGACGGCGTGGCCGAGCCGCACCAGATCCAGCAGCTCATCCGCCGCACCATGGGCAAGTGGGTCTCCGACGGCTACCGCCGGCGCCCGATGATCCTGCCGGTCGTGGTCGAGGTCTGACCTCGCCCGTAGCGACCACACCGGAGCGGGGCAACCGGATTTGCATCCGGGGGCCCCGCTCCAGTACGTTTACGTCTCCACCTCGCAGGGCCCCGAGCACACACGTGCGCCCGGACCGGTCCGCGAGCGGGTGGGATCGATGACCCGGGGAAACCTGATAAAGTCTGATCCGCCCGAAAGGGAAAGGCCGCCGAAGGCCATCAGAATTCAAATCCGGTCGGAAACGACAGGGAAATGAATCTGATAGAGTCGGAATCGCCGGAAAGGGAAAGCGCGAAAGCGCAGGACCTGGAAAGCACCGAGGAAATCGGGCCCGAGAGAGTCTGATAGAGTCGGAAACGCAAGAACAGAACAGAACGAAGCCCGGAGGAAAGCCCGAGAGGGTGAGTACAAAGGAAGCGTCCGTTCCTTGA